>NZ_JSEC01000001.1:0-724139 GCF_000789415.1 Sulfurospirillum sp. MES | reverse complement strand
AAAAGATGGTGTTTGTTTCTGCCGCGTCGTGCGATAATGTGCGCACTCAAAGCGGCATTTTGCACAACGGCTCTAAAAAATTCTTCGGCTAATTCAACGTCGAATTCGCCGACTTTTCCTTCCGCGTCTACTTCGTAAACTAAATAAGCGCGGTTGCTCAAATCCAAATCGCATTCGACCGCCGCTTCGTCCATAACGACGACGGCATTACCGTATCGTTCTACCTTTTCGATCGGATAGATCGCGGCTTTAAGCGCCTGTCCCAAAACGATTCCGATATCCTCGACGCTATGATGAAAATCGATATACGTATCGCCTTGACATGTAAGGGTTAAATCGATCTGAGAATGCTTCGAAAATGCTTCCAACATATGATCGAAAAAGCCGATACCCGTTGAAATAGCGGATTGCCCGCTTCCTTCTAAATTGAGCTCGACGCGAATATTCGTCTCTTTCGTAATGCGTTCTACGGTTTTTATCATGTTATTCCCTTACGATAAATGAGCCTTTAAATTGCCCTTTTGCAATAAAATCGGAGGCTTCCGCTTCACTACCGAAACCTTTCAACCAGACGCGATAGATCGGCTGATTTTCAAACGTTCCTTCTTTCACGACCGCATTGTAGCGATTATTAACATTCATATTGCTTTGAGCAAACCGTGCGGCACCCTCTTTGCTTCTAAACGCACCGATTTGAATAAAATAATCGCTCTCTACGACACTCTCTTTAGGCGCACCCGCCGGTGCGACGACGCCTGCAAAACCGATGACTTCCAATCCTACAGGACCCGTACCGTTAGCGACGAGCTCCAACCTCGAAGCCGCCGTATAAGAAAGATCGATAATACGCGTACCCACAAAAGGCCCTCGATCGTTGACGCGTACGACGATACTTTTATTGTTTTTAAGGTTGGTCACTTTGAGCATCGTGTTCATCGGAAGGGTTTTATGCGCGGCGGTTAAATCGTACATGTTATACACTTCGCCGTTTGAGGTTTTTTTGCCGTGAAAATCTTTGCCGTACCAGCTTGCCACGCCGCTGAAATAATCCCCGACGCTGACCATCGTCGGATAGTAAGTTTTTCCGTCGATCGTATAGGGTCGCATCGTGGCCCGGTGCATTGCGGGGGAGTTGTTAATGGAAGCCGCTTCTTCGCTAGAACCGCTTGCCCCTCGAGGCGTATGTACATACGAACTACGCGAAGAACATCCCGTAAAACACGAAATGCACGCAAGCATAAGAAGGCTAAAGGCACTAACGTTTCGGAATAACAATACTCTCTCCCGCTTTCACCAAAGCTTCTTTTTTATGATTCGCTTTTAAAAGCATATCGAGGGAAATAGCGTATTTTTTAGAAATACTCTCCATCGAATCTCCCGCTTTCGCGATGTAAACCGCTTCTTGCATCAAAGACGTAGACGCTTTCGGAGCTCCTAAAGGAACGATGAGTTCGGTTTTCGGTTTGAGCGCGGCACTTTTTAAACCGTTGAGTTCGATCAGTTTTTGCGATGCCGTACCGTATTTTTGTGCGATTTTATCTAACGAATCGCCCTTTTGGGCAACGTAAAGGGTATACTTTTGAGGTTCTTTCGTCGTATCGAAGTTTTGCGTAAAGGCAATTTGGCGATCTTGCGGAATGTAAACGTAGCTTTCGGTATTCACGGGCGGTGTAAAAGCGTGCTTCAGGTGAGGATTGTAAGCTTTAAGCTCGCTCATCGATATGCTCATGCTTTCCGCAATATCTTTAAGCGACGTACCGCCTTTGACGCTCACTTTAACGAACGTAGCGTTGTTGGCACGGTTTAGAAGGTACTCCGAACCGTTATCGAGCATCACGTCGGTGCTGTTAGAGATATAGCTCATCATCAAAATTTTACGAATATACAGTCGGCTCTCTTTGGGTAAATATTTTTTATGCTCGTCCAATAAAACGTTAATATCGTCCGTTCCGGCTTTTTCGATGGCTTTGGAAACCGTTCCCTCTCCGCAATTATACGCTAACGCGGCAAGATACCATTTGCCGAACATGCCGTGTAAGTTTTTCAAATAGGCGATAGCGGCTTCGGTCGATTTAACCGGATCGCGCCTGTAATCGACAAAACTATCGTTGGTTAAACGGTAGAGTTTGGCCGTTGCCGGAATAAATTGCCAGATACCCGAAGCCCTTGCCGAAGAAGAAGAGTATGGATTGAAACTCGATTCCGTCATCGCAAGGTATAAAAATTCGGAAGGAACGCCGGCTTCTTGCATCATTTTTTGTAAAATCGGAATAAATTTATCGCCGTTTTCAAGCGTTTTGAGAAAGTGTTTGGTTTTATACGTCTCGGCATCTTCTTTCATGGAGATAAAAATAGAATCTTTTAAAAAAGTGTTGGGAAGATCGAAATTTTTAAGAGCGGTTAGTTGTTGTTGGTAGTCGGTGTTATCGGTGCTTAAGAAAGCATGCAGGCTCTGAAAGATTAAAAAAAGGGCTACGATAACCTTGTACATGCCTCTCCTTTTCGTGTCGTTTTTGCTTGATGTTATCTTTAGATTGTATCAAACTTTATCTTTTCTAAAGCTTTAAAGAGAAAAAGAGCATTTTTTGTGGTTAAATCGTGTATATCCGTAACACTCATCTCTAAAACCTCTGCCATCTTCTCAGCAACCAATCGCGTGTAAAAAGGCTCGTTTCTCTGCCCTCGAAAAGGCACCGGCGTTAGGTAAGGAGCGTCGGTTTCGATCAAAAGCTTATCTTTTGGAATTAACGGTAAAACTTCAACAAGGCTCTTGGCATTTTTAAACGTTAAGACGCCGCCGATACCGAAATAAAACCCGTGATCGGCTAAATCGAGCAAATGTTTGGAGGCATTGTAGCAATGCAAAATACCGCCGATAACACCCGCATCTTCTTCCAATAAAATACGTTTGCTATCGTCGTTTGCGTCGCGTATGTGTACGATGAGGGGTTTTTGGAGCTCTTTTGCCAAACGCACGTGACATCGAAAAATCTCTTTTTGCCTCTCTTTTTCCTTAACCATAGCCTCAGCTTCTTCGGGTAAGCGAAAATAGTCCAATCCGCACTCACCTATCGCAATGCATTTTTCATCTTCTAAAAAGCGGCGCAAAACGGTTTCGTCGTATTGATCATGATGGTATGGATGCACCCCCGCCGCAAAAAAAATATGTTCGTAGCGATGTGCCAGAGTTTGGGCGCGCTCAAGATCATGGATCTCCGCACCCGGAATCACGATGCCTTTCACGCCGCCTTTGCTGGCCCGTAAAACGACTTCATCCAAATCGTCCGCAAATTGCGTATCGTCCAAATGACAATGGGTATCGATGATCATTAAGCAACTTCCACGCGATTGCGCCCGTTTTGTTTGGCTTTATAAAGCGCTTGATCGGCTAGATGCACGATCTCTTCGAGGGAACCGACGTCGTTAAACGTCACGCCGATCGAGACGCTGACATGTAAAGATTTTGTTTCCGGTACGCTGATCGCTAAATGCGATACGACATCGGTAAATTTAACAAAATAAGCTAACGCTTTTTTGGGGTCGCACTGTTTGAGCACGACGCAAAACTCATCGCCGCCGAAACGCGAAATAAAAGCATTATCGCAAAAATGGTTTTTCAGCTGTTCGGACAAGGCAACGATCACAGCATCACCGATGCGATGCCCTAAAGTATCGTTGATTTGTTTGAACTGATCGATGTCAATCAATCCCAGAGCAAAAGGCTCGCTGTGCTCTTTCGCCTCTTTAAAATAGTGTTGCATCTGTTCAAAGAAAAAACGCCTGTTTGCCAAACCGCTCAGAAAATCGCTTTGCGCCATGGCTTTAATCGTAGCGATATATTCAAGCGCGTCTAGCGAATTGTCGATACGACACGTAATCTCTTCTTGACTAAAAGGTTTGTTGATAAAATCGTTCGCGCCGATTTTTAAAAAATGCGCCGAAATCAATTCCGCATTGCTGGCGGTCATCGCAATAATGGACAGTTCGTTTTTCGAATAACGTTTGCGTACCTCTTTCGTTAATTCAACGCCGTCGATGACGGGCATTAAATAATCCGTCAAAATCAGTTTAATATCCGGATTGTCTTCTAAAAACGCCAAAGCTTCTTCGCCGTGTGCCGCAACGAGCACTTTGAACATATGCCGCTGTAAAAAATCTTTAATTTGAGCACGAGCGACGATTGAATCGTCAACGACGAGTACTTTAACGTTACGATTTTTATGCAGGCGTTCGATCAGCGAAAAAATATAATTCACGTCGTCGATATTGCCTTTATGAACGTAATCGATAACCTCTTTTTTTAAGATTTTTTCGCGCGTCTCGTGATCCATCGAACCGGTCAGAACGATGGAAGGAATCTTATGGCTTAAAATCATATCGACCACTTCGCCCTCCGGCGCATCGGGCAGATTCAAATCCAAAAGAGCCACGAAATAGTCTTTTTCTTTTTCAACCAATGCCAACGCTTCTTCGTAGCTATACGCGGCATCGATGTCGAAATCAAGGCTGGATTGCATTTTTTTAACGATCAGTTTTGAGAGTGCTTTATTGTCTTCGACGATGAGTATTTTTTCACGCGACATTCAAAATCCTAATTGAGGGCATTAACGTTTATTAGATTTTTGATTGTAACATAAAAGCATTGGGAGTTTTCTAAAAGAAGGCGACGGCGGAGGAATCCGCCGTCGCAAAAAGGTTAATTTACGGAACCATCCATGTTAAAACATATGCTTGCGCCATCGTCATAATCCCCATGATCACGACTAGCACCAAGCTGTGCTTAACCGTAAATCGGAAGAGATCGGACTCTTTTCCGACAATACCGGCAGACGCACATGCGATGGAAATCGATTGCGGAGAAATCATCTTGCCGCAGACGCCGCCCGTGGTATTCGCCGCAACCATTAAGGTCTCGTTTAAGCCCAATTGGTGTGCGGTAGATTGTTGCAAGCCGCAGAAAAGCGCATTGGAAGAGGTGTCCGACCCGGTAAGGAAAACACCTAACCAACCCAAAATCGGAGAGAAGAACGGGAATAAGAAGCCCGTATTCGCCAATACCAACGCCATCGTCGTCGACATACCCGAATAGTTCATCACAAACGCAAACCCTAAAACCATACCGATCGATAAGATGGCCCATTTCAATTCAAAGAGGGTTTCGCCCATTGTTTTGACCGCCGTTTTCATATCGACGCGCAAAATAAACATCGAGATAATTGCGGCAAAGAAAATGGCCGTTCCGGTTGCCGAAATCGGGTTAAACGTATAAATCACTGGGAATGCCGTCGGTTTGGCAACAATCGGCGCCATTTTAAAGATCGCGTTGCTGATAGAACTAAATTCAAAGTTGAAAATCGTCCCCGCCATAATCGCACCTTTGGCAAAATAGGCTTTAAACGCATTGGTCGTCCAAATCGTAACCATAATCGAAAGGATGATAAACGGAGACCATGCTTTCAAAACTTCCCCACCCGTGTGCGCTTTTTGCGTCTCACGTTCCAATTCGGCGGATACGTGACCTTTTAAGATATTTTTAGGTTTCCAAAATTTGAGGAAAACGGTCGTAGCAACGATAGAAATGATCGCCGATGTAACGTCCGGTAACTCAGGTCCGATGAAATTTGACGTCGCGTATTGAGAAAACGCAAAACTTCCGCCGGCAACGAGTGCCGCAGGCCACACTTCTTTTACGCCCTTAAAACCGTCCATCATCGCTACGATCCATAACGGAATAATGATTGAAAGAAACGGCAATTGACGTCCCGCCATCGCGCCGACCAAAAACGGATCGATGCCGGTTACTTTGCCCGCAACCAAAATAGGAATACCCAAGGCGCCAAATGCGACAGGAGCGGTATTGGCAATCAAACAAAGGCCGGCGGCGTAAAGCGGAGCAAATCCGAGACCGACCAAAATTGCCGCCGTAATCGCGACCGGAGCGCCAAAACCGGCGGCACCTTCCAAAAAGGCTCCGAAAGAAAAACCGATCAAAATAACTTGAATACGCTGATCTTCCGTAATGGAAATGATAGAGTTACGTATAATGCCGAATTGTCCGCTTTTAACCGTCAATTTGTACAAGAAAACGGAAGCGACGATAATCCAAGCAATCGGCCACAATCCGAACAAAAACCCGTATGCGGCGGATGAAACCACCATACCCGTAGGCATTCCGAAAGCAACGACGGCAACGATCATCGACAATGCCAACGTAATCGTCGCAGCCAAATGCCCTTTCATTCGAAAAACGGCCAACGCCATAAAGAAAAACACAATCGGAATTAACGCCACGAGTGCCGATAACCCTAAACTCCCACCGATAGGTGCATAAACTTGTTGCCAAGTTTGCATACGTACCTCCTTTTGAATGTAAACTCTACACGCAGAGTAAAAGAACGGTATGATATTCGTATGATTTTAGAAGAATAAAAAAAGAAGCACTGAAAAAGTTGTTACGATTTTGCACTTTCAAGAAGGGTTTTAGCAAACTGTTTTGCCTCATCGGTAACATGTTCGCCACTGACCATGCGGGCAAGTTCTTCCATTCGCTCTTCGCCTTGCAGTTCTCTTACCGAGCTAGTCGATCCTTGCTTCGCAACCAAGAAGTGTTGATCGGCACGTGAAGAGAGTTGCGGTTGATGTGAAATTGCAAAAATTTGGTACCGCGTACACAGTTGTTTTAAGACGTTTGCAACGCTCATAGACTCCTTTCCGCTCAAATTGGCGTCGATCTCGTCTAAGATTAAAACACCTCCGCCGGAGAGTAAAAACGTGTTTTGTACCGCCAAAAACGCCAACCGTAAACGGTTGTATTCACCCGAACTGATTTTCTTCAAATCCACTTTTCCCAAAGCGATTTGAACGACGTCGCAACCGTATTCGCTTAAAGTCCCCTCTTGCATGTTTACGCTTAAAGGCGGCATGTAAAGTTGGGATAAATAGGCGTTCAAATGTTCTTGCAACGCGCTTACATGTAAGCGTCTTTTTTGAGATAAAACCTGCGCCAAAGCCGTGACATCGCTTTCGTATTTGGCAAGAGCTTTTTCCAAACGGCTTTTTTCAAACGCTATATTTTCGTAGCGCGCCAACTCTTCTTGGCGTTTTGTTCGGTGTTCTAACGCGCCTTCGATCGAACCGTAGCGTTTTTTCAATTGGGAAATTTTTTCGATGCGATCGAGTAAATTCTCGACGTCGATCTCTTCCAACGCTTCTAGGGTGTCGCTTTGTTTTTCAAAAATCAAACGCAATTCGTTAATACACGCATCGAAAAACGCGGCGTCCGCTTCCATAAGATGCAGTGCTTCGTAAACGCTTGATTCTAAAGCAAAGATTTCAGAGGCTTTTTGCATCGCCTGTTCGATTTTTTCTTTTTTAGAAAGCGACTTTTTAAACGAAAGCAATTCTTCGTCTTCACCGACTTTAGGTGACACTTCATCGATTTTAGCAATTTCGAAACGAGCAAATTCTTTTAGATCTTCAATTTTTTTCTCTTCGGCTTCCACGCTTTCAAGCTCGTTTTTTAAGGTAACGTACTCTTGAAAAAGCGTTTGAAAATGCGCCACGTTTTGAAGGTGCGTTGCTTCGTGCGAAGCGCAAACGCCGTCTAAAAGTTCGATTAAGCGTTTCGTGTCGAATTCGCTACTGTCTTTAACGCCCAAAGAACTTAAAAACGTACGCGAAATGTCTGAAAGAGCTTTTTTGGAAACGCTTTGTGCATTGATGAAATAGCGCGCACTTTTGGCTTTCAAAAATTTAAACACGTTGGGGCTTTCTTCTTCAAAACCGAACGCTTCCAAACCGAGCTTTTGAGTAATCGTCGCTTCGATAACGTCGGCTTGTGCTTCACCATAACCGAATACGCTCAGCATCCCTTGCATTAAAACCGATTTACCCGCGCCGCTAGGCCCCGTAAAAACGATCAAGCCGTTTTGAAACTCGAGCTCGCACGCCTCAAACGAAAGATGGTTTTTTAACAACAATCGCTCTATCACATATGCCCCCAACGTAACTTCTTTCTCAACACGTCAAAATAGTCATGCTCCAAACGGTGAATCAACCGTGCGCCTTTTTTGGCGATCTTAACGCTAATGCGATCAAAATCGTTCATACTATACGTCTCCTGCCCGTCGATCACGACGACCGTATCGTCTTCACTCTCCAACGAAATTTCAAAATCGACCGGCAAAACCAAGGGGCGTTGCGTAAGCGAATGCGGACAAATCGGCGTTAAAATCAAAGCTTCGGTCAACGGATAGAGCAACGGCCCTCCGGCGGAAAGGTTGTATGCGGTCGAGCCGGTCGGCGTCGAGACGATAACGCCGTCGCCGTAATAGGTGTTAAACAAATGCCCGTCGACGTAAGCACGTACGGTACTCATGTGAGAGATTTTGGAACGCGATACGACGACGTCGTTAAACGCAACCGCTTTTTGGATATGCCCTTTGGCGTGAAGGGAGACTTCCAACATCATACGCGTATCGATACGGTAATTCTCGGCAAAAAGCCCGTCGATAAAACGGCTAATCTCTTCGGTTTGGATATCCGTCAAAAAGCCCAGTTGTCCGGCGTAAATTCCTAACACGGGCTTGTGATACGCAAAGCTACGGCGACACAACGAAATCAGCGTACCGTCTCCGCCGAGCGAAATGAGAAAATCGCTTCGGGCGCACATCGTATCAAAAGGCGTTCCTTCCGCTCCGAGCGTTTGCGCGCTCACTTCGTCGATCAGTAACGAAACGCCCCGTCGGTGCAATGCCATGCGAATTTCGTCGACGAAAATACGAAGCGACGCGTCATTAGGTTTGCTTGTCAGTCCGACGCACGTGATAGCCGATAAAAGTTGATTGTGTTGTGTTATCTTCATGGAAACTCATTCTACCTTGTATTTTATTAATCATCGATTATGTTATAATTCGCGCCAAATATCACTAGGAGAAAACATGAAAACCTTACTGTTTTTTATGGGTGCGATGCTCTTGCTTTTGAGCGGTTGTACGTATAAAAATGAAGCTTTAAACCTTGAATCGTACAAAGCTGAGTACAAAGGGCCTCTTACTAAAGAGAAAAAAACCGTCTACGTAAGACTCGTTAAAGACCTTCGCGCCGATAAAAAAGTCATCGGTTACGTCGAACAAAAAGGCGATACTTTAACCCAGTTTTATAGCAACGTCAACTTTGAAGATCGCTATAAAGAAGGTCTTGGCTACGCGCTGAACCTTGCGGGTTTCAACACCGACGCTTCCGCACAAGCGGCATCTTTAGTCGCGGAAATTTATCTTAAAAATATCCAACTCGTTTATAACGATAAAAATTTCGATGCGAATTTATACGGCGAAATTGAAATCGAAGTTATCGTAAGACGCGGTGACGAAGTGATCACGCAAAACTTTAAACAAAAAGGGAGCAAATGGATCGCGCCTTCGTACAATTCTAAAGACTTGGAGCCCTTTTTATACGGTCTTTTTTCCGATAGTATCGATCAAATCGTAACGCGCTTAACACGTATGTAACGGTAGGAAATTTTCCTACCAACTGCTGATAGAGACGCGATTTCGTCCGTATTTTTTTGCTAAATAAAGGGCTTGATCGGTCTCTTCAAGCAACGCTTCTTTATCTAAAATCACATGACTCAAGGCACAAACGCCTAAACTAATCGTCGCTTGCACGACCTCTTGCGTCGTCTCGACGGTTGCCATCACGGTTTTTTCAACTTTCTCGCGTAATCTCTCCGCTAAAAGCGACGCCTCTTTTTTATCGGTATTGGGCGTAATAATGACGATTTCCTCACCGCCGTAGCGAGCTACGACGTCACTGTCGCGTACGGTCTCCATAATAATATTCGACAGGTTTTTCAATACTTCGTCTCCAACCGTATGCCCGAAAACGTCGTTGATTTTTTTAAAATAATCCACGTCGACGAGAATCAAGCTCAAAGGAAGTTTATAACGCTTGGAAAGAGCGACTTCTTCGGAGAGACGTTGATCGAAATAGCGTCTGTTTTTAAGTCTCGTTAAGCCGTCGGTAATACTTTCTTGCTGCAAAAGAGCTAAATGTTTCATATCGTTCGCGGTATAAAGTGCCAATTGTCCGACCAAAAAAGCAAACGTACCGCCTAAGAAAAGCACCAAAGCGATCATGACCGAGATAAACGAAGAGTTGTCTTTGTGAACCCAAAGATCGTACCCTAAAACCAGATAGCCGATCAAAAAAGAGAGAATCAAAACACTCAAAGTTTTCCACTGGCGAATCAGCTTTTGATCCGTCAAATCTAAAATTAACTGATTAATAGGTCGAAGAGATCGTATTAAAAAAAAAGCTCCTACGGCTAAAAGCGTTAGCTCTAGGCAAATCATTACATTGTTCATGCTACCCCGAATCCTCACAAATTAAAAACCATATGCTCGAGGATTGTACCACAAAAAAGAGTAATCGCCTCTAAAATAAACTAAAGACAAGTTACTTTTAGCTATACTAAGAGCTTTAAAAAACGACCTATGTTAGGAAGAAAAATTGAGAAGTCATTATTGTACGGATTTAGATGTCGCCAATATCGGCGAAATCGTAGAAGTTTGCGGATGGGCCAACAGTAATAGAGATCACGGAGGCGTTATATTTATCGACCTTCGCGATAAATCGGGATTGGTACAATTGGTGTGCGACCCTGCCGATAGCGTTCGCGCTCACGACATTGCCGCACGCGTCAGAGACGAGTTTGTGCTCAAAGCAAAAGGTAAAGTACGCGCCAGAGGCGAAGGGCTTGAAAACCCGCGCCTTAAAACGGGCAAAATCGAAATCGTCGTCGACGAATTAATCATCGAAAACGTGAGCGAAACCGTTCCGTTCGTTATCGGCGACAACAACGTCGGAGAAGACGTACGTCTAAAATACCGCTACCTCGACTTGCGCAATCCTAAAGCGTATGAAATATTTAAACTTCGAAGTAAGGCAACCGTTGCGGTGCGTAATTCGTTGGATGCGCAAGGCTTTTTGGAAGTCGAAACGCCGATTTTGACCAAATCGACGCCGGAGGGTGCGCGCGATTATCTCGTACCCAGTCGCGTTCACAACGGTGAATTTTACGCGCTCCCGCAATCTCCCCAACTTTTTAAACAATTGTTGATGTGTGCGGGATTTGATCGTTATTTTCAAGTCGCCAAATGTTTCCGCGACGAAGATTTACGCGCGGATCGCCAACCTGAATTTACCCAAATCGACATCGAAATGAGCTTTTGTACGCAAGAAGACGTCATGCGCGTGACGGAAAACCTTCTCAAAGACGTCTTTCATGCTTGCGGATACGAGATTTCTATTCCGTTTAACCGCATTCGTTACAAAGAAGCGATGGAGCGATACGGCTCCGACAAGCCCGATCTTCGTTACGACCTCTCCATGATCGACGTCATCGATATTTTTGCACGATGTAAAAACGAAATTTTCAGCTCTATCGCCAAAGACACGAAGAAAAACCGCATTAAAGCACTTAAAGTTCCAAACGGCGACACCATCTTTTCCAAACGACAAATGCAAGGATTTGAAGAGTACGTGAAAAAATTCGGCGCACAAGGCTTGGGTTACTTTCAAATGAAAGAAGACGGACTCAAAGGACCTTTAACGAAGTTTTTCGATGAAGCGGATCTTCAAGCGATTATCGACGCGGCAGACTTACATGTAGGAGATGCGATCTTCTTCGGTGCCGGCGATAAAAAAGTCGTACTCGATTATATGGGTCGATTCCGTATTTTCCTTGCCGAACAAATGGGCATTATTCCTAAAGATACGTTTGAATTCGTTTGGGTCGTCGATTTTGAGATGTTCGAAGTTGAAAACGGCCAAGCCAAAGCCTTGCACCACCCTTTTACGATGCCAAAAGACATCGACAATACGCCGATCGACGAGATGGAATCCATCGCATACGACGTCGTTCTAAACGGCGTGGAACTGGGAGGCGGAAGCATTAGGATTCATAAAAAAGAGATTCAACAAAAAGTCTTTAATCTTTTGGGTATCAGCGATGAAGAGGCACACGAGAAATTTGAATTTTTACTCGATGCGCTCAAATTCGGGGCACCGCCTCACGGCGGCTTGGCGATCGGACTTGATCGTATGATGATGCTGATTACGCGAAGCGAGAGTATTCGCGACGTTATCGCGTTCCCGAAAACACAAAAAGCCCAATGCCTTCTAACGCGTGCTCCAAGTGCGGTCGAAAACGATCAATTACGCGACTTGGGTATTCGCCTTCGTGAAAAAATCAAATAAAGGAGATGTGCCAGTGAAGAGACTGTTTTTAATTATCGGAGCTCCCGGAAGCGGTAAAACGACCGATGCAAGCCTTATCGCCAAAAAAAATAGCGAGAGTATTGCGCATTATTCCACAGGAGAACTTCTCCGCGACGAAGTGGCAAAAGGAAGCGAGCTTGGAAAAACCATCGACGCTTTTGTTAGTGCGGGCAATCTTGTTCCGCTCGATATCGTCATTAACACTATCGTCGGCGCGATTAAAAATAGCCCGAAAGACGTTATCTTAATCGACGGTTTCCCGCGTTCGGACGAACAAATGAAAGCACTTGACGCTATTTTGGAAAAAGAGACGACGGTAAAACTCGTCAATGTTATCGAAGTCGAAGTGAGCGAACAAGTCGCATGCGATCGCGTTTTAGGGCGTGCACGCGGTGCGGACGACAACGTGCAAGTCTTTCAAAACCGTATGAAAGTGTATACCGAACCTTTAGCCGGCATTCAAGCTTTTTACGGTGCCAAAAATCTGTTACATACGATTAACGGTGAACGTACGATCGAAGAGATTGTCAACGAAATGGAAAGCTTCGTTAAAAGCCGTATCTAAAATGCTTCATTTCTACTCTGTGATCATCGGTACCGAGTTGCTGAATGCTCGCAGAGTAGACAAACACTTCGCCTTTATCAATCAAGAATTACGCAACCGAGGACTTCTTCACCATGCCAACTTCGTCATTCGCGACGAAGAATCATTGATCCGCAATTGCTTCGAGACCGTTTTACGCGATACGAAGAGTGTTCTTTTTTGTTTTGGGGGTATCGGTGCGACGCCTGATGATTTAACGCGTTCCATCGCTGCCGAAGTCTTTACGCAAGAGCCTTTATGCTTACATGTCAAAGCAAAAGAATGCATCGTAAAACAGTTTAAAGAAGAGGCTTATCCGCATCGTATCGCTATGGCAATGCTCCCCAAAGGGGCTGAGCTTCTACACAACGTTGTCAATAACGTACCGGGTTTTTCACTCTCTCGCCGCTTCTTTTTCACTCCTGGATTTCCATCGATGGCATGGCCGATGGTGCAAGAAGCTCTCAATACCCATTTTCCGAATCAGCCGCAACCTTACAGCGAAACGTTTATCGTCGAAGCCGCCGAAAATGATTTAATCGACATAATGCAAGCCCTACCGCCGGAGTTAGATTTCTCTTCGCTACCGCGATTTGTCGGTGAAAAACGTATCGTGGAAATCTATCTTGCACACGCAAATCAAGCCCTTGTGCAACAGTGGTCGGACTATTTTCAACGCGAAGCCGTACAAAGAGGTAAAGTCGTCACGGATTGTTCGCATAATAGCGATCAATACCGTTGCTAATACCTTCCACTAAGTTCTTTTGGTACTGAGGATTGAACATGTTATCGCATTCGTCAGGATTGCTGATATAGCCTAATTCTATCAACACGGAAGGCATCGTCGCTCCGACCAAAACCCAAAACGGTGCTTCTCTGACGCCGCCGTCTTCGACACTGTATTTTTTTCGAACGCTTTTTAACATGCCCGATTGCACATCGATTGCAACTTTATTGGATAAAATGATCTTTTCGCGATTGAGAACGTTCAAAAACGTCTCTTTCGAATAAAAGTCCATCTCTTCCATATCCGATTGGTTCTCCAAAGCGGCAACGTTTTTAGATCGCTCGGAACGATCGGGGGAGAGGAAAAACGTTTCTAACCCTTTCATCGAGAGTTTTTTTGCCTCGTTCGGCGCGGCATTGGCATGCAGCGAAATAAACAAATCGGCATTTTTATCGTTCGCGACTTTCGTACGATCTCGAAGGTTGATAAACTCGTCGCTTTGACGTGTAAAATAGATTTTATATCCGCGGGATTTGAGCTCTTGGCCTAATTGCAGTGCCATATCTAAAACCAGATGTTTTTCCATACGTTGCTTATAGCCGATAGCACCCGCATCTTTACCGCCGTGCCCCGCATCGATGACGATTGTTTTATTGCGTTTGTTGGTTTTAGCCGTTGTTTTACTCGCTAAAGGCTCCGTCGTCGTTACCGTCGGTGCTTTTTGAGGCGTTTCTTTTTCCTTCACGCTCGCGCTAGGATTTTTTTGCGAAGGTAAAGGCGTTGTCTCGGCACTCTTGCTTGTCGGCGGAGGCGTTATCTTTTTTTGCGTCAAAATCGGTTGTTTTCCAAGCGAAAAAATCAACTGATTGGAAAGCACGCTCACATAGGTTTCAAGCGATTGATCGACGTCTAAAACGATACGAATCGTATCGTCGCTAAATTGACTAATTTTCAATCCTTGCAACGTTGAGGGCGTTTTGATCGCAATCGGAGCATTGAGGACGACTCCTGGAACATCGATGATCTTTTTATAGGTAGGCGGTGTTTTAAGCACAAAGACCTTGATGCTCTTTTCCGCTACTTCTTCCCCGAATTCGAGTACGACTTCATCGTTATCGCTGTTGACATGTTGTAAGACGTTTTTACCGCGATAGGTTTTGGGTAACGAAGAGGCATGTGTCGTTGACGCAAAAGAGGGCTTGCTCTCCGGCTCGCTTTTAAAAGAGCTTGCCGATTTTGGCGAGGCAGTTTCTGCTTTAGGCGACTCGCCGACTAAACTCTCTTCCGCTGCCGGAGGAGGAGGCGTCGGTTTCGAAGATTTTGACGTCGTCGTAGCGGAAGAAGCGTTTTTCGTCTCTTTTCCCATCGTCGCAAGTTCGGACTCATACTTTGAAGCATCCAATTTAAGAATCTTGGCCGTTTTGATCAAACGCTCCAACGTCTCTTTTTTCAATGCGTTATCTCCTGAGATAATCGCTTGAATGTAAACGGCCTTAAGTCCGTGAAAAACCCTTAAAAGTTCGTCGTTTCCGGTTTGCTGATTGATCTTTGCGTCATAACTTTCTAACTGTTGCATGTAATTGGGTGCTGCGTAAAGCGTCAAACACGTCAACAGAAAAAAGAAAAAAGTTTTAATGTGTTTCCCCATACACCAACTTTGCCATAAGTTCTTTGACGCTGATAATTTCATGCAGTTTGTAACCGTTTGCTCCGGTAAAGAAAAGCCCCGTCTCTTTTTTACCCGCGTATGCATCGAACAAACGATCGGCAATACAATACCCGACCGCCTTGGCTTCTTGACCGCGGTGGCACGGGCTCACGCAATTGCTGACGCAACGAATCGCAGGTCCTTCTCTTTTCTCTACCATTTGAATCAAATTACTTCGAATACCGCGCGCAGGATACCCGACGGGAGATTTAAAGAGTTGAATATCTTCTTTGCGTGCATCTACCAGCATCTCTTTAAAAACCAAGTCGGCATCACACTCATGCGTACCGATAAAGCGTGTTCCCATCTGAACGCCGCTTGCCCCCAAATCCATCATTTTTTGAATATCGTCATGATCCCAAATACCGCCTGCGGCAATCAACGGAAAATCGCCCCATGCTTTAATCTCTTCTAGAATCGGAGCAATTAAATTTTCCAATTGGTACTCTTCCATAGCGCATTGCTCGTAGGTAAAGCCTTGATGTCCTCCGCTAAGCGGTCCTTCGACGATGATAGCGTCGGGAAGGCGATTGTAACGTTGCGTCCAACGTTTGCAGATAATTTTAAGCGCTTTTGCCGAGGAGACGATAGGAATCAAAGCAACATCGGGATAATCTGCGGTAAATTCCGGTAAATTGGTCGGAAGTCCCGCCCCCGTAATAATCATATTCGCTCCGGCTTCACAGGCGTCTTTCACCACGCGATCGTAATCGTTAATCGCATACAGAATATTGACCGCCAACGCTTTATCGCCGCAAATTTTACGGGCATTGCGAATAATGGCACTCAAGCCCTCTTTGGAATAAAAATTTTCGGTATCAAACGGACGCGAATTGATCGTTTTCTTCGTGTATGCCGTATTTTCGTAATACCCCGTACCGATGGAGCTAATCACGCCCAAGCCCCCTTCGGCACTCACGCTTCCGGCTAGCTTATCCCAGCTGATTCCCAATCCCATACCGCCTTGAACGATAGGATATTGTAAGGTATATTTGCCGATTGTAAGAGGTTGAAACGCCATCACTGCACCTTTAATTTTACAAATTTACGCTTTCCTACCTGCACGACGTATTCACCGCTAGCGAGTTGAAGTTGCTCGTCTTCGACACGAACTTGATCGAGTTTGATCGCCCCTTGCTTAATGTCGCGTCTGGCTTGAGACGTCGAAGTTTCGAGTCCGCAGTCGACAAGGGCTTTCGCAATCCATATCGGCGATTCGTTACATGTAAACGTTTCGATATCTTCCGGAATCTCGTGTTGCGCGTGAACGCGGTTAAACGACTCCAAAGCCGCTTGAGCCGCATCGCGCCCGTGATAACGCGTAACGATCTCTTGCGCTAAAGCCTCTTTGGCATGTTTTGGATGAACCGAACCATCTAAAACTCCCGCTTTTAATTGTGCGATTTCTTCGAGCGTTTTTGTACTCAAAAGCTCGTAGTAACGCCACATTAACGTGTCGCTAATACTAAGCATCTTTCCGAACATATCCGAAGGCTCGTCGGTAACGCCGATGTAATTCCCTAAAGATTTACTCATTTTATTGACGCCGTCCAAGCCCTCTAAAAGAGGCATCATAATTACGGCTTGCTCTTTTCCGATATTATAGGCGCGTTGTAAATGGCGTCCCATCAAAAGATTGAACTTTTGGTCGGTTCCGCCCATTTCGATGTCGCATTTCATCGCGACGCTGTCGTAACCTTGCAATAAAGGGTATAAAAATTCGCTGATCGAAATCGGTGCTTGCGATTTGTAACGTTTTTCGAAATCTTCGCGCTCTAGCATACGCGCTACGTTAAACGTCGTCGTCAGTTCCACGAGTCCTGCCGAACCTAACGCTTCGATCCATTTTGAGTTAAACATAACGTTGGTTTTTTCGGGATCTAAAATCTTAAAAACTTGTTCTTTATACGTTTGGGCATTGGCAAGAACGACTTCGCGCGTCAATTTTTTACGTGTTTCGTTTTTACCGGTCGGGTCACCGATCATACCCGTAAAATCGCCGATTAGAAATTGAATCGTTGCGCCGAATTTTTGAAGTAGCGCCATTTTTTGTAACAGGACGGTATGCCCTAAATGCAAATCCGGAGCCGTCGGATCAAAGCCGACTTTAACCAAGAATCGCTCGCCTTTTTCAAAATAATTTTTAACCAAGCTAACCACGCGCTCTTCATCAATGATCTCGCTGATCCCTCGTTTAATCTCGTTGAGCGCATTTTCTACGTGATGATTCATACTTTTCCTTCTTCGTTATTTATAAGCGTCGTTGACCGAGACAAATTCGATAACGCGATACTTTCCTCTTAAATTATCGCGTACGGTACCGACGTTTTTATCGGGCAGTTCCAAGATCATTTCAAAATAATCCGCATGCCCTTCGTCTTCGCTTTTTCCAAGCTCGATAGTGACTAAGTTGATCTGCATTTTAGCCAAATAAGCTAAAAAGGCGGCTAAAGAGCCTTTTTTGTTTTCAAGACTGACGATCAGTTTATAGCGATCGGGAGCTTCACGCGTCCATTTCACAAAAACCATCGGCTCGTTGTCTTCCATCAAACCGGCGGCACGTTCGCACAATTTATGGTGAACGAAAACATCGTTTCCGCGTTTAAAGCCTAAAATATCGTCTCCGCGTTTGGGATGGCAGCAGTAATCAAAATAGACGTTTGAGATATGATGATTGGAATAAATTACGATATTTTCAAACTTCTGTTTACGGATATGGTAGCGATCTTTTTTCAAAAGCGGAAACAGCAACGTATCTTGTAACGCATACAGTTTCAACGTATTGGCAATGTCTTGGAGAAAAATCGAATCGGTCGCAATCTTAAAAATTTTCTTCGTCGCATGCTCTTGCTCGACCCATGCTTCGACCTTGTTTTCCGTAACGCCAAAGACGTTGGAGAGAATTTTAATCGCCGCTTTATGGTTAATCTCTTTGATTTTTTGGCGACAATTGGCTTGTATCGTACTTTTGGCTTTGCCCGTTTTAACGCTATTGATCCAACTGCAACGAAATTTCGGTTCACTCGAAGTCACGATACGAACGATATCCCCGTTTTTCAGCTCGGTTAAAAGAGGAACCTTTTGTTTGTTAACGTACGCTTCATCGGCGTACGTACCGACTTCCGTATGAACTTCGTACGCAAAATCCAAAACCGTAGCACCCCTCGGCAAAGTAAAAATATCGCCTTTGGGCGAAAAAACGGCAATATCTTCGCTGTAAAGGTTATCTTTTGCGATGGCATAAAAGTCCTCGATATTATCGATCTCTTCGTTTTGGTTGTTCAGTTCGTTCAACCAGTCGAGTTTTGGGTTCAGCCCGCCCGATTTGTATTTCCAATGTGCCGCAACGCCGTATTCGGCCGTTTTGTTCATATCGTACGTTCTAATTTGCGATTCGACGATCGATTTGTCGTCGAAAACGGTCGTATGAATCGTTTGGTAACCGTTCTCTTTGGGAATAGCGATATAATCTTTAAATCGTGAAATCAACGGTTTAAAATGTTGATGAACGATGCCTAAGGCACGGTAACAATCAATCGGCGTTCGCACGATAATACGAATTGCCAAAAGATCGAGCACTTCTTCGATCGTTACGCCTTTTCGTTGCATTTTCAAGTAAATAGAGTAATAATGCTTAACGCGTTTTTGAATCGTAAAGTCGCTTTCGATAAAGCCCTCTTGAAGCATATGATTTTTAATTTTAGAAATAAAATGGTTCAAGCGGAGTTGGAGTTGTTGTCCGTGCTCTTTAATGTAACCGTCGATTTTAGCGTATTCGTTAGGCATCACGTAATAAAAGCTCAAATCTTCCAAAAGGTTTTTAATCGACGAAATACCCAAACGATGCGCAATCGGCGCATAAACGACCAGAGTCTCTTCGGCGATACGTCGTTGTTTTAACGGATCAAGTGCGCCGAGCGTTAACATGTTATGCAAACGATCGCACAATTTGACGACCAAAACCCGCACGTCCCGAATCGAAGCAATCAACATTTTGCGAAACGTTAGAGCCGATGCGATCATTTTTTCGTTGGAAGACGAAGGAATCAACTCCACGTCACGAATTTCGACGATTTTCGTCAAGCCGTCGACGAGATGGCGAACTTCTTCACCGAACATCGCTTTAACATCCTCGGTCGAACATGAGGTGTCTTCTACGACATCGTGCAAAAGCCCTGCGACGATCATCGATTCGTCACCGCCGAGATAGGCTACGAATACGCACACTAAAATAGGATGAATCACATATTCTTCGCCGCTTTTTCGGTATTGACCTTTGTGCTTTTCTATCGTAAACGCGACGGCTTTTTCAATATCGGGCGTCGGCTTGATGTATTTGTACAACAGCTCTATCGCGGGATCGGCGGCCTTACACTCTTTAACGATTTCAATTAACTCTTCCAAAAGAGATTTACCTCACTTACGATTAGTCGATAATCGCATCTAATTTAACTTTTCCCTCGGCAATTTCCATAAGGGCGATGTCCGTAAATTTTTGCTTATTTTTATCCGCTTTGATTAAAGGTTCGGCACCGTTAGCCAATTGATCGGCTCTTTTTGCCGTTAATAAAACCAGTTTATAGCGATCTTGTCCTACGAACTGTAAGGCTTTTGCCGTAATCTCTTCCATTCTTTGCATTCGTTTTCCTTGGTATTAATTTATTTTTGATTGTTTCGCACGATAGAGCAATTGTCTAAATTGCCTTCGATAATTTTAAGCAAATTGCCTTTCTCAAACATATTGCACACCACGATCGGTAAGTGGTTATCTTTAGCAAGCGCGATCGACGTATCGTCCATGACTTTAATGCTATCGTCCATAGCGCGGTCATAGGTTAATTCGTGTAGTTTTTGGGCATCGAGAAATTTTTTAGGATCCTTATCGTATACGCCGTCGACTTTGGTCGCTTTAATAATCATATCCGCCCCGATTTCGATAGCACGCAACGTTGCCGCCGTATCGGTTGTAAAAAACGGATTGCCCGTACCCGCCGCAAAAATGACGATACGTTCTTTTTCGAAATGGCGCTGAGCACGTCTGACGATAAACGTTTCACAAATCGCTTCCATTTTAATCGCGCTTTGAACGCGTACTTCCATGCCGACATGTTCTAACGCCTCTTGCATCGCAACGCTGTTGATGACGGTTGCAAGCATCCCCATATAATCGCCGCTCGTGCGTTTAATGATGCCGTCTTTTGCGGCACTCACGCCGCGAATGATATTTCCCCCGCCGATTACGATACCGACTTCGATATTGTGCGTGACCAGTGATTTGATTTCGTCGGCAATAAATTTTAAAATAGACGTATCGATCCCAAACCCGTTATCTCCGGAAAGTGCTTCTCCGGAAAACTTAACTAAAACCCTTTTTCTCTTCTGCATCGTGTGTAAACCTTTCTTTTCTAAGCATAGAAAATTTGTTCATTTTAGCAAAAAAGAGCTAGAAGCCTTCTTAAACGTTATTTGGCACCGATGAGTTCCAGCGGATCGATGTGGAAATTTTTCTGCGTAACTTCGAACGTTAAGTCGTTATCGACCCGACCGATAATATAGCCTTTTTTGATTTTTTGTCCGACTTCGATCGTCGGAGCGATTTTCGATAAATGGGCATAAATGGTATGAATATCGTCGCCGTTTTCAATGATAACGACTTTTTCCATCGAAGCGGTATCTTTTGCGAAAATCACCTTACCGTTTAAAACACTTTTGACCGTCGCATCGGGCGTATTGGAGCTTAACACGACCGATTCGTTAAAAATTTTAATCTTATAAATCGGATCGACGTAATCGCCGAAGCGTCGTTTGACGCTAAAACTATCTAAAGGCGCAATGGTCTTTTCTCCGACGTATTTCTTAACGTTACTGTTTTGATACGACGATCCGATTTGCTTAATGCCCGTATCGCCGACGGCAGCGGTTTGCGGTGCCTTATCGCGTTTGGTGGCGGCATTTTTCTCGGCTAATCGTTGATTCTCTTCTTGAACTTGAATAATTTTGAGTTTTTCCAGGGTCGCACGCAATTCGTCACGCTCTTTTTGAATATCGTCTAGCTGTTTTTTATAGTCTTCTTTCTTTGCGTTCAAAGCGACGATAGAACTTTCACGTTTTTTTTCCAAAGCGACCAATTCGTCTTTTTTACTTTTTGCGCTTTGAATTTCACCGTGAATCGTTTTAATCTCTTGGCTTTGCGAATAAATTTGATCGTTGATGAGTTTGTAATCGCTCGCAAGTTTACTAAACTCTTTACGCATAATCGTATCCATTTTCTGCAAAACTTCATCCACCAATATACCGTCTTCGTTATCAAGATAATCGCTATCGGAAACTAAATAAAACGAAAAATCTTCGGCAATGATTTTAATAATTTTCTGTTCCAAATCTTTCTTTAAAGAGGAGAGCTGTTGCGTATCTTTGGTCAGCTTATCAAGGTATTCATACTTGCGCTGAACCGCTTCTTGCGACTCGCTGATATTTTGGCTTAAATCGGCGATTTTGTCCTTAATCTTCTCGATATTTTTTTCTTCGTTCATAATATCGTTGGCGATGTCTTGAAGCTTTCCGTGAAGCTGCTTTTCCGTTTGCATCTTTTCTTCAAGCGTTTTCGATTTCTCGGTAATCTTTTGCGTCGTGTTCGGTGCGCCGATGCATGCTAGAGGAAGAACGAGAGCAAGAACGATGGCACAAAGTCTCATACACGTCCTATCTTGCGCGCGACGATACTGACCGCAATCAGAGCAAATACGAACGACGCTCCCACCAAAACCGACCCTTCGTACAGCCAGTTAAACGACGGTAAAACAACGTCGAGTTCCGCGGCATAGGCTTGGGCAAGCGGAAGTCTAGGAACGATGTCGTAAAACGCACAAACGCAAAGTGCGCTTAAAAGCGTATCGACAAGCGTCATACGATACAACATGGCACTTTTCATAAAAAAAGACGCCCCAAAAAGTGCCATAATCGCCATACGCCTTTGATGTTCGTAAATCCAAATACGGATCTGTTTTAAGATCAATAAAACGGCGATACATGCAACAAAAAAGGTAAAAATATAGACCATTGCCTGAAGCAATAAAAACATTTTGAACATTTTTTCATGCGTTTTCGCAAAAGTCTCTACACGCGAAATAGTCGTAATAGACGAGAGCTTTTGCTTAATCGTTTCGATGCGTTTTTTATCGGGTAAACTCCCGAGTTTCAACGAGTAAAATTTGGGGAGAGCTACTTGAAGCAAAGCAAGATTTTTGGATGACATCTCGTTTTTCAATCGGTCTAAAATCTTTTTACTGCTAATTTCCGAAATCGACTCAATCTCCGGAATCTGTTTTTGTAACTCTTCTTCTTTCAATTCAGCGGACGAAACAACGACAATTGCGTAATCGTTTACGATTTTAGAAGCATAATCGTTGACGATACTTTTAATGACGTTCGTAAATTGAAACGAAAAAAGCAGAACAAAGCTTGAGATAAAAATGGAAAAATGGCTGCTAATTGACTTCATGCAAAACGCCGCCTTCTAAAAAGTAGTGTTTATAGTCAATTCCCAAAGTTGAAGGAATATTGTGCGTTACCACGACAACTGTCGTACCTAAATGCTCTTTGGCACCTTTTAATAAATTCCAAATGACTTCGCTGGAGTAGCTATCCAGATTTCCGGTCGGCTCGTCCGCCAAAATTAAAATCGGATTGTGCGCTAAGGCACGCGCCATCGCAACGCGTTGTTGCTCTCCGCCGCTCAGCTCGTAGGGATATTTATTGATTTTATGTAACAATTTGACATGTTTGAGCAATTTATGCGCTTGTTTAATGCAAACGCTTTTGGAAAATCCTCCGATAATCAGAGGAAGCATTACATTTTGTTCCACCGTCCATTCGTCGATGAGCTTATAATCTTGAAAAACGACGCCTAAATACCGCCGTAAAAGATTCAGTTTCGAGCTGCCGATATTTCTAAAATCGACGCCGCACACGTTCAACTCGCCGTGATTGGGCAAAAGTTCGCCGTAAAGCGACTTGATAATCGTCGATTTTCCGCTACCGCTTTTACCGGTAATAAAAACAAATTCTTGCGCTTTAATCGCCATATTGGCATCGGTAATAACGGGTTCGTCGCGTTCGTAACCGATGTTTAACCCGCTTGCTTTAATGACGTATTCCATGGAACCACTCTTCAATTAAGGTATGTGCGGCACGATTGCTTTTCGTATCCAACACCCGCTCGGGTAAATAACGCATTGTAGCGTGATCGATAAAAATATAGCACTTTTCGTTCCGCTCGTTCGCGCCGAACGAGAGACGTATCAACCCGCTGTGCTCGTCGATTGTAAATAGTTCTTCGAAATGGACGAAAAAGCCCTCGCCTCTTCGTAAAATCTCTTCGAATGCCTCACGCACTTCGGCAAAATCGACATGAAAATCAAACGCCAATCTACCGATGCGCTCTTTGTCGGGCGAAGCTTGTTCGTTACGCAAAATCACGTCGTAAATGTCTTTCTCCATTTTGCGCCAACGATCTTCGTACTTGCTCGTAATTTCCAAAGCCGCATTTTTTTTAACGTGAACATCCGCACGCGAGAGTTGCATCATCTGTTCGAACGCAAAAGAGAAATAAGCGTCGCTGTCCGTTCGAAGCTCCAACGTAGCATTGACATGTAAGACGCGAAGTGCCTCTTCGATAAAGGCTGCGGAAAAAACACGCCGATGCGGTTTTTTATCCCAAGGGACGGGAAAATGCACGAAAATACGCCCGACACTGTTCGAAGACAAAAACTCCATAAACTGTCTCGCATCATAATCAATGACAAAAATATTGTCTATCGATTGCAGTTCGCATTGCTTCAAAACCTGCTCGATAGAGGGCTTGTGAATCTCCAATCCGATAAACTGTACATGTGGATTTTTTTTGGCTTGATGCAGCAAATGCCTTCCGCTTCCAAATCCGATCTCGACCCAAATCTCTTTTTGCGTATCAAAAGCATCGGCAAAAAAATCGATCTCTTTGAGATACGCCGAACATCTCACGTCGAGAAACTTTTTCGGTTCGATGTTGGAATGACTGACATGTGCATCGCTCGCATCTCGAAAATCGATCAACGCTTTTTGTAAAAAAGAGGCTTGCGTCGGACGGGTAACTTTATCGCCTTTCACTAAAAAACCGCCTGCTTCTTTAGGCGAAACGCGGAGCATAAACGTTTCACCGCGGCATGTCGCCAGCACCAAAACATTGCCCTTTTGAGACGTCGCTTGCCAATGAAACGTCGTATCGTGATAGGTGCACGGGTAGTGCAAAGGCTTTAACGATCGGGTATGAAAATTCGGCATATCCTCGTTTAATCCTTCGGTATCGTAACGACGACGGCATCGGACGGATTAGAAGCGATACCGTATTTATCGATGGCGATAATATGGTAAACGTATTCAACGCCGGAAGAGACTTCCATATCTTGATAATTAGGTTCAAAGATACCCGTAAAATTCTGTTTTCGCGTCTCTCCGTTTAATTTGTACTCTTTAATAATCGTATATTTGACCGTATTGCGATCCCCTACCCATGAAAGGCGAACGCTTCGACCGTCATACTTGACCGCATTGGCAACCGGTGCGGCAAGCGAAGGCATCGTCATGCCCGCAATCGGACTCTCTTGTTGTTTGGACTCTAACCCGTCTTTATCGACGGCAACGACTTTATAGTAATAAATTTTGCCGTTTTCGTTAACGTAGTCTTCAAACTCCGTATTGGTTGTTTTACCGTAGTAGCTGTACAGCAACGACGTCGTAGGAGAACGGTAAATTTTATAATGGGTAAAGTCGCTCGTCGTCGAAGGGTTCCATGTTAAAATAACTTTTTTCGGAAGATCGCTCGTTGCGCGTAGCCCCGTAATCATATCGGGAAGAGCTTTGGTTTGCGCCTCTACGACTTCGCTGGGTCTAGAAACAACGTCGTCAAACGTCTTGACTCTCACACGGTAACGATAGACGTAATTATCGCGTAAGCCTTTATCCATGTATTCGGCGTTCAAACGGCCTTTCACTTTACCGACCTCTTCCCAATTCGTCGATTTGAACTCGTTACGTTCGATAATATAAGACTCGACGTTTTCGGAGGCATGCGGTCTCCAAATAAGCTTCACGCGGCTTGGAAGCGCACCGATGGCTTTGACGTAAGAAACCGGCTCGATTCCGCCTATAGTCGGCGTTTTCGCAACGGCTGCCGTCGTCGTTACCACGGCGATTGCACTGAGTTCCGATTCGTGTTTGTCGGGAGAATAAGTGCTGATGCGATATGCGTACGTCGTATTGGGTGCTAATTTCGTATCAACGTAATGGGAAACGTATTTGTCTTTAATCGTTGCGATTTTTTTCAACGAATTCCCTTCGACGCGATACAAATAGTATCCTTCTACTTGATCGTCGTAAAGGGGAGTCCATTCAAATCCGACTTCCGTAGAACCCGGAAGCGTTCGAAGAGCGTCAACGCGTGCCAAAGAGGCATCGACGACCGGCTCTTTAGGTGTTTCAAGCGTTTTTTCGCATCCAGTGATCATGAGAGCTAAAGCAACTAACGATGCCGTCCAAAGTGATTTTTTCATTAATCTCGTCCTTCATGAAATGATCTGTTAAATATGCGTTCATATCGTCCCATAACGGTGCTTGAATCGACACGGGTTGTCCGCTACGAGGGTGTATGAGATAGACACAATACGCATGGAGCATAATTCTAGGGATTGTACCATTTTGGCTCTTAAAGCCGTATAAACTATCCCCTAAAATATGGCGCGAAAGCGCGCTTAAATGCACGCGAATTTGGTGTGTTCGTCCCGTAAAAAGTTTGGCGGCTATCAATTCGCACTTAGCATTTTTGGAAAGAGCAAGCTTGGCAAACGCACTTTTAGCATAGCGTCCCTCTTTAAGTACGCCCATTTTTAAACGATGGTTTAAATGACGTCCGATCGGAAGTTCGACGATCGTATTTTCTTTGAGCGGAACATCGATTAAAGCGATATAGTAGCGTCCCATGCTTTTATCTTCCAACTGCGACGCCAAAGCGACGTGCGCTTCGTTATTTTTGGCGACGACCAAAGCACCGCTGGTCTCTTTATCGATGCGATGCACGATACCGTGACGCTCTTCGCCGCTAATGCTGGAGAGCGAAACGCCTTTATGCTTTAACCAATCGACCAACGTGGCTTCTTTAACGCTCGGTGCTCCGTGAACCGTTAAAAACGGCGGTTTATTGACGACCAAAATATCGTCGTCTTCATATAAAATCGGTACTTCGAAATCAACGGGATACTCAGGTGCACTAGGCGCAGCTTCGATAAAATCGTACTCGATCGTATCGCCTACATGTACTTTTAAACCGCTCTTAAAAACGCGCACCCCGTTCAGAGTAACGCCGACGGTTTTAATAAGCTTTTCCACTTGATTCCGAGGGAGATTCAATACTTCGCTCATGACGGCATCTAAACGTCCCGCATTTTGACATGTTTGTTTCATGATCGGCTACTTTCAACTATTTTTGCTATACTTTTAAAAACGTTCCAAAGGGATTGTGTGTTTCAAATCGATAGGCGCATCTTAACACATTTTGATTTTCTAATTCCTATTTTGGTTTTACCCATTATCGTTCTTTCGTACTATCTCGTCTCTGAAGCCAACGACATGTTAGCCACGAAACAGATTGTCTACTACGGTGTCGGGTTCGCAACTTTTTTGGTTTTTTTTATCATTCCGATTAAAAAAATCGAGTGGGTTATTCCTTTTTTTTACTGGATTACGATTTTTCTTCTCTTAAGCGTCGATTTCTTCGGCGTCGCCAAATTAGGGGCAAGACGATGGCTTGAAATTCCCTTTGTCCACTTTACGATTCAGCCGTCCGAAATTTTTAAACCCGCCTTTATCTTAATGCTTGCCTATCTTATCAAAAACAATCCGCCCGACGAAAAAGGCTACGGTTGGAAATCTTTTCTTAAACTCAGCTTTTATATCGTACTTCCGTTTCTTTTAATCGCGAAAGAACCCGACTTAGGTACGGCGATGATCCTACTTTTACTCGGTTACGGGACACTCTTCGTCATCGGCGTTCACAAAAAAATCTGGATCACGCTAGCCGTCGTCGTGGGACTTAGCAGTCCCGTTTTGTACAACCATCTCCACGATTATCAGAAACAACGTATTTCGGATTTCCTCTCCGAACAACCGAGCTATCATGTCAAACAATCCATTATCGCCATCGGTTCGGGAGGATTGACGGGAAAAGAGCGCAGCGAAGCAACACAAACGCATTACAAGTTTTTACCGATCGCAACAAGTGATTTTATTTTTGCGTATACGGTTGAGAGGCTTGGATTTTGGGGTGCTTTCGGACTCATTTCATGTTACGCGCTTTTGGTATTTCATTTGACGACGCTCAATTTTATGCTCAAAGAAGACCACTTCGCACAAGTAATTACGAGCGGCATCGCTTTGCTCATTTTCTTTTACATGAGCATTAATATCGCAATGACGATCGGCTTAGCACCGGTGGTCGGCGTTCCGCTTCCGTTTTACAGTTACGGAGGCAGTAGTTTCATTACGTTTTTTGCGCTTTTCGGTATTTTAGAAAACCTTTTGGCGTTTCGTTTCGATCCAACGTACCGATCCATTCGATACTCGCTCTAATCCCCTATTTTAGGGTTATACCGAAGAGTTTTTAGCTTTATTTAACAATAAAAAGAGTAGAATCTCACTCTTTAATTTCGGGTCCTTAGCTCAGTTGGTTAGAGCATCCCGCTCATAACGGGATGGTCGAGTGTTCGAGCCACTCAGGACCCACCATATCCGATCGAACATTCGGTTTTCAACCGAACCATAAAGGGCACATGATGAAAAAAATCGTATTAACGTTGGCATTTCTCTCCCAAGTAGCACTTTTTGCGGGCTTTTTGGACGATCTCATCGGCAAAGATAAAGCTTTTTTGGAAGCAAACGGCTTTAAATGTACCGAATTTTCATGCGTAACGAAAGATCAAAACTATTTTAACGTTAAGCTTCTCGATAACGCTGTAGAGTATGTCGAGGTTTACAGTAACGAAAAAGACGAAGTCTACAAAGTTGCATTTTACCTTTACCAAAACGATAAGCTTAAAAATAAAGAGCTTGACGATGCTTTTTTTAAAGCCTTGCAAAAAATCAACGAAAAATCAAAGTGGACGTATGAGTTAAGCAAAATCAGCGATAAATTCGGCAACGAGGCCTTAATCACGATGACGGATACCAAACGAGCCAATGCTTTTATCGCCGCAATGCGCGATACGTACATGGAAAGTATGAAACAATTTAGCGATAAAAAGTAGTCTTTGCACTTGCAAAAGACTCCTTTTTTCGAGCTTTTCTCTTCTTGTTTTTTCCGTCAATGCGATGAGTCGTGTTTTTTACCAGAATGTGATACAATACATTTCTAACGACAAATTATTGAGAGAATAGAAACGTATATGCAAGTAATCATCGCGGGAGCCGGAAGAGTCGGCTACAACATTGCTAAACATCTGATGCACAACAACAGCGTAACCGTTATCGATCAAAACGAATACGCCATTCACAATATCCAAGAAAATCTAGACGTCTTAGGAATTTGCGGAAATATCGAAAACCCGCATACCTATCTTGGAATCAATCCGCAAGTCGATCTTTTTATTGCCGTAACCGATTCGGACGAAGTCAACCTCCTCTCCTCGTTAATTATCGATAATATCGCGACGGTTAAACGTAAAATTATCCGTTTAAAAAATACGTTTTTCGCCAGCGACCAAGTCAAAGCTAAACTCAATATTAACGAAACGATCGTACCCTCTTTCGAAGCGGCACAACCGTTTAAATATTTAGTCGATTTTTCACATGCGCACAACGCCAAAGCGTTTAAAGAGACGAAAGCATTGTTAATTTCGATACGCTTGAAAGAAGATTTCACGCCGCGCATGATCTCAACGTTTATCGGTGAAATCAGCGGTGAAGTCGCCGTGGCAGGAATCGAGCGACAAAAAAATTTCTTTGTCCCCAAACCCGTCGAAACGCTTCTTCCGAACGACTTAGTCTATTTTTTCGCCTTCCCCAACGCCATTCTTTCAATTCGAACGACCGTATGCGACTATAACGAAAATGCGACGCCGATTAAAAATTGCGTGATTTTCGGCGCCGACGCCTTGGGTGTGGAAATCGCAAAGGTATTGCTCAAAAAAGGCATCGACGTTCAAATTATGGATAAAAATATCGAACTTTGCCGCAAAGCCAATATCGAACTCAAAAACAAAGCCACCGTTTTAAAGACGACTTACGATGCCGATCATATTAACACGACGCGTTTTGATACCGACATGTTTATCGCAGCGACCAAAAACGACGAATACAATATCACGAAATGCATCGAAGCAAAACAACGAGGTATTAAAAAAATCATCGGTATCAATAACGATATTGCATATTCCTCGCTGATGCGAAATTTGAATATCGAAGTCGTGCGCGGTGAAAAAATCAACGCGTATTACTCTATTTTGGAACGCATTCAAGCCAACGACGTATTCAATCAGAAAAAATTCTGCGGTGGGGAGGGTGCAGTGTTGCTACGTAAAATTGAAGCAACCTCTTCGTTAATTTCCGAGAAAGTGCCGCTTCCCGATCGCGTGGACGATAAAGGGCATTTTATTATTTTGAGAGATAACGATATTTTTGAGTATCGCCTTGCCGGAGCTTTCCAAAAAGAGGATATCGTCGTTGCATTTACCAAAGAGTGTGATTTTGAAGTCGTAGCCAAATGGTTCCAACAAAACCTCGCGTATTGAGTGTTCGATGAGCATAACAAGCGTTTTAAAATTTGTCTCCGCCGTCGGCTTGGTCGTCTTTTTCCTGTTTCTCATTCCGCCTTTGATCGGTTTTTTCTATCGTGAAGACGTCTTTATTTATGCTCTTTCGATGTTTTCGCTCTTTATCATCAATCTTTCCGTTTTTTTAATCCTCAAAAATAACCCGATGCATTTGGGCATTAAAGAGAGTATCGTTTCGGTTAATTTTATCTGGATTTTACTCGGTATCGGCGGTGCTATTCCTTTAGTTTTGTACAGCAAAATCGATCCGGCAGGTGCTTTTTTCGAAGCGATCAGCGGTTTTACGACAACGGGTGCTAGCGTTTATACCGACGTGGAAATTCTTCCAAAATCAATCCTATTTCATCGAAGTCTGATGCATTGGATCGGCGGTATCGGAATTATCGTGATGGGTGTGGGGCTTTTACCGCTCATTAATCCCAGCGGATCGCTCTCCTTATTTAAGGCCGAATCCACAGGAATTTCAATCGATAAAATCACGCCGAAGATTAAAGATACGGCTAAACGCATTTGGGGTGTTTATATTCTTTTTACCGCTCTCAATTTTGCCTTATTGATGCTCTTCGGTATGAACTGGTTTGATGCAATCAACCATGCGTTTGCGACGATTTCTACGGGCGGTTTTTCGACAAAAAACAGCTCTATAGGTGCTTTTAGCGACGGTGTTATTTGGACGACGACTTTTTTTATGATCATTTCGGGTATTAACTTTTTGGCGCATATCCGATTTTTTAGCGGTGAAAAATTTGCATTTAACACGGAAGAAATTAAGTGGTATATTGCACTCATACTTTTTTTGTCGATTGTGATGGCCGTTGAACATAATCACAACTCCCAAGACTCACTTTATTATTCGCTAATGCATGCAAGCTTTACCGTCTCAACGCTTGCTTCTACGACGGGATTTGCTTCTTTAGACTATGAGAAATGGGGGCAATTTGCGATGATGATCGCCATCGTTTCCATGTTGATGAGCGCCAATGCCGGATCGACTGCCGGCGGTATCAAAATCATACGCTATATCCTCTTTTTTAAAAATATCGGATTGGAGATCAAACGTTCGATTCAACCCGATGTCATTACCTCGATTTTTGTTGACGGTAAACAGATTAAAAGCTCTATCATTAACTCGATTTTCGGCTTCTTTGCCCTTTTTATTTTAACGGCATTTTTAACAACGATGTATTTGTTTGCGCGAGGATTTGACTTTTTAACGGCATTTAGCACCTCTATCGCTATGCTCGGCAATATTGGACCTGGGCTCAATCTTACGGGTCCATCTCAAAATTACGCCTTTTTTTTATGGTACGATAAAATCGTTTTATCGTTCGTGATGATTATCGGAAGGCTTGAGTGCTACACCGTTTTTATGATGCTAGGGCGTACTTTCTGGAAGAAATTTTAAACACTTTATCTTTGGGTTAATGCAAATCGGAGTATAATTCGTCAAATTTTATTTTGGTTATACGATGCATTCTTGTCTTTTCTCGTGTGAATTTTTCTTTGTGCGTTTCTTCCAACGAATTCGATTGAGTCACGCTATCAACGCTTTTAGGTAAAAAGTCTTTCATCATGCTTTCTTATACGTTTAAAAAAACTTCGATTCTTATCAAACGGACTTTCCACAAAAGTCGTATTTTACAAATAGCCCTCATCACGGTTTTATGGTTTATTGCACAAGAAATATCGCTTTTAACCCGTATGCCGATTCCCGGAGGCGTTATCGGATTGGTCTTGGTACTGGCATTGTTGTATTTCGACCTTTTAAGTATTCGCTCTTTAGCACTCGGAGCGGAATGGTTTTTAGCCGAAATGCTGCTTTTTTTTATTCCCGCGGTTCCTGCCGTTCTTAACCACCAAGAGTTCTTCGGATGGACGGGATTAAAAATACTCGCGATTATTATCGTCGGAACGATGATCGTCATTATCGGAACGGCGATCGTCGTCGATTTCAGTTTTTATAAACTGGAAAAACAATCCCAATCCGAGAACAAACAATGAATTTTGAACTTTTTTTACATTACCGCCCTTGGTTAATGGCGGCGGAAGTAACGCTCATATGGTCTTTTGTTACCATTGGATTGTACCTACTCTCCAAACGTTTTCATCGTCGTTATAAAAAGTGGTGGACGACGCCGATTATTATTACACCGATTTTACTCATCGTTATTACGCTCTTATCGCATACCAATTATAACGTCTATATTCGAGGCACTCACTGGCTGATGGCTCTTTTAGGTCCGGCGACGGTTGCGTTTGCAATACCGATCTATCGAAGAAGGAATATCATCGTTTTGTATTGGAAAACGCTCAGTATCGGCGTCGTTTTCGGATCAATTCTTTCAATCGCTTCGGCATGGTTTTTAGCATCGGCGGTAGGGATTGACGACGCGCTACGCCTAAGCTTGCTTCCACGCTCCATCAGTACGCCTTTTGCGATGGTGATTTCAGGAGAGATCGGCGGCGTTCCGGAACTGACGGCTCTTTTTGTTATTTTAACGGGAATTTTCGGTGCGTCGTTCGGTCAATTAGCACTTTATTGGCTACCCCTTAAATCCAAACTCTCCATGGGAGCTTCGTTTGGCTTAGCCGCACATGTTGCGGGTTCGAGCAAAGCTTACGAACTGGATAACGAAGTCGGAACGATCGCCGCATTGGTCATGGTTTTAACCGGTCTTTTTAATGTTTTGATCGCGCCCCTACTCGAAGCCGTTTTAAGCTAACTTACGGACGCAATGCTTTAAGTGTTTTTTGAATCGCCGTTAACAGAAAATCGATCTCTTTTTTCGTATGCGTAAAATGAATAGAGATGCGTAACCAACCCGGTTTTTCTTCAAAGCTTTGACCGTCTCTCAAGTGGAGTAGATCGTGTCCGTAAGGTCCGGCACAAGAGCATCCGGCTCGGGTTTGAATCCCGAAATGCTCGGAGAGATATTGGGAAATTGCATAGGGATTGATGCCCTCAAAATTCAGTGAAAAAATCGGTAATTTCTCTTGCGAATACTTACAATAAAGTTTGACTCCCTCAATTGCTCTTAAACGTGAACCGAAATAAAACTTTAACTCCTCTTCGATCGCGTGAATCTTGGCAAGTCCGATTTCATTGCGCAGATTGTATGCTAGCGAAGCTTTAATCAATTGTAAAATTGCCGGCGTTCCCGCATCTTCGATCACTTCGATATCGCTTAGAAAATCATGTGAAACGCGTGAAACGTACGCGACCGTTCCGCCTCCGGCAAAGGTCGGCACGGTTTCGGTACAGAGCTCTTTTTTCATAACCAAAAGACCGCAAGAGCCCACGCCGCCTAAGAGTTTATGCGGAGAGAGAAACAAAGCGTCGTAGTAATCGCAATCGATATTAACGTACGGTGAAGCCGCCGCCGCATCCAAACAGACGATGCCTTTATAGCGTTTGACGAGCGTGTAAATCGTACGATAATCGCTCATAATACCCGTCACGTTGGAAGCCACCGAAAACGAAGCAATAATCTCACGTTTTTTATGACGTTCCAACTGTGCTTCGAGGTATTCGATATCGATCTTTTCGTCTGCATCGAGGGGAATGCGTATGACTTCGCACACGCCTTCGCGGAAGCTAAGCTCATTGGAGTGATGTTCGTACGGGCCGACAAACACGACGGGAAGATTTTTCGGCTTTGCTCCGTATCGTTTTAAGGTGCGCGGCGGGATATAAAGCCCCATCAGCTCTTGAAATTTTTTGATTGCTCCGGTCGCACCCGTTCCGCACGGAAAGAGGTAAAATCGTTCATCGATTGCCAACGCTTTTTTCAAATCGCTTCTGGCTTTGGCATAATACTCGGCGGTTTTAAGAGCACTTGAAGAGACTTCCGAGTGGGTATTGGCATAGGTTTTAAGGATTTCTTGCATCTTTTGTTCAATCGGTTTATACGCTTGCCCCGATGCGGTGTAATCAAAATAGAGAATATGTTTATCGCAAATAATATTTTTACGTATCGCTTGCACGGCTTTTCCCAAAACTTTTTTGGGTATTATAGCGTTTAAAATCTCTATGCATCTTAATGGATCGGACGAAATGATAGACGAAACCCTACTCAACAGCCTAAGCGCGAAAGAAAAAGAGCTTTTTAAACAAGGCTTGGAAGACCTCATCAACCAAACGTACGTTATCGAAGAGGAGTATAAAAAGCTCGGCGATTCCTACAATGCGTTACAAGAGATGATCTTACAAATTATCGAAGTACAACCCAACGCTTTATGGGTTTTCGATCAAAACGGTACGCTCTTTTTGCAAAACAGCGAAGCTAAAAACGTGGAACATCTGTTGGAGAAATTTAGCGATCTACATGTCAGCGAGGAGATCGAATCTGAGGGGAAAAACTACCTGATCAAAAGCGTGCGTCAAGGCGATAAAAAAATTATCACGGCAACGGATATTACGGAAGGAAAACGTCAAGAGCGTTTGGTTTCCATGGGGCAAGTCGCCGCCCACCTCTCCCATGAAATCCGAAATCCGATAGGTTCTGTCTCTTTGCTTGCCTCTACCTTGCTTAAAAAAGTCGATCCGAGCGTGAAACCGCTGGTCAGTGAAATCAAAAAAGCGATTTGGCGCGTCGAGCGCATTATCAAAGCGACACTTTTGTTTACCAAAGGGGTGCAAATCAACCCCAGCGCTTTTTACCTCGATCGTCTCGTTAAAGAGTGCGAACAAGCCATTTCCCACTATTCGTATACGAAAGAAGTTGCGTTTCACTACGCCTTGGAACATATCGAGGTAAAAGCCGATTTCGAGCTTTTGAACTTGGTCGTACAGAACTTTATTTTCAATGCGATCGATGCAATCGAAGAGAACGATCAAGAAAACGGTAACGTCGTTCTTTCGTTTATGCAAGAAGAAGCGTTTAACGTTCTTGTTGTTCAAGACGACGGCAAAGCCGTTGAAAATAAAAATATTCTTTTCGAGCCTTTTAAAACAACGAAAACGAAAGGTAACGGCTTGGGGCTTGCTCTTTCATTGCAAATCGTGCAAGCCCACGGCGGTAAGATCGAGCTCCTTGAAGAACCCAAACGATTTTTAATTAAACTCCCGAAATAAGTCTTAGCCGATGATGCGAACGTGCGGCATCGAGGCAATTTTTTCATCCAAACTATCGTCTACGCCGAACGTCGTTTCGATGTAGACGTCTTGCAGTTTTGAGGTAATCACCAGATGCAACGCTCTTCTTCCTCCGCTTTCACGCACCGCTCGGTAGAGATGTTCAAGAACGTCTTCGTCATCGCACAAATCGACGGCGACGACTTTGGGCTCTAAAGGAATTTCGATGACTTTTGTTTCGACTTTCTCTTTTTTAGCCTCATTCAAATCCATAATCTTTAAAACGCGGGTCTTGACGCCTTGCTCGTCGTTGGAGATTTCGACCTTAAAACACAACGGCGCGTCTAAATCCATTTTATTCAAAATCTCGAGTTGTTTTTCAAAAACGGTCAATTCCATACTTCCGTGAAAATCCATCAACGAAACGATGCCGAATTTGTTGCCTTTTTTGCTGATTTTTTCGGTAATGCCCTCTACTTTACCGATCAAAAGGGCTTTGCTCGCATTTTCGATCTGATCGATATGGCTCGAAAGCGTATAGTTCATTTCGTCGATCTGCGCACGAAACGCATCGAGCGGGTGTCCCGAAATGTAAAAACCGATGGTCTCTTTTTCCAAATCCAACAACACTTTTGAATCAAATTCCGCGGAATTTTCAATGTTTACCTGTACCGAAACCATCTCTTCGGCATCTCCGAACAAGGAGTATTCCGCCATTTTTTTCGCACGATTGCACTCCGCGCTCGCATCGATAATAGCGTCGATATTTTCCAAAAGAGCACGCCTTGAATAACCGAATCCATCAAAACTTCCCGATTTGATGAACGACTCTAAAACTTTTTTATTAACTTTAGAGCTGTCGATGCGCGAAATAAAATCGCTCATATCCGCAAACAACGATTGTTCTCTGGCTTCTAAAATTTTGCCGATGGCGGCATTTCCCACACCCTTAATCGCTCCCAAGCCGAATAAAATCGCCTCTTTCCCGTCGGTGTCCGTAATCGCGCTAAATTCAACCAAAGAGTGTTGAATGGAGGGTGGCAGAAGTTTGAGTCCCAAGCGTTTAACCTCATCGATGTACTTGACGATCTTATCGGTGTTGTCCTGCTCCGAAGTTAAAAGTGCCGCCATAAACTCTTGCGGATAGTAGTATTTTAAATACGCCGTTTGGAATGTAACGAGAGCATACGCTGCCGAGTGGGATTTGTTAAAACCGTATCCCGCAAACTTTTCGATCAATCCGAAAAGCTCGATCGCATGGTCGCGTCCTAAGCCTTGCTTGACCGCACCGTCGGCAAACTCTTCGGCTTTTTGTTTCATATAGTCGATCTTTTTCTTACCCATCGCACGACGAATCAAATCCGCTTCGCCGAGGCTAAAACCCCCTATCGCTTGAACGATCTGCATAACCTGTTCTTGATAGACGATAACGCCGTATGTGGGTTCCAAAATCGGTTGTAAGGGTTTGGTAAACTCGTCAAAAAAGTACGTGACCTCTTTACGCCCGTGTTTACGGTCGATAAAATCGTCCAACATACCCGATTCCATCGGACCTGGGCGGTAAAGGGCAAGAACTGCGATCAAATCTTCAAACGTGCTCGGTTTAAGACGGGCATTAAGCGATTGCATACCGTCCGATTCGATCTGAAAAAGTCCTACCGTTTCACCGCTTTGAATCAAATCGTACACGTTAGGATCGTTCAGATCGATCGCGTTAAAGTTGATCTCTTGGTTATAACGCGCTTTGATCAGTTTAAGCGCATTGTCGATGACGGTTAGGGTCTTCAGACCCAAAAAGTCGAACTTAATAAGATCGACGTCTTCAAGGTAGTTGAGCGAATATTGTGTGACCAGATGATCTTCGCCGGAGGGTTGATACAAAGGGGTTTTATGCCACAACTCTTCGTCGCTGATGACCACACCCGCCGCGTGCATTCCCGAGTTTCTATTTAAGCCCTCCAGTGCCAGCGCAAATTTCCATACCCGTTTCATTCGCGGATCTCTCTCGATCAGTTCGCGAAGTTTAGGCTCTTTTTGGTATGCACCCGCTTTATACCCCTCTTCGCCTTCAACGCCTTTGCCGTTTAAGGTAATGCCCAATTCATCGGGGATCAGTTTTGCCATTGCATCCGCTTCGGCGTAAGGAATGGCCAAAACGCGCGCGACGTCGCGAATAACACCTTTGGCTAAAAGTTTACCGAACGTAATGACTTGCGCGACGTTATAGCGTCCGTATTTTTCGACGACGTAATCGATAATTTCGCCGCGCCTGCTTTGGCAAAAGTCGACGTCGATATCCGGCATGCTGATACGTTCCGGATTTAAAAATCGTTCGAAAAGCAAGTTATAAGGCATCGGATCAAGATCGGTAATAAAAAGACTAAACGCAACTAAACTTCCTGCCGCCGATCCCCGCCCAGGTCCCACTGGAACGCCTCTGCTTTTGGCTTCGCGAATAAAATCCCAAACGATAAGCATATAGCCCGGAAATTTCATACTGCAAATAACGCCGATTTCGCGCTCCAAACGCGCACGATATGCTTCATGTTTGCTCTCATCGACGTAGACGAGCCTTTTTTCAAGTCCTTCGCGGCATTTATAGGCAAAAAACTCATCGTCGGTTTCAAAATTCAATCCTTCGCGCGCTGCATACTCTTTGGTAAATTTAAATTTCGGCGGCGTCGGATTGCCCAGCTTGATCTCTAGATTGCACTTTTCGACGATCTCTTGCGTATTGGAGATCGCTTCGGGAATATCGGCAAACAGATCGCTCATCTGTGCGGGAGATTTGACGTAAAACTCATGCACGGAATGGCGAAGACGGTTGGGATCGTCAAACTCTTTGTTCATCGCGATACACATAAACGCTTCGTGCGCTTCGGCGTCGTCTTGCTCCAAATAGTGCGTATCGTTGGTAGCGATCAGCTTAATACCCGTCTCTTTAGCGATACGTAAAATCGCATCGTCGATAAAGAGCTGATCGGTAATACCGTGGCGCATGATCTCAAGGTAAAAATCGTCCCCGAAAATATCTTTGTATTCCAAAGCGATCTCTTTGGCTTTTTCATAGCCTTTCGCACCGAATTGCACGTTTCGTTTGTTGTTTAGGTTAAGATGCCAATTGACTTCGCCCTGTAAACACGCACCCGAGCAAATCAACCCTTCGGAGTGCTCGCGTAAGAGTTGCTTGTTGATACGCGGATAGTAGTAAAAGCCTTTGATGTAACTCATCGAAGAGAGGTACATCAAGTTTTTATAGCCGACTTCGTTTTTGGCGTACAAGCAGAGGTGAAAACGCTGTTTGGTGGATTTGTCGCCGATGTCGTCTTGGTTGTGAATGTACGCTTCCATACCAATGATAGGCTTGATGCCCTCTTTGCGCATGGTTTGGTAAAAATCAATGGCACCGAACATATTGCCGTGATCGGTAATCGCCGCCGAAGTTACGCCTTGAGATTTGAGTTTTTTGGCAAGTTTGCCTATTTTATTTGCACCGTCTAGCAAAGAATATTCGGTGTGTAAATGGAGATGGGTATACGCTATTTCGCTCATGTCGTCTTCTGTTCATAGGTTTTCTTTGATTGTAACAAAAACGGACTTAAGAGGGTGTAAGAAGTACCTTTAACGCTTTACATGTAAGCTTACATGTAAAGCGTTACCCCAAGCCAAAAAGGAGTTAGGCAGATGTTTTCGCAGCTTGTGCTTCCAATGCAACCAGTTGCGCTTGATACGAGACGAGCATTGCTTGCTTAGTCTGTACTTCTTGAGCATTTTGAGCATCGTTGCTCGATTTTTTCTCGGCTGCGGCGATCTCTTTTTCCAAGGCGGCAATCTTTTCTTTTAACGCTTCAATTTGATTTTGAATGCTATCGCCGCTACTCGTTCCGGAAGCGGCACTTGAGCCCCCGCTTTGGGTGCTACCACTAGAACTCGTATCTTCAGACGAACTAGACTCCGAATCGGAGTTGGACGTACTATCGCTTTGGCTTGTTGCCGCCAAAGCTTTCGCTTCATCTGAAATTTCGACGGTATCGACCGGCGTACTAGACGTCGTATCGGTCGTATCGTTACTTACCGTACTACTGTTTTTCGTAGCGGACGCACTCGTTTGGCTTTGTGTCGCCGCGAGTGGGGATGCATACGATGTGTCGATGGTACTCATGTTCCATCTCCTTGCAAAAATTTACCCCTTCAACCATATCGGAACAATCTTCGAAAAATTAACTTAATTGCCCCATAATTTTTAAAATATCGCCCGTTTTTTCTTCGATCTCTTCGACGTCGTGCGTTAAGGAACTCATCTCCTTGGCATTCGTGCCCATTTTGGCAGAACTATCGACGATACCGCCGACGATGACGTTGATAGTAGCTTGAATTTGAGAAAGCGAATGGTTGGTTTTATCGGCAAGTTCACGAATATTGTCGGCAACGACCGCGAAACCGCGCCCGTGCTCACCTGCACGTGCTGCTTCGATAGCGGCATTGAGTGCCAATAAATTAGTTTGGTCGGCAATATCTCCGATCAAATTTAAAATATCGCTCGCCTCTTTAGCATTGTGCGTCAAGGTCGTGAGCGTTTCCGCCAAATGTTGTTGGATACTTCCCATCTGTTGCATCGATGCCGTCGTTTTTTTAACGATACGGTTCAAATCGCTGAGCGGTTCGTTTTTAATCGTCGCAACCGAGTCGGAAAGTTTTTGAGCATTGGCTTGAATTTTGCCGCTTTGTTCTTCGTTTTCGCGAATCATCTGCGATAATGCATTACCAAGTGCATTGACGCCCTCAACCAACTCTTTAAGATCTCCGTCCGTCGCGATGGAAATCGGTCGGCTAAAATCGCCGTTTTGGAAATTTTTTAACGACGCCAAAGTCGCATTCATCACTTCATTAACTTTAGCTATCATCGCATCGATTTCGTAAGAGAGGCGATTGGTTAAAAAGTTCGAGGAAACGTACGACGTTTTATTCTCCATAAAACCGTTGGACATTTTGGAACAAATAATCAACACCTCGCCTACAACGCGTATATCGTCCAATCGTAATTTCTCAAACTCTTTAAACGTCGTATCGATGACTTTGACCGTAGAACCGATCTCATCATCCGTATCTTCTTCCAAACGATAGTCGATCATATTTTTCTTATTCGTCACATAGAGGGCAAAATCCTCAACGTAATGTTTAAGATTTCGCATACGTTTTCCGATCAATTTTTCGCTAAAGAATCGCGTTAAAAAAGAAAAAAGTACGACGATCGCAATAAGAATAAGGCTATTTTGTAGCACCATTGCCTTAAGCGCTTCGTCTAAAACCTTTTTTTCTTTCGTAACGAGTAGATCGATGTCGTCGGCATACACACCGGTTCCGATAATCCACTGCCACGGGGCAAACGACTCGACGAAAGAAATCTTGGCTTGAGGTTTATTAAAGCCCGGTTTTTCCCACATGTAGTGTACGACGCCTTTACCCTCTTTTTTTGCGACTTCAACCATTTCGTTAAATAAAAATTTGCCCGTAGGGTCTTTGGATTGGCTCAAATTGCTCCCGTCTAATGCCGGTTTTATCGGATGCATCACCATCTTAGGCGTAAAATCGTTAATCCAAAAATAACCGTCTTCTCCGAAACGCAACTGTTTAATCGCTTCTTTCGCTTTGGCTTGATACGCCGCAATGACGCTTGGATCGTCTTTGTTCGTTTCGTTTTGAAGTTCTTGATAGACGATGTTGATCACCTGATAGGCAATTTTGGTTTTGTCGCTAAGAGCTTCGACTTTGTCGCGCGTCATAATCGAACGGGTATTTTCAAGGCGCGCCCCCTCTTCTTTGTACATCAAAAAAGCGCTCACACAGGTTGAAACGACGGCGGTAACGAGTAAAGCAACAACGACCAGTAGCGTTACTTTAAACTGAATACTGAACTTTTTCATGCTCTTTGCTCCTGCTCTCGCATCTTTCGATACACCGCTTCGTATTTTTCGATTTCTTCGGGAAAGGCTTTTTTACGTACGGAAAGATAATGCTCTTTTCCAAACGGAAAGATTGTCGCATACACCCAATAATGTTGCCCGCTTTTGGAACTGTTTTTCACAAACCCTTGCCATACTTTTCCCTCTTTTATAGTCTCCCAAAGCTCTTTAAATGCGGCCTTTGGCATATCGGGATGGCGAATGATGTTGTGCGGTTGTCCGATCAGTTCTTCCAAAGAGTAACCCGAAACGTGCACAAACGCTTTGTCGGCAAATACGATATGCCCCCTCGCGTCCGTTTCGGAAACCAATAAGGTCGTATCGTCCAATACGATTTCATTTCCTTTCGTCTGCATCGTGAAAAATCCTTTCAATCCACATAATTCTCTGAGCATTGTAACATTTTCTTTTGCGAAGCAGGTAACGTTTTTTTAATCGTCGCCTTCGTCCACGCTTTTTGGCTGAATTTACGCTTCATTAACCGTCTCTACGCTACAATAATAGAACATGTCACATCTTTTAAAACGCACTAAGGATTCTTCATGACGTTTTTCGATTTCCGTCGACGACTTTTTTTCGTTCTGTTTTGCCTCGTCGCCCCGCTGATCGCCCAAGAAGCCAAAACACCCGATGCCAATGCCGCATCGCCTTTGGTAGACGTTTATCGCATTTTTAAACCCCAAGAAGAAGCAATTACGCTGATCTATCCCGCCAAAACGATCAGTGCCCAAAGCGTAACGCTCAAAGCCAGAGCCAACGGACTTTTACTCAAAAAATTTTTTAACGAAGGCGATTTTGTCAAAGAAGGCGACGTTCTTTACAAAATTGAATCGGATACCTACGAAGCCGCTTTAAACCAAGCCAAAGCCAACGTCGCAAACGCAAACGTGCAAGAGCACAAAACGCGCAAAGATTGGGAGCGCATTCAAACGCTTTTTGAAACGGGTGCTTCGAGCGAACAAGAAAAAGACGCCGCTTACTTTGCTTTTGAAAGTGCCAAAGCGGCTCTTAAAAGTGCCGAGGCTAGTCTCCAAAACGCGATGATTGCCCTTGATCGTACGACGATCAAAGCTCCTATCGGCGGCATGACGGGACTTAAATTGATCGACGTAGGCTCTTTGGTAACGGAAGGAACGCCTTTAGTCGACATCACGCAAATAGCTCCCTTACATGTCGAATTTTCCATTCCCGATAGCGACGTTATGCGTCAAAAATATGCTATCAAAAACGGCTCGTGGGCAAAACCCGCCGACGGAAAGATCAAAGCTTCGCTGATGGTAGGCGAACACCCGTTAAAAGAGATCGGCACGGTCGATTTTTTCGACAACTCGCTCAATGCCAAAACCGGTTCGCTCAAAGCCAGAGCCACCTTTAAAAACGAGCATAAAGAGTTGCTTCCCAATCAGTTTGTAAAAATTTCGCTGATCGGTTTGGTGCGCACAAACGTCATTAAAGTACCGCAAAAAGCCGTTCTTCAAACGCCTCTGGGCGCAAGCGTTTTTGTCGTTCAAAACGGCAAAGCGTCCACACGCGCTATTACCGTTGCGGAAAACAGCGGCAACGACGCTATCGTCGAAAGCGGTCTTCAAGAAGGCGACCTTGTCGTCATCAACAATTTTTTCCGCATCAAAAACGATATGCCCGTTAAAATCGAGCGCGTTATCAACGAGGCAGCACGCTAATGCGTTTCGTTCCCTTAAGTTTCACGCTCCTCGTGATACTATTCGACGGTTGTTCGTTAGCACCCGAACTCAACGTTCCTGCGATTGAAGAACCTCAAAACATACGCGAAGAAAACGTACATGTCGATAAAACCTGGTGGAAAGCGTTCAACGATGATGCGTTAAACGCCTTGATCGAGCAAGCTTTAACACAAAGCGACGACCTCAAACTTTCCGCCCTTAAAGTCCTCAAAGCGCGTCAAACCTTGGGCTTAAGCGAAGCAAACGAAATGCCGAACGTCAATGCTAACGCAAGCGTTTCGCGCCAAAAAACGAGCGACGAGACCTATCAGCACAACCGCGCACGTTACGACGAAAAAGCTTTCAATGCTACTCTCTCCTACGAAATTGACCTATGGGGCAAACTTTCTTCTCAAAACGAGGCAAATTGGTCGAGTTATTTGGCAAACAAGGCCGCACGCGAAACCGTACGCAATACGCTGATTCACGACGTTTTTAGCGCATACATCACGCTTGTTTCGCTTCGCATGCGTTTAGACATTTTAGAGCAAACCGTGCAATCCTACCAAGCGGCATACGATCTTCGCGCCAAACAATCCCGCGCAGGTACGATCAGCGACGTACTCGCCCATCAAACTTTAGCGCAATGGCATAATACCCAAGCCGCATACGAAGCACTCAAACAAAGTTACGCTTTACAGCAAAACGCGCTTGGTATCTTAATCGGTGCTTCGCCAAAAGCGATGCAAGAGCCCTATGCCTTATCATCCGCACTTCCCAAAGCCCTCACGATTCCACAAGGGGTTCCCTCTTCGCTTTTAGAACACCGTCCCGATATTACCGAAGCGCTGCAAACGCTTCACGGTAAAAATGCGCTGATCGGTGTTGAAAAAAGTGCTTATTTCCCGAGTTTTAGCTTAACCGGAAGCCTCGGGCAACAAAGCGAAAGCCTCGATGCGATCGTGCACTCTTCCGCCAATAAATGGAGCCTTGCCCCAGGACTTAGCGTTCCTATTTTTGATTTCGGGCGTATCGAACAACGCGTTGCGATCTCGAAAACCGATCTTCAAACCGCACTCGTCGGATACGAACAAACCGTCAAAAAAGCCTATAAAGAGGTCCACGACGCTTTGGCAAAAACGCAAACGCTTCGCCGCCAATATACCCTTCAAGAAGAAGAATTAAACGCCTATCGCAACGTTTTATCCCTCACGCAAAAACGCTTTGATCACGGCGTGGCAAACCCGCTCGAAGTCATTGATGCGCGCAAAAACGTTTTAAGCGGATCGCTTGCATTGGTCGTTACCGAGCAAGCCCTTCTCATCGCCCAATCCGAACTCTTTAAGGCGTTGGGCGGCGGTTGGAACGCCAAAGAGCTTATCTTATCCAAGGAGTCGTTATGAGCCGATTATTGAGTGCGTATCGTTTAGGTGCGCTTACGCTTAAAAACCGCGTCGTTATGCCGCCGATGTGCATGTACAAAGCCGACATCGACGCTTGCGTGAACGATTTTCATCTCGCCCATTACGCCGCACGCGCCATCGGAGGCGTCGGTTTGATCATCGTTGAAGCAACCGCGGTGGAACCCAGAGGTCGTATTAGCATGCGCGATTTGGGATTGTGGGACGACGCACACATTTCAGGACATGCGGCATTGGTCAAACAATGCCATGCATACGGTGCAAAAGCGGCGGTGCAACTTGCCCATGCCGGACGCAAAAGTACATGTGCCGTCTCGATTCCCGTCGCACCCTCCTCGCTAGCGTTTAGCCCCAACGCCCCCTTTCAACGTCCGCATGCTCTCAGCCTTGATGAAATCGCAGAGATCAAAGCCCGTTTCGTGCAAGCCGCCCTTCGCGCCGAAAAAGCCGGATACGATATGGTAGAACTCCACGCCGCTCACGGGTATTTGCTCTTCGAGTTTCTCTCACCGCTTACCAATGTTCGCATCGACGCTTACGGCGGAAGTTTCGAGAAACGATGCGCACTGGTATGCGAAATTGCGCAAGCGATTCTTCAAGCGACGCACTTAGGGCTGATCGTACGCCTCTCCGCCGAAGAGTGGGTTCAGGGAGGTTGGACGATTCGCGATAGCGAAGCATTGGCACGAAAACTCGCCTCCATCGGCGTCTCGATGATCCACGTCTCTGCCGGAGGCAATCACGAGATCCAACCTTTAATGCCCAATCTCGTGCCTTTGTATCAAGCCGCTTATGCGAAAGAGATTCGCACGAAAGCCTCGATTCCGACGATTGCGGTCGGATTGATTACGCGTGCCGAAGAAGGCGAAATGCTTTTGGAAGAAGGGTTTTGCGATTTGGTCGCTTACGGAAGAGAACTCTTGCGCAATCCCAACTTTCTCTTTTACGCCGCAAAAGCGCAAGGCGAAACGTCGCTGATCGAACCGTCGTATTTACGAGCCTTTTAACCCCATTTTACTAAGGAGACGAAGATGATACGTATCTACTGCATTGCGTGCATGCTGTTTGCAAGCCTTTGGGCAGGTATTTTACACGATCGTACGGATTTGGAGGGAGAAGATGAAAGAGGCGCGCGCATCTCTTCACATGTCACGTTGGTTTCCGACGTCGCTTACGGCAAACACCCCAAAGAGCGTTTCGACGTCTATGCCCCGCAACATACGACGCCCTTAGCTTCTTTACCCGTGATTTTTATGGTACACGGCGGCGCGTGGATGATCGGAGATAAAACCTACCAAAACGTGATCGAAAATAAAGTCGCTTATTGGGTCGAGCAAAAAGGCTATCTCTTTGTTTCGATTAACTATCCGATGCTTCCGACGACGCCCGTAAGCGATCAGCTCAAATCCGTCGCCAAAGCCTTAGGCTATTTTCAAGCCAATGCCGAAAAATACGGCGGCGATAAAAACAAAGTCGTCCTCATGGGGCACTCCGCCGGAGCCCATCTCATCGCAATGCTCGCCTCTAGCGACGCCCTGTATAAAACTTATGCGATTACGCCGCCTAAAGCTGCCGTTTCGCTCGATAGCGCCGTGCTCGATACGCCTAGTTTAATGAGCGCGAAACACTTGCGCCTCTACGATCGTGCGTTCGGTGATAATCCCGCGTATTGGCAAGCGCTCTCTCCTTACCATCAACTCTCAACGAAACGGATGCCCTTTGCGGCGGTTTGCTCAACCAAACGCGACGACTCTTGCCCGCAAGCTAAATCCTTTTTGGAAAAAGCCGCTTCTTTAGGAACCGTCGTCACACTCGTGGAAGAACCGATGAGTCACAAAGACATTAACGCGCTTTTGGGAAAAGAGTTGATTTACACTAAACGTGTCGACGATTTTATCGCGACTTCGCTCGAACGCTAAAAAGTAACGACCGATGCAAAACAAAGAGATTCGATACGAATTGCGCTACGGTCGCGTCCATCCGTTGACGCAACTCCCCGATCGCAGGCGTTTCATCAATACGCTTGCCAACTCGACCGCCAATAAACTCGCCCTTTTAAACGTCAACGGATTTTGGAACTTCAACCACTCGTTCGGCTATACCGTGGGCGACCAAATCCTCAAAACGATCTCGCAAAGAATCCAAAAACGCTTCGCACATGCCGGCGTTTTTCATCTCGGCGGCGACGAATTTGCGATTTTAGCGGGAAAAGAGATCGAAAAAGAGCAGTTTATCCAAACGATCGAATCGTGTTTGTGGTATTTTGGCTATTCGCCCATCAACGTCGAGAACGAAAAAATTTACGCACCGCTTCGCATCGGCGTTGCTATCGGCTATGACGATCTCTTTTTGCATGCCGAATTTGCCATCAAGCAAGCTAAACGCATCGGAAAAGATTTGATGGTGTACGACGCCGCCTCTCCCACGCTTTGCAACCCGCAATCCACGGCTCGAAGCGAAATAGCATGGGAGAAAACGATCCGCGACGCCTTAAAGAAAGATCGCTTCGAAGTCTTTACCCAAAGTATCGTCGGCGGTAAAATACCCAAAGTCGAGTGCTTGGTACGCCTTAAGCTTCCCAATGCAGAAATTGTTTCGCCGTTTTTGTTTTTGCACCATGCCAAACGCGCCAACCTTTACGAAGCCATCACGAAGATCGTCATCCAAAAGGCGTTTGCTTTTTTTGCCGATAAACCGACGGAATTTTCGATCAACCTCACGCTTGACGATATTTTAGATCAAAGCAGGGTCGATTTTTTACTGGAAAAGATGTACGAATTCGGTGTCGCCGAACGTTTGATCGTCGAAATTACCGAAGGCGAAGGCATCGAAAACCACTCCGAGGTCCTTTCGTTTTTAAGCCTTCTCAAAAGCCAAGGTGTGAAAATCGCTATCGATGACTTCGGAACGGGCTATTCTAATTTTGAATACCTCGTCAAGCTCAAAGCCGACTTCGTCAAAATCGACGGTTCGCTGATTAAAAATATTCACAAAGACGCCACGCACAAAGCCGTCGTCGAAGCAATGATCGCTTTTGCGCAAAAAGTCGGCATGAAAACCGTCGCCGAATTCGTTGCGAACGAACCCATTTACCTTACATGTAAAGAGTTGGGCATCGACTACTTTCAAGGCTACTTTTTCGACGAACCCTCACCGATAGACAAATAACTCGCACCAAGTAGGTATAAACATTGAGAAAAACAACTACTTTTTGAGCACTTTTTCTCTCAAAGACTCCAACTTTTCATAATTTTCTTTCGTAGCTTCTATCGCTTCTTCAAACGCAAATCCTTGCATAATAATTTTATACAAGTTTGGTTTTTCTTTGCGCCAATTGCGCAGGGTAACCGTAGTAATTCCAAGTATTCGAGCCATATCTTGTTGTGTTTGTTTCATAGTAAAAATTTACACCAAACAAGCTACAAATCAAATTCGTAAATATTTTACTAATATTTATATTTTTCAGTAAATATTTAACTTATTTAATTTAAAATAAAAATATTTTTAAAAGAATATGGATTCTTGATACAAATCAAGATATCTCTTTTCTCGGCTTGCTAAAATAATAAAATCTCAAAATAGGATAAAGTATGTTTTTAACAATCAAAAGCAAATTAATGCTATTACTATCAGTGTTAATAGCTGTTTTTTGCATTTTAGGGTATCAAATTATCAAATCAAATAATGACGGAAAAATGGCGTCAATTAGGCTCTCGCTTATCGGAAAAGCCGAAACCCATTTGTCTAGCTGTATGATGGAGCTACGAGGGTTTCAACTTTTAGGCATGCCTGAGAGACTCATAGGACTCGATGAACATTATAAAGCGACGCTAGATTCACTCAGTGCATTAAAACCCATTCTTCTTTCTTCGCGCAATCAAGAAACCCTCTCAAAGCTTTCAACAGATACTCAAAAGTGGTACGAGTTAAACGCCCCTCGCATCGCCATACTTAAAAAGTATGGCATTAAAGTCAATGATCCTCTTTTTGCGCAAGAAAACAAAGAAGAGTACACAACCTTAATGCGTTTAACTAAAGAGGCGGCGGTACTGTTTGATGCCATTTTAAAAGAGGCTGATACACTGGAAGAAGGGGTAACTAAGGTCAATTTTGAGCGTTTAGACACCAATAAATTTTGGGGCGAAGTTATCTTAATACTTGCATCATTATTTGCGCTTGGGCTTTGCGGCATCATTATCCGATCCATTAACCGCTCCATTGTCAAAACCAAAGAGGGTATCCAGAGTATTCGCCGTGAAAAAGCTTTACATGTAACGATTGAAACAGAAATGAAAGACGAGATGAATGACATTGCACAGATGCAAAACCTGCTTTTAAGCGACATCAACGCCGCCATCATCACCGCCAAACACAATGCCCACGAAAATGCTTCAGTCGCAGAAGAACTCTCCAGTACGAGTTTGCAAATCGGAAAACGTGCGGAAGAAGAGGCAAGTCTCGTTCAAGAGACCTCGGATGAAGCGAAAGGTATCGCTTATGAGATTGGGCAAACGAACAACGATATTCAAACCGTCAAAGAGGTTACGTCATCGGCACAAAATAGCCTTTTAAAAGCACAAAGCATTCTTCAAGAAACCTTGACACACCTCAATATAACCGTACAAGTAGAAGCACAACTCAACGACAAACTCAACCATCTCTCGCAAGATGCAGAACAAGTCAAAAGCGTACTGGATGTCATAGGCGATATCGCCGATCAAACCAACCTTCTTGCACTCAACGCCGCTATTGAAGCCGCACGTGCTGGCGAGCACGGTCGCGGATTTGCGGTCGTTGCCGATGAAGTGCGAAAGTTAGCAGAGCGGACGCAAAAAAGCCTTATTGAGACCAATGCCACCATTAATGTCATCGTTCAATCTATCGGCGACATCAGTGGCGAAATGAACCAAAACGCCCAACGCATCGAAACACTCAGCACCTTTTCAGACAACGTTAATACACAAACGATAGATGCAGTCTCCTTACTCAAAGAGAGTGTTAACGCGACAGAGAGGGTTTCCACAAAGTCCAAACAAAATGTTGAACGTATTCAAAACGTTATGATAAAAAAAATTGAAACGATAAATACCCTCTCGAGTTCAAATGCTAGAAGTGTCGAAGAAATCGCTTCCGCAGCAGAACATCTTGCTCGTTTATCAAGCACTCTTAATACCACACTTGCACAATTTAAAACTGCTTAATCTTTATATCACTCAAGAAGACTATGATGATGCCGTAGCACTTCTTGAGTAATACAAAAGCTTCTCACGTTTTACATGTAAGGAACGCAATATGCAAAAGTGCGCTAAAAAGGCGAAAAAATGACCGAAGAAGTTCGCGATCGGTATGTGAGTTTTCATAATATCGACTGTTACGAAAACGCGGTGTTTGTCTTAGATGCGATGTATGAGCTTTTTGCTTTGCATCCCGAAGCTAAAAACGAGTTATGGGTGCGTTTTGAAACATTGATTCCCAAAGACTATAAAGCCGTGTTTGCCAAAAAAGACTCTAAAGATATTTTGTACCATATTTGCTCCCACGTCTTTTATCTTTCGGCATTGTTTGAAGAGTATGATTTTGAAAAAGGCATTGTTTTGATGGAGCAAGCCGAGCTGGAGTGCTGTTAAAAATCCCTGAAAAGCCTTGGTTTCTTGTTATAATGTCCTTATGTTTTTTAAGGAGCATTCGCATGGAATATTACAGTTGGATTTTAACGTTTCACGTTATGTCGTTTATGTCATGGATGGCGATGTTGTTTTACCTACCGCGCCTTTTTGTCTACCACGTCGAGCATTTTCATAAAAAAGAGTTCGTCGAAGTCGTCAAAATTCAAGAGTATAAAGTCTACAAGTACATCGGTCTTCCGGCATTTTGGGCAACGATTTTCAGCGGAGCGGCGATGCTGATCGTAAATCCCGTTTTATTTGAGTCGGGAGCATGGATTTACGCCAAAATCGTCGTCGTGCTTATCTTAAGTGCCTATTCGTTTTCGCTTGAATACTACCGCGTCGCGCTCGAAAAAGAGACATGTCAACGAAGCGGTAAGTTTTTTCGTGCCTACAACGAAGTGCCTACGCTACTCTCGATCCTCATCGTCGCTTACGTCGTCGTTAAAACGTTTTCATGGCTCTTTACGCTCATCACGATTGCGTTGTTTGCATTTATTATCTACATGATTATGAAGCAACCCGAACATAAGGATTGATTGTTTGTAACATGCCCCTTTGTCGTAATGAAACGGTAATACTCTTTTTTTAGGATTATCGGTAAAAATCATTCGATCACGCAAAGGGGCACTTTTATGATTCGTTACAGTCACTACGCTTTACTCTCACTTACGCTTTCCGTCAATCTGATCGCAGCGGTTGTTGCTAGCAGTTTTTCTATCGACGACTCTAACGTCACTTCGGCTAAAACACTCACCGACGCTCAAACGGGAACGTTGACGTCCACGGGTATTTTAAGGGTTTCAGGTTCTAGCGTTGCCGTGACGATTATAGGCGATGCAACGATTAGCAATAACGGCTTAATCGCGCAAACGGGAACGGGAAGAGCCATTTACGATAATACCTCCGGTGCGATTTTAACGCTTAACAACTACGGAACGATCACTTCGGTTGGCGATGACGTGATTAAAGTCGGCAAAGGAACGGCCGGCATTATTCTCAACAATCAAGGTACGATTTGGCAGACAGGCACGAGTGCGGGCAACGGGCAAGCCTTGGATTTAACCTCTATTACCGCAAGCGGTAGTAGCATTATCAACGGCTCTGCGACCAACATATCAGCTCTTATTCGAGCTGACGGAGACGATGCGCTTCGCCCCGGAGATAACATGAGCATTACCAACTACGGGACGATTATCTCAACGGGAAGCGTCAACACCAAATGTACCGGTACGTGTACCAATGAAGCCAAAGCCCAAGACGGCATCGACGTACAAGACAGTACGGGTGTTTCAATTTACAATTACGGGCTGATTAGCGGCCCAAGACACGGTATTACCGCCGATACGGAAGTCAGCGTTACGAACTATGAAGGCGGCACGATTATCGGCAATAACGGCTCAGGCGTGGGAAGCGACGGTACGGGCAGCGTCATCAACTACGGTACGATTACGGGAGCTTATGCGGGAGCGGGTAACGCCTATGATCACTCGGCAAGCAACGGCGGAACGTCAACGGCCGATAACGGAGACGGCGACGGCGTCGACATTGACGGGATTGCTACGATTGAGAACTACGGAATCATTCAAGGATTGGGTGCGGGCGGTGTGGACTCGAGCGGAAATCCTAACGGCGCAGAGGGAATCGCGGCAGGCGGCGGAACAATCGTTAATCACGAAGGGGCTCTGATCTACGGAGAATCGGTCGGTATTCTCATCGACGACGGTGCCAACGGTACGGTCATGAGTTCAGGAAGAGGAACCTCAACCGCAACGGGCGGAGTAGCTACCATTACCAATAGCGGTACGATTCAAGGAGCAACCAAAGCGGCGATCGGCTTGGTCGGGAATTACGATGACGTCATTGTGAACAACGCTACGGGCGTGATTATCGGCGGAAGCAGTGCCGTTTTAGTCGACGAGCTCTCAAGTACCACAGCAGGTGCGGCAATTCAGATGGGCGCAGGTAACGATACGCTTTCCAACTACGGCACGATTATCGGACAAAACGGACTGGCGATCGATATGGGAAGCGGCGACGATACGCTTTCGCTTTTAGGCGGTACGATTAGCGGCACTATCGTAGGCGGATTAGGCAATGATACCGTGATTTTGGGTAGTGCCCAAACCCTAAGCGCACGTACGACTATCAGCGGATTTGAAAATCTCACCACCCAAAGCGGCGCGATTCTTGAAACCCGATTAAGCGGAACGAGTGCCGAAACACTCAGCTTTTCGGGTACGGTTACGTTAGCAGACGGTACTATCATCAAGCCTGTCATCGTAGGCAGTGTCGCCAACGGGTTGCAATCGACGATTCTAACGGCAGGCACCCTGAGCACGGATGTTTCAAAGCTTGGCATACTCGATACTTCGGCTCTTGTTAATTTTTCGCTGTGTCAAACAGAAAACGATCTCATCTTAACGTCACGTTACGACTCCACGCTCGTCGGTACGATGAGTACAAACGACAAAGCGTTGCTTAACGCTTTAGACACGCAAGATTCTTCAGCTCTTCTCACGAGCCTTTATGCGCTCTCTTCGTCCGAAGCGATCGAAGGTGCTATCAAACAACTGAGCCCCGCAACCAATAATAGCCTTTTACAAACGGTTAACGTTGCTCAAAATACCCTTTTCGGAGCATTTACGCACCGTATGAACGGAACCTCCTCACCGATGCAAAGCGGACTCTCCGCGGGAGATGAAACGGAAGGAACTTATTGGATGGAGCTTTTAGGCAATACCGCCAAACAAAAAAGCTATAAAGGTTCCGACGGATACCGCATCGATGCGGCGGGTGTTGCCATCGGGTATGAACGTGAGCTCTCTATCAACGAACTGTTGGGCTTCTCGGGAGGGTATACGGGAGCAAAAAGTTACGGAAGAGACGATAGCCAAGGCGACAATACGACGATCAATGCGTTTCATGTAGGCGTCTATTACAATCAAAACCAAACGAACTATACCTTAAACAGTGCATTGATCGGAACGTTTAATCATTATAACGCAAAACGTGTCGTCGCATACTCCGGATTTGACGAAAGCGAAAAAAGTTCTTACAACGGCTATGCTTTAGGCACTTTGGTGGAAGTCGGTTTTCCCTTGCAAGGAGGGTTTAAGCCTCTGATCGGAGCGCAATATACCTACAATCAAACGCAAAGCTATGATGAAAAAGGAGGTTCGGGAGCCTTACATGTAGCCTCCGGAGATGCCTCATCGCTTAAAAGTATCGTCGGTACCGAATACGCATACCGCGACGCTCAAAATGCCAACTACCTTGTCGGAGTTCGTTACTTGCATGAATTTGCCGACGAAGCAACCACGACGGCAGGATTTCTCAATAGCGCGTCAACGTTTAGCCTTACGAATGCGCAAGCCCCCAAAGACGCTCTCCAACTCGATCTTGCATACGAGTTTTTACGCGATGCGCAAAATACGATGCGCATCGGTTACACGCTTGAGGTTAAAGAGGATTACCTCGCGCATCAATTGAGTTTAAAAATGACGTTCTAATTGCCGCAAGATCCAAAGGCAGACGCATCGTATGGTCTGCCTCCACTTCGATGATACGCACGAAAGAAGGATTGTCGTACGACGCCGCAAAATCGCGGATTAAAAAAGGCGGTACGACCGTATCGTTTTTTCCCGTAACGTAGATTTGGGGTATCAAAGAGAGTTTAGCTTGTTCGTTTTTAGGATTCAGCGATTGCGTCAGCGGCGAAACGCGATGGTAGGAACTCCACGCATGAATATCCAAAGGCGATGCGATGCCGATCAGCATGCTAACGTCGTTTCGTCTTGCGGCGATCAATGCCGCCATCGTCCCGCCGCCTGAATACCCTGCAAGAATGATTTCACGATCGCCGCCGCGCATTTTAAACGCATCGATCGCCTCGTTCATCGCCTCAACCCATTTTGGAGCAAATCGTCCCTCCGTCCAATCGCCGAGCCGACAGGACGTGCGCTCTTCATCGTCTAAGTACTGACACGGACGTGCCAAGTAAAGAATATTTTGTGCATGGATTTGCGTTGCGATTTTCCAGCCGATAGGATCGTGCGGCGTAGGATTGAGCGAAGGGGTCGACGCATTTTTCCATGCATGCCCGTCACCTTCTATGACCACCCAAAGAGGCTCGTTAGCACTCAAGTCGTCATGACGATAGAGTGCTTTCAGCGGTACGTGCTTTGAAACAAAAGTCTCGGGTCTAAAGGAAGGAGTTTGAAGCGAGCTTATCAACGTCGGGTTTGTCGTGCAACCGCATCCAAAAGCGATGATTCCAAAAGCGATAAAAAACCCTCTTAGGCGCATGGTACGCTCCTTTTGATGCCGATATTTTCTTATTGCGACGTTAATCGAGACTCGATTTTTTCTTCATTTGGTACATTTTCGTATCCGCCTCGACCATCATCGCATCCAGCGTACTTGCTTTATCGCCGAGTGCCATACCGATCGAAACGCCTAATAGTTTCGTATTGCCTTTGAAAACAAAAGGCGTTTTTAACGCTTCGATGCATTGAGTCGCAACAAAATTGGCGGCATTTTCCGCCGATGCGACGTCGCTATCGAGATCGCAGAGTAAAATCACGAATTCATCGCCGCCGATTCGCGCTAACGTGTCACTTTTGCGTATCAATGCGGAAAAACGCTTTGCGACTTCCACCAAGGCTTGATCGCCCGCATCGTGTCCCAACGTATCGTTAATCTCTTTAAAGCCGTCCAAATCCATAAAAAGTAACGCTAATCGCGTATCGTTTCGCGCACATCGCAAAAGGGCTCTTTCCAGTCGATCGAGCATTAAAAGACGATTGGGAAGTTTGGTAAGATAGTCGTAATGGGCAATCTCTTTGAGCTCTTTTTGGCTGGCTAAAAGCATCGACATCAGACGATTGAACGCCGCCGTCAAATACCCGACTTCGTCCATTCGTGCGATCGGCAAAGGGGTGAGAGGCACTTCGCCCAAAGACATTTTATCGGCGAGCGAAGCAGACGTTCGTAAAGGTTTGAAAAAGAAAAACAAAAAGGCAAACAGTATCGCGGGAACAATGATAAGGCTAATCGACTGAGCCCAAATCAGAGTCTTTTGAATGTTCGATTCCATCGCAAAGGCCTCTTGGGTTTGAATACGAGAGACGACAAACCAGTCCGTATTCGGAATCGAAACGACGGCGGACAACTCTTCCACACCGTTCGTATTGACCGTGATGCCGCTTCCTCTAAACCCTTCTATTGCCCGATCGTGCAAACTATTTTTACCTTTTGAAGGTGTGGGCTTGAGAATTAACGCTTTTTGCGTCGCCGCAATAAACACATGGCGTTTTGCATCTATCAGCAAAAAATCACCTGTTTGCCCGATATGCCCGTTCAAAACGCGATCGAAAAAATCAGAACCTTCATAGTACGTGAGCCCCGTCATAAAAGCACGTATTTTCCCCGTCTCGTCTTTGATCGGTAACGACATAGGAAAGATCACCTTTTTGGAAAGCGGACTCACAAAAGGTATTTCTATTAGCTTTCCTTCTTCAAGAATGCTCCTAAAAAAAGCCTCTTGGGCATAAGCGCGTTCGCCCGTTTGATATTCCGTACCGCTTTTTGCTATCAGTGTTCCCGAGGGATCGATAATGACCAAAGCGGCCGAAAAAAGGGGATTAAACGTATGCATTTCGTGAAGCCGCTTTTCCAAATGTTCCGGATCGTCAAGCAACGTTAAAGGAATAGCTGCAACCGTTTTTTCGAGAAACTGCTTTCGAACGTCCAAATCATGCACGATCTCTTTTGCGGCTTCCTTGGCAAGTGCTTCTTGATGAATCGAAATAATATTAAACAGATGCGAATGGATGAGATGATAGGAAAAATAGTAGCGTATGCCTCCCCCGATGACGATCATAACGCAAATAAAAAGAACCACTCGGGTTAAAATACTGTTTTTGATTTTACGGAAACGATTGTCGTCGTGTATCACTAAGAGGCCTCTTTTTATACCGTCGATGAACGCTCACATAGAGTGCTTTTACGGCTGTTATTGTACTTGCCGGAGCTTAAGGTAAGAAGAAAAAAAGAAGCTACTTTCAGTAAAAGGCTTTCACTTTTTTTCTCAAAACGTCTGAGGGCGATACGCTTAGAGACTTTGCCCTACAAGATACCCCGAAGCCCATGCAAAGTGAAGGTTAAAACCTCCGCAATCGCCGTCAATGTCCAACACTTCGCCGCAAAAATAGAGATTGGCTATCTTTTTTGACATCAGGTTTTTAGCATCGAGTTCGCTTACGTCCACGCCGCCTGCGCACACTTCGGCACTTTCAAATCCTTTGGTCGCCTTTACATGTAAACGCAACGCCTTCAAAGCAAAGACGATCTTTTTGATCTCTTTTACTCCGAGTGCTGAGGCTTCTTTGAGGTGCGCTATCTTTGTATTTTCAATGATAAAATGGGCTAATTTTTTAGGAATCATCCCCTCCAACCACAACGAGAGCGACTTGTCTTTGGCAACACTGAGTCTTTTTTGAAGCAAAGAGGTCAGTGCTTCGCGCGAAAGATTGGGCAGAAGATCGAGCACGACATCGACGGATTTACCTTGCACTAAGGCATGAGAGGCTTTACGGCTCAGGTCTAAAATCGCCGAACCAGAAAGTCCGTATGCCGTGAAAAGTAGATCGCCTTGCACACTTTGGCATTTTTGATTGTCGATGTAAAGCTCCACATTCGCGTCCATCTTCACACCACTCACCTCTTTGAGATGCGGCTCATCGCACACAAATTGCACCAAAGAAGGGTACGGTTCAATGACGCTATGACCCAAGCTTTTTGCAAAACCATACCCACTGTCGGAACTTCCAAGCGTGGGCATCGCAACACTGCCAGTGGCGATCACACACGCATCAAAAATATCTGTTTTTTCGTTTATATGTAAAACAAATGCGGCATCTTTTGTCTCGATTTTGGTGACTTCGCACTCAAGCACAATGTTTACATGTAAAGCTCTCACTTCATGCAAAAGCATATCCACCACACTGGAAGCTTGATGGCTCATGGGATACAATCTACCCTCTTCGCCCTCACGCATTTCCAAACCTAACGAGCGAAAAAAAGCTTTACATGTAAAGGTGTCAAAACGTCTCAATGCCTCTTTGGCAAAGCTAGGAGATTCTCCATGATAACGCTCTAAATGAATCTTTTCGTTAGAGATATTGCATTTGCCGTTCCCTGTGGCTAAAATCTTACGCCCGACTTTGCTGTTCTTCTCAAAAAGCGTCACATTATGCCCTTTACGAGAAGCTTCAATGGCACAGACAAGCCCAGACGCACCTGCTCCGATGATGGCAATTCGACTCATAAAAGACGCATTCCTTCATCGTTTACTTCGAGTTTTTTAGCCTCAATCAGTTTGGTAAGGGCACGTTTATACGCTTTACGACTGAGCCCAAAACGTTCCGAAATGAGTTCTGGTGTGCTCTTGTAGTTCATCTCACAAGCACCGCCCGTGAGGCTTAAAATCTCAACAATCTTAGCCGTGGCAACTTCATCGCCTTGATCGCCGATGGGACGAAGTACTATGTCCAGTTTGCCATCTTTGCGAAGGGTTTTGATGTAACCCACTTTTTCATCGCCAATCTCAACGTTTTCAAAAATTTCATTATGAAAAATGAGCCCATCGTAGAGGTTGTTGACGATCACTTTAAAACCAAGCGGGGTGCGTTCACGCACCAAAAGGTTCACCTCTTGTTTAAGCTTGAGCGCACTCAAATCTTTTTTGAGAAAGTCGTTGTACTTTTGCGTTCCGATAATTCGTCCCGTCTCATCGTCCAAACTGACCTGAACGATCACCTTCATACCGACATAAAAAGGAAATTTCTGCAACGCTTTAGGAACCAAAAGATCTTTGGGCAAACCCCAGTCCAAAAACGCTCCAAAAGGCGTCACATCGACCACTTCAAAACAGCCGAATTGATCGAGCATTGCTTTAGGAAAGGTGGTACTCGCCACGATGCGATCTTCGGAGTCAAAATAGACAAACACATCGATCTCGTCGCCCTCTTTCATCGCGTAGGTCACGTATTGGTTGGGCATTAACACTTCATCTTGATCTTCGCAAATCAGATACACGCCATTGTCAGTATAACGGTTGATTTTGAGGCGATTTTTTTCGCCTACAAGCAAGTATCGGTTCATTTATCCTCGATTATTTTACAGCGATCATGCATATCGCTGAGCTCCATATTAAGCGCTCTGGTGGAAATCATTACTTCCCAAAGGGAGATAAACAGTGACACACACATTGCAACCAGACTCAATCCAAAAATCTGTTTTCCAATGCCAAAAAGCCCTAAAAAAAGCTCAAACATCGAAAGCGTACAGAGTAAAATGGAGAGAACGCCGAAAAACTGCATCCATTTCGTGAGTTCCAAACGGTGTTTAAGATTGCCAATTTGTTTGTACTCTTCACAATTTTGACGCTCACTGGATTGACGATGCAACATTCGAATCAGTTGCGCAACAGCTAAAAAACGGTTGGTGTATGCTAATAAAAGCAATGAAACAGCAGGGAACAAAAGGGCGGGGGTTGAAATTTCAATCTCCATAGTTATCCTTTACATTTTCTGTTCTATTGTACCTTAAAACGGCTTTTACCAAACCAAACTTTATGCTTGTGTGCGCTATAATCTAAACACTTTAACGAGGTGGAAACGACACGAATGCTTGAAAATATTGCACAAATGCTCTGCTCTAAAGAGAGATTACTCACTGAAATTTACTTCGATCTTCAGCTCTTTTTTGAAGCAAAATACGGCAAAAATACGATTGTCTTTATGGAAATCGGCTCTTTTTTCGAAACCTACGAAGTCAACAACGAAACCCACCAAATCGGCAAAGCCAAAGAGGTGAGCGAACTTCTCAACATTCAACTCACGCGTAAAAACAAATCCATTTTAGAAAACTCCGTGCAAAATCCTCTGCTTGCGGGCATTCCCGCCGTTTCGCTCGATCGCTATTTGAGCCGTTTGGTTCAGGCTAAAAAATACACGATCGTCTTAGTACGTCAAAAAGGCGAACCGCCTCACGTCAAACGCTACATCTCCAATATCATCAGCCCCGGAACCAATTTCGATTACGTCATCGAATCGAGCGAAAACTACCTCGTTTCCTTGCTGATCGACTGCAACCATCACATTTATTCCGTCGGCTACAGTGCCATCGACGTCAGTACGGGCAAAACCGTTATCAACGAAGTTCACGGCACCAGAGAAGATAAAACCTACGCGCTCGATGAAATTTTCAACCTTTTACAAACCTATAAAACCAGTGAAATTGTGCTTACGTTTAATACGGATAGCATCGATAAAGAGTGGGTACAAAATTACCTTGAAATTATGCCGAGTGTCGCCCATAGCCTGAACAAAGAGCGCCTCAAAGTGACCTATCAAAATGAACTTTTTGGACGCATTTACGCCATTCGCTCCTTGCTTTCGCCTATTGAGTACCTCGACATTGAACGCTACCCTTACGCGAGTGAATCGTTGGCGATTTTATGCGATTTTATCATTGAACATGATGCCAATATTATCGAGAAGATGAGCCGCCCAATTTTGCTTGGAAATAGTCGTTACCTCTACATCGGCAACAACGCACTCGAACAGCTCGATATCATCTCGAAAAACCCTTCGGAGATGACACTTTTAAACCTCATCGACCAGACCTCAACCGCCATTGGGAAACGGCTCTTAAAAGAGCGTTTGCTTAATCCCATTTGCGATCTTAAAACCCTTAACGAGCGGTTTGATCTAAGCACTCAACTCCTAAGTGACTCTAAAAAATTTGAGATCGCGCTCAAGCAAGTCTACGATTTGGAGCGCATTTTAAGACGTATTGCGCTTAAAAAATTGCACCCGTTGGAGCTCGATTACCTCGCCACCTCACTGGAAGCTATTTTAGGTATTTTAAAAGAGGCGGAGCTTAAAAAAGTACCGACACCTAAAGAGCTTTTTGATGAGAGTGAAGCACTGCTTTTAATGCTCAAAAACACCTTTATCCTCGATGCTTGCGCGAAATTTCGAAAAGATCAAATCAATGAAAACCTTTTTCAAAAAGGGATCTTTCCGCAAATCGATAAAATAGAACAAAACAAACAAGAGCGTTTTAGCGCACTTGAGCACATTGCAAGCCACATTGAGGCGCTCTTTGAAGAAGGTAATCGCTCTACATTGAGCATCGAATGGTTGGAGAGTGAGGGTCACTACATTGCGATCAGTAGAAACCGTTTTGTGCTCATTGAAGACAAACTCATGCAAAGCTTTATCACCATTGGCGAGCAACACTATTTCTTCAAAGATTTTACCTACAAGCACCTCAAAAACAGCGTGAAGATTTCTGCCTCACTCATTGATGAAATTTCCCAAGAGATAACGCTGAGCAACCTTCAAATGATCGCATTGGTGAAACAACGTTACGATGAGATGTTGGAAAAAATTGAGACGCATTATGCGTTGACACTGGAGCACCTCATCTCATTTGTGGGCACACTGGATGTTGCGCTAAGCAATGCGAAATGTGCCGTTTTATATAACTACGTCCGACCTGAGCTTTTACCGATGCAGGAGAAAAATCGCTTTATTGAAGCCATCGGACTCCGCCATCCGCTCATTGAATCGCGCGAGGAAAATGGCATTTACATTCCTAACGATCTCTTCTTAGGGCATTGCACGCCAGAGATCACGCACGATCATGTGACCCTTGAAGCGTGTCATGAGAATGATGTGCAAGGTATCTTGCTCTATGGCATCAACTCCAGCGGTAAATCCTCTTTAATGAAAAGCCTTGGCATTGCGGTCATTATGGCGCAAGCGGGCTTTTTTGTGCCGTGCGCAAGTCTGCGGTTTCATCTGTTCGATAAAATCTTCACACGCATCATCAGCCATGACAATCTCTACAAAGGGCTCTCCACTTTCACGGTTGAGATGTTAGAGCTCAAAAATATCTTCAACCGTGCTACGGAGTTTTCACTTGTGTTAGGCGATGAGATCAGCCATGGAACGGAGACCGAATCGGCGTTGGCGATTGTGGCGAGTAGCGTCATTAAAATGCACACGCTTGGCTCTTTCTTTGTCTTTGCCACGCACTTACATCAACTCAACCGTCTTTCACTCATTTCAGAGCTTAAAAAGGTGATCTATCTGCATTTGGGTGTGAGTTACGATGAAGAGAGCGACAAGCTCTTGTACAACCGCAAACTGGAAATTGGAAGCGGAAGTTCACTGTACGGTTTAGAGTTTGCCAAGTCGTTGCATATGGATCCAACGTTTATTAAAACCGCGTATGACATTCGAAGAAGCCTTGCGGGAGAACTGGGTGATGTAGAGCTTTTAAAGCAGAAAAAACGCAGTAAATACAACAAAAATCTCTACCTCGCTAAGTGTGCGCTGTGCGATGAATACGTGGATGAAGTGCATCACATCAAAGCTCAAGAGAGTGCGGATGAGCATGGCAACATCGAGCATTTTCACCAAAACCACCGCTACAACCTCATTCCGCTCTGTGCAAAACACCATAAAATGGTGCATGAGGGGAAAATTATTATCAGTGGATTTGTGATGAGCAGTGACGGTTTAAAACTCCACTACGAAGAGAAGTAAAGAGTATTTCTACTCTTTACATGTAAAGCTTACGCGGTTTTAAACTGGGAGAGCGTACTGCTGAGTGAACCTGCTAATTTGGAGAGATGTTCAGCAGCAGAGGCGATCTCTTCGACACTTCTCGCATTTGAACTTGAAAGTTCATTAATCGTGCTAATTTTTTCAATAACTGCACTTTGAATCAATTTAACATTTGAATCGGCTTTGTTAGCCACTTCGTCCGTCGCTTCAACGCTTTGTGCCAGCATGGCAACCGCATCACTTGTTTGCGTCGTGACTTTGGTGGAAAATTCCGTTAACTCATTGATACGTTTCGCATTGCCATTCATCTCGCTACTGATATCGCCGATGGATTGAACGATGACATTCACCGTTGCGTTGGTATCCACCAAACTTTTCTGAGTTCGCTCCGCCAATTTTCGCACTTCATCGGCAACGACGGCAAATCCACGCCCATGTTCTCCCGCACGCGCTGCTTCAATCGCGGCATTGAGCGCTAGTAAGTTCGTTTGATCCGCAATATCACCAATCACATCTAAAACAGATCGTACCTGTTGAGCCTCTTCAGAAAGGTGGTTAAGGCGCTCATTGATGGTAGCTTCCGCGTGTGCGGTTTGGTTGAGTTGCGCGATGGTCTCTTCGAGCAAATCTTGGGCAATAGTAAGGCTCTTTTGAGCATTGCCAGTGACCTCTTTGACTTTTTTGGCTTGGCTACTGGCTTCATCCATCTGTGATGAAACGATCCCCGCATCGCTTGTTGTTTGAAAGACGATAGCAGACTCCTCTTCCGCACGCTTACCAATTTGTAAACTGGTACTTGAAAGCTCCTCAGCCACAGAAGCATTTTCGATAGCATTGCTTTTTGCATTTGAAATCGCATTTTTGAGTTCCGCCAAAAGCGTATTGACAGCATGGGTAATGCCACTAATCTCATCGTGACTACCGGTTTCTATTTTCAGACTTAAATCTTTCGTATGAATTATCGCATCACAGCTTTTTTTCGCACGCTCTACAGAAGATTGTATCGATGAATTGATGATAAAAAAGATGATCAGCACTACGATAATAACCACGATCAGCAGTGTAATCGACGTTAGTTTAGCCGTATCAAGTTTTTCAAAATTGACTGTTTTAATCTGATCATGAATATCTTCAAGCTGTACCAATAATGGATTAAATATTTCGCCACTCTCTTTGGCTATGCGTTCCAGCATCTCATAATCAGCCTTATGGTCTACCTCAAAAGAGGGCTCATGCACTTTTTTCCCATATTTTTTCCAAAGTGCCATGCGCTGTTCGTCAAGAGCATACCACGCCTCAAGACCTTTTTTAATGGTGATCACTTTTTCTTGATTGGTTTTCAAAAACAACTGCCCAGAGAGTGTCTCCATTTTTTTAACAGCGTCTTCATAATGCTCTTTATACCTATCAAGATTTTTTTGTTGAAAATAAATTTGATAATTCCATTGCTCTAACCGCATTTGTAAAATATGTTCTTCTATCTCGCTCGTCCCCGCCAAGCGCATCGCTGTCGCTTTTCCAACACTAGCCAAATGGTTTAGTTCGTAACCTAAAATACCAAAACTGGTAAGCAATACGACCAAAAGAAGTATCAGTTTACTTTTAATTGTTGAAATTGACATTATTATCCTTTAATAAAATAGTGCGTAATAATATATTTTATTCACTTAACTCATTATTAATATTATTAGTTTTGTTTTATAGGAAGACAGTGTAGTCACTTATACCTCTTAGATTTTGCAAAGAGGTATAAGCTTTACATGTAAAAGGTTACGCGGTTTTAAAGTGTGCTAAGGCTCAAACTCTCCGATAAACGTGCCAAATGTTCAGCGGCAGCAGCGATCTCTTCGACACTTCTTGCATTGGAACTTGAAAGGCTATTGATCGCTTCGATTTTATGAATGACGGCGGTATTGATACGCTTAACATTGTTTTCTGCTTTTGCCACAACACCATCGGCAGCATGAGCGCTTTCATCGAGCAAACTGACCGCATCACCCGTTTGTGTACTGACTTTAACGGAGAACGCGCCCAAATCATGAATACGCTTTGCATTATGATTCATTTGCCCACAAATATCTTGAATAGACTGAACAATCACATTGATCGTTGCATTGGTCTCCACCAAGCTCTTTTGGGTTCGCTCCGCCAATTTGCGTACTTCATCAGCCACGACGGCAAAACCGCGTCCGTGCTCACCCGCACGTGCGGCTTCGATCGCGGCATTGAGGGCTAGAAGGTTGGTTTGATCGGCAATATCGCCGATGACGTCCAAGACGCTTTTGACTTGTCCGGCGTCTTGAGAGAGTTGATTGAGTCGATCGTTGATCTGCATTTCGGCCTGAACCGTTTGCTCTAAATGACCTAACGTTTCTTGCAATACGGACTGTGCTTTCAAAAGACTGTTTTGTGCCGTCGTCGTTACGTTTTTCACGGTCTGAACGTCGTCGTTGGTTTCGACGATTTCCCTTGCCACTTTTTGCGCTTCAAAAACCGCCTCTTTAAGAGCACTCGCCTCTTCTTCCGCACGTTTACCGATCTGCAAGCTCGTGCTGGAAAGTTCCTCGGCAACCGAAGCGTTTTCAAGAGCGTTCGTTTTCGCGTTGTTAATCGCGGCGTTAATGTCTGAAAGGAGTTCGTTTTGCATCTGCGCAATATCGTTCATCTCGTCTTGATTGCCGCTATCGATGCGCGAAACGAGCGATTTGTTCGTACGAATAAACCCGATCCCCTCTTTGGTTTTTTCGATCGATTGATTGATCGAGCGGATAATAAAAAAACAAAGTCCCAACGCAAAGAGCGAAACGGCAACCAAGGTAGCTTCCGAAAAAATTTTCGTACTGTCCAAACGTTCAAAATTGGCTTTACGAACCCCCTCTTCCAAGCTATCGGCGTCTTTCGCGATTTTTTCGAATTAGACGGCAGACTCTTTGGTTAAGCGCGTTAGCAGTGTATACTCTTCAGCGTGTTCTTGGCTAAAGCGAGGATCGTTGACTTGCGTACCGTATTTTTTAAGAATTTCCAAACGCGGGGTATTTAAAGCCTTCCATTTTTGAATATCCGCTTCGAGTTTGATCAATGCTTCTTTATTATGAACCGAGAGCAAAATCGTTTTTAAATACGCAAGGCTCTCTAAAAGCTCTTTATAATTGCTCTCCAAACTCTTCAATTGTTCTTCTTTTCCCAACAGTTGAAAGCCGCTTAACTCCATCATACAGGTTGCAAGCGACGTTTCGGCGTTAGCGAGTGTCGAAAGGCGAATTGCCGTCATTTTTCCGTCGTTATTAGACTTAATAATTTGATAACCTAAAATAATAAATCCTACGGTCAAAACAACCAGCAAGACCACCAATTTGCTTCGAATCGTCGCAAACATCTTTTCTCCTTAGCCCGATAAAATGAGCAATCTTATAATCCTAATACTTAAAATCTGCTTGTTAAAGGCTCTATACCATGGGGATTTTGCTGATTTAATGCGTTCTATTTTGAAAGAAATAACCAACAACGAGATACGCAAAAAAATGCGATCTCGTTGCCCTGAAGGTAACGCTATGCGAGCAATAACGCTTCGCGAAGTTCGTCTACAACTCTTTTTGAACACAACTTCTCCACCAGCGTAAGCGCAAATACCATAGCGGTAGAGGGACCTTGAGAGGTCGTAACGTTCATACTCTGAACAACTTTTTCCGTCGCATCGTACCCTTTTTGAGGAATGCGGGAGTGAAAATCGGGATAACATGTAAAGCGTTCTTTTAAAACGCCCGCGGTATAAAGTGCATACGGAGCGGCGCATATGGCGGCAATCTCTTTACCTTGTGCGTCAAACGTTTGAAGCCAATGCTGAACGGTTGCGTCGGCGGCTAAGTTGGTAGCTCCCGGAAGGCCACCTGGCAAAACGATCATATCGAAACATTCGGGATTTTGTTCGCTTAAAAAAGCATCCGCAACCACGCTAATCGCGTGCGCACCTTTGACATGTAAGCTTGCGTGCAATGAGACCGTTACGACGTTAACGTCGGCTCGGCGTAAAATATCGATGAGGGTAACGGCTTCTATTTCTTCGAAACCTTCGGCTAAGGGAATTAAAACATTTTTGCGCATCTTTTTCTCCTAATGAGTCTTAGGAAAAATTATAGCACGAAAAAGAGGAGGCATAACGCCGATGACGCTATGCCGATGGAGAAGTTATTTGACTTTTTCTAAGTATTCGCCGCGTACGGTGTCGACTTTGATGACGTCACCCTCGACGACGTGGAAAGGTACTTGAACGACCGCGCCGCTCTCAAGCGTTGCCGGTTTTTTACCGCCTTGCGTATCGCCTTTAAAGTTTGGTGGTGTTTCTACAATTTTAAGTTGAACAAATTGTGGTGCTTCAACGCTGATAGGTTGTCCGTTGTGGTAAAGCATATCAACATTCATACCATCAATAATCCAATCTGCAGCTTCACCCACTTGATCGTGTGTTAAAGCAATTTGCTCATATGTTGCGCTGTCCATAAATTGTAAAAATTCACCATCATCATACAAAAACTGCATGATTTTATCTTCAAGATTTGGAGTCTCACATTTATCACCCGCGTGGAATGTTTTTTCAATAACTTTTCCATCCATAAATGATTTGATTTTGCAGCGTACAAATGCAGCACCTTTACCAGGTTTAACATGTTGATACTCTACGATTTTATAAGGGGTACCGTTAATTTCGATTTTTAACCCTTTTTTTAAGTCGCCCATAGAGATAGAGGCCATACATTCTCCTAATTTTTAGTTTTTGCCATTATAGCGAAAAAAAGCATGACTACAAAATCGTTATTTTTTATACATTATATTGTATATAAATTTCTTTTTTATGTATTTTTTATTTGTTTTAAAGAATTAAACATCTATTATTTTGATTAAATAATAAATTAAATAGTATGTTTTATATATTTTAATGAATATTTAATACGTTAATTTGTATTATAATAAGATGAAAACAAGCGATATCATCAATCTTTTGCACAATGCCGTCGAAGCCGAAAATATGGGGAAAAAAATTTCTCAGAAAAAAATGGCGGAAACATGCGGCATTTCCATGCGCACCTATCAGGAGTGGAGACTCGGAAGTAGCGCGCCCCTTGGGATTCCCGTCGTATTTAATATGCTCGGGATGCTAAAGGATGAAGATATTATTAGACTGGTTCGGAAAATTAACGACGGGCAAAAAGGAACGGTATGACAAACTTGACGGTCAGTGAGAAAGTGGCTCTTGAAGAAGTATTTGAATGTTTACGCGATACGCGTTGCCGTAAAATCGGACTCATGAATAAACGACTGTTCGTCTATCGCCTTTTGCGCCTGATTGCCTCGACACGAAAAAGAGTCTTACATGTAAAACGCTAAAAAACCGTTTTACATGTAAGCATTAAAGAGAATTCGTATTATCCAACAAAACCGGAACGACGATCAACGAAGCGACGACCGCCGCAATCGTTCCGAAAATCAACGCAACGCCCAATCCTCCGAAAATCGGATCCGCTGCCAGCAACGTACTCGCCAAAATAATCGCCGCCGCCGTGAGTATGATCGGTTTGGCACGCGTAGCGCTTGCATGGGCGATCGCCTCTTTTTTTGCCATTCCGTGCGCGATCATCGCTTGCGAAAAATCGATCAACAGCAACGCGTTACGCGAACTAATCCCCATCAACGAAATAAAACCTATTAACGACGTCGCCGTTAAGAAGAACGTCCCGTGCGAAAAAAGATCCATAATCCAATGCCCGACGATCACGCCGATAATGGAAAGAAAACTCCCTAAAAGTACGATTCCCGAAAGCGCAAAGCTTTTATAATACACGACCATCAGCAAAAAGATTAAAACCAATGCCGCGATAAACGCACCGCCTAAATCGCGAAACGTATCCATCGTCACTTTCATTTCCCCGTCCCACACTAGATCGTAAACCTCGCCGCTTTGCTTGTCCTTAAGCCGCAAATCGAACAGGTGCGTACCGCTAATGTCGTAACGCGCTTGAAAATGCTCTTTGATCGCGCTTCGCGCTTGTAAAAGCGGATAGACTTGCGATACCAAATCCGCTTCCGCGACGATACTGACCATTTTTTGAAGATTTTTCGACAAAATCGTCGGCGTAGAGAGCACTTCTTCAACGCGAACGACTTCACTCAAAGGCACGCTCAAGCCCTCATCGTTCATCAGCACTAAAGATGCGAGTTTCGCACTTAACGCCTCTTTGCTCATCTTCTCTAAGCTTTTGGACGCATCGCTAAAAACAAGAAAAAGCGGAATTTGCGTCGGAGAATCGGCACGATTTTTATACGTCACGTTCATACCTTCAAAGCCCAAATAAAGCAAACGGTGAATCCGCTCGATGCTCAGTTTCGCACGTGCGGCTTTGTCGTGGTCGATTCGAAGTGAGAGTTTAGGGTAAATATCGTCATGCATAATATCCACGTCTTTGAGATCGCTCGTCTTCGCCAAAATCGTCTTAATCTCTTCGGCAAGCGCGCTTAAACGCTCGGTATTTTCGCCGTAAAGCTCAACGACGATCGCCGCTTGCGTCGGAGGACCTGCGGGTTGTTCGACCATCTTAATCGAAGTTTGCGCCACCAAAGGCTCACATGTACGTTGAATCGCTCCGCGTAAACGATGCACCATCATGTAAGACTTTTCCTCTCTTTGATGCGTATCGGTCAAATTGACCACGATCTCGCTGACATGTTCGCCGTTTTTAAAGCTCGATCCTTTGACAAGACCGGCATAATCCAACGGCGAGCCCATGCCGTTAAAAACTTCGATATCCGTAATCTCTTTTTCCTTTTGCAAAATCGAAACGATGCATTGATTGACGTTTTGCGTCTGCACGTACGAACTCCCGTTGGGCAAATCGACGTAGATCGAAAAGGTATTGGTACTTTTTCCCGGCAGCATTTTTGCCAAAACGATTTTACTCGGAAACATCAACACCGAGAGGATAAATGCCAATAACGTCAACACCAGCACCAAACGTTTTTTTCGAGGCACTAGCAAGATACCGTAAACAAACTGCTCAAAGCGTCGCATCATGATTTGCCCCTTCTATCACCTCTTTTTTCTTCAAAAATCTACGCGCTAAAAAAGGTGTAAAGATATAAGCGATCAAGAGCGAAGCACTCATGGCAACGGGCACGTTCAGCGGTATGGGCTTCATAAACTCTCCCATCATCTGCCCGACAAACGCCATCGGAACCATCGTCAAAATAATCGCAATCGTCGCTAAATTGGTCGGTGCTCCGATCTCGTCGGTCGCTTCCACCAACAGATCGTCCATCGGTTTGTCTTTCGCGAATTTATCGTGCAAATGGCGATGGATGTTTTCGATGACGACGATCACGTCGTCAACCAAAAGTCCAAGACTCAGTAAAAAGGCAAAAAGCGTAATCCGATTGATGGTTTGACCGCTGACGTATGCGATAAAAATCGTAATCGACAAAATTGCCGGAACCGTCAAAATGACGATAAGCCCTTCCCTCCAGCCCAAAATAAAAATGAGCAAAAAAGCGATGATCACGATAGAGATAAACAAGTGAAACACCAACTCGTTAACCGCGTCGTTGGCACGTTCTCCGTAATTTCGAGTTAACGTATAACCGATACCCTCTTTGTCCAACATGGGTTTTTGCGCTTCAAGACGCGCTAAAACGTCTTTGGCAATCAACACGGCGTTGGAACCTTTGAGTTTGGAAACGCTTAGCGTCACTTGTTCTTGCAGCGGGCTTAAGGTCCCGTCGCTTTGCCTAACGCTAATCAAGGCACTTTTTTTATTTTGCACGTCATACCCTAAGCCAACCGTTGCCACGTCTTTGAGGTAAATCGCCGAAGCCCCGTAGTGTGCAACGATCAGGTTTTGAATATCTTCGACATTTTCTAAGACGTTTTTAACGCCGAAAACGACGAGCTTGCCCTCTGCCGTATGGTTCGTCACTTCCGGTAAACGCATGCTAAGCCCGTTAAGTGCGCCGACGATTTGCTCCATGCTCAAGCGATAACCCGCCAATTTACGCAAATCGACTTCAATGTTAAATTGCTCTTTATGTTCGCCTTTGATCTCGGTTTTAGCGACGTTGGGAACGTCTCCCAAACCGTTGCGGATCGCTTCGACTTTTTGATACAAACGTACAGGATCGATTTTGTGTCCCGCTTTGGCATAAAACGCAACCGATAAAATCGGAATATCGATGTCGATGTCTAAGGGTCTCACCAACGGAGAAGAAGCACCGCTTGGAAGCTGATCAAGGTTTTGCATCACTTTATCGTAGAGTTTGAGATTGGAAGCTTCACGGTTTTCTCCGATATAGTACATTACGTTGACGATACCCACGTTGTCGCTGGCGATACCGTATATATGCTCTACGCCTTTGATCTCTTTAATGCGTCGCTCCAAAGGGCGAACGACGACTTGCTCGACTTCCGCGGCACTCGCACCCGGAAGCGTTACGATCACGACGCCGCCGCTAATGGATATTTGAGGGTCTTCTTCTCTGGGCATCATCAAAAGAGCGATAATGCCTAAAACGATCAGCGTAATGCCCAAAATCATCGTCAGCGGATTGTGTAAAAAAAGGCGCGCCAAAAAACCGGCAAGGTATTTTTCTTTGTACGTACGCATTAGCGCTCACCGACGACAATCGTCGCATACATCCCCGGATACGCGCGCGCTTCGTGACATGTAAACGACGTTTTGAGTTTAAACGCGTGCGTCATAGGATTGGAACTCGGTACGATGGCTTCGATTTTTCCTTCGCTTTTGCATCCGATAGAAGGAATATCCACGCGAACGTTTTGTCCGATTTGAATCGTACCTAAATAACTCTCGGCGATCTCCGCGACGATTTTTAAATGCGTAATATCCGAAAGCACTAAGGCGGGAACGCCCGCTAACGCCATTTCTCCCGCTTCGATATGTTTTGCGATCACGACGCCGTCGTTGGGAGCTTTAATATCAAGATAGCGGTACTGATTGTGTACTTCTTGGCGTTTTTGTTTGGCTTGCGCGATCTGCTTTTGAGCGATCTCGCTCATTGCTTTGAGATTGGAAGCGGAAAGCTCCAAGTTTTCCACTTCTGCTTTGGAAACCATATCTTTGGCGAAAAGGCGTTGATGACGCTCAACGTTGAGCTTGGCGTTGGCATATTGACTTTGATACATCTGATACGACAATTCCGCTTGTGCGATCGCCAAATCGCTTTGCGCCAATGCCGTATCGATCTCTTTGGAATCGATACTGTAAAGTAAATCGCCTTTTTTGACCACGTCGCCCTCTTTCACGCGCACCTCTTTAACGTAGCCCATGTAGCGGCTGGTGATACTTTTTTCGTTATCCGATACCACGCTGGCACTCAACGTCAAATCCGCACTCGACGCACTTATCGAAAACGCTAAAAAAGGCAATACCCAATATCCTAAACGTATTGTTTTCACTGAAGTTCCTTTGCGGCAATTTTTTCCAATTCGAAGATAACGTCGTTACGTGCGTTTTGTGCTTCTTGAAGCTTCATAACCGCGCGCAACGCATCGGATTGCTTCACAATCACTTCGCTCATCGAAGCAAGTTTTTGCTCATACCGACCGGTGTAATTTTCATAAACCGTTTGAGAGAGTTCAACCTCTTTTTTGAGGCTTGCGATTTCGTATTCGTACATGTGCATTTGCGTCTGCAAGCGTCGAATATGCCACACTATCGTCTCTTTTGCCAAGCGCGCTTCGCTAGCCGCCTTCAAATTGCCCACGCGCGCTTTTTCGAGTCCCGCTTTATCTGCACCGCCGTTAAAGAGATTCCATTTCATCTGTACGCCTACGGTATACGCGTCGTGACTCGAAAAATCGTTCATCAAACGATCGTCGCTACTGCCGTATTGCACGAAAGCTCCGATTTGAGGCAAGAAATTGCTCTCTTGTAACGAGACGTTCATTTTGGAAACCGCTTCGCTTTGTTCCGCTTTCTTAATCGCGCGATTTTCATTGAGCATGGTCTCTAGCGGCATTTCCAAAGCCAACTCGGCTTCGTAATTTCCGATAATCGATTCGACGTTTTCGTTTAAAAGAAAGGAAAGGTAATGGTATAAAAGGGTTTCGTTGGCTTTGGCTTGTTCGACGAGGCGCTCCACGTCGGCACGTTTGGTTTGCACCTCCAAAATATCCACTTTTTTCGCATAGCCCTCCTCATGCATTGCGACTGCTCTTTGTTCAAGTTTTTCAATGTTGTGAGCGATCAAGCCGAGGCGATAGAGGTGATTTTTCAACAAGCTCAGCGCATAAAAACTTTTTTTGACCTCTGCAATCTTTTGAACCGTGAGCTCCTCGCGCGAAAGCGTACTTAACGCCTTCAAAGCTTGCGCCATTTTGCGATACTGCTCGATTTTACCGCCCGTATACAGCGGAATCGTATACGTTACGTTGGTCGAAAAGAGATTGCGGTCTTTGGGATTGTTCAAATCGTCAGAGCGTATATCCACGACATTGGGATCGCTTTGGTTTTTAATAAAATCTTTAAATCCGAAATCCGCAAACGAAGCTTCTCTGGATTGCAGTTTATAGCCGAAAACATTCAAAGCGTCGTTACTGCGAAGAGCGTATTGATTGAGATCCAAAGAGCCGTAAGCTGCCGAAGAAGCGATTTGGTATTCAAGCTCCTTGATCTGCTCGTCCATTTTCGCCGCATCGATTTCAAGGTTATTGTATTTTACTTTTTCGATAGCCGCATCAAGGCTTAAAGCAGAAGCGCCGAAAGCATACGCTAGTAAGGCACACATGATCACGATAATTTTCATATAAGGTTTCTCCCTAAATCGATCTGTAAGACGATAGCGTGGATAGTATCACATTTTATTTGCCTCTTTATTGATCGAAAAAAATTAAGCAAACTATTTTAGAAACAAATAATAATCGAGCAGAAAGTTTCGTATAGCATGCCTTACATGCTATACGTTTAACGGGTGTTTTTTAAGAAAAAAACTTCTTTTTGAGTTTGAAAAAGTAGACGATCGTTTTCATTTGGACGAAAATAAAAGGCAGCATCACGATAAAATAGGCGACGGAGTTTTGTTCGACGACATTATTGGCGACCAATCCCGTATGCAAAAAAAACATTCCGAATACCATAAATGCGACGCCTGGGCAAATCAGCGCAAAACTGCTCGGAGAGAGCGTATGGGATGCGATATAGGTTTCAAAATAACCGATGCTTTTCATCACTTTATAGCCGATCAGCCCGAAAATGATTTGTAACGATACGACAAAGCTCGTAAACGTAAACATGGAAGCATTGGCGATTTTTTGGTCAAAATGATGATCGAGTCCAAAGCTGATACGCACAAACGTAATCCCCAAAAGCGTCAAAATCGGAATCATAATCCACAAAGAAGGACTTGCTTCGGCTGAGATGCCTTTTTCAAACATCGTTTGAAAGCCGAAAATAATTTTAATCAAAAGTAGCAAAAGCGCAATCGCACTGAAAAAAATCGAACAAAAAATACCGATCGCGTTAATCGTCAAATGATGGCTCATTGCTCCGGGTGCCGCAAAACCGACGGCAACCATCGCAAACGCAAAAATAGAGATCATTTGAGACAGACTATTGTTTTGAGTAAAATCAAAGTCACCTTTAATGATAAGACGCGTGAAGTAGTCGATAAAAAATTTTAAGGCAAAATAACCCGATATTGCAAAGCCTAAAAGGGCAAACGGAAAAAGATACTCTACGACGCTCCACAATCCAGGGACAAAAAGCGCACCCAAAACAAAACAGACGTTAATGGTCATCGTAAACGTTAAAGGAAGCGTCATCAACGTCACTTCCGCATTGGAACCGAGCAACGTTTGATACCGTTCGCTTTGTTTAAAGAGTCGGTACTGTTTGATATTCCATACTAAAAGTTTAAAATGAAGACCCGCAAAAAATACGATACCTAAAGCGGCGACTCCCGCTACGAACGAGAGCCAGTCGCCTTTGATTAACGCCGGATAAAAAAACTCAAAGGTCGTCATCGCAACGCCTTTGTGCGGGATCATGAACATTAAGTAAATAAAAAACGAAACGGAAAGTCCGCCGGCACCTAAAGCGGATAAAAAGCAAATCGGCGTAAATTTCTCTCGTAATACCATTGTTCTATCCCTTTCGTGTTATAAAACCGCGTATTCAACCCACACGCATGTCGGCAGATTGTTCAGCTCGGCAATAATTTTTTTATCGATATCGGTATCGACCAAGATCGCCGCCATTGCAAACTGATTGGCACCGCGTCCGAGTCTAAAGTCGGCGATATTGATTTTTTCTTGCGCCAAAATAGCCGCAATTTCGGCAATAACACCCGGTACGTCGTGATTTTTAAATATAATCATTTTCCCTTTCGGTTTAAAATCGAATTTAAAGCCGTTAATGCCGGTAATGCGTTGTTCATCGTCTCCGAAAACCGTTCCGTCGATACGAATCGAATTTTTTTCGGTCGTTAAAATCAATGAGACCCTATTTTTGTAACCGCTCGTATTGCCGACCGCTTCAAAGGTACTCTCGATGCCTTTTTCTTTCGCAACGAATTCGGCATTGACGTAATTGACCGTCGTTTCGTTCGTCTCTTTGAGTGCTCCGACGACGCCGAACGTTAAAAGCGACTTTCCGTACGTCGCAATATCGCCCTCGACTTCCAAACGAATCGTTTTAATCGCCGAACGATTGAGTTGTGCCGCAAAAAATCCCATTTTTTGAACCAACTCTAAATACGGCTCTAACGCGGAAGGAATATCTTCGGCTTTAATCGGAAGATTTAAGGCATTAGGGTAACTGATACCGCGTGCCGCGCTAATAGCATTTTCAGCCGCTTGGATCGCGATTTTTTCTTGGGATTCAAGCGTATTGGCACCCAAGTGCGGCGTAACGCAAATGTGTTCCAAATCCAATAACGCATGATTGGTCGCCGGTTCTTTGGAAAAAACATCGATGCCGGCAAAAGCGATCTTACCGCTTTTTAGATTATCGTAAAGGGCTTGTTCGTTATAAAGTCCGCCGCGCGCGCAATTGACCAAACGTACGCCGTCTTTCATTTTCGCGATCTCCTCATAGGAAATCATATTCACGGTTTCTTTATTTTTCGGCGTATGAATCGTGATAAAATCGCATGCTAAAATATCGTCGAAATTGGTCGTATACGTCATGCCCAAATCGGTCACTTTGGCAGAAGAAATGTACGGATCGTAAGCAACGATGTTCATCCCGAAGGCTTTGGCGCGAATCGCTACGCGGCTACCGATGTTACCGAAACCGATCACACCCAGTTTTTTCTCGCATAACTCTATGCCGTACCATTTTTCGCGATTCCATACGCGCTCGACTTTAAGGTGATTATTGGCGTTGGTAAAACTGCGTGCACAACTTAAAAGATGTGCCATCGTCAATTCAACGGCGGCAATCGTGTTGGCGGTCGGAACGTTCATCGCGATAATACCGCGTCTGCTACACCCTTCTTGATCCACATTATCAACACCTACTCCCGCACGTACGACGGCTTTGAGTTGTGTTGCGGCATTTAAAAATTTTTCGTCGACGTCGGTAGAACTTCGCGTAATAGCAACGTCGCAATCGCCTAAAATTTTCAACAATTCATCTTTAGGTAACGCAACGGCATCGACGACATCGATATCTTTTTCGGCATAGAGGATGTCGAAACCCTTTTGATGGATAGCATCGCATACAATAATTTTTTTCTTTTTCATAACCAAACCTCAACAATTTTTGATTTAATATCGTATTTTTCAAGCGCGTAAACAACATTTTCCAACTGTTTTTCGCTCTTGTCTTCCAAATAAATAGTAGGGATTTTGCCCTCTTTGATCACCATATAAGGAAGGTGTAAAGAGTTCAATGTCTGAATAATACAAAAAAGCGAGTATCGATCCGCGCGATCGATGACCAATCGAAACGATTTTGCTTTTTTACCTTTAGCGTCTTTTAATCCGAATTGATCAATTTGCATAAAAAGTTCGTTTACGGGATAAACAAACTCCCTAGCATCTTTTTGCGCCAACTCTTTAACCCAAACGCGTTCCGTAGATTCGGGCGTTACTACGGGTTTTTTGACGGACTCGTACGAAGCGGCATCCTCTTTCACGTCGATTTTAGGAGTGACGAGCGTATAGAAGAACGCTCCCAATCCTAAAAAAAGAAGTAAAAAGATACCGCCGAGTACTCGTTTTTGCATCGCTTATTTCAATTGATCTTTTAAGATATCTCCAAGCGTCATTTTTTCTTCTTTATTGATCTCTTTCAACGCTTCTCTCTCTTTGAGTTTTGAAAGGCGTCGAACGGAGAGACGAATACGGTTTTTCTTATCGTCAATAAAGGTAATTGCCGCTTCAATTTCGTCGCCGACTTTTAAGTCCGCTTCGCTCACTTGTCCTAAATCTTCTTTACGAATCAACGCATCAACGTTTTCTTCAAGCTCGACGAAAATACCGAAATCTTTAATATCTCGGATTTTGCCGTGAACGATATCGCCGTTTTCGTGCGATTTAGCGTAACGTTGGATCGGAGAATCTTCCAACTCTTTTTTGCTTAACGAGACTTTTTCGTTTTCTTCGTCGATTTTAACGATTTTGACTTCTACGACGTCGCCGACGCTTAGAAGTTCTTTGCATTTGTTGTTACGATCCCAAGAAGCGTCTTCATTATGTAAAAGACCTTCGATTCCGCCGATTTTAACGAACGCACCGAAATTGGTAATCGTCGTAATCTCGCCTTTAACGATATCGCCGACTTTAAATTTTTTCATAAATTCGTTAAAAGGTTTCGGAAGGACGTTTTTCAAAGAAACGCGTAAACGTCTCTCTTTTGCATCGATCTCGATCACTTCGACGTCGACCACTTGTCCCTCTTCGATATAATCGCGCGGATGTTTGATGTTTTTATCCCATGAAATTTCGGAGATATGCAAAAAGCCTTCAATATCGTTTCCAAGATCGACGAATGCGCCGTATGGTTCGATATTGCTGATCGTGACTTGAATCGAATCGCCGATTTCAAGCTCGTCTTTGATCTCATCCCAAGGATCGGGCATTGCCGCTTTCACGGAGAGGGAAAGATGACGTTTATCTTTATCGTATTTGATCGCTTTAACGGGAATGACTTCCCCTTCTTTGTAAAGCGTTCCGGGATTAACGGGACCTTTATAACTGATTTCGCTATAATGAACCAAACCGTCGATTCCGCCGACATCGACGAACATACCGTAAGTCGTGATTTTTTTAATCGTTCCGTCGACGACTTCGTCGCGATCGATTAATTCTTGAACGATCTCTTTACGTTTTTTACGTTCATCGTCTAAGAATTTTTTACGTGAAATAATAATCGATTCGGTTTCGTTGTCGATTTTGATGACTTTGACTTTAAGGCTTTTTCCGACAAGCGTGTTGAGGTCTTTGACCGCCGCTTGGGAACGAGGGAGGAAAAACTCGATGCCTTCTTTATTTTCGGCGATAAATCCGCCTTTGTTTTTTCCCGTGATTTTAACGTCCACGACGACATCGTCTTCTTCTTTGAAATCTGCGATAAACGACTTGATCTTATCTTTACGAAGGGCCTTTTTGTGCGAAACAACCGGTCTTTCGTTTCTGAATCCCGTAACGACGACGGGAATTACGTCACCTACTTTGCATGTTATGTTACCGTTTTCATCGGTTACTTCGGCTGCGTTAAGACGACCTTCGGACTTCTTACCCACATCCACTAAGATGACGTCTTCTTTAATCGCCACCACAACACCATTGATCAGTGCGTCTTTCTCAGAATCCTTAAAAGACTCTTCCAACATCGCCGCAAAATCCATCTCCTCATGCTCGTCTACGGCGTTAGTATGAACGGATTTGTTCGCCTCATTTACCATTTGCTACCCTTTTTTGGTTGATTTTTGACTCATATAGTTACATATCGACATGTAAAAGTTGCCTATTATACTTTAATTTCGCTGATTTTTCCAACTATTTTTTCGATAATCCAATCCGGCGTCGAAGCGCCTGCGGTGACGCCGCAAAGTTGTTTTTGGTTAAACCACGAAGGATCGAGGTCTTTTTCGCTTTCGACGAGAAAACTATCGGCACAATACTCTTTACAGATACTATGAAGTTGTTTCGTGTTGGAGGAATTTTTCCCGCCGATCACGATAACGACGTCCGCTTCTTTTGCCAATTCTCGCGCGGCGTCTTGGTTTTCAAAAGTTGCGTTACAAATCGTATTGAAGACGCGAACCTCTTTATAACGCATTTGAAGGTATCCGGTGATGTCTAAAAATTCGCTGATTTTACGTGTCGTTTGGGAAACGACGGCGACTTTGTAGCCTTTAAATTTGATTTTTTCCAATTCCGAGACGCTTTGAACTACGTAAGCCCCATTGATCGCATAACTCTCTACGCCTCTGACTTCAGGATGATCCGCATCGCCGAAAATAACGATTTCGTACCCTTCTTGACTCATTTTTTCGCAAATTTCCTGCGGCTTGGTCACGTAAGGGCATGTCGCGTTAATGACTTCAACCTTGCTTTGTTTTAAGGTTTCCAAATCTTTTTTAGGAATGCCGTGCGTTCGAATAATCGCGCGTTCAATACCTTGTGCTTCGGAGATATCGTGTAAGGTTTTTACGTTAAAATTTTCGCGTAAACGATTAATCTCTTCGTTATTGTGGATCAAAGGGCCGATCGTTGAGGCATTTTGCGTATTTTCCGCAATCTTGATCGCCCGCTTGACACCGAAACAAAACCCGTAACTTGCGGCAAGTTTTATTCGCATATTTTGACATGTCCTATGTTGGAAAGTAGTTCGACGAAGTTTGGAAAAGAGGTATTAATGCATTCGGTATCTTCGATTTCCATACCGACTTTAGTCCCCGCAATCGCAAAGCTCATAGCGATTCTATGATCGCCGAAACTGTTGATGGTCGCTTTGTGCATCTTACCGCCGATCACTTCGTAACCGTCTTCAAACTCTTCGACTTCAATACCGCATAAACGTAGATTTTTGACGACGCTTGCGATGCGATCGCTCTCTTTAACACGAAGCTCTTGCGCATTTTTGACGGTACTTTTTCCTTTGGCATGGGCAAAAGCAATTGAAAGGGCGGGCAATTCGTCGATCAGCCACGAGATATTTTCGCTCACTTCTACTCCGTGCAAGGCTTTTCCGGTCACGATAATGTCGCCCACGCTTTCGTAAAGGCTCTCTTTCTCGATCAATTCGACGCCAGCACCCATACGTTCTAAAATTTTGTAAGCTTCAATGCGCGTCGGATTGAGAAGCATGTTGCGTAACACAACGCGCGATCCCTCGCTAATCGCCGCCGCAACCGCAAAAAAGAAACCGCTGGAAGGATCGCTAGGCACCCGTAAATTAAGCGGTTTAAGGGGCTTTGTTTGAGGGTAAATCGTGACATGTAAGCCTTCGCTTTCAATGCGTGCACCCATGCCGCGAAGCATACGTTCGCTGTGGTCGCGGCTGAGTTCCGGCTCACTAAAAATACACACGTCTTCACTTTGAAGCGCCGCTAAAATCAGCGCACTTTTCACCTGAGCCGAAGCGATTTTGCTTTCGTAACGAAAGGCTTTCAGCTTTTCGCCGCGAATCCCCAGCGGTGCATAATTTCCATGGCTTCGACCGTCGATTTTTGCGCCGATAGAACGAAGCGGATCCGCTACGCGACGCATCGGGCGCGAACACAAGTATTGATCGCCGTAAAGAACGAAAAAGCCTTCTTGAGACGCCAAATAGCCCATCAGAAGGCGAATGGCCGTTCCGGAATTGCCGCAATCTAAAATTTGGGCAGGCTCATTGATACGTGCGGGCGGCGTAATCGTCAACGTTCCGTCTTCCGCCGTTTCGACATGCGCACCCAAAGCCTGCACGATGGCAAGCGTACACAAGGTATCTTCCGCCCGCAAATAGTTTCGCACGACGGAAGCTTGATCGCTTAATAAAGAAAAAATCGCGCAACGATGTGAAATAGACTTGTCGCTGGCGATCTGCTCGGTTGTAAACTCAAAAAGGTTTTTAGGGTTTACATGTAAGGTTTTCATCGAATCGTAATTCCGAATTCTTCGTTCAAACGTCGAAGCAAATCTTCGATCATTCCGGCAATTTCACTCTCTTCAAACGTCTTTTCCATCGACTGAAAGTAAAGGCTCAACGTTAAGCTGACTTTATCGCCTAAACTCTCGTGAACGTAACGATCAATCACGCTGAATTTGACTAAAGCCTGAGGCGCAACGGAGCGAATAAACGCTTCTAAGACGTGATAAGGCATCGATTGATCCACCAAAAGGCTTAAATCGCGCGTCGAACTTGGTAGCTTCGAATAGGCTTTGGCACATTTTCGCGTATACGGCAATGCCGCAAAATCAAGCTCGCACACGTACGTACGTGCTAAGTCAAGCTCTTTTTCCACTTGAACGTTCGCACGCGCCATATAACCGACGACAACTCCGTCGATCACAACGTTTGCGGCTTCGTACGGACTGCACAAACCGTTGGGTGACGGAAGCGGTAAGAGGCTAAAATGTCCTAAAACGTTCTGTATTTTTGCGGCGAACGCAAAAAAATCGATCTCGCTCGGTTTTCCGTGGTTAGAAATATCGGGAAGTCCGTTTTCTCCGCTGAAGACGAATGCGATTTTTTTACTCTCGTTGCGCTTGGCATCGAAAACGCTACCGATTTCAAAAAGAGCAACGCGTTTTTTACCGATTTTGACGTTGTTGGAAAGAGCATCGAGCATCGTCACTAGAAGCGACGAACGTAAGGTATTTAATTCTCCGGTAATCGGATTGGCGACATCTAAGGCATCTTCTACAACCGGCAAACCTAATTTTTGAAGTTTACTTTTATCGTCAAAGACAAAATGCAAGGTTTCGAAAAATCCCGCCGCTACGGCGCGATAACGAATTTCTTGACGCTTTTTAAAATTAAGGTACGGCTGGTTAATACGCGATTTTTCCGCCGTAACGTACGGCTTCGCCGTAATATTGTCGATACCCACGATTCGTACGATCTCTTCGCAAATATCTTGTACGTTTAAAACGTCCGGTCGAAATTGAGGAACTTTAACGTTAATAACCTCTTGCTCAAACGCAAAATGTACTCCAAATCCCAATTTTTTGAGGATTTTGATAACGATATTTTTGGCAATCTCTTCGCCGATCATCGACGTTAAATCGTTTTGGTTAATATTGATGATTTTCTCTTCAAAATCGTGAACGATCTGCTGCGTATCCGCATAAGGCATAATTTTGGACTGCTTGGAAATCATTTTCATAAAATAATCCAAACCGAACAGCAATTGCGGCTCGCTTCCTCTGGAAGAACGGTAGAGATGTTTGTCCGCACCGAGTTTTTTATTGGCACTAAGCGAAGCGATAATTTCGGGATGCGTGTAATTGGCTTCGACGATAATACGCTCGTCAAGGGCGTTGGCTTTGCACTTGTCCGCTTGCGCAATGCCCGTTAAGGCGACACGCTCGGAATTGTTTCCGAAAATCGCGTCCAAGCCGTTCTCGTCTTTTGCGATCGTGATCTTGGCTTTGTTCTCATGGGTCACGAAACACTGAGGGTTGTAAGCTCTCAAAAGTACGCCCGTAACATACGTCGCGTACTCTAAAAATTTCATCAAAGAGCAGGTCTCCTCAATTTGGGCAAACCCCAAACGAAGCTCGATCAGAAGCGGAACGCGAATCTCTTGATTGTCGAACACTTTGTACATGTAAGAACCGTTTAACGCTTCGGTCGCGTGGATTTGAAGAACGCGTCCGACGCCCGGTTGGTTCTCTTCGTCTTCTTTGTGCGGCATTTTTGCCACTTCAAGATCAAAATAGACGCTTAAATCGCGTGCAACGCCGTAAACGCTTTGGCAATCTCCGCGATTAGGCGTCAATCCGATTTCGATAATATCGTCGTTGAGTAACGCATATTCGCGCAGTTCTTTACCGAGATGAAGCTCGCCGATACTGGCATCAAGGACCATAATCCCGTCGTTGATTTTAGGAAGTCCTAATTCCGTAGACGAACAGATCATTCCGCACGATTCGACGTCTCGGAGTTTGGCTTTTTTGATTTTAATACCGTTTGGCAACTCCGCACCGATCAACGATACCGCAACAAACTGTCCCGCTTCGACGTTTTTTGCGCCGCAAACGATTTGTTGGACGCTCTCGCCGACGTCGACTTGGCAAACGTTCAGCTTATCGGCATTGGGATGCTTTTCGCGTGACACAACTTTTCCGACGACCACTTTTTCCGGAATGCGTATTTTGTGAATTCCTTCGACTTCCAAACCGATGGCGTTCAAAGCGAGTGAAATTTTATCGGCATCGACGTTGTGTAGGTCGATCCACTCGTTTAATCCTTCTCGTGTAACTATCATTTAAATTGCTCCAATAATCTCAAATCGCCCTCAAACAATGACCGAAGATCGGGAATGTCATGTAAAAGCATCGCAAAACGTTCAACGCCCAAACCGAAAGCATAACCGCTGACGTCTTTGTATCCTACGGCTTTAAAAACATTCGAATCGACGACGCCGCATCCCAAAACTTCAAGCCAACCGGTATGCGAACAAACGCGGCATCCTTTGCCGTGACAGAACGTACAGCTAATGTCGACTTCGGCACTGGGTTCCGTGAACGGGAAGAAACTTGGACGGAAACGTACTTTCACGTCGCCGAACATATGCTTTAAAAAGTCTTCCAAAATGAATTTCAAATTGGCAAACGAAACTTTGCCCGCCTTATCGACGACGAGCCCTTCGACTTGATGAAACATCGGCGTATGCGTGATGTCAAAATCTCTACGGAAAACGCCGCCAGGGCAAATCATGCGAATTGGCGGTTGCTGAGAAAGCATCGTACGAATCTGAACCGGCGAGGTATGCGTTCGAAGCAACATCGAATCTTTAAAATAAAACGTGTCTTGCATATCGCGTGCGGGATGGTATTTGGGTAAATTAAGGGCTTCAAAATTGTGAAAATCGTCTTCGACCAGTGGACCTTCTTCAATGGAAAAGTTCATACTTACAAAATATTCGATAATTTTATCCATCGTATCCATTACCGGATGCAAAGCACCCGCAAGGCTCTCTTGATTGAAGAGCGTTACGTCAACGCTGCTTTTTTTCATCTCGGATTCGATCATTAAGGCTTCAAGCTCTGTTTTTTTACGGCTCAAACACTCCAAAAAATGCTCTTTATTACGGTTTAATGTTTGGGCAAACTCTTTTTTGGCATCGCCCTCAAGTGTTTTCAGCTCTTCAAATTGCGCGGCAAAATACCCTTTTTTACCAAAAAGCGACACTCTTACTTTTTCCAGTTCGTTCAGCGACCCACAAGAATCAATCGCATTTTCCATCTCTTTCAAAGGACACCTTTCATCAAAGTCTATAAGAAAGCTTATTTTAGTGAAACTTTAATTATAAAAGGTTAAAATCCCCTAAAAAAGGAGCAAACACGATGAGTATCTTCAGCAAAATCGTTAGCGGAGAAATCCCTTGCAATAAAGTCTTGGAAAACAACGACTTCCTCGCGTTTCACGACATCAATCCTAAGGCACCGATTCATATTTTGATTATTCCGAAAAAAGAGTATACGTGTTTTCAAGAAGTCGACCCCGAAATCATGGGCGAAATGACGAAATTTATTCAAAGCGTCGCCAAACTTTTAGGGCTAGACGAAAGAGGATACCGTTTGATCACCAACAACGGACAAGACGGAGGACAGGAAATTTTTCATCTGCATTTCCACCTTTTAGGCGGCGCAAAATTGCCGTGGAACCACTTAAGCGATAGCGAACCTCACAAATCGCTTTAAAAACCCTTCAAACCATACTGCTTAAAAGAGGAGAGTTTCCCCTCTTTTAAGCTTTGCGCGCATTGATCCACGCTTCGAAAATTTCAATTTGGCGTTGCGTCGACGCAACGGAAGTACCGCCTTGAGACGTTCGCGCATTCATCGAATGTTCGAGCGAAAGATACGCACAAACGTCCTCGCCGATGCGCGCATCCACGCTTTGAAGCTCGCGTACGCTCAAAACGCTTAAGTCTTTGCCCAAACTCTCGGCATGTGCCACCGCGCGTCCCGTGATAAAATGCGCTTCGCGGAACGGAATATTGCATTTTTGTACCAAGTAGTCCGCCAAATCGGTCGCGCTCAAATGCCCGACCTCACACGCTTTTCGCATACGATCCGTATTAATCGTCATCGTACGCAGGGCTTCTCTTAAGATATTGAGCGAAATCAATGCCGTCTCCACGCTATCGAAAACGCCTTCTTTATCCTCTTGCATGTCTTTGTTGTAGGCTAAAGGTAAACCTTTAAGTACCGTTAAAAGCGCAATCAAATTACCGTTGACGCGACCCGTTTTACCGCGTAAGAGTTCCGGAACGTCGGGATTTTTCTTTTGCGGCATAATCGAACTGCCCGTAGAATAGGCATCGCTTAACGTGATAAATTTAAACTCGTAACTCGACCACAAAATGAGCTCTTCGGCAAAACGCGAAACGTGCATCATCAGCGTCGCAACGTTAAATAAAATTTCCAACGCAAAATCGCGGTCGCTGACCGTATCGAGGCAATTCACGCTGACGCTGTCGAACCCCAAAAGTTTGGCGACGTATTCGCGATCGATGGGGTGCGGTGTTCCCGCAAGTGCGGCACAACCGAGCGGTAAGACGTTGTTGCGCGTATACGAGCTTTCCAAACGTTCGATATCGCGTTTGAACATCGATACATAAGCAAGTAAATGAAACGCAAGATTAATCGGCTGTGCGTGTTGCAAGTGCGTCATGCCCGGAAGCAACGTCGTCGTATGTTCTTTAGCGATTTGCATCAGCACGTCGATCACGCTCTCTAAAACGTGAACGATCATCAGTGTTTGTTTTTGAACGTATTGACGAAAATCGACCGCCACTTGGTCGTTTCGGCTACGTGCGGTATGCAACCGCTTTCCGGCTTCGCCGATCAGATCGATAAGGCGCGTTTCGACTGACATGTGAATGTCTTCGTGCGCGATGTTAAATTCGAATTTACCCTCGTCGATTTCTTGTTTAATTTGCATTAAACCCTTTGCGATTTGATCGGCTTCTTCCCCGCTTAAAATACCCTGTTTGGCTAACATCGTCGCATGCGCGATCGAACCTCTAATATCTTCTTCGTACAATTTTTTATCGAACGGTAACGAAGCGTTAAATTCATCTAAAAGTTGCGTACCGCTTTGGGCAAATCTGCCCGACCAGAGTTTTGACATAAAAACGTCTCCTTGAAAAAAACGCAAGGAGCTTGTGAAAGCTCCTTGACATGTAGTTGTGTGATGCGACGTGACGAAGGTCTGTTAGAGTTTTGGACCCGCACTTGAAAAATCGGAATCGGCGGTAATATACTTTTTAAAATTTTCGATAAACATTTGCGCCAATTCGTCGCGCGTAGCGTCGTACAAGCTTTTATTTTCCCACGTGCTGCGAGGATTTAAAACTTCGGTCGGAACGCCTTCAAGCACTTTTGGCACTTGAACGTTAAAGACGGGAATCGTTTCAAATTCGCACTCGTTGATGCTCCCGTCTAAGATCGCGTTGATGCATGCGCGCGTCGCTTTGATGCTCATACGCTTACCTACGCCGTAGCTTCCGCCGCTCCAACCGGTATTGACCAAGTAAACGTCGACGTTGTATTTTGCGATTTTTTCACCTAAAAGTTTCGCATAAACCGTCGGATGTAGCGGTAAAAACGCCTCGCCGAAACATGCGCTAAACGTTGCTACCGGCTCGGTTATACCGCGTTCGGTTCCGGCGACTTTTGCCGTATATCCGCTCAGAAAATAGTACATCGCTTGTTCTTTGGTAAGTTTTGATACCGGAGGTAAAACGCCGAAGGCATCGGCACTTAAGAAAATAATTTTTTTAGGATGACCCGCTTTTAAAGAGGCTTCATGGTTTTCGATATGATAGATGGGGTAGGAAACACGCGTATTTTCGGTTTTGGAGGCATCGGCGTAATCGACGACGCCCGCATCGTTGATAACGACGTTTTCCAAAAGAGCGTCTTGCTTGATCGCGCCGTAAATTTCAGGCTCGCTGTTCGGATCGAGATTGATGCATTTGGCATAGCATCCGCCTTCAAAATTGAAAACACCCTCATCGTCCCAGCCGTGTTCGTCGTCGCCGATAAGTTTGCGTTTCGGATCGGTCGAAAGCGTGGTCTTACCCGTACCCGAAAGTCCGAAGAAAAGTGCCGTATCGCCTTTTTCGCCGACGTTTGCCGAGCAGTGCATAGAGAGTTTTCCCTCAAGCGGCAACCAGTAATTCATCATCGAAAAAATACCTTTTTTAATCTCGCCGCCGTACCACGTTCCGCCGATAATCGCGATGTTTTTTTCAACGTTGAAAACAACGAATACGTCCGAATGGAGTCCGTGTTTTTTATAATCCTCGTTGACGACTTTACATGCGTTGTAAAGCGTAAAATCGGGTTTAAACGTTGAGAGCTCTTCTTCGCTCGGGCGAATAAACATATTTTTAACAAAATGTGCCTGCCATGCGATCTCGGTAACCACGCGAATGCTTTTACGACTCGCCAAACTACCGCCGCAATACGCGTCTTGAATATAGATGTCTTTACCGGAAAGTTGTTGTTTTACTTTGTCGAAGAGTTCGTTAAAAATCGCTTCGCTCACTTTATGGTTCATTTTGCCCCAAGAGATATACCGGTTGGAAGGCTCTTGGTCGACAAAGTATTTATCTTTAGGGCTACGTCCCGTAAAAATGCCCGTATCGACGCTAAACGTCCCGTTACATGTTAAGCGTCCTTCGTGGTTTCGCTTTTCATGCGCTAAGAGCTCTTCATACCCGAGGTTATAATAAATCTTACCGATATTATGTAACCCTAACTTCTCAACTTCGTTAATCTTTGACATCGTCTCTTTATCCTCAAACAATTGAATTAAACTAAAATGAATACGTTCGAACCGTACCGTTTTAAAGTACGACCAGCAGTTGACCGTTGACCACCGTATCGCCTTGTTTTACCTTAACCGCACTGACAACGCCCTCTTGCGGCGATGTAACCTCAATTTCCATTTTCATCGCTTCGATGACGATAACGGCTTGACCTTTTACAACCGTGTCGCCCTCTTTAACCAACACTTTAAAGATTGAACCGGGAAGTCCCGCTTTAATAGACGTACCGTTTACGCTAGTATCGTTACATGTTGACGAACCTTCACCGCCTTCTTGAATGTCGATATCGTAAATTTCGCCGTTTACCAAAAGCGTACCGCTACTAAGATCGGATTTAACTTGGTATTTTTGTCCGTTGACGGTTACGGTAAATTCGTTCGTAGCCGCAGGAACGACCTCTTCTTTTTTCGGAGATACTTTGCGGACGTTGACTTTGGCTTCACCTTTAAGATACGCGATGCCTTTTTCTTTACATGCTGCCGCGATTAACACGTTTTCATCGGTAATTTCAAGATTTTCTTTCGTCAATATTTCTCTGACGTGCGCTAAGGATTTTGTCTCGTCGCAGTCGGCTATTTCCAACGCTTTGCGTGTCGTCGGAGGCAATTTGAGCTGTTCGCTTGCCAAGGAAACGACTTCTTGATCGGGAGTTGCAGGCGTTTTTCCAAAATAGCCTAAAACCATTTTGCCGTAACCGTCGGCAATCTTTTTCCACGGACCAAACATCACGTTGTTGAAAGCTTGTTGAAAATAAAATTGGGAAACCGGCGTAACACTCGTACCGTAACCGCCTTTTTCAACCACTTCGCGCATTGCTTTAATCACTTCGGGAAATTTATGGAGAATGTTGTTGTCACGGAGCATCTGCGTATTCGCAGTCAAAGCACCGCCCGGCATCGGAGAAAACGGAATCAGCGGAGAGACTTGCGTCGCTTCGGGAGGCATAAAATAGTCTTTAAGGCACGCTTGTAAGACCTCTTCGTATTTCAAGATTTTTTCGAGTTCCAAGCCGCCAAGATCGTACTCTTTTCCTTTTAGTGCATGCAACATCGTTAAAATATCGGGTTGGCTCGTACCGCCGCTTACCGGAGATGCCGCAAGGTCGATACCGTCGACACCCGCTTCCAAGGCGGCCAAATAACACGCAACGCTTACGCCTGCGGTTTCGTGTGTATGAAGCCTTAAATGCATTCCCTCGGGAACGAGTTTGCGCGCCATTTTGATCGTTTCGTACACTTTTTGCGGGCTTGAAGTACCGCTCGCGTCTTTAAAACAAATACTATGGTAGGGGATTCCCGATTCTAAAATTTCGCGTAGGGTTTTCTCGTAAAATGCTACGTCGTGTGCACCGACGCATCCGGGAGGCAAGTCCATCATCGTGACGACGATTTCGTGTTTTAAACCGTGGTGAACGATACGTTCGCCGCTGTATTTGAGGTTTTCGACGTCGTTAAGCGCATCAAAGTTACGAATCGTCGTCGTCCCGTGTTTTTTAAACATTTTCGCATGTAAATCCAAAAGTTCGCTGCTACCGGTATCAAGCATAACGGTATTGACGCCGCGTGCCAAGGTTTGAAGATTGGCATCGGGTCCTACGATTTCACGGAATTTATCCATCATTTGGAAGGCATCTTCGTTCAAATAAAAATAGAGGCTTTGAAAACGTGCTCCTCCGCCAAACTCAAAATGGCTGATACCTGCTTCACGCGCCGCCGCAACTGCCGGAAAAAAATCTTCCATCAGTACGCGCCCGCCGAAAACCGATTGAAAACCATCTCTAAACGTCGTATCCATCACATCGATGTACTTTTTAGCCATTGACCTTACCCTTTTTTAGTGTGTTTCTTGTGTCTAAAACGAAGCGGCACCGCCGCAATCAACGATACGTTATCGTTTTGTGATCATCCTTGGCTAAGATTTCTGCCGGACTCTTTTCGAGGAAAAACCCTCTTCATACATTTGGCATGCGTATTCACTGACGAATATACAAACACCAAAACTGTGAAAATCATGATGCTCCTTAGCATCAGACTTTACCTCGTAACCTCGACCTTTTTGTTTAATTTTAACTAAAAAATATAGCGCAAATTTTTGTATTTTATCATTTCTTTTATTAAATCAAACTCAGAGGCGAAGAAGAAAAAAGGGGGAAAAGAAGGGGAAACGTCGCTTTTTTCAAGAGACGTTTCCGTAGTGAAAGCGTGTGGCGTTGAATTAGGCGATACAACGCTCAATCAGGTAGAAAACCGATCGATAATCCAAGCCGCTGTGTTCGCTTAGACCGATTTCGCAAGGTTTGCCGGTCGAAAAAGCAAGCGTGGTATCGCTCGGTATCGCGGCTTTTAAATGGCGTAATGCCGAGCGGTTCAGTTCGGGATAGGTAAATCCGCGATCGCCCGCAAAACCGCAACATGTCACTTCACTCGGGATCGTTACTTTTTTACTGCACAAGCGCGCAATCTTTTCAAACTTCTCCGCCAATCCCATTTTGCGCGTGCTACAAATCGTGTGAATGACGATAGGATCGTCAATTTGACGAATCGTAAGGCGGCTTAACAGAAAATCGTGGATAAATTCGATCGGATCGTACACTTTGAGTCCGGTCGTAAAATACTCCATCATCGTTTTCGTACACGAACTCATATCGCATAAAATAGGATACGTTCCGTTCAAACTCGCTTGCGTTAAAGCCGCTTCCAACTCGCTTGATTTTTGTTTGCCTTCGCTTTTATAGCCTTTACTTGAAAAAGGCATACCGCAACATAATCCGTCGATAGCTTCGGGAAAGAGCACTTCGTAACCCGCTTTTTCAAGGATACCGATAATAACCGCATCCAGCGATCGTTCGCCGCTTTTTTCTTTCGGATTTGCCATCGTACGGTTGATGCACGAAGAGAAGTACACCACTTTATCTTTAGCGCCGCTTCGTTTTACGCTCGGTTTAAAAGAAGCACCCGAAGGTAAGCTAGCACTCCAAAGCGGAAGCGTATTGCCGCTTAGCGTACGCAACCCTTGGCTCATGCCGCGCATCACGCTATCGGGGATAATCGCGTTCACGCCTTTGACGACGCTCAAAGCGATACGTCCCGTTTGTAATACGCCCGAGTAATGATCGGCGATAAAACCGGCGACGCCGTGCCCGAGCGTACCGATTTGATGTGCGCGAAGCTTTTTAGTCAAGGCTCCCGTATCGATGCCTACGGGACAGGAGAGCGAACAAAGCGAACAGGTGGCACAGGTTTCGATACCGTCGTATTGGTACTGTTTTTGAAACGCTTCCAAAGCTTCGGTCTCATGGTTAAGTGCCAACGTCTGCATGCGTCGATTGGCAACGATGCGCTGCCTTGGCGTCAACGTCAAGAAATTCGACGGACAAACCGGCTCGCAAAAACCGCACTCGATGCATTTATCGATCAAAGGATCGGTAATCGGCATTGCTTTAAAATTTTTAAGATGCGCTTTCGGATCGGCGTTGATAATAACGCCCGGATTGATCAAGCCTTTCGGATCGAAAATCGTTTTAATCTCTTTCATCAAAACATACGCGTCTTCACCCCATTCCAGCTCGACAAACGGGGCCATATTGCGTCCCGTTCCGTGTTCGGCTTTTAAACTACCTTGGTATTTGGTCGCGACTTGCTCGGCGACTTCTTGCATAAACGACTCGTAACGCGTGATCTCTTTTGGATCGTCAAAGGCTTGATTGAAAACAAAGTGCAAGTTGCCGTCTAGGGCGTGACCGAAGATAATCGCTTCCGTGTAACCGTATTTCTCGAAAAGTGCTTGCAACTCCAACGTACCGTCCGCCAACGAAGTGATCGGATATGCCACGTCTTCGATGATACAGGTCGTTCCGCTTTCGCGCGCCGCGCCTACCGCGGTAAAAAGTCCTTTGCGAATCTTCCAGTATTTGGTATATTCCGCGACGTCTTTGGTAAAATGAAGCGGCATTTCGGGCGTAATCGACGCCAATTTTTCAAGAATCGCGGCAATGTTTTCATTTAAAACGGCATCGTCCGGAGCGCGCGTCTCGACCAAAACCGCCGTTGCGGTGGGGCTGAGCGTCTTTAAAAAAGAAGGCATCCCCTCTTTGTCTTCCACGCTTCGAAGGGCGGCTCTATCCATGATTTCCGCGGCATCGACTTGTGCGTTTGCCGTACGCGTACGGCATTGGGTTCGCAGTATCGTAATTGCATCGCAAGCGTCTTTGACGTTTTTAAAAATCATCAATGCGCTGGCTTTATCTTTGTATTCGGGAACTGTTTTATAGGTAATTTCTTTAATAAAACCGAGCGTTCCCTCGCTTCCGATCATCAAGTGTGCCAAAATGTCGATCGGGTCTTCAAAGTCGATTAAAGCGTTGAGGCCGTAACCGCATGTGTTTTTGATTTTAAATTTACGCTCTATTTTGTCGTGAAGAGCTTGATTTTCACGTACGCGCTTTGCCAGAGCCTCGATACGCGCGATCATCTCGCCGTGCGTTTGACGAAAAGCGTTTTGGCTTGCCGCGTCGGCGGTATCGAGTTCGCTTCCGTCGTGGAAAATAATTTTCATCGATTGAAGCGTTTTATAAGAGTTGTCGGTCGTCCCGCAACACATACCGCTAGCATTATTGGCGGCGATTCCGCCGATCATCGCCGAATTGATACTCGCCGGATCAGGGCCTATTTTTTTGCCGTGAGGTAACAAATAGGCATTCGCATCCGCGCCTACGACGGAAGGTTGAAGCGTAATCAAACTGACGTCATGATTGACGCTCATCTTTTTCCAATCGCGCGAGGTTACCAGCAAGATCGAATCGGTAATCGCCTGCCCCGAAAGGCTCGTTCCTGCGGCTCGAAAAACGACCGGAAGTGAAAACGTGTCGCTGAGTTTTAAAATCCGACTGACTTCATCGGCATTATCGACCCACACGACGATTTTCGGAATCAATCGATAAAACGACGCGTCCGTTCCGTAAGCAATCGTATGCAAAGGATCGGTAAAGATACGGGACTTTGGGATAAAAGAGACGATTTCTTGATAAAAATCGTGATACTTTCCGCTTAATGTCATCGGCCATCCTTCATGGTTAGAATTTTAATCGAGTGTAACACGTCGGTATAAAATCGGTATGACATTTTGAGAGAATCGCGGTAAAAAAAACGAAAGCGGAAAAAAGGTTACATGTAATTGACATGTAACCTTTAGAGTCCTTATTTAAGCATGATGTCGATGCCGTAAAGTTCAGGCCAAAGCGTGAAAAGAATCATGACGCAAATTTGCAATACGATAAACGGTACGACGCCTTTGTAGATATCCATCGTCGTCACGCACGAAGGTGCTACGCCGCGCAAAAAGAAAAGGCTGAAACCAAAAGGCGGCGTTAAAAACGACGTCTGTAAATTTAAGGCGATCAATAAGGCATACCAAACGGGATTGAGTCCTATAGCAGCGGCAATCGGTGCTAAAATCGGAACGATAATATAGGATATTTCGACAAAATCGATAAAAAAGCCCAATGCCATAATCGCGAGCATCGAAACCACGATAAAACCCCATTTATCGCCCGGTAAGCTTCGCATCGCCGCTTCGACGATCTCGTCGCCTCCGGTATACGAAAAGACCATCGAAAAAGCCGTCGCTCCGATCAAAATGGCAAAAACCATCGCCGTAGCGCGTACCGTTTCCAAAGAGGCTTCTTGAACCATTTTAAACGAAAACGATCGGTACATCCATGCTAAAACCATCGCACCGATACATCCTACCGCCGACGATTCGGTGGGTGTCGCGATTCCTTCAAAAATGGAGCCTAGCACCAAAACGATTAAAATTAAAGGCGGCAAAATTGCCTTAAACGCACTCAAAATTTGACGACGTTTGCTCTCTTTAATTTCATGACGCGGAATCGCAGGAGCCGCTTCTTTATTAAAAAAAGCCGTTACTGCGATATACGCGACGTAAACGCCTACCAACGTCAAGCCAGGTCCCAACGCCCCCGCGAAAAGATCGCCGACGGGTTGTTGAAAAACGTCCCCCAAAATAATCAAGACCACCGAAGGCGGAATAATTTGTCCTAGCGTTCCCGAAGCGCAAATCGTGCCGCATGCCAACGATTTTGAATAGTTGTATTTGAGCATAACCGGTAACGAAATGACACCCATCGCCACAACGCTTGCTCCGACGACGCCGGTCGAAGCGGCCAAAAGCGCACCGACCAAAACGGTACTGATCGCTACACCGCCTCGAACTTCGCCGAATAAAAAGCCCATAGCTTCCAACAAACGTTCGGCTAAACGCGATTTTTGCAGAATAATACCCATCAAAATAAACATCGGAACGGAGATCAAAATCGCATTTTCCATGATCGACCAAATACGATGCGGCATAAACGCAAACAGATGCGCGCCGATTTGCAGCCCTTCCATGAGACCTCCACCGTCTCCCAACGACTCGACGATACCGGCAATCAAACCGAATACGACCGAAATCGCTCCGAACGTAAACGCTACGGGGAACCCTAAAAGAAGCATCGACATACCGACGAAAAACATAATAATCCCGATCATAACGTCTCCTTCGGCTGTGCGTTTGCGTGGCGAAGTCCCTTATAAACTGCGATATTTTTAACGATAAACCCGATTTCCATCAGCAGTAAAACGGCAAAAGAAAACGGAATAAATGCTTTTAAAATCCACCGCTGCGTTAACCCTCCCGGAGCACTGCTCACTTCATGCGAAACGTACGCTTCGCTCACGAAACCGAGTGAGCTAAACATCACTAAAAGAGCAATCGGCGTTATAAACAAAACGGCACCGATAATATTAACCGCGGCTTGACGACGTTCGCTCCATTTGGCATAGAGCACGTCGACGCGTACATGTGAGTCTTCCATCAGCGCGTAAGACATACCGAGCAGGAAAATGACCGAAAAAAGATGCCACTCCAATTCCTGTAGTGCAATCGAACCGCTTTTAAACGCATAGCGCATGCACACGTCGTAGAAAATATTGAGCATCATCACGATCATTAAAAAAGCGCACACATACCCGATCATGCGGCTCAACGCATCAAACCATTTCTCAATTCTTAAAAGCATCACCCTACCATCCTCTTTTCTTCTTTGGATTTTTTAATAAAGTTCTTGCAGAACTCTTGACACGTCTTTAAAGCAAAGCTCTAAAGACTACGTTAACACTGCGTTTTCTTCAGTGCAAAGCCCACGCACCTTTGGTGCTTTGACTCAAAGCAATTCTATAACGGCTATTGATTGTCGCGAATATACGCGTACTCGCCGATCAAGGTCCACGCTCTTGCTTTTTGCATGTAAGCACGTTGCGACTCGACGATTTTTTTGAACTCCTGATTTTTGGAAGACTCTTCGGCAATCAATTCGGCATTGGCTTGACGCATCGCATCCATCACGGGTTTGGGAAACGTCTTAATTTTAATATTCGGATACTCCGTTTTCATTCGATCCCATGCCGCGGCGTTCATATCGGCATTTTGGATTAACATGTCATACGCCGACAAGCGCATCGCCGCTTTTAAAATCACCTTATTTTTCGGCGAAAGCGCGTCGAATTTGGCTTTATTGACGATAAATTGTAATTCCGTTGCGGGTTCATGCCAACCGGTATAATAATACGGAGCGATTTTATGAAATCCCATGCTCATATCCATCGAAGGTCCCACCCATTCCAATGCATCAATCGTTCCGCGCTCCAACGAAGTGTACAATTCGCTCGGAGCAATATTGGTCACCGCACAGCCCAATTTGGCGAAAATCTCTCCCGCAAAACCGGGAATACGCATCTTAAGCCCTTTTAAATCTTCCAAACTGCGAATCTCTTTTCGAAACCAACCGCCCATCTGCATGCCCGTATTGCCGCCCGGAAAAGAGTAAACACCGTGTTTAGCGTAGGCTTTTTGCATCCATTCCATTCCTTCACCTCGGTAAAACCATGCGTATTGCTCGAGGGCATTCATACCAAAAGGCATTGTCGTAAAAAGCAACAACACCGGATCACGCCCTTTCCAATAATACGACGCGGAATGCGCCATATCGTACTGGCCGAGCTTCACCGCATCTAAGACGCCAAACGCCGCTTTATGTTTGGATACGTCGTCGATTTTAATCTTGAACTCTCCGCCGCTCATCTGCTCGACCATCGTTACCATATTTTCAACGGTATCGGTAAAAGGAGGAAACACCTTGCTCCACGACGTTGCCAACTTCCACGTAACCGTGTCGCTAGACGCATGCGCGCCCAATGCGAAAAGAAGGGAAAAAAGACTACATGTAAGAATCGATCGTATCGTTTGCGTGAACATTGTTTACCTTTTCAAGTCTAATAGCGTAAAATATACCCGACGTCTACCACGGTTTCGATGCATTCAAACGGGAGCTTTTTACGTACGCGGCGCATTAAAGAGCGAATCGAGTCTAAACTCGTAAAATTGCCCTCCCATACCATCGCTTGAATTTTATCGAACGTTACGACTTTGCCTTTTTCGCTAATCAACAAATTGAGCAGCAATTTTTCTTTACGCGATAAATGCTCTTCGTGTTCGCCGATGCGAAGTAAACTCGACTTAAAATCAAAACAGCACGCTTCGCCTAAATTAACGATGTCGTGGCGAATATTGCAAAATTTTTCGATTTTAATTTCTAACTCGTCGATAAAAAACGGCTTTTTCAAAAAATCATTGCATCCGAAATTGTACGCATCTTTAATCACTTCCAGTTCGATGCTGGAGCTGATGATAATGACCGGCGTTTCACGGTAAAAGTCGCGAATTTTTTTCAAAAGCTCAATGCCGTCGAGGTTGGGAACGTTAATATCCAAAATAAAGCACATGTAACCGCTGTCTAAGGCCTCGTAAGCTTTTTTACCGTCCATAAACGCATCGACGCGATAGCCCTTGGCTTCTAAACGTTTGACGATCGTCGCGTTTAAGCGCGCATTGTCTTCCAACAATAAAATTTTCACGTTTCCTCCTTTATGCAACGCTATTGGGAACGCTTAGCGTAAATTCGACGCCTTGAGTGCCGAGATTGTGAACACGAATACTGCCGCCCATTTTATCTTCGATAATCATCTTTGCCATATACAACCCAAGTCCCGTACCGTTTTTGCTCGTCGTAAAATAAGGATCGAAAATAAAGCCGATAATTTTTTCGGGAATCGACCCACCGTCATCGCTCACGATCAGTTTCGTCGAAGAAGCGTCTTGATCCAACGCGATTTGAATACGTTCCCCTTTTCGCGTTTTCAACAGTTTGTTTTTTGCATTGTTGATAATGTTTAAAAGCACTTGTTTAAATTCGTTTTCGTACCCGTAGACGGGATAACTTTTGGTATCTTTACGATACTCGACTTTAAGTTCGATATGTGCGTAAAAAATTTGGCGCCCGATAATCTCCAAAACTTCCAAAAGTGCCTTTTTGGCACAAAAAAGCGTTTTTTTTGTCGAAGGTTTTAAAAAGTTGCGAAAATCTTTCAATGTCTGCGACATGTACTGAATTTGAACGATCGAATCATGCACGAACGCTTTCATTTTAGGCTGATCCATTTCGCCTTGATTGAAACAAAACTCCATATCCTGCATGATTGCCGAAAGCTCAACCAAAGGTTCGTTCCACTGATGCGCCACGCCTGCGATCATTTCTCCCATCTCAGTTAATTTGGATTGCTGAATCAAAAACTGCTGGTGTTGCGTGCGCTCGGTAATATCGTCCATCACGCATACGATACCGCCGACGCTTCCGTCGATATTGGAATAAACCGCCTTATTTAATACAAAAACTCTAGGCCGTTTTTTAGGAAAATGCAGCGTCAACTCAAACGTCTCGGCACCTTTATTCGCTAAAAGATCGAGATCGTTTTTACGGCGCTCGGTTGCCCAATCGTGTGGGAAAAAATCGAAAACGGTTTTTCCTAAAATTTCCTCTTTACTTTGATCGTATAAAGTGGCAAACGATTGGTTGGTACCGATATACTCGCCTTTGACGTTGGTATAATAAATAGGATTGGGGATCGTATCTAAAAGGACACGGATAAATTCGAGCTGATTTTTAAGGGCAAGTTCGCTTTGGCGACGCATACGAACGTTTTGCGTTAAAAAAAGCACGACCATGCTAATCGCGCTTAAGAGTGCTGCAAAGAGCCAAATATAGTGTTTATACTCCTCGTAAAACGAAAACGGTTTATTGATCATCTCATAATATTTGATTTCCGGAGCGATTTTTAAACGATGTTCCAACAACTCTTTATAGTCAAAAATATAGCGGTTCGGACTGGTTTCGATAATGGGAATTTGATTGGGGTTTTTCCCTGCCAAAATTTGCTTAACGATCTTTGATGCGGCTTGGGCTTGGGCGGTAGCACTGGTCAAAAAGCCGCCGACGATCCCGTCGTCCAAATAAAAATCCCATAAGCCGTAAATCGGAATGTTCGTAATTTTTCGAATCTGTTGCAGGTTTTCTTTGTAGGTAAAAAACTTTCCCGTTTTATCTTTATAAAGCAAAACCCATAAAATAGCACTGTTGGGAGAGAGTTCACGCGTCTTTTGCTCGATCTCTTCCATATCCATACTATCGATATATTCTATCGTCGTTTTACCTTCATACCGAGGTAAAATAGCATCGATTTGATGCTTGATCGCCTCTCCGGTCGTCGTGCGCTCGTTAATAATTAAAATTTTATCCAAACGCGGTTGATTGGCTAAAATCAAATCGATATTTTTTTCGATATCGACGTTTTCAACAACGCCGCTGACCAAATCGATATTATGAATCAAAGAAGGTTCAAAATTGTTAATCCCTAAAAAAACGACCGGAATAGCTTCAAAAAGTTCGTGATAATGTTCTCTGACAAAATCCAACGCCGCATTATCCGCAACGATCACGACATCAAATTTATAGTGTTTAAACCGTTCTTTATAATAAGCGTAGAACGTTTGAAGGTACGAAGACGTATCGTTTCGCTTCGTATCCATATAAACCGTCGAGAGAAAAATATTCTCTTTTTCCGAAAAATTTTGTTCGATAACGCTTGAAATCGCATCGCTCCACTTATACCCTTTATGGTACGACTGAATCAGTAAAATATCTTTAGGCGGAGAAGGATTAGCAAAAACAAACGTAGCGAATAAACAGAGAAAAAAAAGAATTTTTTTCATACGCACGAACGATCGTTACAGAATGAAAAAATTGTGAGGAGTCTTTAAAATGGCACTGTGCTCGGCAATAGCCTCTTCCGCCATATTGTAACGTTCATTAAAAATGGGGTGGTGAAATTGTACTTCATCATTCAAAATTTCAAAAACCATCGTCTCATAAACGACTTTTTGGGCATCTCCTTCGAAAAACGAATGCCTGACGTTCATACTGATCGTCGAAACCAAAAACTCTCTATTGTCGAGTTTCAAAATATTTTTTAACGCAACTTCTTGCATAGAATCATCCTTACATACATTAAATGTATCGTTTGCAAAAGAGTAACATAACTAAACATTGGATTTACTAAAAAGAGAAAGTTAGATCAAAAGAAGATGGTGCGGACGGGGGGATTTGAACCCCCACACACGTAGTGCGCTACCACCTCAAGGTAGTGTGTCTACCGTTCCACCACGTCCGCAAAGAGGAAACGAAGAGAGAAATTTCTCTTCGCTAAAAAGCACGGCTATTAACCGATAAAGTTTGTTTTTCCAAGAATAATAAAAGCGATAACAAGTGCGTAAATAACTTGTGCTTCGATCATTGCAAGTGCAATAAACATCGTCGTAGAAAGTTTGCTTCCAAGACCTGGATTTCTTGCAGTACCTGAAATTGCCGCCGCTGCAGTATTTCCCATACCGATAGCACCACCGAGTGCTGCCAAACCGACCAAGAAGCCGACACCCAAAACCGCATAAGATGCAACAACGTCGCTTAATGCTTTCGCATCATCCGCAGCAAATGCAAATGAAGCAAATGCTACCATTAAAAAAAGAATCTTTTTCATAAGACTTCTCCTGATTGTATTTCAAAGTCGGTTCGGATATACCCCTACTTTCCACTTTGTGAGCGAGATTATAGCCGCCTAATTGTTAAAAACCCATTAAAAGCTATCGGATAAGCTCTAATTCTATTTTATTTCCCGTCTGTTTCAAAATCTTAACGCGTACTTTTTGCTCAAGCGCAAGATAATCGCTGACTTTTTCGACGCGATGATCGGCTATTTTTGAGACATGTAACAATCCGTCAATGCCGCCGGGCAGTTCCACAAAAGCACCGAAATCCACGATGCGTTTTACCGTACCGTCTACGATTTCGTCTTGGACAAACGTCGGAACCGGTTTTTCTTCTCTTGGAGCACCGTGACGATCGTTGCGATCTCGGCCGTGCCCGCCGCCGCGTCCGCCGAAGGAAGGTTTATTGGTAATTTTAATAATATGCTCTTTTGCGGCATCCACGTTTGTTTTATTTTCTCCAGCAATTTTGACTTCGCCTTTTTCGCGATCCAAATCGATTGAAACCTCAAATTTTTCGATAATCTCTTTGATAGTTTTACCTGCTTGCCCGATAATATCGACAATCTTCGAAGGATCAACGCTAAAAAGTTCTAATTTCGGCAAGATCGCGTTATTGACGACGATTTCACGACTGGCTGCTTCCATAAGCCCTAAAATATGAGCTCTTCCTTCTTTAGCTTGAAATAACGCTTCTTTCAGAACATCACGAGAAATACCACCTAATTTAATATCCATCTGAAGTGCCGTAATACCGTCTCTCGTACCCGCCACTTTGAAATCCATATCGCCGTCATGATCTTCCAAGCCCATAATATCGCTTAAAACGGCATGTTTATCTCCCTCAAATACAAGTCCCATCGCAATACCGGCGACTAATTTTTCAATTTCAACGCCGGCAGCTTTCAACGCCAATGCACCACCGCAAACCGTCGCCATAGAAGAAGAACCGTTGGATTCTAGAATTTCGGAAACCAGACGAATCGTTTGTAAGCGATTCATGGAAACGACCGGTTCAAGTGCACGACGTGCCAAATTACCGTGTCCTAATTCCCTTCGTCCCGGTGCACGAAGCGGTGAAGCTTCGCCGACGGAAAAACCCGGAAAATTATAATTAACCATAAACGTATCGCTCACACTGTTTTTTTCTGTTAAAAGGTCGTACATTTGAGCGTCTTTATCGTTACCGAGCGTTGCAATAACCAAGGCTTGCGTTTGTCCACGCGTAAAAAGGCATGAACCGTGGGCTAAAGGTAAAAGGTTCGTTTCGATGCTAATCGGTCTAATTTCATTTAATTTTCTACCGTCTGCTCGTACGCGTTTTTCGACGATCATTTCACGTACAACTCGTTTTTTATAGGCACCTAAAACGCTTTCGACCAGTTCTTTACTCCAGTTCTCAAGTGCTGCCGTATCGTCTTTTAAGATTTTGTCAACGATTTTACCGAGTTCGCTGGCACGTTCACTTTTTGCCATTTGTAGAATCGCATGAGAGACTTCTTCTTTATAAAATTCATCAATATAGGCAAAAATAGAATCGCTTTCCAAATCCGCCTTATAATCCAAAAGCGCATCTTCTTTTTTAAGCGGCGTAAAAACGTTTTCATAGATCGTCGTCGCTTCGGTAATGGCACTTTGTGCTTTATCGATCGCCGCTAAAATGGCTTCTTCGTCAAACTCGTTCACGGATTGTTTGGCAATCACGCTTTGTGCAAGCGTAGGGTCTAACATCGGATCGATCGCCATAACCGGAAGCGTCGTCGTTTCCATAGACGCGATCGCACGCATTTCGATCATTAAAAGCTCTTCTTTCGTACCTGCAACGTAAAGATCCAAACGACTGTTTTTTAAAGCAGAATTTGAGGGGTTAACAACATACTGACCGTCGATGTAACCGATTCTAACGCCTGCAACCGCCTTGTTAACGGGAATATCCGAAAGATATAACGCAGCACTTGCGGCGTTAAGCGCGGCAACTTGTAAATCAACTTCAGGATCGCAACTCAGTACGAATATGACAATTTGCGTCGGATAGGCATAGCCTTTGGGGAAAAGCGGACGTAAACTTCGATCGATAATACGAGACGTCAACGTTTCAAAATCACCGGGTTTGGTCTCTCTCTTAACGTAACCTCCGGGAATTTTACCGACGGCATATGTTTTTTCGACGTATTGAACGGTAAGAGGAACAAAATTTTCTGCAACTTGCGTATCGTCTCTTGCAACGGTTGCTAAAATAACCGTATTTTTAATACGTAATAACGCCGCACCGGCTGCTTGTTTCGCAACTTTACCGATGTCGTACGTTTCTTCTTGATTGTTCACTTTAAATGTATATTCCACGCTTTTGCTCCTTAATAGTGTTCCTGTTAATTTTGAATACTTTACTGTTTTTGTTCCGATTCCGTTTTAAAATCATAACTAAAACTTCCCATCGGATATAAGTTAAACATCAACATCACGCCTCGTTTGTTAACCGAGTCGATACCGTTGGTGCTCGTTGTCTGTTTTGGAGTATTGGAATCGCGATACACCAAAGAGTAATCCCAACATTTTTTCACTTTTTTAAATCCTAAACTCCATGACTTGAACAAATCGTCTTCAACGTCGTAATTAATCGCGCTAAAGAGCGTAAAATGCTCCCAATAAGCCGTTTCGGCATACAGCGTCACGTAACTGTAATCTTTTCCTTCCGTATTGTTTTCATAGGTAGTATCGATATACGTGTGGCGTAATGAAACTTTATAAATCGGCTCTTGATAATTTAAAGAAATTTGATTACGTGACAATTGATCGTAGCGATGTGAATAATGAACGGTATCGCCGATGTAAAAATGTTCGTTAAGATAATATTTGACATCATTTTCTAAATCACCGTAGTGGTACTCTTTATCATAGTAATAAGCTTGTTTGAGCGAATGACTGAGTTTTTTCTCACCGTCCATATCATAAAAAAACTGCTTAAATTGGAATGCCGTATTTTTTTCTTCCAAATCAAGAGGAATCATATCTTCACTAGTAACTGCATTTTTGAATGTATTATTGTATTGAGTTCCTTCCGTTTTACTGTAGCTTGGAACCGTATGCTCAAGACCTATGTACATCGTATGAAAAAAAGTATCGTAACTTCTTGCAAGATCGGTAAAAAGATTAAAACGATGATAGTTGCTATAATGTTTAAGATAACTGCCGTCTGTTTCTTCGCCGTAAGAGACATACGTCATGTAAATATTTTCCGACGCACTTGCATGTACGTAATCGTCAAAAAAAGAGGTATAAAACGTTACGGGAGTATTGATTTCATTTTGCAAGGCAGTAATACCTTCTTCTCGTGTATAATTTTTTCCCTGATAGTCTACCGAATAAAGCAGATTATCCCAAAAAATCGGAGAAGTAAACCGGTGGTATTGGATAGTCGGAAGTTCTTGTAACGTATCTTTATTTGAACTTTTTGACGTATCGATATAATATTTCGTATAAAATCCAAAATAGTCTTGTTCTTGTTTAATATAATAGTTAAGACGCGATACGGCTAATTTATCATAGACGGTATCTTCATTATCTTTCGTATTGTAGTAGTCGATATCGTTTAAATAATGAATATCTACCCACAAGCCGTCTTCTTGAATCTGCGAGTATTGCGTACTTAAAAGAGCACTGCGATCGTATTGGAGATGAAAGCCGTAATGGGCGTCGTTTTTAAGATTTTCTTCATCGACGTAATGACTTTGCTCTTTAAAATAACCCGTTGTTATTTCGCCTTTTGAGTATGCCGTATCAACGAAGCGGTACGTTGCATGAAGCCCTTCTCCGCGATTCGTTCGAATTTGAGGTCTTAATTCCAAATCCCAATCGACGGCGGGTGCAAAATAAATCGGTTGCATATAATACAACCCTTCCGAACTACTCATGCCAAAATCCGGACGTAAAAGACCCGTACGGCGAGTACGGTCAGTTGAAAAAGCAAAATAAGGCAAATAAAATACGGGTACGTCTCCAGCATAAAAGACGGGATTGTATAAGTGCATCCATTTGCTCTCTTTATTAAACTCTCCGGTCGTAAAGACAATTTTCCAATCGGGGTCTTGCGTATTGCAACTGGATACAATCGATTTTTGAGTGATATACGTTTCCGCATCTAAGACGGCATTTTCACATTTAAGCCATACACTTGAACTTTCGTCAAAGAAAAAAAGCGGATCTGAGGTTCCTTTTTTAGTTTTCAAGTTCAATTTCGAATGTCCGCTGCGTGAGGCGTAATTAACGCCTTCTAACATCGTAATATTGCCGAAAAGCTCTAAATCCCCCGTAACGTAATTGTAATAGGCTTCATCGGCGGTAATTAAATATTGCGGGCTGTAAACGACGACATTACCGATCGCGTGTGCTACATCCCCGTCCTTCGTGACGGTTTTTGCCAACATCTCGACGTCTTGATCTTTGGGCTTATCCGCCGCCTGTAATAGAGCACAAGAAAGGGTTAGAAAAATAAAAAATTTAGCGAGCATCGACAACCAACGTCGTAGCGATTTTATCGTGCCAAGTTTCGCGTTTCGGATTTAAAAAAGCCCATACGAATCCTAAATAAAAAAGCGATTCGCTGACGATACGAAACGATGCGCGACTCAATGCCGTAAAAAACGTCGGATTTTCTAGATCCAACGTCGAAATGACGCGTATTTTCATAGCGATACGCCCCAAAGTCGCTCCGTACATCCATACGAAAAAAGTTTGATACAAAATTTTGATTAAAACGATATAACCGAAAAGTCCGTTAACGATTCCGATAAACTCTTCGGTCGTAACGGTTTCGGGAATCTGATCGAAGTAAATTAACGAAAACAATACGGAGATCAAAATCTCGTCGATAGCATAGGCCAAACCTCTTTTTTGCAAGGAGGCTAGCGTAATATTTTCACTTTCAAACTTTTCGATTAACTCTTCGTTAGTCATTGTCGTAATGCCTGATATGCGATATCGTTTCTAAATTGTTTACCCGCGAAATGCACTTGCCCACACAATAAATAGGCACGATCACGCGCTTCTTTGATACTTTCTCCGACGCCAACACATAAAAGTACGCGTCCGCCGGTTGCATATAATTTTCCGTCTTCTTCGCTGACGCCCGCATACGAGATGTGCGTGTGTTCAAGTTCGGAGTGTGCGTTTTGATCGATGAGAATTTCCGAAGGCTTTGAACTGCTATAAGGATAGTTTTCGCTTGCCATAACGACGGCAACGGCAAAACGATCCAAAAATTCAATCGTCAGATTTTTAAGATTGCCCGTAGCGGCTTTGTAAAAAAGCTCACTCGCCGGCGTTTTTAAAAGCGGCATAAGGATTTCACACTCCGGATCGCCGAAGCGGACATTATATTCTAAAACGATCGGCTCATTCTTAACGATCATCAAACCGATAAATAAAACCCCTTCAAACGGAGTATTTTCCTGCTGCATACCGAGTAAGGTAGGTTTAACGACGCGCTCTTCAACTTTTTTGTAAAGCGTTGCATCGATTAAAGGCGTCGGAGCGTAAGCACCCATTCCCCCGGTATTAGGACCTTCATCGTTATCTAAAAGACGTTTATGATCTTGTGCCGCCGGTAAAATTTTATAATCTTTTCCATCGCATACGACAAAAACGGAGAGTTCGTAACCGTCTAGAAACTCTTCGACGACAACACCGCGTCCGGCATCACCGAAGCTTTTTCCGCTTAACATGTCGCTAACGGCCTCTTTTGCTTCGTCATAGCTTTTAGCGATGATAACGCCCTTCCCGGCGCATAAACCGTCAGCTTTAACGACAATCGGCAATGCGAGCGTATCGATAAAATCGTTGGCTTGCTTGACGTCGCTCGTTTCGATATACCGTGCCGTAGGGATCGCATAACGCGAAAGAAAATTTTTCATAAAAATTTTTGAACCTTCAAGGCGTGCGGCCGCCTTTGACGCACCGAAAATCACTAAACCGCGAGTCCTAAAACAATCGACGATCCCCTCGACCAAAGCCGTCTCCGGTCCGACGACGGTAAGGTCTACGCCGTTTTCTTTCGCATACGCGGCAAGTTCTTCGTAATTGCGATACGAGACGTTACGCCCCAGCCGCGAAGTTGCACCGTTACCCGGTGCAAAAAAAAGTTCCGTAACGTTAGGGTCTTTTTTCAGCGCTAAACCTATCGAATACTCTCTACCGCCGCTACCGACGACCATTACCTTCATTCATTTTCTCCACGACAGACATCAGACTTTTTTCACAATTTTTCCGATCAAAACGATTGTGAAAAAAGTCTGTTAAAACCCAAGTGAGCGTTCCGTGATTGAAGCGGCCCTAATAAGCCAACTTCTGGGAATTGACCTTTTCTTTAGGCTGCAATTTCTCGCTTTTTCAAGCTCGGACGATACCGCAGACACACCAAAAACGTACAGATTCCGCTTTTACTAATTGTTGGACCCTCATGAAAACGGTTGTCGCTTCACCCAGGCACTAAAACATTGTCTCATTATAAAAGAAGTTTGCTTCTAAATAGCTTTTGCTAAGTCTATGCACGAGGCAATCGAGGGCTTTTGTGCGATATAGACCCGAAACGACGGAGGAAACGCGGCAGCGGTCTTTGTGCCGATCGCAACGGCTTTATAACTTTCGTCCCATTCGAAATTTTTAAAAAAACAACGCACGGTGGAAGGCGACGTAAAAATCAGACGTGCATTTTTCGGCGGAGCGCAATGCGGTTCATACGAACGACAAAACGTTTCGTAAACGATACGTTCGTCAACCCTAACCCCGCATTCGCGTAAAATGGCATAAAGCGACGAAGAGACTTCTTTAGCGCGCGGAAATAAAACGGTTTTGCCCGTCAAATCAGACGCAATTTTTTCGGCAAAGCGATCGCCGTAAGAATCTTCACATGTAAAGCAAAGCGTCCCGCCTAAACGCTCGATCCATGCCGACGTTCCCTCGCCGATAGCGTAAGATGCTTTTTGCCTCCACGAAGGATCAAGGCAATCGAGGGCTTTAACGGCATTTTTAGAAGTAAAAACCAGCGCATCGTAGGGCGAAAGATCGATCGGCGTCGTATCAAAACGAATTTCAAAAAGCGGTAGATGCTCTACCCCCTCATGCGCTTGATCGCTTAAGAGGTAGATCATCGTTTTATTCCCACTCGATCGTGGCGGGCGGTTTAGAAGAAATATCGTACACGACGCGATTAATTCCGTTGACTTCATTAATAATACGTCGACTGATATTTTCCAAAATCGTATGCGGAATATGCGCAAACGTCGCCGTCATTCCATCGGTAGCATCCACGATTCGTACGCATACGGTATTGTCGTAGGTACGGTTATCGCCCATCACGCCGACGCTTTTGACATTTAAAAGAACCGTAAACGCTTGCCACGTTTTATCGTAATAACCTGTTGCGCGAAGCTCTTCTAGCATAATCACGTCGGCGGCACGTAAAAGCGTTAAATCTTCTTTCGTTACCGCCCCCATAATGCGAATCGCAAGACCGGGACCGGGGAAAGGATGACGCGAGAGCATCTCTTTAGGCAATCCTAATTCCGCACCTAAAGCACGCACTTCGTCCTTAAAAATTTCACGAAGCGGCTCAATGAGTTCAAAACGCATCCAATCGGGAAGTCCTCCGACGTTGTGATGCGATTTAATCGTTTTAGAAGGTCCTTTGACCGAAACGGATTCGATTACGTCCGTATAAAGCGTACCTTGGGCTAAGAACTCGATGCCGTCGTGTTTTTTCGCCTCTTCGTCAAAGACCTCGATAAACGTTTCGCCGATAATCTTACGTTTTTTCTCCGGATCGCTAACCCCGGCGAGCCGACTCAAAAATTTTTCGCCGGCATCCACCGTAATCAACGGTACGCCCCTACTTTTAAACATCGTTTCGACTTGTTCGCGCTCTTTTGCGCGTAACAACCCGTTATCGACAAAAACGGAAACCAATTGATCGCCGATTGCTTCGGCTAAAAGTGTTGCTACAACCGAACTGTCTACACCGCCGCTGACGCCGCAAAGCACTTTTTTACTGCCTACTTTTTCGCGAATTTTAGCGATTTGCTCTTTCGCAAACGAACCCATATTCCACGTACTTTCGCATCCGCAAATATATTTCGCAAAATTTTTAAGCAGTTTCGTACCTTGTTCGGAATGATAGACTTCCGGATGAAACTGAAAAGCGTACATGTTACGTTTTTCGTCGGCAATCGCCGCATAAGGAGAGTTCGCGCTAAAGCCTATTTTTTCAAACCCTTCCGGTAAAGTTTCGACGCGATCGCCGTGGCTCATCCAAACGATTTGTCCGCACGCCGTATCTTTAAAAATTTTATGATCGCTTTCAAAACGAAGCTCCGCTTTACCGTACTCTTGATGCGTTGCGGGAATCACGCTTCCTCCGAAATACTGCGTTAAAAGCTGCATACCGTAACAAATACCTAAAATCGGTAAACCTAAAGTGTACACTTTTTCATCGGGGTGATAAGAGTCCTTCGCGTAAACCGAAGCGGGACCGCCGCTTAAAATAATACCCTTAGGGTTCCGTGCTTTAATATCTTCGATTTTCTCGTTATACGGAACGATTTCGCAATAAACACCGCTTTCACGAAGTTTACGAGCAATCAGTTGCGTATACTGCGAACCGAAATCTAAGACTAATAGAGGGACTTCTTTCATCTGTTTCCTTTTTTTAATATAAACCCATGACTTCAAATTGAACATACCAAATCACTAACGATACGATATATCCGACTAACACGGTCCAAGCGTATTTCATGTGAGATCCGAAGGTATAAACCCCCCTAAGTTTCCCCATAACTCCCACACCTGCGGCAGAGCCGAAACTAATCAAACTTCCTCCGATTCCTGCCGTCATCGTAACCAACAACCATTGATCGTCGCTCATTGCGGGGTTGGCTTTCAATACGGCACTCATCACCGGAACGTTATCGATAATCGCCGATAAAAATCCGACGCCGATATTGACCGTCGTTGCACCGGCATAATCATACAATTTTGCGGCTAAATCTAAGAAGCCTAAAAAATGGAGTCCTCCGACCGCCGCTAAAATACCGAAGAAAAAGAGTAAAGTGTCAAATTCTATTTTTCCAATGGATTTAAAAATGCTGATCGTTTCGTTACTACGGCGCTTGAGTTGATACGTGTAAAGCTTTAAAAGCGAAAGCCCGAAGACCATGCCCCACATCGGCGGCATATGAAAAAGTTGCTGACATAAAACCGCCGAGACGATCGTTAAAAGTCCTAAGACCATCACGACTTTACCGCCCTTTAAAATCACGACTCTTTTTTCCACGCTCGCGTCAAAATGCGGTTTAGAAGAAGGAACTGACAAGGAAAGCAACCATGCCGTTAACAACCACCCTAAAAACGATGCGGGAAAAAGCCCGAAAAATTCGGCAAACGTCGCCTTTTCCGCCATCCACGTCATTAACGTCGTAATATCTCCAAACGGACTCCAAGCACCGCCGGCATTCGCACCGACGACGATATTAATCGCACCGGGGACTAAAAAAGTTTTGTCTTCTTTCTCAATCGTAATCAAAACCGTCGATAAAATGAGTGCCGTCGTCAAATTATCGGCAACGGGGCTGATAAAAAAAGCTAACGTTCCGGTTAACCAAAAAAGTTTTTTATACGAATAGCCTTTTGAAACCAGCTTATATTTTAACGTATCGAAAACGCGTCGTTCGATCATAACTTCGATAAACGTCATCGCTACCATTAAAAAGAAAAAGATTTCCGCGATTTCCAAAATCAACGCATCGACTTCATGCGTCAAAGGCGCCGTATCCATACCGTTCAGCGCAAAATAGATACCGATAAGAATAAAAATAAACGTCCCCATAAAAAGCGCAGGCTTTGCTTTATTGATGTGATAATTCTCTTCCGCCGCAACAAAATAGTAGCCGACCACAAAAATAATCAACGAAACGATGCCGACCCACGAGCTACTTAAATTCTGTCCGCCCGAAGCCCATGTGCAGCTCAAAAGCGTTAATAATAATCCGATAATTCGCATATGTGTTAGTTCCTTACGACCATAGTATGTGCACCGAGCGAGGTTTTACGTCGACGAGCACTTAAAATAATTTCTCTGGATACCGCCAATCTCAATCTTAAAAACTTACCTATCGGCAACGCCAACATCTCCTCGACACGCTCTTGTGCTTTGGCCAACCCTTCTTCATCGCGTAAAATACCGGCATAACGCCACATGAGACGACGCAATTCGTTTTTTAGCTCTTTATCTCCCGTTTGGGATAAGCAGGCTTCCGCTTCGCTAAAATAATGCTCTTTTCGAGACGTAAAATCGCTTTGCGCAAGCTCTTGGGCAACGCGGCGCGCAAAAACAAGTCCTTCCAAAAGCGAATTGCTGGCGAGACGATTGGCACCGTGTACGCCCGTGTTAGCGCATTCGCCGACCGCAAAAAGATCCTTAACGTTTGCAATACGTCCTCTTAAGTCGGTGCGAATACCGCCCATAGCATAATGAAACGCCGGAGAGATCGGTATCTTTTGTTCGGGAACGTCATAACCGATCGTTCGCATGTTGTAGTAAATACTCGGGAAACGTTTCTTAAAATGTTCATGCGAAAATGCACTCAAATCCAAGTAAACCTCGCGCCCCGTTTTTTGTTTATGTAAAAAAATGGCCCGACTCACGACGTCTCGCGGAGCCAGTTCTCCGCGCGGATCGTACTCAAACGTAAAGCGTTCCGCATGATCGTCGACGATCATCGCACCCTCGCCGCGAAGCGATTCGCTCAAAAGCTGTTTGCGTACCGCATGTCCCAAAACAAACGCGGTAGGATGAAATTGCATCATTTCCATATCTGCTAAAGCGATTCCGTGATCCAAGCAAATTCCTTGCATATCGGCACTGATCGTTCTGGCATTGGTATGATATTCGTACAAAGAGCCCACGCCGCCGCTTGCGATAACGATTTTCTTAGCGTAGAGGTTAAAAATCTTACCGGCATGAAAAACGCGTACACCATAACATGTACCCTCGTCAATAAGTAAATCCGTAACGTGCGTATTGTATAAAACCGGAAAAGGCAATTGTTCCATTAAAAAAAGATGTAAATAACGTCCGGTAGCATCGCCGCCAGCGTGCAAAATGCGTTGCGTACTGTGTGCAGCTTCCTTGGTATACAATAACCGTCCCGACGCGTCATGATCAAACGAAAATCCCCGTTCGATCAATTCACGAATAGCGGCAGGTCCTTCGGAGCATAAAACATCGACCGCCGCTTCGTTGCAATGTCCCGCACCCGCTTCAAGCGTATCGCGACGATGCACCGCGACGTCTTGCGCATCTTTGGCAACCGCAACGCCGCCTTGTGCATAAAACGTATTGCATTCCCATGCATAATCTTTTGAGATTAATAAAACATCGAGATTTTTAGGGAGCCCGAGTGCCGTATTTAAACCGGCGATTCCCGTACCGACGATGAGAACGTCGTAAGATGTTTTCATAAAAAGTGCGTTTTCTTCGCAGGAGTCGTTGTATTGGCGTCTTTGTAGACGGGATCGCCCTTATAGCCGCACCCCAAAAGGCTCAAGCCTAAACATGCTATAATGAGCACATGAAAGATTCTAAAAGTATAATTTCCCATCTCGTTCGACAACCTTCTATGAAAAAATACGCTCAGATGCGTTGTTACGAAAACTGGCTTGCGCTCTTGCCTCAAAGCTTTACCTCAATGGTGCGCTTTGTGTATACGAAGAACGACACGCTCTTTTTCGTGCTCAATCATCCTTGCGCGAAAATGGAATTCAATTATAAACGCAATTTAATAAAGAGTCTATTAAAAGAGTTTAACGCTCGTTTCCCCGAATGCACCTGTTTATGCGTCAAAGAGGTGCAAGCTTTTGTCACGAACCAACCCGTAGAAGAGGAAAAAAAACCGACACCTTCGGCAATTTTTTACGCCGAACAGGCGAAGGGTACTTTCGAAACACAGTGTGACGATCCCACGTTAAAAACCCTTTTCGAAGCTATCAAACAAACGATTCTTACACGTACATGTTAAGCCAAAAACTTAAAAATGCTCCGGAATTTGCGGGCATCTATCAATTTTTCAACGCATCCGGCATGCTCCTTTACGTAGGCAAAGCTAAAAATATTAAAAATCGCGTCAAAAGTTACTTTCGCTTTTCGGGCACGCTAGCACCATCTCCGACGCTATCGTTGCGTATTACGAAAATGATTTTAGAAGTAAGCGATGTCGAATTTATCGTCGTACAAAGCGAACACGACGCTTTAATCTTGGAAAATTCGCTCATCAAACAGCTCAAACCCAAATACAACATCTTGTTAAGAGACGATAAAACCTACCCCTATATCGCCATCAACCTTGCTGAACGGTTTGCGCGTTTTGAGATAACGCGTAAAATCGTCGATACGAAACACACACGTTACTTCGGTCCGCTTTCGGGCTCGGCTAAAGCTCTTCTAGAAGCCCTCTACTTGGTCTTCCCGCTTGTGCAAAAAAAAGGATGTCTCAAAGGCAAAAAAGCGTGTCTTTTTTTCCAAATCGGGCGTTGTTTAGCACCTTGTGAAGGACGCATCGCCGAGCAAGACTACAGGGAAATCGTCGAGAAAGCCTTGTCGGCATTGAGCGATCAGCGAAAACTTCTTGCCCTTTTGGACGAACGCATGCAAGAAGCCTCTTTGAAACTTAATTTTGAAGAAGCCGCGCATTTAAGAGACACAAGAATTGCGATTCAAAATGCCTTACATGTCACGCATGTGGAACTTAAAAAACTCGAAGACTACGATGTTTTTGCGATTGAAGCAACCGAAAAAACCGCCGTCGTAATGCGCTTATTTATCCGACACGGCAAAATCGTCTCGACGTCGCACTCGTTGCTCCATAATATTTACGGTTTTGAAAAAGACGAGCTTTATCAGCGAGCACTTTTCGAATTTTACTATCCGATGAACCAAAGCTTCGCAACGCGCGTACTTACGGCGGAAGCTTTTAGCGAACAAGCCGAAATGGAACGCTTTTTAAGCGAAAAATTTCAGCAAAAAATCGAGATTTTCGTTCCGCAAAAAGGCGAAAAACAGGCTTTGACGACCATGGCACGGCACAATGCGCAAGAAATTTTGCTGCAAAACCTTTCTAAAAACCAATCCAGCTTTGCCGAACAATTGCAAAACCTTTTTGATCTCGCGACACCTCCGCGACGCATCGAAATTTTCGACAATTCACACCACGGCGGTAGTGCTCCCGTAGGAGCGATGGTCGTTTGGGAAGACGGATTTGCAAAAAACGCTTATCGCCGATACGCTTTATGTCATAGCGACGAGTATGCCCAAATGCACGAAATGCTAACGCGCCGTATCGAAGATTTTGCCCATGAACCGGCACCGGATTTATGGGTACTCGACGGAGGCGAAACCTTGCTGAAACTGGCACGATCGCTCTTGGAAAAACACCGAATGTCCATCGATCTTTTAGCCATAGCAAAAGAGAAAAGAGATGCAAAAGCCTATCGTGCCAAAGGAAATGCCCACGATACGGTTTACAATCTCAAACAAGCGTTCGTCTTACCCGCACACGACAAACGCTTGCAATTTATTCAACGTTTACGCGATGAAGCGCATCGCTTCGCTATTACGTATCATCGCAGTAAAAAACGGAAAAACGATCTAAGCTTAGAGCTTCAAAATATCGAAGGAATCGGTCAAGCGACGATTCAGAAGCTTTTGAATTATTTTGGATCTTTTGAAGCACTTTATGCCGCAACGCAAGAAGAACTCGAGGTCACGGTTGGTAAAAAAAACGCAACCAATATCATTAATTTCTTAAAAAAATAGCTTAATTTTAAGTATAAGTGAGCTAAAATGGACTTTCTAACGTTTACTAAAGGATCTACATTTGATACTTTACGATAAGAATGGTCTTTTTTTGGGAATGGGTAACCAAGAGTTGTACTTGCTAGGCTATGAAGACATCGAAGAGTTTCGTAATTATCACAATGACTTTGCGGATCTTTTTATAAACAAGCCCGGCTTTATCTTCAAATTTAAAAATTTTTCGTGGATTGATTATGCTCTGCACAGCGGCACACCCAATAAACGCGTCTTAATCAAAACTAAAAACGGAAAAGAGCTTGATACTTCGCTGAATATCAACGAAATTTTTCTTTCCAAAGAAATAAACGGCTGTTCGACTTTTTTTAGCGTCGAATTAACCAATGCACCGCTTTATAGCGAAGCACCCGCATCCTTTGCAAACCTTTCTTCCGCAGCGACATCCTCGCTAGACGCTAAAGAATTGCCGAAAGACATTCCTAACGAAACCTCGTTTAACTCGTCTTCGTTTCTCTACGATTATACGCCGACGTCGCCTGCCTCGGATACGCAAAGCCTTACGGTTCCTTTCTTATCGGAGCCCGTTTTGGAAGAGTCCGTTTCTCTCGACGCTTCAAACGTTGAGCATTCGTATCCCCTAAAAGAAGAAGCGCAAGAGTCGTTCGATTTTAAACTCAAATTCGATCATACCGTTTTGGATACGCCACCTTCCGCGGATACGACTTCGCCGCAAAACCTCCTTGCTGAGGAATATCGTTCAATCGATCAAATTGCCCAAGACGATTTTCATTTTACCGAAACTCCCGCATCTCAAAACGTTGAAGATACTTCGATCTTTAATCGCGTAGAAACCGTAGACGAAACGGCACTTGACGAACCGATAGCCTTTGATCTTTGCGATTGCGCAGAGGAACTCGGTCTTGATATTAGCACGTTAGCACAAATCATCGAAGAATACATCGAAAATCTCGATACGGCTATGCCGATTTTGTACCGAGCCGTCCACGACAATAACCGCATTTTGGCGAAAAACGAAAGTCTTAAACTCAAAAGCGTTGCACTCCATTTACATGTCGTACCTCTTTACTATGCATTGGAACATTTGGAAACCGGCTTGGATTTCGATACGAAAGAAGAGTTGCTACAAACGCTTCAGACCTTGCAAGATACGATAGAAATTTTTAAGGAAACCGTTTTATGAAAAGGGTATTGTTCTGTTTTATACTGAGTTGTACGGCATTAACGGCCGATCATTTCCGAGACGGAATGATCGCTTACAAAGCAGGTGATTTCGTGCATGCCAAGGAGCTTTTTGAAGCTGCGATTAAAAAAGAAAACTCCGTACAAGGTTATTTTTATATCGGTAAAATTTATCTTTACGGCGAAGGCATTGAAGCCAACCCTTCGCTTGCTATTCCGTATTTAGAGCAAGCCGTTATGAAAGGAAACATCAAAGCTAAATGTTACCTAGCCGAAGCGTACCTTAAAAGTCGTATTAAGCATGAAGAAGCTACGGTACTATTACAACAAGGTGCACAAGAGAGTCAAACATGCCTAGAAATTGCTACGGCATACAATATCGTCATAAAACGTTAGGAAAGGACGCGAATCATGAAATTAACCACACAACATACCTTAAAATTAATTAGTCAGTACCCGCTGATTATCCTTTTTATCTTTTCAAGTTACTTTCTTTACTTATCGTATACTCAATTCGATACTACGCTAACGCTTAAAAATAAAATCGAAAGCACCCGTGTTTTAAGTACGTTATCCATCGAACTCGCCAAAGAGAGAGGTTTGAGTGCGTCATACCTTTCAAGCCAAGGAAGTATTGCTGCGGAATCTTTGAAAGAACAACGCATCGTCGTTAACAAAGCGATGAAAGATTTTTACGACTATTATAATGCGCACCATAGCGAAATGTCGCCGCACATTAAAGCCGTTATGGCGCATCTGACAAAAATTCTCGAAATGCATAAAGCCGTTGATACTTTTGCTATCGACTTTAATAAAATGTTCTTTGAGTATTACAGCCAAATTAATACCTTACTTTTAAAAGAACTCGAATCTATCGGCACCATTAATACCAACTCTAATATTTCCAACCTCACGGCGTCTTTAGTTTCCGTTTATAAAAATATCGAATATTTAGGACAAGAACGCGATTTCGTCTCAAAAATTTTAAGTCAATACGTTCCTTTCAGTCCCAAAGATTTGGAGACGTGGATTACGATTTTTAGCGTTTCGAATATTTTCGACCATACGACGATTAACGATGCATCGGCTCGAGGTCAGATCGAAAATCTTTACAAATTGCCTGAAAATCAAAAAATTGAAGCGGAAATTACGCAAGCTAAAAGTGAGCTGATTACTGCGGCTCAAAGCGGTGAATACTTAATCGATCCGACGCTTTGGTTTGGTTTATTAACGAAAAAAATCGATCTGCTCGACAAATCCGCTCAAATTATCAAAAGCTCATTGACGGCCGAAGAAAAAAGCTACGACAACCAAAATATCGGACAACTTATCGGTGCCGGATTGATATGGATTATCTCCATTGTCTTGATGTTCTTGGGATTTGGACTTGCCAATCAATTTAGAAAAAACGTTCGCGGACTCGAAAACATTTTTAGTCGCGTCGAAGAACTTGCCGAAACCAAAGAAAAAGTCGACTTCAACACCACCGAAGGTATGAATACGGCATATGCCATTATCGATAAAGCTATCGAAAACATTGCAAAAGAGAAACAAAATGCCGAAGAAGCAAGTGCCGCAAAAAGTATCTTTCTTGCGAATATGTCACATGAAATTCGTACGCCGCTTAACGGTATTATCGGTTTTACCGAATTACTTAAAAATTCCGATCTTGATGAAGAAAAACGTGAATTTGTCGACGTAATCGAGAAAAGCTCTGAAAACCTCTTAGCCATTATTAACAATATTTTGGATCTTTCCAAAGTCGAAAGCAATAAAATTGAAATCGACGAAGGTCTGTTCTCCCCGATCGACGAATTTGAAAATGCCGTCGAAGTTTACGGACCTAAAGCAGCCGAAAAGAATATTCAACTCTCTCTTTATATCGATCCTAGCCTTCATAATTACCTTAAAGGCGATGCCGTTAAAATCAAAGAGGTTCTTATCAACCTTATGAGTAATGCCGTTAAGTTTACGCCGAATAACGGACAAATTACTGTTGAAATCAAACGACTTAATGACGCTCCGCTTGATCGTGCCCGCGTTTTATTTAGCGTTCAAGATTCCGGTATCGGTATTCATAAAGATAAGATCGACGGAATTTTTGATGCTTTCAACCAAGCCGATTCTACCATTACGCGTAAATTCGGCGGTACGGGTCTTGGGTTAACCATTTCTTCAAAATACATTGCGCTTATGGGCGGGCAACTTGAAGTCGAAAGTGAAGAAGGACAAGGTAGCCGCTTCTTTTTCGCATTGGATCTTATTGAAACGACATCAAGCGGTACGGATTACAGGAACCATTTCAGCGATTTTAATTGTGCGCTTTATTCTCCGCTTAACGGTGCCAAAGCACATACGGAGTTTATGTTCGATTATCTGAGCTATTTCGGCGCCCAAACCAAGTACTATACCGACTTTCCTTCGTTAAAAAATATGATTTTTAAATCCGGAAGCAACATTATTATTGCCGATTACAATAATCTCACGAAAGAAGAGCTTGAAGAGTATAAAAAAATTAAATTGCCGATCCTTTTAATTTTCAAACCTTCTCAGCAAGCACGCTTTAATGAATTTAACACCAAATACATTACGCCGATTTACGAGCCTATCAATGTTTCTAAACTGGTGAAAGCGTTGGAATCCAAACGCGAATTTTTGCCGGTTAAAGAGAATAAGCCCGAACAAGAAAAACCGATACAACGTACAACGTTAGGAACGAAATTCAAAGCCGACGTCTTAGTCGCTGAAGATAACGAAATCAACCAAAAGCTGATTCGACGTACGTTGGAAGACTTAGGCCTCACCATTACAATCGTTCCCAACGGTCTTCAGGCCTTAGAAAAACGTCGTACGGATACGTTCGATATGATTTTTATGGATATTGCAATGCCCGTTATGGACGGAATTGAAGCAACGCATAAAATTTTAGAATACGAAGAAAAAAATCATTTGGCACACATCCCGATTGTTGCGATTACTGCCAATGCGCTTAAAGGTGATCGTGAACGCTTTATGAAAGAAGGCTTGGATGAGTATATTACGAAACCGATTAAAAAAGACAGCATTATTACGATTTTAAATCTTTTTATCCCCAATAAAATCGACGATGCTTATGAGGCACCGTTAGTCTCATCCGCTTCCAATAAGCCTAAAGAAGCACTCAGTACCCAAGAAGAGACTGAAAAAGAGCTTGTTGCGATACCTGAGGTTGAAGAAGAAAAACCTATTGCGGTACCGGATTCTTCCACCCTCGAAAAAAGTAAAGAACCGCAGTTGGAAGCACCATCACGTTTAGCACCAGAAGAACCTTTATCTTTTCCATCACGAGACGTTATCGTTTTAAAGAAAAGCTCAATAGAAACAAAAATTTTTACAAGTGTGTTGAGCAAGATGTGTGAGAAAGTTGATCCGGCTTCTTCTTTTAGCGACTTGAAAAGTAAATTGGAACAAAATAGCTATAAAGTCGTTCTTTTTGATAAAGAGATGCTTTTAGACGATCCGAAAAGTTTCGTAGACTGGATCGGCGAAACGGCAAAGAGACATCGTATCGCACATATTCATACCGTTATGTTTATTGACCCTAAAGAGAAAAATCTCGACAATGCCGATCTATTTGATAGCGTACTACCAAATCAAATTAGCAAAAAAGATCTTGAAACACTGATTCAAAAGTTTATTTAAAAGGCTAAATGATGGAAAAACAGTTAAAAATTCTAGCGGTCGACGATGATTTTATCAATCTAAAGCTTATAAGCTCTATGTTACGCAAAAATCCCAACGTCGGTATTATTATTGAAGCGACCAACGGACTTGATGCCATCAACCTTTTAAAAACGCAAGGAGATATCGATCTTGTCTTACTGGATATCAAAATGCCGGTTATGGACGGTATAGAGTTTTTAGCGAACGTGCAATCGATGGTAGAGTTTAAAAAATTACCTATTATCGTTCTTACGACGGACGAAACGCGTAAAAACGAAGCGTTTAATCACGGAGCATTTGATTTTCTGGTCAAACCGATTAGAGAGCATGACCTCAGCGGTAAAATCGCAAAAGTTGCCGATCTTTTTTAAAAGACCGGCTCCCTCCCTATTTCCCGTTAATGCTTGATTACGGCATTAATTTGATCGTACAGCGACGTAATTTCTCTTTTTTTAGCAATAAAACTATTCTTGTTAGCGATCAAATAGGCAGATGATTCCAAAATCGTTTCGACGACTTTAAGTCCGTTTTGTTTCATCGTACTTCCCGTTTCGACAATATCGACAATCACATCCGACAGACCGACAAGCGGCGCAAGTTCGATAGAGCCATATAATTTGATAATATCAACGGCCATCGCTTTTTTCGAAAAATATTTTTGAGCAATATGCGTCATTTTTGTTGCAACTTTTAACTCGGGTGCACTGTAATCGATCTCTTTTCCTTCTTGAATGCCTACACAAACTTTGCATCTACCGATACCAAGATCGAGTAAGCGAAGTAAATCTTCATCTTTTTCTTCCAAAACATCTAATCCTACAACGCCGATATCGGCTGCTTGATGCAGTACGTACGCAGGAACGTCTTGATTACGTACTAATAAAAAACGAAAGGTATCTACTTCTAAAATTAATTTTCTATCGTCAAAACGAAACGCTTTCCCAAAAATTTTTTCAAAAATATCAAGCGTTTCATCCGCAATTCTACCTTTAGGTAGTGCTACCGTTAACATGTCTGTCCTTTTATGCTAAATGTGCTTCTTTAATCGTCCTTAACATTCCTCGAAAAATCAAAGAGCGATCAAAAATAGCATTGGAAAAAAATTTGGAGAAAAATTTACCGTCTCCCCCCGTGAAATAAATCCTCTTATCCTTACATGTCACTTCCAACAATAAAATAATCGAACGAATAACGCCGTAAGATAATGCATCGCTCGTTTTTTGAGGTAAGGCATCTAAAGAGATGTTGGGATTTAAAGGCATTTCCAATCGAGGAGAAATGGAAGCGAAAGCACGCTCATACGCACTAATCCCCGGTACAATAAAACCGCCTAAATGCATACCGCCGGACATAATATCAACGGTAACGGCACTGCCGGCATCGACAATCATACCATCCTTAACCGTCGAGCATGCCGCGATACGATCAATGCCCAAACCTTGATAAATCGTGTCGAATTCAAAATAAGGTTCTAGATCGATATACCCTTCTTTCGCTTGTAAAAATTGCGTAAGTGCTTGATTGACGCTAATGTAAAAAATCTTTTCTTGCGTACGAAACTCTTTAAACTGTTTATGCGGCATATTCCACATTTTACCGTCTTGGTAAAAATCGACATTAGAATTACCGATATCACACAATATCATGATAAATTTTCCACCCTTCCGCATTCAATAATGCTTGGGCTTTAGAACACAAAGGAGCATGTAAAATAATATGTTTGTAAAAATACCGATGGTCTTTAGCGGCTTCAAGTGTTTGTTCTAAAGCAAATATTTCATAAGCATGCCGTACAAGAAATCGACTCTTTTGCTCGACACGAAATACGACATGGTAGTAAGATTTCAAATCGACACCGCTAAAAACAGTTACTTTTTTTCGTGTTTTTAGTGCTGCGGGGAGAATCGTTTCCAGAGATGAAAAAACGATTCGTTTGCCGCAAATACGTTCAATCATCTCTTTCATAATGCAAAAGCCTACGACACCTATGGTTTTCGATTTAATTTAAAAAAGCGATCTTTGTAATAGAACGTATCGCCGTTCGTATAAATATGGGTTTCGATTTGATCCGGCATTTGGTAAACGTTTGTCGAAACTAACTCTAAATCGCTTGCGATCATATAACCGCTTTTTTCAATCATGTAAATATAATCGCCGTAAATCGTACCCGAAAAAATCGCAAACGGGAATTTACGTTCTTTTAAAACTTTTAAATCGGCATCCGTCAACAGGACCTGTCCGTCTTTGGTAAAAACAAAAATGCGATTGGACAATACGATGACGTCTTTTACCTCTTTTTCCAAAAAGCTAATCGACTTTGGACTGATGGAAACGACTTTACTTTTTGTTGCCGCAACCAACCTATCGCCTAAAACTTGTAAGTAGATGATATTGCCGAAAAACTTATCGTTACTCACGACAATATCGCGAATCGGTTTCTTGCTTTGTTCATCGACAATCACGAGTTTACCGTCAAGCGTCGGAAATACGATAAGATCGCCCAAGAAATACGGTGCCGCAATACGTGAATCTAATACGTACACGTTATCTTGCTTAATATGCATCGTCTCTTTACCGTCGTTAATATCGATCAAAACGAGTTCATTCGAACCTAAAACCAATGCGAGCGTATTGCCTTTAAGTGCTGCGGAAGCCACCGCGATTTGGCACTCTTTAGAATAGAGCTCTTTTTGATTAGCATCGATAATTTTTAAAGCTCCGCATTTTGACGTCGCAACGTAACGTCCTTGATTATCCGCTAAATACGAAAATCCTTGCGGTAACTTCACGTTTAAAAGCCCCTCTTTGGTAATCACTTGCCCGTTTTCTAACGTTGCACCTGCTCTTAAAGCATCGTGAATAGGAGCGGGAAGTGAGCCGTCGTAACTGATTTTACCTGAAAGCACTTCAGGTTCAAAATATTGTCGTTTCGTTCCGCAACCGCTTATGAGCAACAATAAAGCCAAGAGTGTAAAAACAATTTTTGCCTGTCTCATCATTTTAAACCTTGATAATGTTCTAGATTTTTTGCAATCTGTTTTAAAGGCGAAGTAACATCTATTTGTGAAAGTTTTAAACGCGCTTCTTCGATTTTATTTTCATTCAGCAATCGATAGCCTTCTTGCAATAAGGTCATATCTTTAAACAATTCGCTTGAAGCGGGTTGCGTGTTTTCAAGTTGCGCGAGTTGATAACGGGCAATATCCGCTAAAATAGCGTCTTCTTTAGACTCGGCAACGATTTTAAGTGCCTCCTTGTCTCCCGTTTGCAATGCTTTTTCAAAAAGAAACATCGTATAAAGCTTAGGATTTTGTTGTTTGAGCGTCTCAAGGGCTTGCGCATTGGAGGCATCTTTTAAAAGCGTATGGTACGCTACGTTAGAGCTGTGAAGTTTGCGCTCTTTCATCCAATCGTTTAACGCATACGCAGCCGCACCCAAAGCGACGCATACGACAAACGCGATAATGTATTTTTTATTACGATTAAAAAATCTTTCACCTTTAATCATACCCTCTAAAAACTGTTCTTCGGTACTGATCTCTTCTTGGACCGCCTTAAAATTTTCCTTGAGTCCCAAATACGAATCCTTCTTAAGCAATTTTTTGAAAAATAGTGTCATAGTTTATCACAACAAATCTAAAAACCCACTAATACCGTTTCAGTATTACCACAAAGAGATTGTGTTATAATCGATTTCTAAAAAAATGCGATCTAAGGATACCTTTTAGTATGAAAATCGACGACGCTTTATTATCAAAACTCGAAAAACTCTCTTCTTTGCGCATTAGCGAAGAAAAACGAGAAGGTGTCATCCAGCAACTGAGCGAAATCGTCGCTTTTGTCGAAAATCTAAACGAATTAAATCTTGAAAATGAGGAAGCCTCGTTTACGACGCTTCAAGGAGGCACGCCGTTTCGTGAAGACGTACCGAATAGCCATTCTACCGTCGTCGAAACCATTTTAGCACATGCGCCTCAAAGTGAGGACGGTTTTTTTGTTGTTCCGAAAATTATCGAATAACGCTTTGACAGCGTCTTTTAATACGAGCTTAACTCTGTAAGGATACCCCGTTATGAGCGCCCTCAATATTAAAGCTTTACTCAAAAACGTCGTTGCCTATAAAGCTTCCGATTTACATTTAATCAGCCGTAGCGAACCTCAAATCCGTATCGACGGCAAGCTGGTACCGCTCGATATGGAAACGCTCAACGGAACCGCGATCGAAGAGATGTGCTACACGCTTATTACCGATAAACAGAAAAAGAAGCTTGAAGAAGAAAAAGAACTCGATTTTGCCATTATGTTCCCCGATATCGGACGTTTTCGCGCCAATTATTACTATACAATCAACGGTGATCTTGCCGCGGCATTTAGAATTATTCCGATTAACATTCCCTCTTTGGACGAGTTAAATACTCCAATTGTTTTTAAAGAACTCGTTAAACGCGAAAAAGGGCTTATTCTCGTCACCGGCCCTACCGGTAGCGGTAAATCCACGACACTTGCGGCATTGTTGAACGAAATCAACGTGTACGAACATCGCCATATTATTACGATCGAGGATCCCGTCGAGTTCATTCATACCAATAAAAAAGCTCTTTTTTCCCACCGTAACGTCGGAGACGATACTAAAAGTTTCGCACGCGCTCTCAAATTTTCGCTCCGTCAAGATCCGGACATTATTCTCGTCGGCGAGATGAGGGATCAAGAAACGATTAGTACTGCTATTACCGCCGCAGAAACGGGTCACTTGGTTATGGGAACCTTACATACCAACTCCGCCGTTCAAACGATTAACCGAATCGTCGATAGCTTTGAGGGCGCGGAACAGGTTCAAGTCCGTAACATGCTTGCAACTTCGCTTTATGCGATTATTTCGCAAAGCCTTTTGCCTAAAATCGGAGGCGGACGGGTGGCTATTCATGAAATTATGATCAATAATTCCGCTATCGCCAATCTGATTCGCGAGAACAAGATTCATCAAATTTATTCTCAGATGCAATTAAACCAACAAAAAACGGGCATGTTAACGCAAACGCAGGCTATGATGAAAGCTTTACGCGCCAATTTAATTACGAAAGACGATGCTATTCGCTACTCGACGCAACCGCAAGAACTGTTGAATAATATGGGTCTTTAGCGATTAGCCATGACATTTTACAAAGATTACAGCTTTTTCACGTTATACTCAACGTTAAAATCGGATAAAGGTATTTACAAGCATGAACAACGGTAATCATATCTCAGAGATCGTTCTTAGCATCGGCGATGCCACCTTTACAAAACTCAAACAACTCAATATTCCGCCCTATCCCAAATATTACCACGACACGTTTGTCGAACTGATGCAAAAAGAGAGCAACGAAGAGCTTTTAGAAATTAGTAAAAAGCATTCATACCTTTTTTCCAATGCGCAACAAGACGCGCAAGTCAGTGAAACGTGCTTCGGGTTGGTCAAAAAAGGGCTTGAAGAGTTTGTCAAAACCAGCGATAACCTTAGATTTATTTCCGATGAAACGGCGATTAATATCGACGCGATTAAAAAAGACTATTCCAGTATCGACACGAATCAAGTTATTCAAGCATTCGACCATTTTCAAACTAAAATTTTAGAAGAGCTCCATGTTGCCGACGATACGATTGCCAAGCTCAAATTGGAAGTGGAACGCCTTGAAAGAGAATCCAATATCGATCCGCTAACCAAAGCCCATAATCGACGCGTTTTGATCAAAGACCTTGAAGAAGTTTTAAATTTCGGTAAAGAAAAAGATATCGACATGCACCTTGTTATGTTCGATGCCGACGATTTTAAAAAAATCAACGACTCTTTCGGGCATATCGCCGGAGATAAAACGTTGATCTTTCTAACCAAATTGATTCAAAACTCCTTGCGCAGAGGAACGCGCATTTACCGTTACGGCGGAGAAGAATTCGTCGTCATTTTAAACCGCATGTCGCACGAAGAAGCGCAAAAAGTCGTCGAACGCATTATCAAAGAGACATGTGAAAGCAAATTGCTTTACAAAAATCACGATATTCACCTAACCTTAAGCGCCGGACTTTGTTCTCACCGCCGTAATATGAGCTCCGAAGAGCTCTTAGACAAAGCCGATAAAGCTCTCTACGAAGCTAAAAACAGCGGAAAAAATTGTTTTAGGAGTGCCCAATAATATGTCGCAAATCGTTTTGTTCGATATCATCAGCCTTGCGCTTGTACTTATTTTAGGAATCAAAGGCATTATTAACGGCTTTATTAAAGAATTTTTCGGTCTTTTAGGTATTATCGGCGGTGTTTACTTCGCATCGCGTTACGCACAAGAAGCGGGAGCGGCGATTAATACGCATATTTACACTTTCGGCAATCAAGCATCGCTTTACCTTTTCGGTTTTATTACCGTCTTAATCGTCTTTTGGACGGCATGTATTTTTTTAGGATACCTTATTGCACATGCTTTAAGCTTAAGCGGTTTGGGAATGCTGGATCGTTTAGCGGGATTTGCAATCGGTTGTGCGAAAATTTTTCTCGTTTTTTCCGTTTTGGCGATTACGCTCAACTCTATCGAGTTTATCAAAACAAAAATCGAACCTTACGTAGGCAACAGCACGATGTTCCCTCTTTTTTTAGAAACCGGACGGGCTATCGTTAAACTGGATACGAAAGAGATGTTAAATTCCATACCGTTAGACAAACAACCCAATCCTTAAAGAGGTCCGCCATGAATTGCACATGTGAAAATTTAGAATACTCTTCTTTACTTACTTCTTTTAAAGAACTACTGAAACAAAACGGGTTAAAATATACCAAACAACGTGAAGTCGTTTTAAAAACGCTTTACGAAAAAAATGAGCATTTTACGCCCGAAGATCTTTATATTTTTCTTAAAAACAGTTATCCGGAACTCAATATCGGCATCGCTACGGTTTATCGAACGCTCAATCTTCTTGAAGAATCTAATATGGTCACGTCTCTTTCGTTCGGCGTTGCCGGAAAGAAGTTTGAACTTGCCAATAAGCCCCACCACGATCATATGATCTGCAAACGTTGCGGACTCATTATCGAGTTTGAAAACGACAAAATAGAACAATTGCAACTTGAAATTGCACGAACGCATCATTTTAGGCTCACCAGCCATTTGATGCAATTGCAAGGCATTTGCGAAAAATGCGTTCAAGAGATGAAATAGAAAGAGGAAAAGATTTGATATTTCAAGACCAATACCAACAACAACGTATCGAAAAGGGTAAAACGCTTTTCGCCTTAGGACACAATCCTTATCGCCACAACGTCGTCAAAGACACCGGAACCAAAGAGTTTTTGGAGTGCTACGAATACGTCATCGAGAGCGAGCTCAAACGCGACGAACATAAAAATAATACCGTCGTAGGACGCATCAAATTTTTGCGCCATATGGGTAAAGCCGCATTTGCGAAGATTGAAGACGAAGACGGCGTTTTACAAATCTATTTTAGCCGCGAATCCATCGGCGAAGCATGGTTTGACGAAGCAAAAAAGCTGATTGAAGTCGGCGATATTATCAGCGTTACGGGCTTTCCGTTCGTAACCAAAACGGGTGAACTCTCCTTACATGTCAAACACTTAGAAATCGCAACGAAATCCATCGTGCCTTTACCCGAAAAATTTCACGGATTGCAAGACAAAGAGTTGCGTTACCGAAAACGTTACCTTGATATGATTATGAACGCCGACGTTCGAAAAACCTTCAAACTTCGCAGCCGTATCGTAAGCGAAATACGCCACTTTTTCGAAGAACGCGACTTTTTAGAAGTCGAAACGCCGATGATGCATCCGATTGCCGGCGGTGCGAATGCCAAACCGTTTATTACCTATCATAACGCCTTGAACGTCAATCGTTATTTGCGTATTGCTCCCGAGCTTTACCTCAAACGCTTGGTCGTCGGCGGTTTTGAAGCGGTCTTTGAGATCAACCGTAATTTTAGAAACGAAGGTATGGATCAAACCCACAATCCCGAATTTACGATGATCGAGTTTTATTGGGCGTACCATAATTACCATGATTTGATGCGTTTAACCGAAGAGATGTTCGACGTCTTGCTTAAAAAATTGAAACTACCGAAAAAATTGCCTTACGGAGATATCGAAATCGATTTTTCAAAACCGTTCCGTAAAATCGCTTTTAGAGAAGCCCTTGTCGAAATCGGCGGTGTTAGCGATGCGATTTTAGACGATAAAGCAGCCATTATCGCGTATATCGAAAGTCAAAACTTTAGTGTCGAAAAAAATCTCAGTTTAGGTAAACTATACGAAGAGTTGTTTGACCTATTCGTTGAAGAAAAACTGGTTGATCCAACGTTCATTATCGACTATCCGATTGAAATCAGTCCGCTTGCACGCCGTAGCGAAACCAATCCAAACATTGCGGAGCGTTTTGAACTCTTTATCGCAGGGCGAGAAATCGCCAACGGATTTAACGAACTTAACGATCCTTTGGATCAATACGAACGATTTGCCAAACAGTTACAAGCCAAAAATGCCGGAGACGACGAAGCACACGAAATGGACGAAGACTACGTCTACGCTTTAGGCTACGGCTTACCGCCGACTGCCGGTCAAGGAATGGGTATCGATCGTTTGACGATGCTTTTAACCAACGAACAGTCGATCAAAGACGTCATCTTATTTCCGGCGATGAAACCGCTCGGCGATGCCGATGATACAATGACCACCGAAAAAAAAGAGGAAGAAAAATGAGTATTTTAAAAAGCGTCGATCCCGTTATTTACGATCTTAGCGTGAAAGAGTTACACCGTCAATGCGACCATCTCGAAATGATTGCTAGCGAAAACTTTACCTATCCCGCCGTTATGGAAGCGATGGGCAGCGTTTTTACGAACAAATATGCCGAGGGTTACCCGCATAAACGCTATTACGGCGGTTGCGAGTTTGCCGATGCGATCGAGGAAATTGCGATTGAGCGCGTCTGTAAACTTTTCGGTTGCGCGTATGCAAACGTTCAACCCAATTCCGGTAGCCAAGCCAACCAAGGCGTCTACCAAGCCCTTTTAAACCCGTTTGATAAAATTTTAGGTATGGACCTTAGCCACGGCGGTCACTTAACGCACGGCGCGAAAGTCAGCAGTTCGGGAAAGACCTATTCAAGCTTTTTCTACGGCGTTGAACTGGACGGCCGTATTAATTACGAAAAAGTACGCGAAATCGCCCACATCGTTAAACCGAAAATGATCGTTTGCGGTGCAAGTGCTTATCCGCGAGAACTTGATTTCGCAAAATTTAGAGAAATCGCCGATGAAGTAGGTGCTTATTTATTTGCAGACATCGCGCATATCGCAGGACTTGTTGCCGGCGGCGAGCATCCAAGCCCGTTCCCGCATTGCCACGTTGTGACGTCTACGACGCATAAAACACTTCGAGGACCTCGAGGCGGTATTATTTTAACCAACGACGAAGAGCTCGCTAAAAAAATCAATAGTGCCATCTTCCCCGGCATTCAAGGCGGCCCGTTGGTGCATGTCATTGCCGCTAAAGCGGTCGGCTTTGCGGAAAACTTGAAACCGGAGTGGACGGCATATGCCAAACAAGTCCGCGCCAATGCCAAAGTCTTGGCGGACGTACTGATTCAACGAGGTTACGACATCGTTAGCGGCGGTACGGACAACCACTTGGTACTCGTTTCGTTCTTAAACAAAGAGTTTAGCGGTAAAGAGGCGGATTTGGCACTCGGTCGAGCCGGCATCACGGTCAATAAAAACACCGTTCCGGGCGAAACGCGAAGTCCTTTTGTCACCAGCGGCGTTCGTATAGGCTCTCCGGCACTAACGGCACGCGGTATGAAAGAAAAAGAGTTTGAAATCATTGCCAATAAAATTGCGGACGTTCTTGATAATATCAACGACGAAGCCTTACATGTCAAAATTAAAGACGAGATGAAGGCATTGGCAAGCAACTTTATTATTTACGACAGACCAACGTATTAAGGAATCGCATGTACACGATAGACGTCTCCCTCATCAAAATGATTACCGATCATTATTGGATCAAACGCGATGCGATTGTCCAAAAGATCGATTTTGGGGGGAAGGTCTTTTTCGACAAATACGAACGTATCGATCAGCCTTTGAGCAATGCCGTCATTAAAGATCATCTCGAGGGAAAAATAACGGTTGCCCATTCGCTGATCAATCGTTTCGATAAAGTCGAAAATATTGTTTTTGATTATAACGGTCGCAACACCGAACGTTTTTGGCATAGGGCACAACTTTTGCTTAGAGAAGAGGGATTTATCAATTTTACGGCCTACAAAAGTAAAACGGAAGGTCATCTGCATCTCTACGTACACAAGGGACACACGACCTTGCAAGAGGGGTATCAGATCGCTAAAATGCTCTCGGCGAAGCTTTCGCAGAAACTTCCGCGCGAATGGAGAATGTTTCCGAACCAAGAGCTGCCCAAAGAGTTCAATATTTTGGCGTTGCCTTACGATTTGTACCAAAAAGAGCGCGGAGCTTCTTGGTCAAAACATATGTAAAGAGGATCTACGAAGACCTCTTTCATAACCTTTATCGCTCATAAGCATTGAAAGTTTGTGAAAGAAGTCTATTATTCTAAGGAGAAACGATGGAAAATAGAAATGAACTGAGTGATATCGTCCTTGAAAAGGGCGATACGAAAACTCTTAAAATGAAACGTATTTTAATTTTAGTCGCTTTTTTGATCTTGGTTTTTTTGATAGCCCTTGCCAGTATGAAGCTGATGAATAAAGATCAAAGCAAAGATACGTCAAAGTTGATTTTGCCTCCGGAACCGAGCCAAGAAAATCAAATTCCTAAAGACGATCAGCTTTTTAAACAAGTACCGATTATCGAAGAAAACACGGCTAAAAAAGAGAGTTTTGAAGATATGATCAAAACCCTTAAAGAAAAAGAAGCCCAAAAACAAGAGGAAGCTAAAGGCACCGATACTCAAAAAGAGGCAACGACCGTAACGCCGCCGAACGTTCAAGAGAGTAAATTACCGGCGACGGCAAATGCCAAAGCCGCCAAAGAAGAACCGAAAAAAGAGGCACCAAAAGCTGCAACCGCCGCAAGTAAGCCCGCAACAACGGCACCAAGCACGCCGGTTGCATCGTCAAATAGCGGCGGAGCAAACGCGCAAGCGGGTATTTACGTCCAAGTCGGAGCCGTTGCCACGGCACCGGAACAACGCGTTTTAAACGACATCAAATCCAAAGGCTTTGAGTATCGCGTCTATCCAACCGTCGTTAACGGAAACCACGTCACGAAAATTTTGATCGGACCGTACGCCAGCTCCGCCGATGCCGAAAATGCTTTGGTACTCATTCGTTCCAGCATCAATAAAAACGCATTTATTTACAGGGTAAAATAAGGTGCTAACGTCTCGAAAAATTTTATTCGATCAGCTTACGCCGATTACGATTTTTGCTAAATTACAACGCTATTTCGAAGGAGAACTCTGTTTCTTATTTGAAAGTGCCATCAACAATAACGACGGCAACTTTAGCTTTTTATTTATCGGTGCGAGGGAACGTGTGATCCATCAAAACGGACAGAGCATTCATATCGACGAAAACGCGGCAACGCATTCTTTGGGAAATGAGCCGTTTAGCTTTTTAAAACAACGTTACGCTAGTATCGATAAAGCACGCTATCAAACCTATAGCAAAGAGCTAGGCGTAGGATTTATCGACGGTTTTATCGGCTATATCGGCTATGACGCCGTTAAACTTTTCGAACCTAAACTCGCCGCTTCGATGGATGCGCTTCGCGACGATTTACAGATTCCCGAAGTCGATTTGATGCGTCCGAAACTCGTCTGTACCTTTTCGCACAAGTCCAATACGCTGATTCTCACGACGTTTTTACCCGAAATTGCCGCACAATTAGGCGCGATTGAAGCAACGCTCAAAGAGCCGCACTATCACATCCCGATTCAAACGGTTCATGTCGATAAGCAAAAAGGGAGTTTCGCTTTTAGCAAAGAACATTTTTTCGAAATGGTCGAACAATCCAAAGAGATGATTCGTAGCGGAGACGTCTTTCAAATCTTGATGTCCAACCGTTTTACGCACTACGCGCATGTCGATCGACTCAGCTTCTACCGTATTTTACGCCAAAAAAATCCTTCTCCTTACATGTTCTATCTTTCGTATCCTCAATTTGCGATTATCGGAAGTTCGCCCGAAGTGATGGTCGGGCTCAAAGATTCGCGCATTATGCTGCGTCCGATTGCGGGTACTCGAAAACGAGGGGCAAGCTACGAGAAAGATATGGCATACGAAAAAGAGATGCTAAGCGACGAAAAAGAGCGTGCGGAACATTTGATGCTGATTGATCTGGGACGTAACGATCTAGGACGCGTCGCTAAAGTCGGTAGCGTCAACGTTAAAGAGATGATGCGCGTAGAGCGTTATTCTCACGTCATGCATATGGTAAGCGACATCGAAGCGACTTTGGACGAAAAATACGACATGTTCGATCTCTTTGCCGCGACGTTTACCGCCGGAACGATGACCGGAACGCCTAAAATTCGCGCGATGGAATTGATTAGCGCGTTTGAGGGAATTAAACGCAGCTTTTACAGCGGCGCGGCGGGATATTTCGGTTATGACGGCAACATGGACAGCTGCATTATGATTCGTACCGCCTATTTGGACGACGAAAAAATTATTTTTCAAGCGGGTGCAGGCATCGTCGCCGACAGTAAACCCGAGCTTGAGTACCTTGAAGTAACGAATAAACTAGGTGCTATGACCAGCTCGCTCGACGAGCTCAAAGAGTAGTCATGCTTCTTTTTACGCTTTTGGGCAATCCCGTTGCCCATTCTATCTCTCCAAGGCTGCATAACAGTGTTTTTAAAGCCCTAAAGCTAGATGCTTGCTACGTCCGAAAAGCCGTTGAAAACTCCGAAACTTTACTGCAAACGTTTCGAGAGATGAACCTCTCAGGCGCAAACGTGACCGTTCCGCACAAAGAAGCGGCTTACGCGCAATGCGACGAAGTGCGCGGTTTAGCCAAACAGATCGGCGCGGTCAACACGCTGGTCAGAGAAGGCACGCGCGTCATCGGTTACAATACCGACGCGGAAGGTTTTTACATGTCGATCCAAGCGTTCGAACCGCTTCGCGACGTTTTAATTTTGGGAGCGGGCGGAACCGCCAAAGCCCTTGCCGCTATTTTGAAAGAGCGCGGAATCAACGTCACGATCCTCAATCGCTCGCATGCGCGTTTGGAATTTTTCAAAACGCAAGGCTTCAACGTCCAAACATGGGAGACGTTTTCGCCTCAAGCATACGACCTCATCGTCAACACGACCTCTGCCGGATTGAAAGACGAAGCCCTGCCCTGCCCTTTAGCCTTCTTAGAAACGATCTTACCTCAGGCACGCTTTGCCTACGACGTTATTTACAACAAACCGACGCCGTTTCTCGCTTTAGCCAAGCAAAAAAACCTTACATGTAAAGACGGTAAAGAGATGTTACTCTACCAAGCCGTTCTTGCTTTCGATCTCTTTTTTGCACAACGCTACGACCGTGAAAGCGTCGAAGCACTGATGCGTCCGGTGTTTGATCTCTAAAATAATTTTAGGAGAAACCCTTGCAACTGGAAACGACTTTGAACAATCCTTACGCCCATCATTATCAACTTTTAATTAAAAATATTCTCAATGCACCTATCTATTACAATCCCGAACAAGAGATCGTTTACCGCACGGATACGCGCCTAAGCTACGCACAGTTTAAAGAACGCGTACACCGATTGGCTAACATGTTAAGTGATTTGGGCATTAAAGCCGGAGACACGGTTGCGGTCATGGACTATGATTCGCATCGCTATTTGGAGTGTTATTTTGCGATTCCGATGATCGGCGCAATTTTACATATGATCAATATTCGCCTCTCGTCGGAGCAAATCCTCTATACGATCGACCATGCCGAAGACGTCATTATCTTAACGCATACCGATTTTTTGCCTGTTTTGGAGCAAATTAAAGGCAGAATCGACGTCAAAGGCTTTATCTTGTTATCCGACGAACCGGAGCTTCCCCAAACATCGCTCAACGTGAAAGGCGAATACGAAACACTCTTGGCAAACAGCGCGTCGCATTTTGATTTTCCCGATTTTGACGAAAACATGCGCGCGACGACGTTCTACACCACCGGAACAACCGGACTTCCCAAAGGCGTCTACTTTACGCACCGACAACTCGTCCTTCATACACTCGGCGCACTCGCAACGCTTGGAAGTGCGCCCGAGCAAGGGAACTTTCGGCAAAATGACGTCTATATGCCTATCACTCCGATGTTTCACGTTCATGCGTGGGGCTTGCCTTACGTTGCGACGATGCTCGGACTGAAACAAGTTTACCCCGGACGCTACATTCCCGACCTGCTTTTAGAGCTGATCGAGAAAGAACATGTAACGTTCTCGCATTGCGTTCCGACGATTATGCATATGCTCTTTAATTCGCCGAAAATCAAAACGATGAATTTAAAAGGCTGGAAAGTCATGATCGGAGGAGCAAGCCTTCCCAAAGCTATGTGCCAAGAAGCCCTACGTCTTGGAATCGATATGTTCACGGGATACGGTATGAGCGAAACCTGTCCGATTTTAACCGTTTCGCAACTGACCGCAGAAATGCTTGAACAAGATATGGACGCACAAAGCGACATTCGCATCAAAACGGGACGCCCGATGGGGCTTGTAGAGGTCAATGTCGTCGACGAACAGATGCGCCCGCTTCCAAGAGACGGACACAGCACCGGAGAGATCGTCGTACGCTCGCCGTGGCTAACGCAGGGCTATTTTAAAGATCAAAAAAATTCGGAATTACTCTGGAGCGGCGGCTATTTACATACCGGCGATATGGCACATATCGATCCTTGCGGCTACGTCAAAATTACCGATCGCGTCAAAGATATTATCAAAGTCGGCGGAGAGTGGATCTCTTCTTTAGAACTTGAAGACATCATCCATCGCCACCCTAGCGTTAAAGAAGTCGCCGTAATCGGGATCGCCGATGAAAAATGGGGAGAGCGCCCTTTAGCACTTGTCGTAGTCGATCCGAACAAAAACATCGACGAAAAAGAGTTGCTTTTTCATGCCAAAGAGTTTATTAAAAAAGGTATTATGGCGCGAGAAAGCATGCTTTTAAAAGTTAAATTCGTTGAAAGTATCGATAAAACGAGCGTCGGAAAAATCAACAAACGCGAACTACGCAAAAAATACGCTCCGCCGGTTGCGCAACGCTAAATCTTCGTACGCGCTTCCAAGGCTTTGGATAAAGAGAGCATATCGACGTTTTCAAGATGCACGCCCGTGGGGACGCCTTGCGCGATTTTCGTAAAATGAAGCGCATACGCTTTGAGCTTATCTTCGATAAACAAAATCAACGCGTCGCTCGCCAAAGAGGGTGTCAGGGCAAAAATAACCTCTTTAACGCCCTCTTGGACGATTGATTCCAATTTAACAAGCGTCTCTTCTTCTAAATCGCCTAAGACGAAATAATGCCCGTCGAAGAGTTTGTGCTCTTCTAAAACGAAAATATCTTTGGCACTTTCGACGATGCAAAGCGTTTGAATATCCCGACGTTCGTCCAAACAGATATCGCAAATTTCATGCTCGCTCAAAGCACCGCATCGCTCGCATTTGCGAATCGATTTGACCGCGCTTTCGATTGCGTTGGAAAGCTTCATGGCGGCAAAAGCGTCGTTTAAAACCAGATGGTACGCGAAACGAAGCGCGGATTTTTTGCCGACGGTCGGTAACGACTCGAACGCTTCGACGAGTTTGTTAAACTTTTCCAAACCTCGCATCATCCCCGCGCTCCTTTGGAAAAATCGATGCTAAACTGATGCAAGCCCTCTTCATACGTATATGCCGCTTCAAGCCCGTGCTGGCGAAGAATATTTTGCACGATGTAAAGCCCCAATCCTAAACTGCTTCCGCACGCTTTTGAACCGGAAACAAAAGGTTGAAAATACTCGTTAATTCCCATTTTCAGGGCTTCTCCTTTATTGGCGACGACCAAAGTTTGCTCTTTGGAGCGCAAAAAGAGCGTATGATCTAAGCTATGTTTGAGCGCATTGTCCATCAAGTTTTTAATCGCCAACGCCATTAAATCAAAATCAACCGTTACGAGAAAATCAAACTCTCCTTCGATTTTGATCTGCTCTTCGCGTTTTTTAGCGTCCAACATCAATAAATCCAATGCCTGATCCACGACGTTGGAGAGTGCAACTTCTTGCAGATGAAGCTCGCAACGCTCCGAGGCGATTTGTTCGATCTTCGAAAATTCCGCTATCAGCAAATCCAGCCGTTCAAACACGCCGACCAAACGTTTTTTGGCCGTTTCGTCTTCGAGCATCTCCGTAATAATCCGCCCTTTGCCGATCGGCGTTTTAAGCTCGTGCATAATCGTGCGTAAAAAAAGTTGTCGTGCACCGATTAGGTCGCGGATTTTCTTCGCCGCGCGATCAAATTCGTTGGCGACTTCGCCGATTTCGTCATGCGAGTTGCTTTTACATTCGATTTGCAAATCACCGCTTGCAAATCGTCTGATTTGAGAACTTAAGGTTTTTAAAGGAGCGATACTTCGGAAAATCGAAACGTACATGTAGAGTAAGATCAGCAAAGCAATCGCGAAAACGAACCATAAACTTTCGTTGAAATTTTTATAGTCTTGGCTTTCCAAAAGCACGCTCGATTCGAAATTGTCGATAAAAAGATAATATCGATCGTTGTAAACGATGGACGAAAAACGGCTAATCGGGGAGAGTTTTTGAAAGATAACGACGCCGCGTTCCAAAACCGAGGTACGAAGGTGCTTGCTCGTCACTTTTTTGAGACCGAAGTTGTTAAAATACTCTTCAATATCGCCGGGTTGAACGTTATTGCGATACATCACCAACAGGTAATTGACCGATTGGATTTGACGTTGTTTCATATTTTCAAGGTTGCGTTCGCTTTGATGGTCCAAAAGCACGCTAAAAAACATGACCAGTAAAAAAAGCGAAAGAAAGAAGATCGTACTGATCTTCACTAAAATCGAATTTTTGATCATCCGACCAGCTTATAGCCGATGCCCCGCACCGAGTGAATGTGTTCGGGATTTTTAGAATCGTCGTTGATTTTTGTACGAAGTCGCCCGATAATCACGTCCAAACTCTTCGACCCTTTGTCTTTCAGGGATTTGCAGTTATACACCAACTGTTCTCTGGAAATCGAAAAACCGTTTTGCTTGATCATATAGGAGAGAATCTCGTATTCTGCCGGCGTCAAACTCAAAACTTCGCCTTTAAACGAAATTTCATGGCGTTTCTCGTCGACGGCGAAGACGCTACTGTTCGCTTGTTCTTCTTGCGTCGTGCTTTTTTTATAGCGGCGAATCAAGCTTTGAATGCGCGCGTACATCTCTTTGGGGTCGTAAGGTTTGGGGAGATAATCGTCCGCACCGATTTGAAGACCGATCACTTTATCGCTAATGTCGCTACGAGCCGAAGAGATAATAATCGGAATGTCGTATTTGGCAACGACCTCTTTACACACTTCAAGCCCGTCCATTCCCGGAAGCGTTAAATCCAAAATCAACAAGTCGTACTTTTTAATTCCGGCACTCAGACCCAAATACGGATCGGCATAATTGGTAATTTTAATATTGTACTTTGCCAAATACTCGCCGAGCAACTCCGCAAATTCTTCGTCGTCTTCAATCATTAAGACATTAATCATTCGTGTCCTTAATTTTGCTTTTTAGAATTATACAGAATTTTTGCAGAAGAAGGCTTTGTAAAAAGCCTTCTAGAAAGAGCGTGGATTGAGGTCTATTTTTGCGGAGCTTCCGGAACTTTGGGCATCATCGGACGTTGCGGTCGTTCGCTCATGATTTTTTTAAGCTCTGCTCGTTGATCTTTGGTTAAAATCGAAAATGCTTTTTCTAAAAAATCGGCTTCAAGCGTCACGCGTTTGTCGTTCATCTCGTTACGTAACTTAATAAACGCTTTTTTATCGAACGTATCCGCGCTCATCAACTCTTGCATTTTTTGCATGCTTTTAGGATCGTGTAGTTTTGCCATTTCCAGTCTCATTTCACTGCGCAAAACGTTCAATTTATAGCGTTGATCGTCGCTTAAATCCAAACGATCAAACATCATTCCCGCCATCATGCCTCTCTCGCCGCCGTGCATCATCATGCCGCCGCCTTGTTGCATCATCGGGGACATCATTCCCCCTTGCATACCGCCTTGGCATTGGCTACTTCCAAATGCAAATGCACCTGTCGTTCCTAAAGCAACTAATGTTGCTAGGGCTAAAATCGTTCGTTTCATCGTGACTCCTTTAAAAGTTTGATACTGAAATAGTAATACACCGCTTTTAACCGTCCTTTAATCGTTTGTTAACCAACCTTAACAACCAAAATTTAATCTACTTTTTGGTAAACTTTTTCTCTTCTAAAAAACTTACATGTAAAGAGAATAGACGTGGAATTAGATTATTACGAAGTATTGGAAATTACCCGAAGTGCCGATTCGGGCGAGATTAAAAAAGCGTATCGCAAACTAGCCCTTCAATACCACCCCGATCGCAATCAAGGCGACAAAGCGGCGGAAGAAAAATTTAAAGCCATCAATGAAGCCTATCAAGTTTTAAGCGACGAGCAAAAACGTGCAACCTACGATCGTTACGGTAAAGCAGGACTGGACAGTCAAGGCTTTAGCCACTTCTCCGATATGCGTTACGAAGATATTATGGGAGATTTGGGCTCTATTTTCGAATCGGTTTTCGGCGGAGGATTCGGCGGCGGCGGTTTTGGCGGCGGAAGCAATAAGCAAAGTCGAAAATACAACCTCGATTTGGAAGCCGAAGTGACGTTGGCATTTAACGAAGCGATCTTCGGTACGAAAAAAGAGGTCGTTTTTTCTTATAAAAAACCCTGCGACACCTGCGAAGGCACGGGAAGCAAAGACAAATCCAAAGCGACATGTAAAGAGTGTAAAGGTAAAGGTCAAGTCTTTTACCGCCAAGGTTTTATGACCTTTTCGCAAACCTGCCCCGCATGTAACGGCAAAGGAACGGTCGTCACCAATCCGTGCCCCGATTGTCGCGGCAAAGGATTTAGCCAAGTCGAGGACAAAGTCACCATCGACATTCCCGAAGGTATCGACAATAACAACCGCATTCGCGTCGCCGGACGCGGTAACGTGGACGAAAGAGGAACGCGAGGCGACTTGTATATTTTGGTTCGCGTCAAAGAGGACGAACACTTTGTGCGCCACAACGACGACATTTACATCGAAGTGCCCGTTTTCTTTACGCAAGTCGCACTCGGAGAGACGATCAAAATCCCGACGATTCGCGGCGAAACGGAACTGGAACTGCCCATAGGCGCGAAAGATAAACAACAGTTCATCTTTAAAAACGAAGGCGTTAAAAATGTCCATACCCGCCAATTCGGCAGTATGATCGCTCAAATTTCGATTCGTTATCCTAAAAAAATCACGAAAGAACAACGAGAACTGCTTGAGCAGCTGCAAACGGAATTCGGCATTGAGACCAAACAAAAAGATGAAAAATTTGAGAGCGTCTTTGACAAAATCAAAAGTTGGTTTGACTAAAACGATCGAGTACGAGGGTCACGTACTCTCCTACTCTTTGTTCGTTAACCGACGGCTTAAACATCTTTATATTACAATCGACCCTATCAAAGGGGTCATCGTCAAATCTCCTTTTAACACCATAGACACGATTGAAACGCTTCTCCTTCAAAAAGCCTCTTGGATTCTCTCCAAACTGCACGCGGCACAAGAACGGACGCACATCGGCCGCTTGCTGGAAACCGAAGGCAAAATCCTCTATTTGGGTGAAGCGATCCTTTTGAGCTCTTTTCAAACGCCCGAACTCTTTTATAAAGAAAAGACTCCGCCGTTGGTGAACCGTCTGGTCGAAGAGTGGAGTTTTCTCATGGGCGTCAAACCGACGAAAGTCAGCTTCCGCCAAGCTAAAAAACGGTGGGGAAGCTGTAGCTATCGCAATGAGCTAAGCTTTAACCTCAGCCTTGCCCAACTGCCCTTAGAGTGCATCGCGTATATCGTCGTTCACGAACTCGCTCATATCACACACAAGCACCATCAAAAAGCCTTTTGGGAGTGCGTCGCCTCTTTTATGCCGGAGTACAAAAACCACGAGATAACGCTCAAAAAATTTTCACCCTCGCTGATTTAAAATTACAAAATAAAAACTTTTTAATTGGCAGACTCAAACGCGTGGTTTGTCGGCGGTGAATTTGGGGGTATGAGTATTCACGGAAAAACTTCCGCATCGGCAAGTTCATCTTTTTCCGGCTATTCTTTTCGAGAAGGCAGTTCTTCGGAATCAATCGATACAACGTACGAGGCATTGAAAGTCGGTAAATATTTTGAGTACGGCAGAGTCTACGGAAGTTTTGCCTATCAAAACAAAAAAGAAGATATTAGCTCATTCACGTACGGACTTGCCTACGACTATCTGTTCAGAAATGCTTCCGCGATCACACCGTTTTTGGGTCTTACCGCTTCATACAGTACGTCAAAAAGCGACGATGATAACGCTAAATTACTCTCAATCGATAAACCCAAAGGGTTCAACTACGGTGTCGAAGCCGGTTTAACGTATGCGCTCGGCGCACATACGGAGCTCGAAATCGGCGCGCGCTATCTTTTAAGCGATGTGGACGATACGTTTAACTATGATGACGGCACGACAAATATTCACGTCAAAAGCGAAAATGAACACTTCATTCAATACTATCTTGGATTAAACTACAAATTCTAGCAAACCAAGAGAGATCGCGCAGCCGATCTCTCTTAAGCCGTTACGATACGTATGCCGATTGCCACCAAAACAACGCCTCCCAAGAGTTCTGCTTTACTCTCAAGCCAGCTTCCCGTAAGTTTTCCTACAAAAACGCCTAAAAAGCTCATACCAAAGGTTACGAGACCGATCAAGCCGCAGGCTAAAAGCGGATTCATATCCAAGAGCATTAAGCTAAATCCCGCCGCCATAGCATCAATGCTTGTAGCAATTGCAAGGGTTAGCATCAATTTATTCGTAATTTTTTGAATTTCCTCTTCGAGGTTCTCTTGCATACTTTCATACACCATTTTGGCACCGATGAGCACTAAAAGAGCAAAAGCGACGTATCGCGTATAGTGGTCGATAAATCCCAACAAGCCTTTCCCGCCGATATACCCGATAAGCGGCATTAATGCTTGAAAAATACCGAAGAAAAGCCCCGCTTTGAATGCCAATGCACCGTGCCCCGTCGCTTGTTTCGTTCCCAAGCCGATGGAAACCGCAAAGGCGTCCATGCTCAATGCCAATGCCAACGCAATCACTTCCGTCATTTTAACACTCCCCAATTGGCGCCGATAGCGATCGAAACGTTTAAAGGTACGCGTAAAGCATAAACCTCTTCCATCACATGCCGTGCCTCTTTCGCAAACGTTTCCGCGCGCGCTTCTTTGACTTCAAAGATCAATTCGTCGTGGATTTGCAAGAGCAATTTCGCCTCGTCGTTGACCAACGTCGCCATAATACGATTCATCGCAAGCTTAATCAAGTCCGCGGCACTGCCTTGAAACACCGTATTGACCGCCTCGCGAAGGTATCCGGCATATTGCATCGCATTGGCATGTTCAAAATCAAAAAAGCGTTTTCGCCCCAAAAGCGTCTGAACAAAGCCCTCTTTTTTGGCTTGTTCTTCAATGGAAGCAAGGTACTGCTTAATCGTCGGAAAGGTCGCGAAATAGCCGTCGATATAGCTTTTGGCTTCTTTGGTCGTGATGCCGATCGTCTCGGAGAGGCGTTTAGGTCCCATACCGTACAGCAATCCGAAGTTAATACTTTTGGCGATGCCTCTTTTGGCATCCGCTTCCGCTTCGCCGAACAGTTTGAGCGCGGTCTCTTTGTGAATGTCTTTACCCTCTTGAAACGCCCTCACCATTGCCTCATCCCCGCTAAAGTGCGCCAACAAGCGAAGTTCGATTTGCGAATAGTCGATACCGATAAGCACATACCCCTCTTTGGCGACGAAACCTCCGCGTACTTCACGCCCTAAAGCCGTCTTAACGGGAATGTTTTGTAAGTTCGGGTCTTTGGAACTTAGCCTTCCGGTAGACGTACCCGTTTGCATAAACGACGTATGTACCCGACTGCGCGAAGAGGCTTTAGAGAGCTTCAACAACGGTTCGATATAGGTCGAACGAAGCTTATACAACTCTCGATACTCTAAAATTTTGGCGATGCTCGGATGCTTGTCCGAAAGTTCATTTAAAACGTTTTCGTCGGTACTGTAACCCGTTTTAGTCTTTTTGAGCGACGGAAGTCCCAACTGCTCAAACAGTACCGCACCCAGTTGTTGCGTCGAATTGAGATTGAACGTTGCATTGCACAAGGCAAAAATTTCGACTTTCAATGCCTCTATCGCATGGTCGGTTCGTTTCAAAAGCGTCTCAAAATAAGCAGCGTCGACTTGAATCCCCTCTCTTTCCATATGCATCAGCGTTCGAATAAACGGGAACTCCACGTTTTTCGCAAGATCCAACAACGAAGGATCGAGCATCTCTTTAAGCTTCTCAAAAAGCTTTAGGGTCATCCATGCGTCTTCACTTGCGTATTCGCAAGCTTTTTCCAAAGAGACGCCGCTAAAGTTTTCTCCTTTGGCGACGACGTCTTTAAATTTGATCATCTCATGATTGAAAAAACGTTTGGAAAGCGTATCGAGTCCTACGTTACTTTCAGGATTTAAAAGCCATGCCAAAATCATCGTATCGGCATATAGATTCACGTTTTGAAGACCGAAATTGTGCTCAATGACCGCAAGGTCAAACTTCAAGTTTTGTCCGACGATTTTGCGGGAAAGCAGATGCGTCAGTGCCTCTTTTGCCTCTTCATGCGAAATTTGGTTTCCCACGCCCAAATAATGGTGGGCAATCGGCACGTAATACGCTTCTTGCGTATTCACGCAAAACGAAAATCCGACGATGTTGGCGTTGTAAGCATCCAAGGCGTCGGTTTCGGTATCAAACGCAACTATTTCGTCCTCTTCGATGCCTTCAACGACGCGCAAAAGCAATTTAGCGTCGTCCAACAAAATCGGTTTAAACCCTTGCGTCGGAGGCGTTTGCACATTTACATGTAAGCCTTCCGCTCTCACGCGCGCAAGGATTTGGCGAAGTTCGTATTTTTCCAGTTCTTCCACGATGTACGAGAGCGGTTGGGCATCTGGATAGTGAAACGACTCGAACTTATCGGCAATACTCAGCGTATCGTCCAAACAGACCAAACGACGGCTTAAATAAGCACTTTGCTTGCCCTCTTCCAACATCGTTTTGATGCGCGGATTGGCGACTTTGTCGAGATTGGCGTATACGCCCTCCATCGTTTTAAAATCGTCAAGCAATTTTTTCGCCCCTTTGGGTCCGATGCCTTTAACGCCGGGAATATTATCGGCGGTATCGCCGACCAAAGAGAGGTACTCGCCGATTTGATCCGGATAAACGCCGAATTTTTCAAAACATTTTTCGGTCGTAATTTCGATCTTTTTCATCGGATCGTAGATAACGACGCGTCCGTCGTCGATTAACTGGTACAAATCTTTATCGTGCGTGACGATTCGCACTTTAATATCGTGGTGTTTGGCAAATTTAACCGCCGAAGCAATGATGTCGTCGGCTTCAAATCCCTCTTCGCCGTAACTTTTAAATCCCATTTTTTCAATCCACGAAATAGCGACGGGAAGCTGTTTTTTAAAATCTTCCGGTGCTTCGGGGCGATTGGCTTTATAGTTGGGATCGATGTCGTGGCGAAAATTTTTACCTTTGCTATCGAGCGCGAAAAGAACGTAATCGGTATCGTGCTCTTTTTTGAGAGCCGCGATAAAGTGGGCAAAACCCGTTAAAAGTCCCGTCGGGAAACCTTGGGAATTACGCAATGCGGGAAGCGCATAATAGTTACGAAAAAAAAAGCCGAAAGTATCGATAATAGTGAGTGTTTTCACGAAAGAGCCTTTGCATATGGGCGTTTAAAATGAAGCTTTGATGGATTCGACCGCCTCCAAAAACGGTGCGGAATCTAAACCTTCTTTGTTAAGAAGCATAAGTGCTAGATTGATATTGCGTTCGCTCAAAGGCGCGTTAATCGCAACGGCGGTCTTGACGATTTTTAAAGCGATGCTCTGTGCGCGAATCGCCGCGGGTGCATCTTGCGTTCTTTCGGTAAATCGAATGGCTTCGATCATTCGTTTATCGAATTTCCAATGCTCAAAAATCAACGCCGAAACTTCGCTGCTCGTAACGCCGACAAACATTTTCTCGACGTCCGCGACGCTTAACGCGTTTTCAAGTTCAGACCGAAACGCATACGTCTCGTCGTTTTTTGCGATTTCGTCGGCAATGAGGATTTTACCGCTCTCTTGCAACAACGCACATAAAAAGAGAAAATCAACGCTAGCCGCATCGACGTTTTTGTACCACTTAGAGATCAACATGCTTTGCATGTGCGAAAGCTGCGCGAACTCTTCGGGCGAAATCGCATACGGTACGAGATCGACGCTTAAGAGTTTTTTGATTGACATGTCAAGCACCAACGAGTGCGTCGTCGACATACCGAAAAGCCCGACTGCTTGTAAGACGCTTTTGATTTCACGGCGAAAACCGTACAAAGGGGAGTTGGCGACTTTGAGAAGATTGGCGATAAGCATCGGGTCTTCTTCGATCAATTTTGCCAAATCGGCGATACTGGCCTGTTCGTCATGAAAAAGCGCATTGATCTGCGTAAACGTTTTGGGTAAAGGAGGTAACGCGCGAATTCGCTCCGCTATTTCTTTTAACATGCCGTCTCTTTCGAAGGATTTAAATAGATTATAGCGCGCTTTTGTTGAAATCCCGATGAGGCTAAGCCCCATCGAGACGAAAGAATCGTATCAACCCGGAATAGCGTCTTCCACGGATTCGGGGTGATCGAGCGCATAACGGAATTTTTCCATATCGATCTGTTTGTCCCATGCACCGACGACGACTGCTGCAACCGCGTTACCGCAAAGATTTCCCACCGCACGCATCTCGCTCATAAACTTATCCACACCCAAAAGTACCGCTACGGTCGCTACGGGAATCACGTCTCCCATCGCCGAAAGCGTACCGGCAAGCACGATAAAGCCCGAACCCGTCACGCCAACAGCCCCTTTGGACGCAACCATCAAAATAAAAATGATGCTGAGTTCATGCGAAAGCGTGAGCGGAATACCGAAAGCTTGAGCCAAAAAGATAATCGAAAGCGAGAGGTAAATGTTCGTACAATCCAAGTTAAACGAATAGCCCGTAGGAATAACCAAGCCCGTCGTTCCACGGCTCACGCCCGCGGCTTCCAAACGCCTCATCAACGGAGCCAACGCCGATTCGCTCGAAGAGGTCGCAAATACGATCAAGACTTCTTTAGCGATAAAGCGCATAAATTTGAAAACGTTGATCTTATAAAACCATAAGATAATGCCTAAAACACCGAATAAAAACGCCAATACGGAGATCAACATAACCCCTAGTAAACTTGCCATACCGATCAAAGAAGCGATACCGAATTTGCCGATCAAAAACGCCATCGCACTAAAGCTCGCAACAGGGCTTAACCACATCAAAATCGTCAGGATTTTAAAGAAAACGTTTTGAACTTTCTCCAAAGGAGCGAGAATCGCCTCTTTGTATTTTTCCCCGAACGCGGCAATGCCGATTGCGATGACCAACGCCATGACTAACACCTGCAACGTATTGCCGTGAAGAAACGGCGTAATCGGATCGGTCGGAATCGCACTTTTTAAAATGCCCCAAACCGAGCCGGTTTGGGAAGAAGCGTTAGCGGTAAAGCTTGAAACCGCGGAGACGTCCAAAGACTCGACGTCCAGATGCATTCCGTGCCCCGGCTTCAAAAGATTGCCGAATAAAATGCCGATCGCAAGGGCGAAGGTACTGACGACTTCAAAATAGATAAACGCTTTTAAACCGATGGAGCCGACCTCTTTTAGGCTTTCCAAGCCGACGATACCCGAAATAATCGTTAAAAAGATAATCGGACCGACCAACCATTTCAACGCTTGGATAAACCAATCGATGCCGGGTTTGGCTTGAATCGCCAAGCTCGGATTGAGCATACCCAGCGTAATTCCGGCAACAATGCCGACCACAACCCAAAACGCTAAACTTTTAATCGTATAACGTTTCCAATCTTTAAACGATGTTTTTTCCAACACAAACCCTTTAATGATAAACTGATTTGATTATGGCATAGCAAAAGAGATTTAAATGAGATTTTTTAACTAAAGGAGCATCAAAAGAGGTAAAAAAAGAGGTACCCGTGAGGTGAACGGTAACATTCCCTCACGAGCATTTTAAAGGCGTAAAAGCATCAACCCGGAATAGCGTCTTCTACGGATTCGGGGTGATCGAGCGCATAACGGAATTTTTCCATATCGATCTGTTTGTCCCATGCACCGACGACGACTGCGGCAACCGCGTTACCGCAAAGATTTCCCACCGCGCGCATCTCGCTCATAAACTTATCCACACCCAAAAGTGCCGCTACGGTCACGACCGGAATCGCACCGCCCATCGCCGAAAGCGTACCGGCAAGAACGATAAAGCCCGAACCCGTCACGCCCACAGCTCCTTTTGAGGTAACCATTAAGATCAGAATAATACTCAACTCTTCGCCAAGCGTTAAAGGAATACCGAATGCCTGCGACAAGAAGATAATCGAAAGCGAGAGGTAAATGTTCGTACAATCCAAGTTAAACGAATAGCCCGTAGGAATAACCAAGCCCGTCGTTCCGCGGCTCACGCCAGCAGCTTCCAAACGTTTCATCAACGGAGCCAACGCCGATTCGCTTGAAGAGGTCGCAAATACGATCAAGACTTCTTTAGCGATAAAACGCATAAATTTAAAGACGTTGATTTTGAAGAACCATAAGATAATGCCTAAAATTCCGAAGATAAACGCTAAAACGGAGATCAACATAACCCCCAACAAACTTGCCATACCGATCAAAGAAGCGAGACCGAACTTGCCGATCAAGAACGCCATCGCACTAAAGCTAGCAACAGGGCTTAACCACATTAAAATCGTTAAGATTTTAAAGAAAAATCCTTGTGCAACTTCTAAAGGTTTGAGGATAGCAGGTTTGTACTTGCCCCCGAACGCCGAAATTAAAATCGCCAAGACCAACGCCATCACTAAAACCTGTAAAGTATTGCCGTTTAAAAAAGGCGTTAGAGGATCGCTGGGAATCGCATTTTTCAAAATCGACCAAAACGAACCGACGTCTTGAGTCGAATGGGTGTATTTGTCAACGCTTTTGGCATCCAAGGAGTTGACGTCGAAATTCATTCCGTGTCCCGGACCGAAGAAATTGCCGAATAACACGCCGATCGCAAGAGCGAAGGTGCTGACGACTTCGAAATAGATAAACGCTTTTAAACCGATAGAGCCGACCTCTTTCAGGCTCTCCAAACCGATGATACCCGAAATAATCGTTAAAAAGATAATCGGTCCGACCAACCATTTCAACGCTTGGATAAACCAATCGATTCCCGGTTTGGCTTGAACCGCCAATTTAGGATCGACCGTCCCGAAGATAATACCCGCAATAATTGCAACGATAACCCAAAACGCTAAACTTTTAACGGTATAGCTTTTCCAATCTTTTTTCTTTGTCTCTTCCAAGGAGCCTATGCTACTCGCCATAGATGCTGTTGCTTCCAAGAAATGTCCTTTCATTAAGTTTCGATCAAAAGCGATTATAATGAACAGTTATGTCGATCTTATGTAGAGGACATTTCTTTGACTTTTAGAGCTTTTTATTTTTAAAATAATGTTTCAAAAAGAAACGTTTAAACATTTTCGTTTGAAAGACCCATCTCCATTCCTAAAAATTTACCCGTATAGCTTCCCGATTTTTCGGCGTTACTTGCAACTTCAAACGGCGTTCCCATCGCGATTATACGCCCTCCGTAGCTTCCGCCTTCAGGCCCCATATCGATAAGATAATCGGCATTTTTGATGACGTCCATGTTGTGTTCGATGACTAAAACGCTGTTACCCATATCTGTTAAATGATGTAACACTTTGACCAAACGGTCGACGTCGGCGAAGTGCAATCCGGTCGTCGGTTCGTCTAAAACGTACAACGTATTGCCCGTATCTTTTTTGCTAAGTTCCTTAGCCAGTTTAATGCGTTGCGCCTCGCCGCCGCTCAGCGTCACGGCGTTTTGTCCAAGCGTGATGTATCCCAAACCGACGTCGACCAACGTTTGAATCTTTTGGTTAATTTTCGGAATCGCTTTGAAAAAGTCATGGGCTTCGTCCACGCTCATGTCCAAAACGTCGGCAATGGATTTGCCTTTGTATTTGATCTCTAGCGTTTGGGCGTTGTAGCGTTGCCCTTTACAAGTGTCGCACTTGACCATGATGTCGGGTAAAAAGTGCATTTCGATCTTGATTTCGCCGTCGCCTTGGCACTTTTCGCACCTTCCGCCTTTGACGTTAAACGAAAAACGCCCGACGCCGTATCCGCGAATCTGTGCCTCTTTGGTTTTGGCGAATAAGGCACGGATTTCGTCCATCACGCCCGTATAGGTCGCAGGATTGGAGCGCGGCGTTCTGCCGATCGGGCTTTGATCGAGGTAGATGACTTTATCGAGTTGATCGAGTCCTATGCATTCGACGCCGGCGACTTTATTGATCTTCTTAGCGCGATTAAGGTACTCTTTGGCGACCGGAAGCAAGGTTTGAAGAATCAACGAACTTTTACCGCTACCGCTCACGCCCGTAATCGCGACGAGGTTTCCCAAAGGAATTTTAACGTCTAAGTCGTGAATGTTGTTGATACTGACGTGATTGAGCTCGATCCAACGCTCTTGTGCCCTGTTTTGGCGATAATCGATCGTTTTTGTTCCGTTGATGTACTGTGCGGTGAGACTATTACTGGTTAGAAGTGCTTCGTTCGTTCCCGCAAAAACGATTTCGCCGCCGAATTTTCCGGCCCCCGGACCGATATCCACCACAAAATCCGCCGTTTTGATCGTCTCTTTGTCGTGTTCGACGACAATCACGGAGTTGCCTTTTTTCTGCAAATTGCGTAGAGTTCGGATGAGTTTAAGCGTATCGCGTTCGTGAAGTCCGATGCTCGGCTCGTCTAAAACGTACATGACGCCCGTCAAGCCGCTTCCGATTTGCGACGCGATGCGTATGCGTTGCGCTTCGCCGCCGCTAATGGTTCGCGCGTCGCGCCCAAGACTGATGTAGCCCAATCCTACGTCAAATAAGAAAAAGAGTCGCTCTTTGATCTCTTTTAAAATCGGTGCGGCAATCATCGTTTGTTGTGCCGACATGTATGAAAAATTTTCATTGTTTTTAAAGAATTCCAAACATTGATCGATCGGAAGTTCCAAGATGTCGGAGATACGTTTTCCGGCAACGCGTACCGCAAGACTCTCTTTACGTAAACGATGCCCGCCGCACGTGTCGCACACCTTTTCGCTCATGTATTCGCCGAGCTCTTTTTCGTCTTTAAGCATCTCGTAGGCAATTTTAATGACGCCTTCCCATTTTCGTACGAGCTTATGCTTTTTCCAAAAGAAAGTCGCTTCTTCGACGCCGCCGTGCAAAATGGCACGCTTTTGGTGCTCTTCGAGCTCTTCGTAAGGAATGCGCGTATTAATACCCGCCGCTTGGCAATACGCCTCTAAAAATTTGGCGTAAAAGCTTTTGTTAAAGCCGTAAAAAATACGAATCGCCCCTTCGTCGATGCTCACGTTTTCATTAATAATTTTCTTCAAATCCAGCGTGTAGCGAATCCCTAACCCATCACATGTAGGACATGCGCCTTTGGGAGAATTGAACGAAAACGAAAGCGGTTCTAGCGGCTCAAAACTGATTTTACAGTCAAAACACGCCAAATGTTCGCTGTAATGAATATGTGAAACAAGAAGCCCTACTTCTTCGGCATTGGCGATGTCAAGCTCGACTTCGCCGTAACTCTCCAAAAGGGCTTTTTCAATGTCGGTGGCGATACGATCAAAATTTTCTTCGCGAATGACCACACGGTCGATAATGACTTTAATCGTATGTTTTTTGGTTTTAAGAAGTTCGATCTCTTCATCGAGCCGTACCATCACGCCGTCGATCAAAGCACGCACGTAACCTTTATGGCGCAACGATTCGATCATATCGGCGAAACTACCCTTTTTCTCGCGTACCAACGGTGCTAAGATCGAGAGCTTCGTCTCTGCGGGCAATTTTAAAACCTGTTCGATAATATCCGCTACCGACATTTGCGAGATTTCTTGACCGCAAATATGACAATGCTGCTTTCCGACGCGCGCGTAAAGCAACCGCAGATAGTCGTAAATCTCGGTAATCGTCCCCACGGTTGAGCGCGGATTTTTGCTCGTGGTTTTTTGATCGATCGCGATAGCGGGCGTCAAACCCTCGATCTTCTCGACGTCGGGTTTACCCACGCGATCTAAAAACTGTCTGGCATACGAGGAGAGCGACTCGATATAACGACGTTGCCCTTCGGCATAGAGCGTATCGAACGCCAAGGTACTTTTACCGCTTCCGCTCAGTCCCGTAAAAACGACCAGTTTATTTTTGGGAATCTCTAAGTTGATATTTTTAAGATTGTTCTCTTTTGCACCGTATATTTTGATCATAAAACATTCATCTCGCTTAAAATTTTATTGAGCGTCAGCAAAAACATTACCGTATAGAGTATTAACAAGGCACGTTTTTGCTCTTTTTTCGCTATTTTATGGGAAAGCATGACGCCGAAATAGACGCCTACAACGGATCCGACACTAACCAATGCACCGACTTCGTAATCCACGTAACCGTGCATCGCCAAACTGAAAAACCCCGAAATTGAGCCGAAGATGACAAAAAAAAGCGTTGTCGCAACGGCTTTTTTAATATCCCAATGTAAAAATCCCGTAAGAACGGGCGTTAGAAAAATCGCGCCGCTGGTACCCGTGCTAATCGACACGGCACCCAAAACAACACCCAAAAAAGCCAAGAGAAGGTGGGACTCGTAAGGAGGTTTGGAGCTCTCCAATGCCGTCGTAAACATTTTGTACATCGAAAGTGCTAAAACCGCCTCAAACAAAAAAAGCAACGTCATATGCGATAAAGTATCGACGATAAGTCCGCTAAAAGAAGCTCCCGCCAATGCACCGCATCCTAAAATTAGACCGCTTTTAAGCGTTAAAATTCCGGCTTTATAGTTTTGATACGAACCCAACATCGAACTAAAGATCATCTGCATGACCGAAATACCGATGGCGGTTTTGATGTCATAGCCCATATAAAGAAAAATAGGCACTAAAAGCGTTCCTCCCCCGATACCGAAAAAACCGGAAGCAAAACCCACAAAAACGCCTAAAAGTCCAAATCCTATTTCCATCTATCCCGCTTTTTAAGAAGTGATCTATTTTACTCGAACCCCTCTTAATAAACGATTTAAAAACAAACGTGATCCTTTTCAAAAAGAAACGTACGGGAAAAAGACAAAACTTAAGTTCTCATCTTACGCGCCGTTTAAGTTCCCTTGCGTATAATCTTTTTCTTTAACCATACCGTTGTCTGTGGGGGTGCTAGATAAAACCGCGTTTTATCGGCTGAGATAATACCCCAAGAAACCGTTAATGCGGTTTCACGAACCTGATCCGGATAATGCCGGCGTAGGAAATAAGGAGATAAACCCATGTCTAAAGTCCTCGATAATCTTGAAAAAATAGATTCATCTTACATTCAAAACTTCCCAAGCTCTCGTAAAATTTACATCCAAGGCTCACGTGAAGACATTCGTGTCCCCATGCGTGAAATAGCGCTTAGCCCAACCGCAAAAAGCGATGGAAGCATGGAAGAAAACCCACCGCTTCACGTCTATGACACTTCAGGCGTTTACACCGACCCAAGCGTTACCATCGACTTGCACCAAGGCTTAAAACCCATTCGTGCGAAATGGATAGAGGAGCGAGCTGACACGGAGCAACTAGCCGATTTTAGCTCTGCTTATTTTCATAAACGCTTTGAAGATGAAGAACTTAAAACCCTTCGCTTCCCAAATCTCAAAAAACCACGCCGTGCGAAAGTGGGCAAAAACATCACCCAAATGCACTACGCCCGTGCTGGCATCATCACCCCAGAGATGGAGTATGTCGCCATTCGTGAGAACTGCAACCTTGAAGTCGCACGCCAAAACAAACTCTTAGGCGCACAACACAAGGGTGAGCATTTTGGAGCGAACCTGCCTGAGGTTTACACCCCTGAATTTGTACGCCAAGAGATCGCCGCAGGACGAGCCGTCCTACCTTTAAATGTCAATCACCCTGAAGCCGAACCGATGATCATCGGGCGTAACTTCATGGTCAAAATCAACGCCAACATCGGTAACTCCGCCACCACTTCCTCCATCGAAGAAGAAGTCGAAAAGATGCTGTGGTCTACGCGATGGGGCGGAGACACGGTCATGGACTTATCGACAGGTAAAAACATCCACGAAACCAGAGAGTGGATACTTAGAAACTCCGCCGTGCCTATCGGTACAGTGCCCATCTACCAAGCTCTAGAAAAAGTAAACGGCATCGCCGAAGATTTGACGTGGGAAGTCTATCGTGACACGCTTATCGAGCAAGCCGAGCAAGGCGTGGACTACTTCACCATTCACGCAGGCGTGCGCCTCTCATACGTTCCTATGACCGCAAAACGACTGACTGGCATCGTCTCACGTGGGGGAAGCATCATGGCAAAATGGTGTCTGCACCACCACAAAGAAAACTTCCTCTACACCCATTTTGAGGACATCTGTGAGATCATGAAAGCCTATGACGTCGCCTTTTCTTTAGGTGATGGCTTGCGCCCAGGTTCTTTGTACGATGCCAACGATGAAGCGCAATTTGCTGAGCTTGAAACCTTAGGAGAACTCACCAAAATCGCATGGAAACACGACGTACAAGTGATGATCGAAGGACCGGGACACGTGCCAATGCAAAAAATCAAAGAAAATATGACCAAAGAGTTAGAAGACTGTTTTGAAGCACCCTTCTACACCCTTGGACCGCTCGTTACCGACATCGCTCCAGGCTATGACCACATCACCTCAGCCATCGGTGCAGCGCAAATCGGCTGGTACGGTACGGCGATGCTCTGCTACGTCACCCCAAAAGAGCACTTAGGCTTACCCAACCGAGAAGACGTCAAAGAAGGCATCATCGCCTACAAAATCGCCGCCCACGCCGCAGACCTTGCCAAAGGCTTCCCCGGAGCGCAAATCCGAGACAACGCCATGAGCAAAGCGCGTTTTGAGTTTCGTTGGTACGACCAGTTCAACATAGGCTTCGACCCAGACCGCGCACGTGAATACCACGACAAAACGCTCCCAGTGGAAAGTGCCAAAGTCGCGCATTTTTGCTCCATGTGCGGCCCAAAATTTTGTTCGATGAAAATCTCACAAGATGTTCGTGACTACGCTGAAAAAATCGGCGCGGAAGATGTCAATGTTGCGCTAGAAAAAGGGTTGGAAGAGCAAGCAGAACACTTTAAAAAGAGTGGTGGACAGATTTACATGTAAAGAATTTAGCCCTTGGATTCAAGGGCTAATTTTTTAGATGCGTAAAAAGTTAAAAGTTTAGCTCAAATCCTTAATTTTTAATCTTTCCTTCAGGTGTACACTGATCTGTTCCCAAAAAAGCTTTTGAAATAAGCTCAATCAATTCATCTATTTTTTTGATTGTTAAATTAGCTTCAAATATATTCTTCGGATTTTTTGGATCCTTGTCTCTAAATATAATTGAGCTAATATCATTGTTTTCTGATTTTATTTCTAAATTTTCATCATAAGTCGGATGAGCGATAGCATTTCGTATATGCCTTAAATAATTGAAAAAATTATGATCTTCTTGTTTGCCATAATATACATAATCCCATTTTGTTGGAACATTTGCTTCTACAAAATCTTCCAAAGCTGGATTTTCTTGTATTGCATTAGCCTTTACAAATATAATCAAGCCAAAAAATGAATTGATGAGCTGTGTTATTTCATATTCAAACGCTTTTGGATTTTTTTGCTTTTCTTCTCGATAGATTTCTAAATTATGTAATGTTCTACAAAAAAAATCCTTCTCATTTTGATAATTCATGATGTTTTTCCTTTATATTTAGAGATTTAAGAAGATTTAAAAAAGATTAAAGGGCTTTACTTTTAACTTTTCTCCCGATTTACGCAACCCTACTCTCTACATGTAACATACTCTCGATACTCAGCTGATAGTCTAGTTCTTCCCATTCGATGCCAGAGTCTAAACAGATAAACGTGTAGTTTTTGAGTTGAGAAAGTGTGGCATTTTTGAAAAATTTAGGGGTCAGGGCTAAACTTTTAACTTTTGACCATTAATTTTATGCGTTAAATTTTAGCTAAATTTTGCATAGAAAACTTTACATGTAAAGCTTTTTACTTCACCCCGTGATGTGGATTTGCTTCGCCTCTAGGGACGAGTTCGTCCATATTTTCCCCACCGATAAAATACGCCTTTCCAAACCCAAACGTCGCTTCACCGTACGTTACTTTGAATTCGTAGAGATTAAAGTCGGTCATCTTTTTCAACGTTGCGACCATTTTGGTATCAAATTTCTCTGCAAACAGACTTAAAACTTCCTCAAAACGTTCACTGCCTCGTGTTATTTTTTGGCTGTCGCACTGCAATGAGACGCGCTTTCTGGCAAAGAGATTGTCCGTTTTACTCTCGTCTTCCACGAAGAAAAGTGACGCTTTGGGATTTCTTTGAAGATTTTTAGCATGCGTGGCGATGTCGGAAATGTAGACGTAAAAACGGTTTTGATCGTACATGTAAGGTGCGTAAGAGCTAAAAGGATCTCCTTTCGCGTCAAGTGTGCCGATGATGGCGGTTTGAATGCCGGCTATAAAATGTTTCATCCAGAGCCTTTTTTTTCGTTTCATTGTAGCACGAAAGCGTCAATGATGATGCGAAATTGCGTTACAATACCTATTTCACATCTTGACATGTAAAGCTGACTTATGAACATCGTGCTTTCCGTTTCGGCAATTTACGTTTTTATCGTGCTCGGGTACGTCGCCAAAAAAATTTTCAAAGACGAGCTTTCAGAGCGCGGTATGGTCATCCTCTCGGTCTATTTTTTGCATCCGATGTTCTCGTTTTGGGGACTTTCGACCAAACCTATCAGTCTAGACTTGCTCAAAGTTCCGGCGTACTATCTTGTGTTTTCGTTTCTAACGATTGCGCTCGGCTTTTTCATCGCTCGACTTTTTTTCAACGACAAAAAAGAGCGTTCGATTATGACGATTGCCTCGGCTTTGAACAATACGGGAAACCTCGGCATTCCTTTGGGTATCGCCCTTTTGGGAGAAGAGTCCATCATCTACACCAGTATGATCAGCGTCGCCAACACCCTCATGACCTACACGCTAGGCGTTTTTTTCTATTCGGCGGGGAGCTCAAGCCTGCGACAAGCATTCGTCAATATCTTTAAACTGCCGATTATTTGGGCGGCGATGCTGGCACTTGCGTTAAATTTTTCGGGGATTCGCATTCATCCCGTTTTGTTTCAGTCGTTGGAGATGGGGGCGTACAGCATGATCGTCATTCAGTTGATGATTTTCGGTATGTACCTTTATAACGTCAAGCTCAAAGAACTCAACGTCAAACTCTTATGGCACGTACATCTGCTCAAATTCGTTTTGATGCCCGTCTTGACGGTATGGTTGCTCTTTTTCGTTTTACCGATCACGCCGTTTGTCGCTTCGGTGCTTTTCTTGGAACTCATCGTTCCGCTCGCCGTCGTCAACGTCAACCTTGCCGCACTCTACGACTGTCGGGCGTTAGACGTGGCGAGCCTTATCTTTTTTACGTCGCTATGGTTTATCCCGTTTTTAATGCTCGCCGCCTTTATACTCTCCGCTTTTTCGCTGGGCAGTTTTGCTTAAACCTTGCGATCAAGATGCGTAATCTTCACGTAATCGTAAAAATCGCTTAAGAGCAAATAGCGCATCCCGATGTCCGCAAAGCGTTGACGTACTACCGCATCGCCCGCGTTGTAGAGATTTGCCGCTTCCAAAAACTCTTTAGGATAGCGTTTTTTTTCAAACGGGTACTCCGAAAAGCACTGCATAAAATTGGCAAAAAGGTTGTCGATGATCCGCTCTTTTTCACGCGTCGGTCGATGCAAATAGTCCTTGACTTTTTCAAATTCCCGACAAATGTATTCTAAGCATTGTTGCATGCGTCACTGCTTAAACAGGCGTTGATATTTTCGGGTACGGGCATCGTGACATGTAAGAGTTCGTTCAGGCGCGCAATATCAAAACCGCAGAGCTTTACGTCGCCTATTTGAAGGAGCGGACGGCGAATCAAAATCGGTGTGCGTATCATCGCTTCGATCAGGCTCTCTTTCGTATACTCTGCAAGCTTAAACGTACCGTCTTTAAGTTGCGGCGCAAACGGATTGAGCATCTCACGCGGCGTAAGCCCTTCAAAAAAGGCCTCAAGCGTAGGCTTGTCCCACGGAGTTTCCAACAAACTACGTACCTCAATCTCTATCCCGTATTCACGTAAAAGTGCCTTTTGGCGGGCATTGCCGCTACAACCCGTTTTTTCGTAAAAGACGATTCGTCGGTGAGGCGTAAAGACCATCGTTTGCTCCTTTGCTTTGGAGGGACTTATGCAAATTGTATGCCGCTATAGGTCGTTTTAAAAGATCGCGTGTTAAGATACGCAACGTTTTTAGAAAGGATTTTTGATGAAACTCATCTCGTGGAACGTCAACGGCATTCGCGCCGTCGCCTCGAAAAATGCATTTTCGTGGGTCGACACCTACCAACCCGATATTTTATGCTTGCAAGAGATCAAAGCCGAATACGAACAAATCCCGACCGATCTTTTTACTCATCCGCTCACGCATCGTTACGTAAACTCCGCAAAGAAAAAAGGCTACTCGGGGACGATGAGCCTTTCGCGCATCCCTTTTGCAGATACCTCAACCGACCTACAGATCGATCATACCGAAGAAGGAAGAATTTTGGAGCACCGTTTCGGCGATACGGTCTTGTTTAACGTCTACTTTCCCAACGGTCAACAAAGCGAAGAACGCCTCGCACACAAAATGCGCTTTTACGCCGATTTTTTGGAGCATATGCAAACGCTTCGTAAACAAGGCAAAAGTATCATTGTTTGCGGCGACGTCAACACCGCCCACCGCGAAATCGACCTTGCCCACCCCAAAGCCAACGAAAATACTTCGGGCTTTTTACCCGTTGAACGCGCATGGATCGACACGCTTTTACATGTAGGCTACGTCGATACGTTTCGCCACGTTCACGGCGACCGAAAAGACGCCTACTCGTGGTGGTCGTACCGCGCGGGAGCGAGAAGCAGAAACGTGGGCTGGAGAATCGACTACTTTTTCATCTCCGAAGAGCTTGCGCCAAGACTCAACGATGCGTTTATTTTGCCCGAAATTCAAGGCTCCGACCACTGCCCCGTCGGAATCGACATCGAACTTTAATCGATACTTTAACCAAAATCCATTATAATAAGAGCATTACCAAAGGTTTTGGAAGAGTTTTTGCTTTATTACGCTAACGAAGCTTCAAAGGAATAACATTGGACGCAGCCGATCAAGAGTACGTCGCACGCAAACTGCTCTCCGGATTTGAAAATCTTTTAGATATCAGTGTCGATTTCGTAGCGGAGCTTGGAACGACGCATATCACGATTCAAAGACTTTTAAAACTGGAAAAAGGCTCGGTCATCGACTTAGAAAAACCTGCGGGCGAGAGTGTCGAACTTTACATCAACGGAAAGATTTTCGGTAAAGGCGAAGTGATGGTTTACGAAAAAAACCTTGCCATTCGTATCAACGAGATTTTAGACTCCAAAACCGTTATCCAATACTTTAAAAAAGAGAGCCTATGAGACTTTTATACGTTCTGTTTGCTCTTTCCTCTTGGCTTTGCGCTTCCAACCTTTTAACCTACAACGTCTATGAAAGAAGCGATCGCGTCGATGTGATGCTCTCGTTTGACGCGCCGCACGAAGGCAGTATTTCGCAAAAAAACGATGCGTCTTCCATTACGTTAACGATTAATGATTTAGGCTACGACAAGATGATCGAGAAGAGTATTAACTCGGCGATTATTCAAGAACTCGTGATTATTCCGGAAAAAAACAATGCCCTCAAAGTGGTGCTCAAAAGCGATAAACGCATCAGCGTCGTCGCCTCTAAAACCGTCGACGGCTTTGGTCTTCGCATTCGCGGAAGCATCATGCAAGCCAAAACGTCCGATACCGAAGCCGCTCCGTCGCTTTCACCCTCGTCTTCTAGCCCGACAAGCGATTTGATCGATACGCGCTATATCGTCGTTATTATCGTTTTACTGTTTTTAATTGCGTTGATGTTCTGGATCAAACGTCGCATCGGCGTACGAACGATTCGTCCCGCAAAAAGCGGCGGAGCGGGGAAATCTTGGCTTTTTAACCCTAAAACGGGTGTCGGTCAAGAGGTCAATTTACTGCATAAAAAACAGCTCGATACGCAAAACAGCGTCGTTTTATTTGAATACGGTAGCATTCGTTACCTCGTTATGACCGGAAATACCAACGTTCTTTTGGAAAAATTTCAAAACGGCGAAGTCAAAGACGACAACGATTTTGAAAAAGTCTTTGAGGAAAATCGTAGGCGTTTGGACGACTACTTGAAACTGCAAGATAACAAACTTAGCACTTACAAAAATAAAGCTTCAGCGGATTACCCTCCTTTTGAAGAGGCAGAGCATTAAGCCTCGATGACGATTGCTATCTCCATTCTGTCGATTTATGCCTTTATCCTTTTAGGCTTTATGTCCAAAAAAGTGCTTAAAGAAGAGATGAACGAAAAAGGTATGGTGTTGCTTTCCATCTACTTTTTGCAACCGATGCTCTCGTTTTGGGGACTCTCTTCCCGTCCGATCGATTTATCGTTGCTTCAAGTACCGTTTTGGTATGTGGCGATTTCGCTCTTTTGCGTTCTGGTGAGCTTTGTTATCGCACGTCTTTTCTTTACCGACATCAAAGAAAAATCGATCGTCACGATTTGCGTCATTATCGGCAATACGGGCAATTTAGGTATTCCTTTGGGTATTGCGCTTTTTGGCGACGCATCCATTATCTACACCAGCATGATCAATATTAGCAACGTTTTTATCGTCTATACGCTCGGCGTCTTTTTCTATTCGCGCGGCAATTTTAGCATCAAAGAGTCGCTTTTCAATATCGTCAAACTTCCCGTCATCTGGTTTGCGTTTTTAGCGTTGATCCTTAATTTTTCCGGCGTGCGTTTTCATCCGGCACTGATGCGTTCCATGGAAATGGGCGCATACTGTACGATGGTCATTCAGTTGATCGTCTTTGGCATGTACCTTTACAACATTCATCTCAAAAGCATGAACGTCACATTGGTCTTACATGTCGGAATGATTAAGTTTTTACTGACGCCGCTGATCGCCGGTGCTATTTTATTTTACGCTCTTGATTTGGAACCGATGGTCGCGACTTTGATCTTTTTGGAGTTGATCGTTCCTTTAGCCGTTACCAACGTTAATTTGGCGGCGCTGTACGAATGCAAACCGCTAGACGTCACGATGCTCGTCTTTGTTACGTCTTTGGTGTTTATTCCGTTTTTTATTCTCGTTAGCCAGTTGTTACACTTTTTAAATATCGTGAATCTACCATGAACATGAACGATAAAGAAGCCAGAGTAAAATACATTCGCGCGTTAGAGCGTTTCTTAAGCAGTTGCGTCAGTGCGCTGAAAAACGAACAGTTTGATTACGATCTGTTTGTCAAACGTGCGCAAAAAAGTCTCAAAACTTTACACAAAGTGCAAGCCGTTCGGCTCGATTCAACTTACACGCATACGCTTGAAGCCTACGCCAATCTTGTCGTCTCGACGATAGAAACCCAAGATGCCGACAAAGATGCCGCACATAAACGTCTTTTAAAAGAGGCGAACTTGTTGGAAAAAGAGAAATACCGCGGTAGCTACAAAAAAGAAAAGCATAAAACGCGCGGCTTTGACGACGGATATTAGATTATCCTTGGACGATCACGCACGCTTTACCCGCATCTTTTGCCCGATACATCACACTATCGGCTTCATCAAGAATCGTTTTTGCATCGTTTTGAGCCTCATTAAAAAGCAAGACGCCGATGCTAGCACTGAGCGTATACACGGTTGACGAAAGCGGGTACGGTTGCGCGATGAACGCGGCGATTTGGTGCGCTATGCGTGTAACCGTAGAGAAAGCTTCCTCGCGGGTAAAGCCTAATTGCGCCACTAAAATCACAAATTCGTCGCCGCCGAAACGTCCTACGGTATCCGTTGCACGAACCGTTTCCTTTAAACGACGTGCAACTTCGATGAGCAGTTCATCGCCCGCTTGATGCCCGTACGTATCGTTCAAAGGCTTAAAATCGTCCAAGTCAAGGAAAATGACGCCTGCGAACGTATGCTCTTTTTTGCATGTAACAAGGCTACTTTCCAGCTTATCCACAAAAAGCCTTCGGTTGGCAAGGTGCGTCAGAGGGTCGTAAAATGCTAGCTTTTTGATCTCCTCTTCTGCCGCCAAACGTTCCGTAATATCGCGCGTAATGCCGATAAACTGCATGGAGCCGTCTTGTTGATTGACGACTAGACGAGCATTGACTTCCGTCCAAACCGTGTTACCGTCTTTACACGGTTGTTCGACTAAAACGTTTTTTGCATCAAGGATTGCTCCGTTAGCCGCTTCCATGATCGCCATTTCCATAAGATGTAAAACCGTTTGCCTCGATCCTTCGCAAATCACCTCTTCAAACAATTGATCCATCACCTCTTCCGCGCTAAATCCGCGCAATCGTTTCACGGAAGGACTGACGTAAACAAATTTGCCGTCCACGCCCATCACCCAGATAACGTCATGCGAATTTTCCGCCAACCAACGATACCTTTGAATCGTCGCACTTTGAGCTTCTTGCACCATATCGATCATGGCATTGACGTCGCGGCTTAGCGTCGAGAGTTCATCGGTTTCTTTATCCAAGGGAGCTCTTTGCGTATAGTCGCCCGCACATACGGCTTTAACGACGGAGCTAAGATGGCGAATCGGGGTTAAAAAATACGACTGAGAGAGAACGTAAGCGATCCAAGCGCTCAAACACCCCAAAACGATCAACACCGTAAATGCCATACGCATATCGTACAGCGTCAAAAGCGTGCTGACATCGACCATCGAAAGCCCTATCCAATCCACGTAAGGCATATATGCCAACGCCACCGTATACTCTTTTCCGTCGTATCGTAATTTACATGTAAAAACATCCGATGCATGAGAAGGAAGGTCTTGCATATAACGGCGAAGCTCTTTTTGGCTCTTCGTATCAAGATACGGCCAAATGGTCTTCCACGTATTTGACGCGCTCGTGTGAACGTTATGCGTGACCTTGCTAAAGTCGGGATGTCCGAGAATCGCACCTTGTTTATTTAGAATAATCGCTTGAAAGCCTTGGGTTTTTGTTAAAACATACGCATCGATAAATTGTGCAAGATCAATCCCAAAGCCCGTAACGCCCAAAGCGTTTTGTTCATTGCGAACAAGGATATTCATCCATAATTTCGTCGCTTTGACCGCCTCGTCGTAGTCGATATTTAAATTGAAGGTATCTGCCGAGCGCATCGTATGGTAAAACCATCCGTCGTTCGTGTTGGAAGCGGAGAGCTTTTTCAGCGGTTGAAAGGCGTGATAACTGCGGTTAAGATCTTCGTAGTAAAAATGTTCACTGCCGGAAAAGGCAACAAACCAACTATCGGCTTTTGCCATACGAAGCGAGTCGTTAAGCAGTTTTAAACTCTCTTCTTTCGCCGTTTCATCCGACTCGTTCGACAACCATCGATGCAAAGCATCCGAGGTCATAGTATGTTCGGCTAAGCGAATATTAAGAGCAAGCATATCGGCAATGCGTTGACTGTGTCGAAGAGCATGTTCGATCGCGTATTTTTCACCGAACGTCAGTCTAAGATCCCGCGTTAGCTGATAGGTAAAGGCTAGGCTGATACTGCCCAAAATAAGAAAAGCTACGATACTCAGTAAAATGCTACGTGCCCGTAATCCCTGTAACATAGCTCTTCCTCAAGAGTTTTTACGCTAACGAATCCTTATGATAGTGCATTTGCAAAGAAAAAGTCAATAGCCTCGCGCATCGCGTCGACGTCGTGGATTCGATTGACGCGGTCGCGAAATTCCGAAGCTTCTCGAAAGCCTTTGGAATAGGTGTGTAAATGCTTGCGAAAAAGCGAAACACCCTGTCTTCCGTAAACCTCGATCATGGCATCAAAATGTTCGGAAACGATCTCCAAAATTTTCGTTTTATCGACAAAAGGAAGTGCGTGTTTGATTTGGTAAAAAATCCACGGATTTCCCACCGCCCCGCGTCCGATCATCAGGCTGTTGCACCCCGTTACCGCCTTGACATGTAAGGCTTTTTCGTAGTCGGTAATGTCGCCGTTGGCAATGACGGGAATGCGAACCGACGCACGTGCCCGTGCAATCGCTTCATAATCCACTTCCGCTTTATATCCGCCCGAACGGGTTCTACCGTGAATACTCATAAAATCGACCCCCGCTTCTTCGCAGGCTTTGGCAATCGTCTCGGGGATTTTCGTCGTAAATCCCAAGCGAACTTTCGCGCTGGTATAGCGTTTGTTCGAATGCGTTTTGATCGTTTCGATGATTTTTTGCATATGCGGAAGATTGAGCAGTAGCGACGAACCCGCGTCTTGAGAAACGACTTTAGGCACGGGACAACCGCAATTAAGATCGATACCGTCGATGCCTTCGATGTCGTTTAGCATCAAAACCGCTTCTTTAATGACCGCTAAATCCGAGCCGGCAATCTGCACGATATAGGGAGTTTCCAACGGCGATTTCGTGAGCATTTTAAACGTTTTTGCCGAATGGTGTTTTAACGCGTTGGCGCTGATCATTTCGGAGAAGGTCACGTCCGCGCCGAATTTTTTGACGACGGAACGAAACGGGAGATCGGTAAAACCGGCAAGCGGAGCAAGGGCTAAAATGCCCCGCTCAAAATCTATCTCATAACTCATACGCGAAGAAATGCGTCAATATCAATGCTTTTAGCGTTATCCCTTAAAAAGAGGACGGTTTTAAATCGCACAAACTCGTCACGATCGGAATTGACTAAAATCTCACGAATTTTATCGATCATTTGAAGATCGTATAAAACATACAGATACGCATCAGCCGCAACGCTTCCTTTGGTATTGTACAGTTTTTCGAACAAGGCGATTAAAGCATCGGGAGAGAGTTTGGCTTTAATTTCGCGGGCAAGGTCCAAATAATCGATTCTATCCGCCGCGCATTGGTCGAGCATATCTTCGATGGATTTTAAATCCATATCAAAACTATCGTCCGCATCCAAATAACGCTCCATCATACGGCGAAACGCTTTTTTATCGGTAGCAAAATCATAGCGTTTAATTTCATTGAAACTGGCAAAATTTAAAAGTGCGTTATAGGCTTTTTGGCATAACTCGCTTTGGAGGTCTTTACAATTTTTCAAAACTTCCGTCGCAAATTTCGGCTCTACGCTCAATCGGTTGATCGTATTTTTAACGGCTAAAGGATTGGTTTTTGCTAAACGGTATTTTTTCATATCTTCGTAATTACCGTTTTCGATACTCACCGCCAACGCACACGCTTTTGCAACCTCCTCTTCGATAAAAGAGGTCGGTAAGGTCGGATCAAACCGCATACAACTTAAAACGCGTCCCGCAAATTTGAATCCGTCCGTTTTATAATTGTGCGTTACTTCTTCGCCTAAAATACGATTTTTTGCCGCTTCTTGAAACAACTCAAAATCCTTTTTAAGTGCACGTTTGTAGAGGAAATCTTTAAAATTGTAGAAAACGAGATGAACGATCGATCCTAAGACGAGAACCAATACGGGAATCGTAATCCATAATGCCACCGGTAAGTTTAAAGAGACTCCCAAAAGCGTTAGCGCATAGCTTTCAGCGCTAAAGCTATATACGTAAAGCCCAAGAGCCACCATATAAATCAGTGATAAAAGGATATAACGTTTAATGCCCATCTGTTCCTACTTTTAGAATAATTTTCTCGTTTATTTGTTTTTTGCCGACTTCTCTATAATTTCGCGGCATACGATACAATACCTCGCATGCGGCTTGACTTTAAGACGCTGAAATCCGATCTCTTCTTCGCACATTTCGCAAATACCGTACGTACCGTTGCGAATTTTATTGAGTGCAAATTCGATTTCGTTCAGCTCTTTCATCTGTTGCGTACTAATCGCTTGTTCGATCATACGATCGGTACTGACGGAGGCATGATCGGCTTCATCTCCGACTTCGCTGTCTTTGAGATCATCGATCTCACGCATAGAATCTTCGATGTTTTTTTTGATTTGAACCTTTCTTTCTTTTAGAAGATCCTCGAAATGCTTTAACTCGTTCTCTCTCATCCTTTGTTTCCTTTAGAAAAGTTGCCCTGCATTATAATCGACTATTTATGATAGGGATGGTTGTTTTTTATGCACAATCCCCGATAAATCTGTTCAAATAAAACCACCTTTGCAATTTTGTGCGCATATGTTAATCTACTTAAACTTATAATCTTTTGAGTTTGCCCCAAAAAAGCCTCATCAAAACCGAATGCACCTCCGATAAAAAAATTAATATGGACGTCTTCATCAAAAAAAAGGCTAAACGTTTCGCTGTCTACGAGCGTTCCTTGTACGTCTAAAGCGATGTTGTAGCCTTTTAAAAAAGGCTCGTACGCTTTCGTATAAGAAGCTCTCGCTTCTTTTTCGCCGATGGTTTGTGCTAAGGCTATCTGTTTCGTAAAGATCTTGACTTCTTGCGCTTTGGCAAAGCGTGAAATCATTTTAATATACTCCGACGCTAGCGCGTCGAGTGATTTGTCGTTGCTTTTTTCAATCGTGTAAACCGTGATGTTCATGCTTTGAGTCTTAGCTCAAAATCATCACTTTTACAATGTGCTCCCAAAAGCTTCATCAAATCCGCAACCGTCTTTTTCATCTCTTCGCGCGTAACGATCATATCGATCAAACCGTGTTCCAATAAAAATTCCGCTTTTTGAAAGCCTTCGGGTAAATCGGCACCGATCGTTTGTTTAATAACCCTTTGTCCCGCAAAACCGACCAATGCACCCGGTTCCGCCATAATAATATCGCCCAAAAAGGCAAACGATGCACTCACCCCGCCCATCGTAGGATCGGTTAAGATCGAAATGTAGGGCAGTTTTGCTTCGGCAAGTTTTGCTAACGCAGCGGATGTTTTGGACATTTGAAGCAGAGAAAAAGTGCTCTCTTGCATACGGGCACCGCCGCTGGCACTCACGATTACGAGTCCTTCTTTGGCCTCAATCGCCCGATGAATCGCTCGAACGATTTTTTCACCCTCGACCGACCCTAAACTTCCGCCCATGAACGCAAAATCAAACACGACGAGTTGAACTTTCACGCCCTCGATCGTACATGTGCCGCAAATCACGGACGAATGTTTTCCCGTTTTTTCCTCAGCCTCTTCGATACGCTTTTTATACGATTTTTTATCCACGAATTTTAAAGGATCGACGGGGATCAAATTTGCATCAAACTCAACGAAACTTCCCTCATCGCTTAATTGCTCAATACGTTTTGTGGCAGAAATTCGCATATGAAATCCACACTTTGGGCAGACGTTAAAACGTTGTTCGACCTCTTTATAATACATTAACGATTGACACGCGCTACATTTCACCCAATGGCTAGGTGCTTCGCTCGGAGCGGATTGTGTCTTTCTTATTTTACTGAAGATTTCGGCAAATCCCATACGTATGCATCCTCTTTGAAAGCTAATTGCTTATAAATAAGTCAATTATTCTATCGAAAATTTCCTTATCTTTGCTTACGAGAAAAAGCTCCTGCGTTTCGTAAAGGTATAAATCCTCGCACATAAAGCGTCCCGCTTCCACGTCGTATGAGCGGATAGCTCCCTCATACAACACGAACGAAACATCTCTCGCATACGCTAAAGAGAGTGCGAATGCTCCGGGAGAACGGTATTTGAGTCCTGCTTTTTGCAATAAAGGATGCAGACGAGAAGATGCGTAAGCGCGCTCGAAAATACCCACTTTGCTAAACGGATTGCACCAAACGTCGCTGAAATTTTTTTCGTCGAGGTGAGCGCGTTTGAGTCCGTTTTGATCCTTCATAAAACAATCGCCGTTGGCTAAATTTGCGATAACGGCTTTGGTGCATTTTCCCTCTTCGAAATAGGCAACCGACGTACCGTAATAGGGCAAATGCGATAAAAGGTTGTCGCTTCCGTCGATGGGATCTAGAACGATATACGATGACATGTCGGGATTTTCGATCGTTCCGCTCTCTTCGGAAATAATCGTTCCGAAAGGAAGCAAATGCTCGATAAAAATTCGTTCGGCTTCTAAATCGATCGCCGAACTTCGATCGCCTCCCGCACCTTGTTCAAAACAGAGGTGATCGTCCGCATGCAAGCCTTGCGTTCGTAAACGCCGATACAGTACCCTGTTGGCTTGCAGTGCGGCTTCGATCACGTCCATACTTAACCTAACAACTTTTTGACGATCGCATTGGCGGCTTCTTTACCCTCTTTGGCGGCCGTGACGACCAAGTCTGATCCGCGCTTACAATCGCCGCCGGCAAAGACGCCCGATTTGGTTGTTTGGTATTCGCTATTCACGACGATGCAGCCTGATTTGTTGACTTCAATACCGTTTTCCGCTAAAAACGTCGGTACGGAAGGAATAAAGCCTAATGCAAAAATGATAATGTCGGCATCGACTCTAAAATCGCCGCCTTTTACGATTTCAACGACTTGCCTTGAAGAGGCGTCTTTTGAGCCTAAAATCGTTTTTTGCATATCGATACCGATCGCTTGACCTTCGGAGTTTACCAAAATCTCTTTGGGAGAGACGTTGTACATAAATTCCGCACCCTCTTCGATCGCATTTTTAAACTCTTTTTTAGAACCGGGCATATTGTATTTATCGCGACGGTATAAACATGTCACGCTTTTAGCCCCTTCGCGAATCGACGTTCTCAAACAATCCATTGCCGTATCGCCGCCGCCGACGACGACGACGTTTTTATTTTTAACTTCAAATTTTTTATCGTAACTCTCGTTAAATTGCTTCTTTTGAATATTACGTAAAAAGTCGATTGCCGTAAAAACGCCGCTTGCGTTTTCATTGGCGATATTGGCTTTACGAGGACTCTCCGAACCGATCGCCAAGAAAATGGCGTCGTGGCTATGCGCAATTTCGTCAAATCCGATCTCTTTACCGACTTGCGTATTGGTATGCAACGTCAAACCGGCGTCTTGAAGCCATCTTACGCGCCTTGCGACCACCTCTTTGTCCAACTTAAATCCCGGAATCCCGTACGTCAGAAGCCCACCGGCTCTGTTTTGTTTATCGTACATGCTAACGCCGATACCGGCTCGAAGAAGGTAGGTCGCACAGGCGATGCCCGCAGGTCCCGCACCGATAATCGCTACCTTTTTCTTTGTCGTGATTCCCGGGAAGCTCGGTTTAAAGCCCTTTTTAAATCCCTCTTCGGAAATAAACGTCTCAATTGCGCCGATCGTAATCGCTCCGTGACCGTCGTTTAGCGTACAATCTCCTTCGCACAAGCGATCTTGAGGACAAATACGTCCGGTAATTTCGGGAAACGGATTGGTCTCGTTGGAAAGATTAAAAGCAAGTTCCCTCTTCATTGCGCTCGTGGCTTTTAACCAAAACGGAATATAATTGTGTAACGGACATTTACTGTGACAAAACGGATCGCCGCATTGAATACAACGATCGGCTTGTGCGGAAGCGTCTTCTTTACTAAAAATTTCGTAAATTTCTTTAAAATCTTTAACGCGATCTCCGGTTGAGCGTTTTCTAGGCTCGTATCTCTCTTCATTCACAAAATTTTGCATCTTAGTCTCCTTGCTCCGGATTGAGTGGTACTTTGGTCATATCTTTAGGACGAACGATCCAAAAGTCCCTGACCGCATGGCGAAAATCTTCTAAAATTTGCGTGGCTCTAAAACTTGCCGTTTCATTGATGTGCGTACGAAGTAGACGCTTCAAGAAATGCCGTGCTTCGTCCATATCATCCGTATCGATACGCTCGGCAATCACAAGTTCTTGATTGAGTTTATCGATAAAGTCGCGCGTTTCGTCATACACGAATGCCACACCGCCGGTCATACCCGCACCGAAGTTCACGCCGGTATTGCCCAAGATAGCAACGACGCCGCCGGTCATATATTCGCAAGCATGATCTCCCGTTCCTTCAACCACGGAGACGGCACCGGAGTTTCGCACGCAAAAGCGTTCTCCCACGATTCCGGCAACGTAAAGTTTACCGCCCGTTGCACCGTACAAACAGGTGTTACCGGCACACGCGTATCCCCTGCCTTGAAATTTAGGCGCGATGACGATTTTACCGCCGTTCATACCTTTACCGACGTAATCGTTTGCCGTACCTTTGAGATTAATACTCAACCCGTTGGCTAAAAACGCACCCAAAGACTGTCCCGCAACCCCGTTAAGTCTGAAAACGATGCTGTCGTCTTTGAGACCCTTGTTGCCGTAAAATTTCGCGATTTCACCGCTAATGAGCGTTCCGAAACTTCGATTGGTATTGCAAATTTCGCGATGCAAAACGATTTTCTCGTCCGGATTTTCGATAACTTTGTAGACTTCTTTTAAAATCTCTTTTTCAAACGCGTTTTTATCGAAAGGATCGTTGGATTTGCCGCTATGCGTGTCGGGACCTTCCAAACGCATCAAAACGGACGAAAAATCGAACTTTTTCGCAAACGCATCGTCAATGACATGTAAAAGATCGCTTCGTCCGATAATCTCTTCCAAACGCGTATACCCTAAATGCGCCAAAATTTCGCGTACGTCTTCGGCTAGAAGCGTAAAAAAGTTGACGAGTTTGTCGACCGTTCCGACGAAATGTTCCCTTAACTTTTCGTCTTGCGTCGCAACGCCCACCGAACAACGGTTCAAATGGCAAACACGTAAGACTTTACATCCGATAATCGTTAACGAAAGCGTACCGAACGCATAACTTTCCGCACCTAAAAGTGCCGCTTTTACGACATCGAGCCCCGTTTTGAGTCCACCGTCGGTTTGCAAATGAACATTGTCGCGTAAATGGTTGGCCTTTAAAGCATTGTGTGCTTCGCTTAGACCGATTTCCCATGGATTGCCGGCAAATTTAATCGACGTCAACGGTGCGGCACCCGTTCCGCCGTCGCCGCCCGAGATAATAATTTTATCGGCATACGCTTTAGCGACACCCGCGGCAATCGTTCCCACACCCGCGGTAGAGACGAGTTTGACCGTCACGATGGCATCTGGATTAATTTGCTTCATATCGAAAATCAGCTGTGCCAAATCTTCAATCGAGTAAATATCATGGTGCGGCGGCGGAGAAATTAACGTAACGCCCGGAATCGTATAACGAAGGCTGGCAATTAATGAAGTCACTTTATGACCGGGTAACTGTCCGCCTTCCCCCGGTTTTGCGCCTTGTGCGACTTTGATTTGAATTTCGGTTGCCGAACGTAAATACTCCGGCGTCACGCCGAAACGTCCGGACGCAATTTGTTTAATTTTAGAGTTTTTATTGGTTTTAAGGCGATCAGGTGCCTCGCCGCCTTCTCCTGAGTTACTCATACCGCCGATACGATTCATCGCTTCGCCTAAGGCCTCGTGCGCTTCGGGAGAGATGGATCCTAAACTCATCGCCGCGGTAGCAAAACGTTTAAAAATAGCCTCTTTGGATTCGACTTTTTCGATCGCAATAGGCTCACGATCGGATTTAAGTTCGAAAAAGTCGCGTATCATTTTAAATCCGCGATTGTTAATCAGCTTCGTGAACTCTTGAAAATCTTTTTTTTCTCCCGTAACGGTCGCTTTGTGAATCGCATGAATCGCCTGCGGATGATAATCGTGGTACTCTTGCCCGTCGATGTATTTGTAAAAACCGCCGATTTCCAACGGAAAAAGCTTTTTACTGAGATTGAGTTCATACGCTTTATGATGATTACGTACCAAACGCTCTTCGATGTCTTCGTAACCGAGCCCCGGAATCAATGAAACCGCTCCGTTGAAACACTCCTGAACCACTTCGCTTCCCAAGCCTAAAACGTCGAATAATGCCGAGTTACGATACGACGCAATCGTTGCGATACCCATCTTTGACATCACTTTGAGTAAGCCTTGCCCAATGGCATGATTGACGTTTTTCAGTTTGGTTTTGATCTCGTACGATCCCATATCGCTTTTTTTGCATTCGTCTAAAACGGTTGCGTAGAGCAAATAAGGATAGATTGCACTGGCTCCAAAACCGATCATACATGCACACGAATGCGTATCGATCGCTTCGGCGGAGATCGCGACGATGGAGGCTAAAGAGCGGACGCCTTCATCCAATAAAACTTGATTGACGCGCCCGATGACCATAATCATCGGCATCGGTTTGAGCTTGCTCGTCATACCTCGATCGTCAAGGAAAATAATGCGAACGCCTTCGTTTTTAACCGCTTGCGCAATATCGTATGCCAAATCTTCTAAACTTCCTTTGAGGTTATCTTCAAAAAGTGTCGAGAAATAGCGATTTTTGTACTCATCTTTATAGCGTGGTTTGCTCTTATCGCCGAAAGAATCTAAAATATCGAATTTTTCTTGCATCATAATCGGCGAAATCGATTTGATACGAACGGCATGTTCTTGGCTCTCTTCAAGAATATTGCGTATCTCTCCGAAACTCGTATTAAGGCTCATCACCACTTTTTCACGGATAGGATCGATCGGGGGATTGGTCACTTGGGCGAATTTTTGTTTAAAATAGTCGCTAAAATTACGCTGAACATGGCTAAAAGCCGCCATCGGCGTATCGTCGCCCATTGAACCGACACCCTCTTTGCCGTCTTTCATCATCGGCTCGATGACCATATTTTTTACTTCTTGCGTAATGTTGAAATAGCGTTGCTCCAACTCCAAATTTTCACGCACGTAGTCGGTTGTTTTTGAAAAAGGAATATCGACGAACTCTTGAAGGTACACAAGACCTTTGTTCAGCCACTCGGTATAGGTATTAGAGCTGGCAAGATAATCGTTGATATCGTCATTTTTCATAATTTTGCCGAATTTGAGGTCGAGCCCGATCATTTGACCGCTTTGTAAACGGCCTCTTTCAATAATGTTGTCTTCCTCAATATCTAAAACGCCGTACTCGCTTGAGATAATGATACGATCGTCTTTGGTAATAATATATTTTGCCGGACGCAATCCGTTGCGATCTAAAACACAGGCAATATGACGACCGTCGGTTAAAGAGATCGCGGCAGGGCCGTCCCACGGCTCGAAATTAATACTTGAAAATTCGTAAAACGCTCGCAACCCCGAATCCATATGTGGCGCATTTTGCCAAGGAGCAGGGATGAGCGAACGTACGGCTTTAAAAAAGTCAAATCCGTTGAGGAGCATAAATTCGAACATGTTATCCAAGCTGGCACTATCGCTCACGTCGTTAGTCGTTAAAGGATACAATTTTTGTAACTCTTCGTCCGAGAAAACGCCGCTTTTCATACATTCGGTTTTTACTTGCGTGTTAAAGCGATTGGCGGAAATCGAATTGATCTCGCCGTTGTGTGCCAAAGTGCGAAAAGGTTGTGCCAATTTCCACTTCGGTAGCGTATTGGTTGAAAAACGTTGATGAAACAGTGCAAACGTCGCTTTAAAATCGACATCACTTAAATCGGGAAAAAACGTCTTAATATAGGTCGGCATTACCAACCCTTTATACGAAATCACTTTGCTGGAAAAAGAGGCGATATAAAATTCACTCTCATGTGCCAATCTTTTTTCAACCGTTTTGCGCGTTAAATACAAAAGAGCTTCAAAACGTTTTGTCGCGACCAATGAAGCGGACGTAACAAACGCTTGAACGATTTGAGGAAGTGAGTCGAGCGCTAATTTTCCCAATGCTTTGGTTTTGACGGGTACGTCTCGGTAAAGGAGAACTCTGAGGTCGTTTTGCTCACAGGTCTCTTCAAAAATACGTTTTTGCTCTTGCGTATGCAGGAAAATCATTGCAACGGCAAACTGTTTGGGTAAATCCACTCCCAATTTGTGTGCTTCTTTTTTCATGAAGTCGACCGGCATCGAAAAAAGTAGACCGCTTCCGTCTCCGCTTTTTCCGTCCGCGGCAATTGCCCCTCGATGCATCATGCGCTCTAATGCCGTAATCGCATCTTCAACATTTTCATGGGTAGGAGTATTTTTAATATTTGCGATTAAACCGAAACCGCAATTGTCTTTAAATCCTCTTATTAGATCCATCTCACAAGCCTTTTGTGGAATTTTCATCAAGTTTTTTGACAAATTTTAAGTTAAAAGCGACGGATATTACTCTAAAAATTATTAAATTTCAATTAACGACTATTTTATGGTGTTATCAGAGTTTTCATACCATAAATAATATAATTTTTCAATAAATTTAATATCTAAAATAAAATAACTAATTTTTATATTTAATAAAATTCAATTTTTGAGATGCTAAAATTGCTTATGCAAGGTTATATCATCAACATTACACGGGTTAAAGACGAAGATCTTATCGTCGTCGTTTTAACACACGATAGTATTAAGACCCTTTATCGTTTTTACGGCGCTCGCCATTCGACGATTCATTTGGGCTATAAAATCGATTTTGAATCTCTCGCATCGCTCAAGTCGACGATACCGCAACTACGTTCGGTACTCCATTTAGGAACCCCTTGGAACATTCATCGTGAGCGAATGCTCGCATGGCAGGCATTCATTCGCCTTTTTTACCTGCACCTCAAAGATATCGCGCTTATCGATACTTTTTATTTTGACCTGTTAGAATCTTGCGCCGATATTTGGCATAAGCAAAATCCTAAACGTATCGCCATTGAAGCGTATAGTAAACTTTTGCGCTTTGAGGGACGATTACACGATGATTTGATTTGTTTTAATTGTGAAGAATCGATCAAAGAGGATTTGACGTTAATTCGCGCTTTTTTACCTGCGCACAAGCATTGTGCATGGAATCAAACATTCGAACGCTTACATGTCAAAACTTTGTTTGAAGAGCATAGCACAATAGCGTTTGACGACGAGGAAGTCGAAAGCCTTTGGAAAATTATGCTTGAAGGATTTTAACGATCCAAATAGCGTTCATCGCAAAAGCTTGAAGCCTGTAAGCTCTCAAACGCTTTTTTGAGAGAAACGAACAATTCCGGATTTTCTTTTTCCATCGCCGCTAACATCTCTTTTGTTTTGGCACGCATCACGGGCATTTTGACGTCAAAACGCATGGCAGGACATGCTTCATCGCCGATAACGGGCATACCGTGTTCTTTGGCACATTCTCGCAATTGTCGCTCTCGCACGTGGATCAACGGACGAATCACGACCAGTCCGTTTTGCGCTTTGTAAATCGGAGGCATAGAACGAAGTGCTCCGTTATAGGAAAAATTCATAAAAAAACTCTCCGCCGCATCGTCCAAATGGTGAGCTAACGCTAATTTCGCGTACCCGTGATTCAATGCGTACGTATACAACGCTCCGCGTCGCATACGAGAGAAAAAGCTGCAAAACGAAGAATTGGAACGAATCTTCTCCTGTGCTAGCTCAAAAATCGACGTATCAACGATTTCGTGATCGATTTCATGCTCTAAACAATGCGCATGTAAGGTTTGAAGGTCTTCGCCCATACCGTAAGCGATCGTTACGGCTTTAAACTCGAAATGAAAAGGTGCAACGCGTTGCATATGTTTTAAAATATGCGCCAACGTAAGGGAATCTTTCCCTCCGCTGAGCCCTAAAAGCAGTTTATCGTTTTCTTGAATTAAGCCGTAATGCGCATTCGTACGCCCGACGACGCGTAAAAGACGTTTACTGAGCTCTATCATCGTTTTAATTCGTCCAACATCGCCAAAATCAATTTTGCACTCTCTTGTGCGGAACTGACCAAGAATTCGTCAAAACTAAAACCTGCATCCATATCGGCGGCATCGCTAATCGCTCTAAAGACGCAAAACGGTACATGAAGCGCATCGCAGACAACCGCGACGGATGCACCTTCCATTTCCGTGGCATCGGCTTGAAACGTAGAGCGTATCCACTCTTTTTTCGTAGAATCGCAAATAAACTGATCGCCGGTCGCAATAATGCCTTCTACAAGCTTTAACCCTTGCGCTTTTGCAACTCTATGCGCGATGTGAACCAACGTTTCATCGGTTTGTACGTAAACGCACCCCTCCGGAATATATCCGAAAGGATGTCCGAAAGCCGATATATCGACATCGTGTTGTGCTAATCGGGTCGCGACAACCAAGTCGCCGACTTTTAACGCAGGATTGAGTGCGCCTGCAACACCTGAAAAGAGCAATTTTTCGGCACCGAATTTCTCGATTAACGTTGAAGCCGTCAGACTAGCGTTGACTTTACCGATTTTACTGTACGCGATAATGAGCTCTAGCCCTTGATAGGATGCTTTATAATAACGATTGTTTGCATATTCGATCGTTTCGTAAGTTTTAAAAAACTCCAAAAGAGGTGTTATTTCTTCGTACATTGCACCCATAATCGCTATTTTCATGCATGTTCCTTTGTCAGCAAAGTATACACTTCGTCTAAACTGCTTCTATCGACGATACTATGCGTCGGTTTTTGCGAAATACGTTTATTAAGTCCTTTGAGTACCGTACCGCCGAATTCGATAAAGCAATCCGTATCATTTTCTACATGTAAGATTGATTGTTTGTATTTGACGGGTGAGACAAGCTGCTCACACAACAATTGCTCCGCCCTTGCTTTCGTGCTGTACGCTTGTGCCGTAACGTTAGAAATAATCGGCGCATAAAACGTTTCATGCAACCATTGGCCTAAATACTGCTTCAACATCGGTTGTGCGGATGAGAGCATCGGGCAATGGCTCGCTACGGACATCGCAAGGACGACGGCTTTTTTGGCACCGGCTTCTTTAAAAAGAGGCTCTATAGAGATTAAATCCGCTTTATTACCGGCAATAACGATTTGTCCGTCTCCGTTATAATTTGCCGTCCAAACCTTTTTACCGTCCAATTGCATTTGACGGGTTAAAGCTTCAACCGTGGCATCGTCAAGACCCAAAAGTGCCATCATACCGGCATTTTGATCTTTACATGCCTCTTTCATTAATAATCCTCGTTGATGAACAAGCTCGATCGCATCTAAATAATCCATCGCACCAGAAGCACTTAAAGCACTAAATTCACCTAAAGAATGCCCTAAAAATGAAACGGGCGTTTGAGAAAAACGTTCTGCAAATAGACGATACGCCATCAAACTGACCAGTAAAATTGCGGGCTGTGTAAATTCCGTTTGCTCCAATCGATCGTTTTCTTCAAACAACAACTGTGCCATATTAAAACCTAAACGTTCGCTTGAAGCTTCGACCATCTCTTTCGCTAGCGTAGAATGATCGTAAAAATCTTTGCCCATACCGACTTTTTGGCTTCCCTGACCGGGAAATATTCCTATATACTTCATCATATACCTTTTACATGTAAGGATGAAACATCCTGTACACTCTCATTTTTTAATCTATTTTTAATTGGTCTTTGTAGTCGTTTATTTTTTTTCGTAGCGTATTGCGATTGAGTCCAAACTTTTCGCTAATCGCCAATTGCGATCCAAACTTAGCATAGCCGCTTTTAATCATCGGGACGTCAAATAAATAGAGTAAGTCGCGATAATCGTTTCGACCGCCGATGCGTTGCATCAAAAAACGTTCCATCATCGTCAAGATTTCCGCTTCGCCGAAAGAGTTCATCAAATAGGCATTGTAAACGGAACGTTTGAGAGAGTAACAGTTTTTACTTAAATCCGGAACGATCTCTTCTAAGATAGGCATTTCGCTTGCTTCGCCGTCAAAAGTCGCCTGCGCTTCAAGCGCAAATTTTTCAATCAGGGCAGTCACGTCTTCAAGACGTTCTCTTAAAGGCGGTAAAACGATTTTGAGGCTAAAAAATTCGTCCATGAGCGTCTCGCTGAGTATCACGTTCGATGTACCGATAATACGTGTTTTATGGACGTCTAGTGCCACTTTTAATTTTTTATAATTGGTTATTTTATGAAAGTTTTTTACAATAAGGCTCGAATGCGTTTCGATTAAAGCTAACAACTCGTTAAAAGAGGTCGCATCGACAACGGGAGCCGCAATGATATGTTGCGCTAGTGTCTGTTTCCCTACACCTTTTTCACCGAGAATAAGGGCGTTAATGGTGACGCTTTTGAGTAAATTTGCAGATTTAAGAGCCTCCATGGAGGCTCTAGATTTTGCTATAAAGTTAGTGCGATCCACAACAACCGCCACCGTGAGAGTGACTTTCACCGCCGCAGCATCCGCCTTCGCCGTGTTCATGACCGTGGCCGCCGCAACATTCATCGTCATCGTGGTCATGAGAACCGCATCCGCCGGAACCGCATCCGCAGCTGTGCGCTTGACCGACGTAACCGTTTGCTAATTCATCGGCAGTTGCCTCTCTGACTTCTGCTACGGTAATTGCAAATAAAAGGTCTTGTCCCGCTAAAGGGTGATTAAAATCAATTTCTACGGTTTCGTCGTTAAAACTTTTCACAATCACTTGTACCGTTTCGCCGTGTTCACCTTGTCCATAAAGCGTCATACCGACGTTTAGTTCAAGTCCTGCGAATTGCTCTTTTGGGAGCGTTTGAACGGCATTTTCATCGTAAACACCGTATGCATCGGCTGCAGCAACTTCTATGTTAGCACTCTCGCCGGCTTTTAAACCTTTAATTTTTTCTTCTAACCCTGGAATAATTTGACCTTTTCCAACGATAAAAGAAAGGGGGGCACCTTGAAGGTTACTATCCAAAATCTCGCCATTATCAACACTTTTTAGTTCATAATGAATTGAGACTACTTGATTATCTTGAATACTCATAATTTCTCCCTTAATTCTAATAACGGCTGATTGTAGCATAAATTAGTTTTATATGCCCTTAGAAGAGTAGACGAATAGGTTATTTTTTAAACAATGAATTGATTAAAAAAACGTTATTTGACGCTTTTTGCTTCAGGAGAGGTAGGATAGTTTTCTTTCAGTGCTTTATAAAAACTTTGCGCTTCTTTACCTTTGCCGAGTTTATCGAAAGAAGAACCCGTGTGATACAATAAAGTCGGTATATAAGCGGCTTTGTCATGCAAGGCAATGCTTGCTTTGTAGTATTCGATCGCACCAGAATAGGCTTTTTGGGTATATGCAATTTCGCCTAGCGTAAAATTGACTTTTGCCGGCTTATAATTCCTATTGAGCAATTCTTTGTAATAAGTTTGTGCATCGTTATAAGATTTTTTTGCATACAAATCGTCGGCTTCTTTGAGCAACGTCGCACTATCTTTGCCCGCTAATGCTTTCGCAGAAACAGCAGCCGCCGCATCGTTTGAAGCCTCTTTTTTAGAAGACTCATTGGCTGCAGGCGTCACCTTTGAAGAGGATTTATTACCGTGTACTTCATTGGCTAACTGATCAAATTTTTCTTTCGGAACGTAATTTTTATTAATAGAATCAATTAAAGAGCCCAATTCGCTGACGACGGTTTTAATTTTTTCCTGATTTTCATTTTGAATTCTTCGACTCTCTTCCACATACTCTTTAATGCCTTGAAGCTTTTGATTTTCTTCTTCAAGCTTGCGTATACGCTCATCTTGTTTGGCAATTTTCGTTTCATAGCTATCCATGACAGAGCGCAAAATTTCATATTGTTCCGCATTATTAGCATTATTATTGCCGCTAAAGACAGCAGTAGACTTTGATGAAGAAGGTGTCGGAGCTGTCTTTTCCGTTCTTTGCGTATTAGAAGGAGTTACAACATCGGAAGACGTAATACTATATGTTGAGTTGTTCACCGAAGAACTAGAAGTAGCACTTGGGCTAGAAGAGGAATCATAACTTCCGAAAGCGGAGGGTTCGCTCGCTAGCGCTACTACGGGTAGTAGTGCTAGCGAATATAAAAGAATCTGTTTTTTCATTCAAGCAGAAATTATGGAAGTACTTTGAATTCTGCTCTTCTGTTTTGTGCCCAACAATCTTTGTTGTGCTCGCTGCACGCAGGATTGCTCTCACCGTAACTAACAACGGTAATTCTGTCTGCAACCATACCTTTAGCAACTAAACCGTCTTTAACGCTTTTTGCTCTTTTAAGACCAAGTGCGTAGTTGTATTCGTCTGTACCGAATTCGTCGCAGTTACCTTCGACTTTGATTGAAAAGCTTTTAGCTTCAGCTGAATTGAACAATGCAGCATTTGCATCGATGTTTGCTTGTTGATCTTTTCTGATGTTGTATTTGTCAAAATCAAAATAGATTTTTTTAGAGTTAGCCTCTAAAGAAGCAATCAATTTTTGAAGAGCACTCATACCGTCGTTAACTGCTGCACCTTTTGTGTCGCCAGAGCTTTTAGTCATATCGACTTCTGGACTTTTTTGGCTACAACCTGTTAAAACCAAAACCGCTACCGCTAAGCTTGTTAAAGCTAATTTACCCATTATTAGATCCTTTGTAAAAGTTCAATTTTAAAAACTTCGGAATTATAGCATATTTTTTTTAAAAAATCACCAGTCTAACGACTGTAATTTACCAGTTTTCAATGCAAACTGATACGTTTTGTTAGCACTAAGGCGAATTATCCCCAATGCACTCTGATTTCCAAACTGTTTTATAAACATAATTGTATCAGGATCTTTCGCAAAACGCGGATATAAATTTTCACCTGTTGCCGTTAATTGACGTAAATAGTCCGTTTTTGTCGAAATCAAGTAAAGATTAAAGGTATTTCGACCGAACTCGCTGTCTGCTTCCCTGCTGGAATACACAATATAATTATCGTATGTTGAAATCGAATTTTTATTTTTTCCGTGATAGACAAGTTTTTCAAAACTTTTATCGTTAAGACCTTGTGCAAAAATGTCAGGGTTACCTAAACGGTCGGAGACAAAGGCAATACGCGTATCATTGTCGATAAAATTGCCGTTGACGTCTATGCCCGAATACTCCGTTATTTTTTGAATTTTCTTGGTTCTCAAATCGTAGAGATAAATATCAGGCTGATCTTTAGGTGCCATCGTTAATAAAAGTTTATTGCCGTCTTGGGAAACATCAGAACATACAATCATACCGGGGCTGGAAATAATATTGGATCGACTTCCCGTTCGTAAATCAAATTTATAAATTGTCGGTTCTGCCCCACTATAGGAGGTATAGAAAAAAGCACTTTGCTCTTTATTCGCCCATTTCGGGAAAACATTCAAGCCGCCCGATACCATAACTTTTTGATAGTTAAGCGTATAGTCGGATATAACGATTTCACTTTTCTTCGCATCCGTATATTTTGCAAAAATAACCGATTGTTCCATCCATGCAATCGACGGCGAACCGGTTTGGTCGTTTACATCTATCACGACTCGATGTGCCAAAAACGGATAACGTTTTTTATCACTTAAATTATACGCTTTTTCAAATGTCGTGCTTCCCGTTCTCGCATTAATCAATTTAACGTTAACGGCCAAATTAGCGGTGTCTTGAACAATGCTAAAACGAACGATCATATCTACTTTTTTATCCGCTAAAAAATTCTCAAGAGGACCGCCCTCATAACTGCTTTGCAAATATTCGTCTAAAACATTAAAATGGCTACTGACGCGTAAGTCATTGGCTATCAGTTTATAAAAACTTCTTCTCATTTCACTATCGATTGTTTTCGCACTGGCGTCTTGCACGGCAACTTTGGGCAAAACATCGATTTTTTTGACAACCTCTACCGTCGCATCGGCCGCAAAAACGAATAAGGCCGTACATAGCCATACTATCATTTGTTTTAACATGTAATTACTCCAGCATATCTTTAAATTCTACTTGCATCTCAAACAAAGGTCCCTTTTCGTATTTTGGAAAAACCGTACTTTCCATAGCTTTAAGGAACTCTTTAAGCTTCGTATTGAACTCGTTATTATAAGCTAACGAAACTATTTTATAACTAAAAGTACCGGTATTACTAATTTTGACGATAACTTTAGCAACATTACCGTTTTCCGTATCAACCGTCTTTTGCCAATTCTCTTCCAATATTTCTTGTACTTTGCCGATAAAAGGATCGTATTCGCCCCCTTTATTCATATCGGTAAGATGTTTTTGCTCTGCGAAATTAAGAGAATTTGCAATTTTAGAAGCAACATTTTCACTTTTTTCTTTTGTCTCTTCTACTTTATTAGGTTTGATACGCGTCGGTTGTTTTTGATCTTTTTTTTGTTCTTTGGCGTCCGGCGGCAATTTTGAGGTGTTAATATCTTCAAACAATCCTCGAAGCGATTGACTTTTGACAGCTTCTTTTGGAGAAGAAGCCACAACTTTTTTCTCTTCAACCGGTTTTTCTTGCGGTTTTTCAACCGGTTTTTCTACTTCTTCTTTTTTTCGCTCTTCTTTCGGTTTTTCAGAATCGTTCTTTTTACGTTCGACTAAAGCAATATTGATAGGATTTTTGTTCGAAGTATAGTTTTTAATGGTCGGATGCTGAGTCGCCAGAATATAACCGAGCACCAGAAGTAAAAACACATAGAGAAGGATGGACATTATCCACCCTACGGAGGCATATTTGTTCACGCTAGACACAGAACTATCCGTTCGTTTCTAATGAAACATTCGTAAATCCGGCTTGTTTAATCGTCTTAAGTACAAACATAACATCTTTATATGAAAGGCCCTCATCGGCTTTTATATAAACAATGCTTTTAAGAGGATATTTACTTTTTTGCATCATAAAGCTATCCGCAAATTCTGCAAGCATAAAGCTTTCACTTTTAATAAACACTTTTTTATCTTTAGTGACACGAATCTCAAGCTCCGGCATTTTGCTAACAACGGACGATTTGCTACCGTCTGGAAGTTTAATCATCTCTTCATAGACCAACGCCGGAGTCGTTACCATCAAAATAGCAAGAAGCACCAGCATAATATCAACGAGAGGCGTGATATTAAGCTCAGGCACTTCGTCAAGTTGGCTCATCATTAGCTATCTCGTTTCGTTTCATGTGCCGAGAGTAATATATCGACTTCTCGTTGCACGTAAACAATCACTTCATATGCTTTACGACGTAAAAAGAGGTTGGCGCTGTATGCCGGAATCGCTACGAAAATACCTGTAGCGGTTGCGACGAGTGCCTCGCTAATTGCGGGTGCTATAACGCCTAAAGATGCACTTCCCGATTGTCCCAACCCGCTAAACGTTTGCAAAATAGAGACAACTGTACCGAAAAGTCCGATAAAAGGTGCTGTCGAGGCAATAATAGAAAGCATCCATAAGCCGCTTGTGGCATTCTTTTCCGCAACATTTTTACAAACATTTAAAAGTTTTTCCGAAGCACCCGAGGCATTAGAACATTTTCGCAAGATAGAGTCGTCGCGAACGTTTTTTGCACCCATAAGCATAGATTCAAGCGAACTCTTTTCAATCGATAGCCAATATCCTAAATAAAGATAGCGACTGAATAAGATTCCAAATGTTATAATAAAATAAATCGATAACCAAATCATAATCACCCATGTGAAAAAGCCGCTTCTCGCGGCAAAGTTCACAAACAATTCAAAAGCTGACATTCGTCTTAAAATTTCCTCGTTTTAGCAAAAGATTCCATTTTTGCCGTCGCAATAGCAATAGCAACATCGGAATCACTGATACTCTTAAGAAGGGCTTTTGCCGCTTCCAAAGATTTGGCAACTTCGCTTTCCGTGCTTCCACCGATAGAAACAGCACCGTCGGCTAAAACCGTTACCGAATTTTCATCGACTTTACTGTGTCCCCAGTTAATAGCTACGATGTCGTGATTGCCGTCTTTAAGCTCAATATCAATCACGCCCGCTTGCAAAAGCGTTACTAAAGAAGCGTGGTTTGGAAGAACTCCAAACTCACCCTCTTTTCCCGGAAGCGTAACACTTTTTACATCGTTAGAAAAAATTTGACCTTCTGGAGTCACAATTTCTAATTTTAATGTGTTCATAATTTAACCTTGCTTCTTAGCTTTTTAATTTTGCAGCTTTCTCTATGACTTCTTCGATACCGCCGACCATATAAAAAGCGGCCTCCGGTAAATCGTCGTATTTGCCTTCTAAGATACCTTTAAATCCGGCGATAGACTCTTCAAGCGTAACGTATTTTCCGGGGCTTCCCGTAAAAACTTCGGCAACGAAGAAAGGTTGCGATAAAAATCTCTCGATCTTACGAGCACGTGCAACCGTTACTTTGTCTTCTTCGCTAAGTTCGTCCATACCGAGAATCGCGATAATATCTTGAAGGTCTTTGTACTTTTGAAGTACCGCTTGAACACCGCGAGAAACCGTATAATGCTCTTCACCTAGAATTTCAGGGCTTAACATACGTGAACTGGAATCCAAAGGATCAACCGCAGGATAAATACCTTTTTCCGCGATAGAACGGTTCAAAACGGTTTTAGCGTCTAAGTGGGCAAAAACCGTTGCAGGAGCTGGATCGGTCAAGTCGTCCGCTGGGACGTAAACCGCTTGTACGGAGGTAATTGAACCTTTTTTCGTCGATGTGATTCTCTCTTGGAATTTACCCATTTCACTTGCTAGGGTCGGTTGGTAACCAACGGCTGAAGGGATACGGCCAAGAAGTGCGGACATCTCTGCACCTGATTGGGAGAAACGGAAGATATTATCGATAAACATCAAAACGTCTAGCCCCATTTCGTCACGGAAATATTCAGCCATCGTAAGACCCGTAAGCGCGATACGGTTACGTGCTCCCGGCGGTTCACTCATTTGTCCGTAGCAAAGTGCAACTTTATCCAAAACGTTCGATTCTTTCATTTCGTGGTAAAGATCGTTCCCTTCACGGGTTCTTTCACCTACGCCTGCAAATACGGAATAACCGCTGTGTTTAAAGGCAACATTGTGAATCAATTCCATAATAATAACGGTTTTACCGACACCGGCACCGCCGAAAAGTCCGACTTTACCGCCTTTAGCATATGGTGCAAGAAGGTCAACGACTTTAATACCCGTTTCAAAAATTTCCGATTTGGTACTTTGCTCTTCAAATTTAGGCGGTTCTCTGTGAATCGACCATTTTGTTTTACATGTAACTTCGGGTCCTTGATCGATAATATCACCGACAACATTAAAAATACGTCCTAAAACTTCCTCGCCTACCGGAACTTGGATAGGATTGCCGAGTGCTTTAACTTCAAGACCTCGCGTTAAACCTTCACTCATATCCATCGCAATTGTTCGAACTCTGTTGTCGCCTAAATGTGCCGCTACTTCAAGAATTAATTTTTGTTTCTTGCCTTCAACATCAAAATTTACTTCAATCGCTTCATTGATTTTTGGAAGGTAGCCATTAAAATCGACGTCAACAACTGGACCCATAACCTGGCTAATTAATCCATTCATTGAATATTCTCCTTATATTTTTTCACAAAACAATTTATTTCATAGATTCTACACCACTGATAATTTCGATAAGTTCAGTGGTAATAGACTCTTGTCGTGCTTTATTGTACGCTAACGTCAAAACGTTAACGCGCTCTTTGGCGTTATTGGTTGCATTTTCCATTGCTTGCATTCTAGCACTATGTTCTGCCGCTAATGAATCGATCAATGCATAGTACATGTTATACTCAAAGTATTTTTGTAACAACGAATCTAAAATTTCTTCTCCGCTCTCATCAGGTTCTAATTCCATGAGAGAGTTTGTTTCAAGAACTTCAAGCGGTGAATCGACTGGAACGACGTCAACCACTTTGAGCTCTTGCGAAATCATATTTTTATATCCGTTATGCACTAAAATCACTTTATCCGTTTTTTTATCGATAAAATCTTGAATCGCTTTTTGAACAATTTCTTGCGCTTTCTCATAACTTGGAGACGAGCTTACTCCGGCATACGAAGTGTGTAATTCAATCCCTTGGAAATTAAAAAAAGCGATACCTTTACGACCTACGGCATGCAAACGAACCGTTATCTTTTGTTCCTCATACTCACTCAAAAGTTTACGAACCGCTTTAATTGTTTGAATATTAAAACCGCCGCACAAACCCTTGTCCGCCGTTACAAAAATCACGTCAACGACTTTAGGTGTTTCATCTTTATCAAAAAAACGACTTTCAACCGCACCGTTTTTATATTGATTAATTTTATACGCTATCTCAGAGAGGACTTCGTTAATTTTAATCGCATAAACACGAGATTGCTTAGCGGCCATTTCCGCTCGTTTCAACTTTGCCGTTGAAACGAGCTTCATAGCACGCGTTGTCTTTTGAGTATTTTGAACACTCTTGATTTTTCGTTTTATTTCTTTAAGGTTTGCCATAGCTTATCCTTACTTGACTGCAAACGTCGCTTTGAACTCGCCTAATGCCTTATGTAATAGTTCTTCTAACTCTTTATCGATAGCTTTTTTTGCTTTGAGTTGTTCAAAAATTTCAGGGTATTTTGCTTCGACGTAAGAATTAAGTTCCGCTTCGAAACGACCGACAGATTTAAGATCGATGCTATCAAGATAACCTTTTGCACCGGCAAAGATAATCAAAATTTGCTTTTCAACGGCAATCGGTGCATATGGAGGTTGTTTTAAAACTTCCACCATTCTTTGACCGCGTTCCAATTGTTTACGACTTGATTCGTCAAGATCGCTTGCAAATTGCGCAAACGCTTGAAGCTCGCGGTATTGGGCAAGATCGAGTCTTAACGTACCAGCAACTTGTTTCGTCGCTTTAATTTGAGCCGCACCGCCGACGCGTGATACGGAAAGACCGACGTTGATTGCGGGACGAATACCGGAGTTAAAGAGATCCGATTCCAAGAAAATTTGACCGTCCGTAATCGAAATAACGTTCGTAGGAATGTATGCCGATACGTCACCCGCTTGCGTCTCAATAATCGGAAGCGCCGTTAAAGAACCCGCACCGAGTTCATCATTGACTTTTGCCGCTCGTTCCAACAAACGAGAGTGGAGATAGAAAACGTCGCCGGGATACGCTTCACGACCCGGAGGACGGCGTAAAATCAAAGACATTTCACGGTAAGCAACCGCATGTTTTGAAAGGTCATCGTAAATAATCAATGCGTGGCGTGCACTATCTCTAAAGTATTCGCCCATTGAAACGCCCGCATACGGTGCCAAGAATTGCATTGCTGCAGATTCGGAAGCACTTGCGTTAACAACGATCGTGTACGCCATAGCACCGTGTTCCTCTAATTTTTTAACGACTTGCGCTACGGTTGATTGTTTTTGTCCGATCGCAACGTAAATACAAATAACGTCTTGACCTTTTTGGTTAATAATCGTATCGACGGCAATCGTCGTTTTACCGGTTTGTCTATCGCCGATAATTAACTCTCTTTGTCCTCGTCCGATCGGAACAAGGGCATCAATCGCTTTAATACCCGTTTGAAGAGGTTCATGAACTGATTTACGTGCCATAATACCGTGTGCTTTTTCTTCGACGAATCGAGTTTCCGTCGTTGCAATCGGTCCTTTGGCGTCGATAGGATCGCCTAATGCGTTGACAACGCGTCCGACGAGTGCTTCACCGACGGGAACGCGTAAAAGTTTTCCTAAACGTTTAACGGAAGAGCCTTCTTTAATTTCGCTACCGCTACCGAGAATAACGATACCGACGCTTGATTCTTCAAGGTTAAGAGCCATACCTCTTTCGCCGCTCTCAAACTCGACCATTTCACCAGCCATAACATTTTTTAAACCGTAAACGTTAGCAACACCGTCGGCAACGGAAATAACTTTTCCCGTCTCCTCGATATCGACATTAAGTTCAAAGTTTTCGATACGTTCTTTAATGATAGAACTGATTTCATCAGCTTTCATTTTTGCTCCCACAAACTACTCCTTCACTTTCTTTTATCTATATTCTTTATTTTGGATTTAAATTGCTTTTAAAATATGCTCTGTCATTTGAGCTCTCAAACGCTCTAACGAAAAGCTTACTTCAACCCCAAGATCGTCTAACTCTATTTTAATGCCAGGATATTGTTCTTGTTGTGCCGCTAATTTGATTGTTGCATTAAATTTTTTACTGAAATTTGATTCCAACTCTCCTACTTGAGAAGGGCTAACCGCAAAGTTCGTTAAGATTTTGCCTTCATAAGTATTGTTTTTTAAAGAGAGTTGATATTTAAGTTCTTTCGCCATTAAAGGGATAAGGCTCAAACGGTCGTTACGACTGACGATCTTCATGAAGTTTTTCAATTTGTCGCTACCGTTCTCAACCAAAGAGAGTACCAACGACTCTTTTGCCTGCGCATTGACATCCGGAGAGAGAATAATATGATTAAATTTTTCCAAATGAAACGCCGCTTCTAGCTGAACCAAAGAAGTCGTGATTTCGACCAATTCCGCATCGTTACAACTACCGATTAAAGCGTTAACGTATTTTTTTGCTATTGCTCCACTCATTAGGCAACCTTTTTACTAACGATTTTGACGATTTCGTTATTATCCAGAGAAATAGAGCCCTCTTGGAACACTTCGTCTAAAATTTCACTGACGATAACGCGTTGCATTTTGCGTCGTTCAATCGTCGTGCGATCTTGAAACGCTTTTTCAAGATTTGTGATCTCTTGATCAGCTTCGAGAGATACTTTTTCACTTAAAAGAACCGCTTCTTTTTTTGCCGTCTCGATCAATGCTTTGGCATTGACTTTCGCTTCTTCGACTTTTGCCAAAGCCGTCTCTTTTTTACTGTGAGACTCTTTAAGTTTGACTTGAATCGAGTCTAATTTGTCCGCTATCTCGTTTTTGCGTCCTAAATACCACTGTTTTGCCGGCTCGGCAATATAGTAGTATAAAATAGCGGCAAAAATCAAAAAGTTAATCGCTCTAGGGATAATATCGGTCGAGCCACTATGCGCGCCTCCACTTGCCAAAAGCGCTATCGGAGCAACACACATTAAAAGATATTTGAACATCTTTTCTCCTTAGATATGACTCAATTTAGCGGCAATCGTCTCTTTGAAAAGAGCTTTTTGTGCTAATAAGCCTGCTTTGAATTCTTCTTTTTCCGTTTCAAGCGTTTTCAAAAACGTTGCGTTTTCGACGTCAAGATCGCTCTTTTTTTGCTCGATACGTTTGAGGGCTTTTTCTTTTGCTTCGCTCAACGCGGCTTCTCTTATCTTTGCCGCTTCGATTTTGGCTTCGGATAAAATGCTTTCGATTTCTTGGTAATATGCGACAACGTCACTGGCATTTTTCCCTGCATTCTCTAAATCACGATTAATAGAATTATTGCGATTGTCGATAAATTCTAAAAGGGGTTTGTAGAGAGTTTTGTTCAAAATCACCAACAAAACTAAAAATACAGTTCCGGTCGTCAGTAATAGCGCCGGGATAATATCCAACATATTTCTTGCTCCTTTAAGTTCGAGATCAGTCTCATTTTTGTAGATTTTTTGCTATCTATCAAGCGGCCACGGTAAAATCTGCGCGAATTTTATCACAGCCAAGGAAAATAGTTTATTAAATTAAGGCCAAAAACTAATTCAATTATTTTAAAAATTCAAAAAAGGTATCAATTGCTTTGCCGTTATTAAAATGAATCGTAATGCTATTATTTTTTGCGACGGTCTTAAAACCTAGTTCGTCCAATCGTTTTTGAAGCGTTTGTAGTTCTTCGGGAACACTACGAACACTCTTTGCTGCCACAACCGTCTCTTCGCCGTTTTTCAATTTTTTAATTAACGCTTCGGCTTCGCGAACGCTTAGTTTTTGTCCCAAGATCGTATTGACGATCGTCGCTTCGTCTTTGCTATCGAGTCCGACCAAGACTTTGGCATGCCCTTGCGACAAAATACCTTCAGAGAGGTATTTTTTGGTTTGTTCGCTCAAACTGAGCAGACGAATCGTGTTGGTAATTTGAGTACGACTTTTATGAATAATTTCCGAAAGACCCTCTTGCGTAATCTTATACTCTTCGATCAGCTCTTTATACGCAATGGCTAACTCGACAGGATTTAAATCTTCTCTTTGGATATTTTCGATCAGTGCCAATTCGCGGAGGTTTTTAGACTCGATATCGGCAACGATCGCCTTAATTTTCGTCAAGCCCGCTAATTTGCTAGCGCGTAAACGACGTTCTCCTGCGAGTAACATGTAAGCATCGTCTTTTGCCACGACGATAATCGGTTGCAATAAACCGTGGCGTTTGATCGATTCGCTGAGTTCTTTGAGAGCGACCTCGTTAAAATGGGTTCTCGGTTGATACGGATTGGGCGTAATACGTTCGATATCGATTTCGCGAACTAAATCTTTCGCCTGTTCGATATCTTGCTTATACGCCTCTTCAACGTCTTCAATAATAGCACTCAGCCCTCGACCTAAAACTTTCTTCGCACTGCTCATATTAACTCACTAAAATCGAATTGGCGAGCGTTTGATACGCTTTGGAGCCGGGAGATTCGACGTCGTATAAGATAATCGGTTTACCGAAACTCGGAGATTCCGCCAACTTAATATTACGCGGAATAACGACGTATGAAGCGTTCTCTTTGTCGACGAACAGTTTACTTTTAAAGTGTTCTTTCAAGTCGGCAAAAACCTGCTTCGAAAGATTATTTTGCGTACTGTACATCGTTGGTAAAAACCCTTTGATTTCAAGCGTAGGGTTAATGGTTTTTTTAATTAATTTCACGGTATTGAGCAATTGCGCTAAACCTTCCAATGCGAAAAATTCGCATTGAATCGGAATAATAACGGAATTGGCGGCACTTAAAGCATTGATCGTAATGCTTCCTAATGCCGGCGGCGAATCGATGATGATATAATCGTACTGATCGCTGATCTCTTCGATTTTATTTTTCAAAATAAGCTCTCTACCCTTGGTGTTGTTATCGTAAAACTCTTTTTCGACACCCACAAGCCCAATGTTGGAGGGTGCGACATGTAACGTCGAAAGCGAAGTTTCCAATATGACTTGCGAGAGTCGCTTTCGGCCGATTAGAACATGATAGATATTGTACTCGTAGTCACTTCTGTGAAAACCGAGCCCCGTCGTAGCATTGGCTTGAGGGTCAATATCGATCAACAACACGCGCTTTTCGGCAACGGCTAAAGAGGCAGCCAAATTAATAGCGGTCGTCGTTTTACCCACGCCGCCTTTTTGATTTGCTATCGCTATAATCTCACTCATCGTAAACTATACACCTTTTTATTTTCTAGCTCGATAGAGCCATCATCACACAATACCGCATCGTTCAAAGAGACCAATTTGCCGTCTAAATGGAAAGAAAACTTTCGATTTTTGTCAAATTCTATCTTATATTTACTAAAAACTTTCTTCCACGATATTTTTTTCTCAACCTCTTGCATCAAACGTTCAGCCAGAATTTGAGGTGCGATATCGATGTCTAAAACATCAAAATTTTCGGGTGCATAGCTGATATTCAGGCCTATTGAACCGACGATCGTACCGGCGATTTTCGTCGTAATCAATCCGCCGATTTTTTTCTCGCTCCGATAAAAATCATTCGGCCATTTTAACCATACATGCGAGCCTTGTTCTTCCAAAATATGCTTCACTAAAGAAGAAAAATAGATGGAAACGGAAGCAAGCGGTAAATCTTCGGGTAACTGTTTCTCTTCTACACAAAAGGAGAAAAAAAAGTTTCCTTTGCCGCCTTGCCACGCATTGCCTCGACTCCCGATACCGTCTGTTTGCTCAACGGCACCGATCGCATAAGGTGCAAGAAGTGTACCTTCGCGAAGTTTAGAGATCAAATAACGGTGCGTCGAATCGATACGCTCAAACCATTGAATCACCACATGTCAGCCTTTTTCCGCGAATATAGTCCAAAACAGGCATTGCGTTTTTGGAAGAGGGTTGCACTTTTGAAATCAAAAGCGAACCTTGGGTACACCCTACGACAATGCCTTCGTTCGTAATGCGCTCAATGCACCCGATGCGAGAGTTTTTGCCTGCCGCGTCGATTAACGAAAGCTCCGTCAGTTTCAATCCCGATGCCAGATAAATCCCCGGCCAAGGCGTAAACGCCCGGTATTTGCACATCAGCGTTTGCGCTTTTTCCTGCCATGAAACTAAACCGTCTTCTTTTTTGATTTTGCGGCAATGCGTCATAGCGGCATCGACTTGTTTCCAAGGGTGGAGTTTTTCAAAATGGGCTAACGTCTTTAGCGTTAAAGACGCCGCCGCATCCGATAACGCTTCAAAGAGCTGTTCTGATGTATCGTCTGGTTTAACATGTAAGTATGAAAATCCGAGCATCGCTCCCGTATCAAGCCCCTCTTCCATCAGCATCGACGTCACGCCCGCATAAGTTTCGTCGGCTAACAAAGTAGATTGAATCGGGCTTGCGCCTCGGTATTTAGGAAGAAGCGATGCGTGCAGATTAATACACGGAGCCAACGCTAAAATCGATGCGGGTAAAATTTGTCCGTACGCCGCGACGATGATAAAATCCGCACGACAAGCGGCAATTTTAGAGACCGTTTCGTCGTTTCTTAGGTGTTTGGGTTGATAAACTTCAAGATTTGGAAAATGCTCTTGCGCCCATGCTTTCGTATCCGGAGGCGTCAAAATTTGTTTACGTCCCACGGGTTTGTCTTCTTGCGTAACCAATAAAACAACGTCATGCTCGATAGCTTGCATCAATGCTTCTAAAATTCGTGTCGCATATGCAGGCGTTCCCATAAAAACAATTCGCATTGTATTCCTTCGCATAGGTTCATTCTTCACATACATGCTTCGGTTCCAAACCTATCAAAGTGAAAAAATTCACTTTGATTTAACGGTTTTCACATGTAAAGAGTGTTCCGCCTTTATGGACGCCCTCAAGCATAAAGCTTTTCACGTCGCTCAAATCAAAACCGCTGGCGATAAACATCGATTTTCGGTGTTCCAATAAAAAGTGGGCGGCTTTCAGTTTGGTGGCGATGCCGCCGGTAGCAAAAGCGTAATGTGCCGCTTTTTCAACTTCCAGCTCGGAAGGTTCAATCGCGTGTACGACTTTTCGCATTTTTGCGTCTTCGTATTGATGCGGATCTTTATCGTAATAGCCGTCGATGTCGGAAAGTAATACTAACATGTCGGCTCCGAAATAGTATGCAACGCGCGAAGAGAGTTGATCGTTATCGCCGAAGACCAACTCTTCGGTTGCCGTAGCGTCGTTTTCGTTAATGATGGGTAAAATGCCGTTTTGAAGGAGCGTATCGATCGTACACTTGGCGTGATAGCAGCGTTTTCTCGAGTCAAAATCATCCGCCGTGAGCAAAAGCTGAGCACCGTTTTTACCGAATTTTTCCAATTTTTTGTTGTACGTCGCCATCAATTGCGGCTGCCCGACCGCGGCGATGGCTTGGCGATTGTGCAAAAGGTTTTTATCCAATTTTAAAAGAGAATGCCCTGCCGCAACGGCTCCCGAAGAGACCAAAATGACTTCATATTTTTGCATTAAAGCGACTAAAAACTCGACTAAATTTAAAATGCGCTCTTTACATAAGCGATTGTTTTCGCTTAGTACGTGCGTACCGACCTTAACGACGACTCTTTTCATCACGAACCTTTGTTATAACATCTGATAATGCGTATTTCACCGCATCGATATTTATTTTTGAAACGGAAGAGATCGGCATCACGAAAAACGGCAATGCGGCGTCTCTTTCATAAACGTCTTGAGCATACGCATGTAAATCTTCACGTACTTTGTATTTATCCGCACCCCTGTTGGGCTCTAAGCGCAATAAACTCAAAAAAGAATCGACTTTTTCATTAACTTCTTCCACGCTCATCGTATCGCAACGCGTCAATGCAATCGCAAAATTTCGGGAAGAGAGTTCTTCGGAAAATTTTTCCAACTCTTCTTTGAGGGTAAAATATTGCTCTTTTAAATCGCGGTAATTGGCTAGATCGATCATAAACAGTAAAAACTGCGTACGTTCGATATGACGCAAAAAGTCTATTCCAAGACCTTTACCTTCGCTTGCTCCCTCGATAATCCCCGGAATATCCGCCATTACGTACGAACGGTAATCTTCGGTTACGACGACGCCTAGTTTTGGCGTCAAGGTCGTAAATTCGTAATTGGCAATTTCAGGCTGTGCATTGGAAAGTACCGAAATCAGGGTTGATTTTCCGACGTTCGGAAATCCGACCAATCCAACATCGGCGATCAATTTCAATTCCAAACGAACGTTACGGGTAACGCCGGGGCGTCCTTGTTGCGCAAATTCGGGGCGTTGGTTGGTCGAGCTTTTAAAGTGGGTATTTCCCAATCCGCCTAGCCCGCCTTCTAGAAACAATTGTTTTTCGTCTTGATCTAACATGTCAAGTAAAATCTCGCCCGTTTCGGCATCGATAATTTGTGTTCCTGGGGGTACGCTTAAGACTAAATGCTCGCCGGATTTTCCGTACATTTTGCGCCCCATGCCTTGTTCGCCGTTTTTGGCTTTTAGATGTTGATTGGTGCGAAAATGCGAAAGCGTGTGCGTGTTGCGATCGATTTGAAAATAGACGTTCCCTCCGCGTCCGCCGTCACCGCCGTCAGGCCCGCCTTGGATCACGTGTTTTTCCCTACGGAACGAGATACAACCCGGCCCGCCCTTTCCGGAGCTTAAAGTCAGTAGTACATTATCGATAAACATCGTCAAACCTTTTGTATAGTAAGTTCGTCAGTATACCTCTGATCATTACATGTAAGCGTAAACGATGATAATCACAAGAGGTAACGTCATTCATTTTTATGAAAGAAGAAAAGCGGTGAAGCTAAACGCTTCACCGGATGAATTATAAGCTAGCGGGGATAACGGAAACTTTGTTGCGTGTTTTGTCTTTACGTTGGAATTGAACATAACCGTCGATTAACGCATAAATCGTATGATCCGTGCCGATACCGACGTTGTTTCCTACATGTACTTTTGTTCCGCGTTGGCGAATAATGATATTTCCCGCACGGACAAACTCGCCGCCGAATTTTTTAACGCCGAGTCTTCGACCTGCTGAATCTCTGTTATTTTGGGTACTACCTTGACCTTTCTTGTGAGCCATTGATTACTCCTAATCTTTATTGCGTCGTGTGTAAGTTAAGCTTTAATGCTTACAACTTTGACTCTGCTATACTGTCTTCTAAAACCGCGTTTTACTTTAGAGTCTTTTCTTCTACGTTTTTTGAACGTAATGACTTTTTTGTCTTTACCTTCAGTTACAACGACCAATTCTACTTCCGCACCGCTGACGAATGGATTTCCCACTTTCAGTTCACCGTTATTGACGGCAAGAACTTCCGTCACAACTACTTTCTCTTGTGGCTGAGCGTCAAGTTTGTCGACATTTAAATAGTCGCCTTCTTGAACTTTATACTGCTTCCCGCCATTTTTAATGATTGCATACATGCGTATGTCCTTCTTGGGAGAGATTTATTTTAAGGCTTGGATTTTATCTAAAAAACCTTTAAGCCAATATAAAACTCTCTTAAGCTTATAAAACCATATCGGTGTAGTACTCAATCTGCTCGCGTTTTAAAATACGAATAAAGTTCGTGCTACCCTCGACGCCCGCCGGATAACCTGCGGTAACGATATAGGTTTTGTCTTTGTTGATTAAACCTCTTTCGATTCCTTTTTGAAGCGTCTTTCCGAGCATCATATTTAAGTTGCTCGCTTCAATGTTCATAATGGGTTTAATACCCCATGCGATCGTCAAAGAACGCGCCGTTCTCTCATCGTGCGTTACGGCATAAATATCGGCACGAATGCGATAACGCGCCAATTTTTTGGCCGATTTACCCGAACTCGTCAGCGAAATCATCGCTTCTACACCCAAGCGATCGGCAAGGCGTGCCGTAGATGAAGAGATAATATCGGTTTCATCCAAGAACGGATACATTTCAAATTTGCTGTAGGGATAAATCGCTTCCGTTTCACGAATCGTATTGGCCATAACCTCAACGACGTGAATCGGATTTTTACCGATAGCACTCTCTTCGGAAAGCATCACGGCGTCGGTTCCGTCTAAAACGGCATTGGCAACGTCGCTGATTTCCGCACGCGTCGCCATCTCTTTTTCCGCCATAGAAAGCAACATTTGCGTTGCGGTAATGACGGGTTTTGACGCCGCATTGGCTTTTGCGATCAATCTCTTTTGGATACTCGGTACTTTGTAATACGGAACTTCGATTCCCAAATCGCCGCGTGCGACCATAATGCCGTCGCTGACCTCTAAAATCTCGTCGATTTTTTCCACCGCGTCGAATTTTTCGATTTTTGCGAAAAGGTGCGCGCGTGATTTATGCTCTTTTAAAATCCTGCGAGCATGTAAAATATCTTTAGCACTTTGTACGAAAGAAACGGCTACAAAATCCACACCGTTTTGCGCACCCCATGCAAGGTCGGCTTCGTCTTTGGGCGTAATGACTTCGATGTTAATGACCGTATTGGGGAAATTGACCCCTTTATTGGAAGAGAGCTTTCCGTTGTTTTCGATTTCCGTGACGATATGCTCACCGATTTCGATGACTTTAGCGCGAATATTGCCGTCATAGAGGTAAATATACTCGTCCACTTGAAGCATGTCTAAAATTTGCGGTTGATTAATGCATAACGTATAACCGTGTTCGGCAGTTTTCTTGCCGACGATTTGCTCTTTCGTAAAATAAAGCTTGTCACCCGTTTCTAAATAAAAATCGTCTTCGAGCTTTCCGACGCGGATTTTTGGGCCGCAAATATCTTGCAATACGCCGATCTTTTTGCCGACGTTAGCCTCGGCTTCTCGTATTTTGGCTAAGGTTCCCGCATGGTATTCATGGCTTCCGTGACTAAAATTAAGACGAAAAACGTTCACGCCGGCTTTAATCATACCTTCTAAAATTTCTACGCTGTCACTGGCCGGTCCCACGGTTGCGAGGATTTTTGTCTTTTTATCCATCTTTTTTCCTTCGTTAAAATAAGTTCTATTGTACTTTGAGATTGTTACAAAATTATATCACGAGAAGGGTTCATCGTACCTAAAAAACATGCTGAAGATTTGAACATGCCTTCTCGTCAAACAAAAGTCGATAAATCGCTTCGGTACGTGTTTGGAGGTATTCTAGAGAATGGGCTCTTTGGCATAAATATTTAAAATGGCGTATCACCGACTCGTTGATTTGAATTTGCGCCTGCAGCAATAATTTTAACATGTAAGCATAGCGTTCGCTCGGTATCGCGACGTCTAGGCCGTAACGTGTTATTAGTTTGTGAGCATCTGCTCGCCAAACGTGTTCGCCGTATCCCTCTTGGTGCCGTGCCATTTTTTTAAGTTTGTGCGTTGCTTTTTGAAAAACGTCAAAGTTAACCGTATAACTTGAAAAGAAGATCAAATCTTCTAATTCTTGGGTAATTTCATGCGCGATTTCATCTTCGACATAGCGTCTTATTGCGGCATCGATGTCTTCAAACGACGTATTCATGACGTTCGATGCCTCCTTGTTGTTTTGTATGATTTTAATTATAGCGTCAGATTGTTTCAATAAAATTAAAAGCTTTCTATGGTACTATCTTTGCGTTTTAAATTCATCTCATTTCTTTAATGCGAACACAACATCATGACACATACGATTCAACATGCTATTTTTATCGTCGACTATAACGAAGCGGTATTGGAGAGCCGAAATACGGTTTTGTTCAATACGATCGTCAGCCAAAATGCCCTTTTAAAAGAAAAAGGGATTAAGGGCATCTATATCTCTTTAAAAAATGCTCCCTCTACGCAAAATGCATCCTTCGGGCACCTGATTAAAGTGTTGGAAAAACTTTCGCAAGCCCTAAATATCCCGACGGCTTTAGGCGATTATAAAAAAGAGTCTTTTGAACATCTCAAACAAATGAGTGCCGATACGGCGGTTCAACTTTTTCAAAACGTTAATGTCGCTATTTTATTTTTCAATCCTTCGTCGTTTAAAAAAGAACTCTGCGTTCTTCTCTTCGATACCGATAAAGACAACGCCGATAAAATTTCTTCCGAACTGACGAAATTAGGCTACAGCGTCGTACATGCTTACGATGCCGAAGACTTTAAACTAAAAGCGATGGCAAAAAAATACGATATGACCATTACGCATACGGTAGTTAAAAAAGCAAGTTCCGCTCCCTCAATTCCCAATTTATCGCTTTCAAAGCAATTGATTGTCAACTTACCCGTTTTTATCGATACCGCCGTCAATACCTTGGTCACGATTACCGGATTGGAAGCACAAAAAATCAAGCACGAAATTCGCCCTTTTAACGAGAAAATTCCGGCACAGGTCATTATCGCGGCAATGAAATTTAAAGGCGACGTCAGCGGTACATTCTTTTTAGTTTTTCCAAGAGAACTTGCCGTTGCGGCTTTGGAGGCTATGCTAGGAGAACATGTCAACGGCGACGATACCGCCGCAATCACGGACGGCGTCGCCGAATTTTGCAATATTATCACGGGTTCGGCAAAAACGATTTTCTCGACAAAACAGATCAAAGTTCTATTTGAGCTACCTAAAACCTATCTATCGCCTAACGTCGCCCTCAATGCCTCTACCGGAACCAACGGCGTATGGATCGACATGCAACTTAGTAACAAACCGTTTTACATGTTTATCACCAAATAAGCTTCGAATCACCACTCTTCCAAAATACAGCATTGAGCGATTTTCGTTATTTTTGATGCAAAATACTTAAGGCCTGGTCTAAGACGTTATCTTCCGAAGCGTCGTTGCTCGGTTTGACTTCGATATTCGGAACGACACCGCTTGGCCAAACGCTTTTTCCCTTGGGCGTACTCCAACGAGCCGTCGCAAATTTTACTGCCGAGACACGACTACTCAAAGGGAAAAGCGTCGCAAACGTATCTTTTCCGTATGTCGGCGTTCCGATGACTTTTGCTCGTTGATACTCTTGTAAAACCGACGCAACGATTTCCGCACCGCCTGCGGAGTCACGATTGACCAAAACAATCAGAGGTACCGTCTTTAAAAACGAGAGTTTTTCGATTTTTTCCGCATAATCGCTCATTTCATACTCTTCTAAACGGTTTTTATAGTAGCGTTTGTCGTCTTTGTTGCGACTTTTAACGTTTAAAATAAGTTTGTCGTTCTCCAAAAACAGTCCCGTAACCGCTAAACCGATATTGAGATTGCCGCCCGGATTATCCCGTAAATCCAATACCATCCCTTTAATCCGCTGTTCTTGTGCATCGTAGAGATAACGTATATCTTCAAGCATTTCGCCGAAGCCTTCTTGCATAAACGAACTGACTTTGACGTATGCGATATCTCCTTCGTACATTAACGACGTAACCACGTTAATATTCACCTCTTTACGCGTGAGCGTTACTTCCACGGGCTTTGTCGTATTGGGCTTTAAAAACGTTATTTTCACTTTGCTGTTGGGAGCACCCCTTAGCTCGGCAATCACCTCTTCAAAATTGAGATCACGTACCAAATAGGAGCCGACCTGAATAATTTCATCGCCTTTTTGCAAAGCGGCCTTATACGCCGGAGAGTGTTCGACGACGGACTTAACAAAAATATGATGTCGTTTTTGCGCCAAAAAAAGCCCGACGCCCGCTACGGGCGTATTGCTTAAATAGAGCGTTTCGTACTCTTCTTCGTTAAAATAGCGTCCGTTTTTATCAACGCTATTAACCATACCCTCCAAACAACTGTCCATCAATCTTTTTTCGTCAATCGGTTGAACAAATTCGTCTTTTAGTTTTTTAACGACTTCTTGATACGCAAGCATAGCTTCCTCCGGCGTAACCGTTTTGGAAGATTGTGCCCATACCAACGATACCGTTACGAGCATACCGTACACAAACCTTTTCACGTCAATCCTTTATTTTTTCCGAATACTATAGTAGCGTTTTTGCCTTTTTTTAACAAGAAACGTCACTTAAGAGCAATCGAAACGGTTGCATCGACGAGGCTTGAAAGCCGTATTTCTCATAAAAACGACGCGCCGGTATATTATCCCCGTCCGTTAAGAGCGTTATACGACGGCATCCGACGCTTCGCGCGTACGCAATCGCTTCATGGATTAAAACAGAACCGATACCTTCGGAACGAAACGCGTTATCGACGACCATATCTTCCAGCCACGCGACCTTAGCACCTAACGCCGTACTGATACTCCATAAAAGACTGACCATTGCGATGATGCTTTTTTCGTTTTCGGCTACGAGAATAACGCCGACCGAACCATCGCGTAATATGCTTTCAAGCCCTTTAACATGTAAAGATCGATTCGGGATGAACTCGGTCTCTTGCTCGAAAAGTTGTAGAAGTAACGTTACGAGTTTATCGCAATCTTCAATCGTTGCTTGACGGATTTTTAACATCATCGTTCCTTGTTCAATTGGTAAACGTATTGTAACATAGGAATCATTTTTGCTTGTACTTATTACCTCACGACAAGGAGTAAACGATGATGATTGACGACCAAACGAAAAAAACGTATCAGTCGCTTCTTGATTCGACGACGACACGCGTTAAAAACGGTCTGGAAGATGCGAGCTCGTTTGCACAAACACTCGCCGACGAAATTAAAGCCAAATTTTCAACCGATAATGAAGCCTCGACGATCAAAGATTCCGAGACGACGCAGAGGGATCCTGCGGTTGAAACGTTTCTGGAAGATCTAAAAACAAAAGGTGCTCTTGCATTCTACCAAGACTACAATTTTGAAAAAATTGAGAAATTAATCGAAGAAAAGAAAGCGGAACTTACTGAAAAATTAGGTCTAGGAGAATCCACGCAACCGCCGCTTACGGGCAAAGCCCGCGAAGATGCGTTGATGAGCCTTGACGATATGCTCGACGCCTACCGAAAACAACTTCAAGAAAAAATGCAAGCGGAAGATAAGCTCGATCAGCAAAATACGATGCTCGGTACGTTTTTGCAAGATTTAGCTTAACGTTTCCGATACACTAACAAGGTCTTATCGGGTGAATCGCCAAAAAGTTTCAGGGCTTCGGTTGTCTCCAATCGAAACCCTTCTTGTTTTTTGAGTTCGCCGAGCGTGTGAAAATATTGCCGGATTTGACCGCTGTGTTTACGGTAAAGCTCGCCCTCTTTTTCAAAAAATGCGATATGCGTTAAAAGCTCTTTGTCGGCATAATTGGCTTCGATGCATAAAAACTGCGTTTCGTTTTCAAAGCGCATCACGCCCTCCGCAACGGCTTCAAATCCGTACAAAGTATTGACGTCGCACACAAAATAGCCTTTGGGTTTTAACACGCGATTAATCGCGTGAAAAAAACCCGCCAACTCTTTGGGCGGTATGTAATTGAGCACGTCCGCGACCGCCGTAACGCAGTCAAAACATTCCGCTTCAAAATCCTCCAACTCTTTACACGATGCTCGAACGCCGATCTCGTTGGCACGCTGAATCATAGAAGCACTCCGATCGATCCCTTCCGCATCGATGTGTCGCTCTAAAAGATGCTTTAAAAACTTTCCGTTCCCGCATCCCACATCTAAAACCGAACCGATAGAATAAGAGCTTAAATACCGAAGGTACGTTTTATAGAGAATTTCATATTGGTCGTAAAAACCGATGAAAGGTTCAATTTTGGCGTAAAGATCGAGTGGATTCATGCGCAACTTTCCGAGGGCGTTATGCCCTCGAAGATTTTTAGTCTAATAACTCTTGTCGAAACAAGGCTTCGTTAAACGTACGACCGAGATGTTCACATACCAGTTTAACGTCCCGACGGGCATTGCCTAAACAGCTCGTCGCTCCGGGGCTTGGCGTCATGTTGAAAATAATGCCGATACCGGGATTAATGCTCGCTTCGCCTAACATTAACTTTTGTTCTTTTTTGTTGATGACCTGCGGTCGTACGCCGCCGAAATTCTTCGCGTATTCAATTTCGTCTAATTGCAACGAAGGAACGATTTTTCGCGCATCTTTTAAGAAAAGCCCTTTATTGAAATAAGGCACTTCAAATAAAAAGTTACGGAAAATATAGTTTCTAATATCGCTATCTTTGAGCAAATCGTAGAACACTTTTGCGACTTTTCCGTCAAATTGCAACGTTTGCCAAAAATCAAGATACGTACCGCCCGTGTAACGCTCCAATTTCGGCAAAACCAGCGCCGTTGGACCAAAACGCGTACAGCCACCGGCTAAAACGTCAGGGTCGCCGTGTAATGCGGCAAACGGAAGCTTTGGATTTTGAACCATATAAACTTTACCGTTGAGCATCTTTTGTTTCGTCAAGTAAAAACTTCCCGCAACCGGTAAACACGCAAAATCCAGTCCGAATCCCATCTGATGCGCCAAATAAAGCGAATGTGCTCCGGCGTTCACGACAACAAAATCCGCCGTAAAAGTATGGTCTTTGGTCATCACGACAAACATATCGCCGAGTTTCGTGATATTCGTCACTTGCGCATTTAAGTATACGTCCGCAACTTTTCCTTCGATTTTTTGTGCCTCTTCGACCAAACTTTCCGTCATTGCGCCAAAATCGACCGTACTGTACTCGCCGCCTTCTACGCCTACGCCTATAATGCTTTCCGGTCGTTCTTTACCGTTTTCGTCGAAGATCAATTTCGGCTCGATTTTCGCCAATTTTTCTTTATCGAACACTTCCAAATACGGATACAACTCTTTAAACTCTTCGTAACGTTTTTGCATATACGCCACTTCGGTATCGCCTACGCCGATTGCCATTTTTTGGTGTGCAAATAAAAACTTTCCTTCATGACCGTATTGAAGGCAATATTTTGCGACCATACTCGCCGTTTCTTTGACTTTTTTCGCTTTTTCTAGAGTATAGTTTGTCTCGATGTCACCGCAGTGAATCGTTTGAGAGTTTGACGTTCCGGCAGAATTAAGCTTTGCCAATTTTTCATATTTTTCAACCAGCGCGATACGCTTAATATCCGTGTATCTTGCAAGCTCGTAAAATAGAGCCGCACCTGAAATTCCGCCACCGACGACTAAAACGTCATAGTGATTTTTTGTCATATTGAACAACTTCCTACTCTAAGATTTAGGGTTTATTATTGTAATACACTCTTGCCTATAAAACTTTTAAAAGTTTTAATTTTCACGATTATTTCGTTGCGATAACTTCGACTTCAACACGGGCGTTTTTGGGTAAAGCTTTGACGCACACCGTACTGCGAGCCGGTTTGTGATCTGCAAAAAATGAGCCGTAGACCGCATTTACCGCGGCAAAGTCGTCCATATCGGTTAGAAAAATCGTCGTCTTAACAACGTTTTGCAAGCTGCTTCCCGCCGCTTCCAAAACGGCACTTACGTTGTACATCACCTGCGTCGTTTGTGCTTCAATATCGCCGTCGTTAAAGCTTCCGTCCGGACGTAAAGCGATTTGACCCGATGCATAAATCATCCCGTTGCTTTCAATCGCTTGAGAATAAGGCCCGATCGCTTGCGGAGCCTTGAGGGTTGCAATACTTTTCATTTTAAATCCTTTGAAAAATTTTCTATCGTATGCGAAAACACGCGACATAACGCTTCGACCTCATCGAGGCAACATCGCTCGTTGGGAGCATGGATCGTATCGTTAACGACACCGCACTCCACCGTAGCAATACCGTAACTTCCAAAAAATCGTGCATCGCTTGTGCCGCCTGCGGTGGAAAGTTTAGGTGCAAAACCGTTACACGACTTGAGTGCTTCTTGCAGTTTTGCGACAATTTTAGAATCTTTACATGTTAAAAAAGGGCGGGCACTCTCTTGAAGGCGCAATCGATAATCCAGTCCGTTTAAGACCCCTTCCGCGTACGATCGAACGCTCTCTGGATTCGTTTGAGTCGAGTTTCGGACGTTGAACATGATTTTTAGCGAGTTGGGTGTGACGTTGGTAACTTCCATACCGCCTCGTATATCGGTAACGACGATCTGAGAGGGGGCAAAAAAATCATCGCCTCGGTCTAAAAAATGCCCCGCAAAAAGAGGAAGCAACGGTGCCATTTGATGAATGGGATTGATGCTTTTTTCAGGGTACGCCGCGTGGCCTTGTTTGCCCAAAATTTCGATAACGCCGTTAATCGAACCGCGTCTGCCTATTTTGATTGCATCGCCGAAGAGTTTCTCGGACGTCGGTTCGGCAACAACGGCATAATCGGGCAAAAGAGCGCGTCGCTCGAGTTCGCGAAGCATTTCGATCGTCCCGTACGTGGCATCGCCCTCTTCGTCGCTGGTCAGCAGTAACGAAAGCGTTCCCTTAAAATCGCGCGTCATTTTAAGCGCCTGAATACTTGCCGCTACGCCGCTTTTCATATCTTGAGCACCTCTGGCGTAAATGTTTTCCCCTTCGATCAAGGGTTCAAACGGATCGCTCTTCCACCCTTCTCCGGGAGGAACGACGTCGACATGTCCTGCAAAACAAAGGTGCTCGCCCTCGCCGAATTTTTTGAAAAGAAAAAGATTTTTCGTCGATTCGATTGAAACTTCAATCGCTTCAAAATCGTCCAAATAGCCTCGAATAAACGCAAACGAGCCAGCCTCATCGGGCGTGATCGAAGGAAAACGCAATAAAGTTAAAAAAAGTTCTTTCGTACTTAACATCATGCCTCAATTATAAAAAAGTCTGTTTTAAAGTTTCCACTTTTTTGAAATTATCGTCTTGCGACAAGCCGCTTTAAAGTTTAATCAGCGTCGCGCCGAAGCCGCCTAAGTTTTGCGGTGCGTCGGCGTACGAAACCAAGGAAGGATACGTACTTAAAAACGTGCGTACCGCATAAGCCAATTTCCCCGTTCCGATACCGTGGTAAACCAAAACTTCGTCAAACCCGTTGATCAGCGCGTCGCTCAAGAACTTATCGAGGCGTTCAATTGCTTCGTCGCTGCGAAGCCCGTGCAAATCCAAAATCATCGAACCGCCCGTCGTCTCTTTGGCGATCACGACGCTTTGTTTGCGCGAGTGCGGTTGCGGGCCGCTTCGTTTGAGCGACGCAAGCGGTACGCGCATGCTAATACCGTCGCATTCGATCAAAGCTTCTTCTTTTTTGATACTTTTGATCACACCTTTGGAACTGCCGTATTTGATCTTTTCTCCGACGCTTAAAAGCTCGCCCGCGCGCGCTTCCGGAACGTTTCGTTTGCTTTCTTGTCGGTAAAGATTGGCTTTGTTCAACAACCGATGCGCCTCTTTAACGTCTTGGGTTTTAATGGCTTTTTTCGCCTCCGATACGGCATCCCTAAACTCTTTGGAGAGCTTCCCGTAAGCGGTTTCAAATTCGCCTCTCACGCGTTCTTTTTCGTCGCTGAGCGAAATTTTCAGCTTTTCAACCTCTTGCAATCGCGCATCTAGCTCCTCTTTTGTCTTGCGCATTTGCAATTCCAAATCAATATTTTTTTGAATCAATTCGCCCAATTTCTCTTTGTCTTCGCCGTATAAAATTTTCGCTTCTTTCACAAGCGAAGGCGGAACTCCGTAACGAAGCGCGGTTTCAAACGCGTAACTGCGCCCGATGGTTCCTTTTAAAAATCCATACGTCGGGCGTTCGTTTTTTTCGTCGTAAATCGCCGCTAAAAGTTCGACTTCCGGATGTGTCGCCAACATTGAAGCCAAGCGTTTATGGTGCGTCGTAATGACGATCTTCATCTCTTTTTCGATCAGTTTTTCGATCATGACTTTAAACAGATTTGCCGCCTCGTCCGCGTCCGTACCCAACTCGATCTCGTCGACGCCGACCAAAGCGTTTTTTTTGCCGAACAATTGACTAAACTCGTTCATCCGTCCCGCAAACGTTGAAATGTCGTTTTTAACGCTTTGAGGATCGTCTAAAACGGCGTAAAGCTCTTTAAACGAACCGATCGTCGAATGCGCGGCGTCGATTTTCATGGGCAGAAGGTATTTGCTCAAGAGTGCCGCGGAGAGAATCGATTTTAACAACATCGTTTTTCCGCCCGCATTAACGCCCGTAATCATCAAAACGCGTTTGGAAAAATCGACGCAAATAGGTTTAGGATGGGCTAATGCGGGATGCGAAAAGTTTTCGAGCACGATGGCGGAAGATTTGGAAGAAGCGAGTACGAATTCCATCTCTTTTTCGCGCGCAAACGCGACGCGTGCGTAGTAAGCATCGAAACGATCAAACTCTTTGTTGATAAAGCTTAGAAATTTAAGCTGTTTGGCGAACACGGAGGAGATTTGCTTCGCGTATTTATAAATCAACTCCTCTTTTTTGTCGATCAATTCACTCTCTTTGGCGACCAATTTTGCTAAAGCTTCGGGAACGACGTAGAAAAACCCGCTGCTACTGCGTGCAACGACATTGCCTTTTAAGACATGGTTAAATCCGCCGCGCAACAAGAGGGCTTCTTGATTATTGATATAATGGATCTGTTTGTCGGCAAGGTATAACGCGATTTTTTCGGTTGATATCAAGCGGCGAAGGGTCGCATTCATCTCGTCTTTGATGCTTTTGAGGTTTTTGTTGATGTGCTCAAACTGTTCGTCGACGCTCGATTTTAATTCGCCTTTTTCGTCGAAATAGTCGCAAATGCGCGTGATTTCAACCGGAATAACGATACGTGCGATCCATTCCCCCAACGCTTGATCGAGCAGAACGCTTTGAAGGTAGGTCGTATAATTAACGATTTTGACGAACGCGAAAATCTCCGAAAGATGCAAAACGCCCATTTTACTTAAATGCGCGATTGCCGTATCAAGATTGGGTACTTCCGGAAGCGGCTTTAGGCGGTCTTTTGCGAGAAGTTCGTGAATCAATTTAAAATGCAAATGCGCGTCGCCTTCCATAAACAAAGGCTTTTCTCGTGCCAAAAAGTGTTTAAAACTCTCTTGATAATCGCTCAAATCGAGTTTGGCAAATAGCTTTTCCATTAGGGAAGAATCCTACATGTACTCACTTCGATTACCGTACCTTTATCGTTTTCGTTGATCTCATTCGGGATGAAACTTTGCGTTCCGTTGACGTAAATAAACCGTTTAAAATCAACCGTAACACCGCCTTGACATGTCAGCGTTTTTCCTTGTTTAAAGGCATTGACGATCAAGCGGCGTTGTTCGCTTTGGGACGATTGATAGCTCTCGTAACCGATTGCCGAAGCGAGCAGTACGACCATCGAGCCGATCAACGTCTTTTTCATGCGTGAAGAGAGCGTCTCTTTTTTGGTGTACAATACCGCGGCTAGCAGAAGGATTAACACTAAAAAGAGCAAAAATTGCATTAGACGACTCCTCGAAGCTGATACGTAATGTCGCCCGCGCCGAAACTAATCACCACGCCTTCGTCAAAGCGCTCGTAACCTTCTTCGTTCGGGAAAATTTCGATCGCAGCGTCTTTGCGATGGACTCTGGGTGCGAATACGGGAGCATAGCGCGAAAACGCTTTTTCAAAATCGATAAACACCTCTTTTTCGCCGGCTTTCCATACCGGTAAAATAACCAGCTTGTCTACCCCTTCGAAACATTCGACGAAACTTTCGAGATTGTCGATCGTACGTGAATATTTGTGCGGTTGCCAAATCGCCGTGATCGTTTTAAGACCCGTCAAATGTGCATAGGTTTTTGCCGAAGCAAGCGTTGCTTTAATCTCGGTCGGATGGTGTCCGTAATCGTCGATAAGAGCGAAATTATCCTCTTTAGCAATAATATCGAATCGTTTTTTAATTCCTTTATAACGTTTCAGCTTTTCGCGTACGATTTCCACGTCTTCTTCCACAAGGCTCGCCAAAATCGCCAAAGAAGCGTCCAACGCCATATGCGCTCCGATACCCCAAACCTCGAAACGTCCTAAATCTTTGAGCACGAAAGAGGTATAAGGCTCGCCCTCATGCATCGTCGTTTCGATCGCTTGAATATCCCTGCTCGGATACAGACGAATCGCGTCCATCTCTTCAAGCGTCGCCAGAAAAGGATCTTCGGCATTGATGACGCGAATCGTAGCACTTTGCAAAAAGCGACGATACGCGCCGTAAAAGCGTTCCAAATCGTAGTTATAATGCTCCATATGCTCCGGTTCGGCATTGGTCACGACCGCAACGTAAGGGTTGGAATTTAAAAAACTCTCATCGCTTTCGTCCGCTTCGAAAATAACGTTATGGCCCTCTTTATAGTACATGTTGGTGCCGTATTGTTTGCTTTCGGCTCCGATGACGACCGAACCTTCGATCAAAGACGCCAGCATCGCACTGGTGGTACTCTTGCCGTGTGCGCCGCACACCGAGAAGACCCGTCTGTTCTTTAAAATGAACACTAAAGCTTGCGAACGCGACATAATCGCGATTCCTTTTTCGCGCGCTCGTACCAACTCGACGTTATCGGGTTTGATAACCGCCGAATACACCACCAAATCTTGATCGTTAATGCAAGAGGGATCGTGCGGAATGACCACCGAAATGCCCTCTTCTTCCAAACGTGCCGTAATTTTCGTCGCCTTAATATCCGAACCCGTAATCGTATAGCCCTCTTGTTTAAGATAGCGTGCCAATGCCGAAAGTCCGATACCGCCGATACCTACAAAATGTACTTTTTTCAATTCAACCCTTTACAAAAATCTTTTACTTTTGACACACTTACTTTGAAGTCGCCATAAAATCTCGTATCTCTTTTAAAATCGTTTCCGTTTTCGTGCTGTTTTCGACCAAGGCGATACGCACAAATCCATCCCCCATACCGCCGCGCCCTAAAAATCTTCCGGGTAAAACTTTGATATTTTTCTCTTGATAAAGCTTACATGTAAAGCCTAAATCGTCTCCGACTTCCAACCAAACGTAAAAGGTCGAAGCAATCGCATCGATGCCTAAAATCGCTTCGGCCAAACGGAGGTTTTTCGCATACTCTTGGCGCGTGATCTCCACATGTGCCATATCATTCCATGCAGCCGCAGAGGCTTTTTGCAACGGCAAAGGAATACCCGCTCCGATGTACGTACGATACTTCATATAGCCGCTCAAAATCTTCTCATCGCCTGCGATGAAGCCTGAACGAAGTCCCGGAGCGGAGCTTCGTTTGGAGATGGAGTTGATGACCAAGACGTTTTTGAAACTCTCGTTTCCTACATGTAAGGAAGCTTCCAGAAGCGAAACGGGTTTTTCATCGACGTAAATCTCGCTGTAACATTCGTCATTTAAAAGCACGATGTCGTATTTGAGTGCAAATTTGACCCACTCACCCAACTCGTCCAACGAAAGAGTCGATGTGGTCGGATTGTTGGGAAAATTGAGAATGATCAAATCGGCTTCTTTAAGCTGGGGAAGCGTAATGTCGGGTTTAAACGCATTCTCTTTTGTCAGGTTTAAATGCACGACTTTAGCGCGACTGGCAATCGCCGCACCTTCGTAGATCTGATAAAACGGATTGGTATACGCCATCACGGGATTTGGTTTATCGTGCAAAAGGTATTGCGGGAAGTTGAATAACACTTCTCTCGTACCAAACGTACAAAGCAGTTCGCTCTCTTTGAGCGCAACGCCGAAACGCTTTTGAACAAAAGTGCGCTGTGCTTCCGTGACGTAACCCTCACCGGATGATTTTGGGTATTTATTTAAAAGTGCGCTGTTTTCTTTGAGTGCGTTTTGGATAAACATCGGGGTTTCAAACTGCGGCTCACCGATGGTCAGATTGACCGCTTCGTACTGCGGATTGGGCGTTACGTCGTTCAATAACGCACTTAATTTTTCAAACGGATAGGGTTCAAAATGCAATGAATTTCCTTTAGTCAAAACTAAAATATTTTTATTCGATCGGTATGTTTTTAGATGTGCAATAATTCAAGATATCTTCATCTTTTTCATAATACATGTCACATTCTTTCTCTAATTCCAACAAAGACGAATTGACATATTTGTCATCCGCACTTAATATTTTTTCAATTTGTTCTATAAATTGGCGATATTTCTCGTTAATATGGCACAGCTTGTCAATCGTTTGATAGTCTAAGTTTTTATAAGAAGATTGAAAAAGAATTTGGCTTTCAAACGGATTTGCATGAAGTTTAATTACCCCAATTCCAAAAGACTTATTTAATCGCTCCATCTCTTCTTTCAAATTATCATTAATTTCAAAGGCCACCAAATAACCTAAATTTGCCCATGTCGAATTTGAAACGGCTTGAAAGTAATATTTTTTTAATTCATAATCTGAATTGATCTCTTTTTTAATCTCATAGGAAATGATTTCACAAGAGTCTTTTCTTTCAAGTGTTTTCAATAACTTACTGCTCGTTGCACTTTTAAATTTCGCAAACTTCACGCCGATAATATCGGGATGCGCCCATTTTTGCGTGTCGTCTTTACTATTTTTCGACTCTTCGTGTAAAATCGTTTTGGCATAAATACCTCGACTTTTAAGATAGCTTACAAACAAAACATGCAAATCTCTCTCAGAGAAGCAAGCCTTCGTACCTTTTTTAGAGCCATTTTCGTCTTGCAAAAGCACATTCGCTTCTTCAACTGCCAAAAGATCGTTTTTCGTCAGATAGTAAAAATAAGCACCGTTTTGTTTAACTCTAGCAACTCTCGTATCGTTCTTACGAATAAAATCACCCAATAAAGCAGATACCGTTGCGTGAGGTGTTTGTCCTTCAAACGCATATAACTTATTGTCTAAAATGTATTTTGTGATTTCTTGATAAGAAACAGGCTTACTGAAATTTTCAAGTGCTTTTAATATGCTATCTTTAATGGTCATCCAATGTTCCTCTCAATTAACGCTAGATTGCATCTTAGGCATCGCAAATTTTTGTGTGATCAGCTCGCCTTCGTCGTTAAAATAGAGGTAATAAAGCCAATCTTTTTTCACGCTCAGTCCCGCTAAATAGCGTAACGCCAGATTCGCCTGCAACGAAGCGATGTGCATCACGATAGGTGCGGCAATGCCTGCGGGCGTTTTAGTGCTGATGACAAAGGCTTTAAAACTACTCTGCTCGAAAAAACAGACCTGCCCGTTAAAGGCTTCTACCGAACCGTAAAGCCACGGCGTGTTCACGCTTTTGGCGTAAGCGTCGATGGCGGCGCGTGAGGGCAAATTGTCGGTAGCATCGATGATGAGATCAACCGTAATATTCTTACATGTAAAGTCTTCCAAGCGGCCGATATGCGCCGTAACTTTCACAAAAGGACAACGCTCTTCGATGCTTTTTTTCACTACGTCGGCTTTAAATTTCCCCTCATCGCCCAGTTTAAAAGCGATTTGCCGATGGATATTATGCACGCTGACCTCATCAAAATCGACCAAATGGATTTCGCCTATCCCCGAACTTCCCAGTGCATACGCTAAAGAGCTCCCCAAACCGCCGCATCCGATGATGACGATTTTTTTACGTTGAAGTTTCTCTTGCGTCGCTTCGCCCCAAAGCTGAATCTGTCGGTGAAAATAGTGCGTCATACGTTTTCTCGCTTACTCACCTGTTTTTTCCAACCCCAGAGCTTTCGCGCTTCGGCTAAGACGTCTTTATCGATGGTCGCGACGATCATCTCTTCTTTGTCCCCGAGGCTCACTTCGACTTCGCCGTAAGGAGAGATCAAAGCACTTTGACCGTAAAACTGCCACGTCTCTTCTTCTTTGTAACTGCCGACGCGATTGGCGCGCAAAATATAAACATTGTTTAGCATCGCACGCATTTTTAAAAGCTCTTCCCAACGTTTTGCCGAATCAAACGTCGAAGAAGTAGCACTCAAGACCACATCGACGTTTTTACGCATGACTTCTTGCCATACCAGATCAAAGTGAAGCTCATACCCGCTGACGATCCCAAAGCGCAAACCGCCGTGCAAAAAGAGCGGCAACGTGTATTTGGCGATCGCGTTGGCAAAAAACTTCTCTTCGTTCCAATGCTTATAGTTAATCAAAAATTGCTGATCGAAAAAATGCACCGATTTGGGCGAAAAATGCGCGTTGCTCTTGTAACAAAAATCCCCTTTGACGTTGACGATCGGCGCGATGACGTGAAGGTTATACTCGGCGCAAAGCTTTTTGAGCGTTTCGATTTTGTGGTTGGATTGCTCTTTGATCATCGAGATCGGCATCGTCTCCAACTCTTTAAAAAAGCTATTAAGCGCATATTCGCTCAGCAAGACGACTTCTACCTCTTTTTGTTGGCAAATGCGAAAATAGTAATCCAATTTCGCTTCGCTCATCGGAAGCGTACTTAACTGTAAAGCGGCTATTTTCATGCCTTTTCTTCCTTCTCTTGCAATTTGGCATACGTCAATTTGGCTTCTTCAATCATCGCGCTCGCCTCTTTCAGAACCAAAATGCCCTCTTGATACCGCTTCATCCCCTCTTCCAAGGAGAGTTCGGGGTTGGAGAGTTGCTCCAAAATCACTTTGGCGCGTTCTAACTTTACTTCAAAACTCTCGTTTTTTGTTTCCATGTTTAGACCTTTGCTTCTAAGGCTTTTCGAATATAAAAATCAAACGTATCGTATTCGACTAAAAAGGCATCGTGCCCGTAACGACTGTCGATACAATAATAATCCACCCGTTCGCTTCGTCCCATATTGTCCATCGTCGCTTTGATGAACTCCATCTCTTCGGGCATAAACAAAAAATCGCCTTTAAACGAAATCAACGTCAGTTTGGCTTTGATGTGTTTGAGCGAATCTTCCAGCGAATCGTAATTACGCGTTGCATCAAAAATATTCATCGCTTTGATAATGTACAAATAGCTTAAAGGATCGAAACGTTTGGCGAAGCTATAGCCGTTGTATTCCATATAGCGTTCAACTTGAAAACGCCCGAAAAGCTCGTACAAACCGTCCGTCTCGACATAATTACGACCGAATTTTTTGTTCATCGAATAGGGACTTAAAAAACTGATGTGCCCCGCCATACGCCCGATGGCAAAACTCTGCAAGCCCTCTTCCGTAAAATCGTCCTTATCGTAGTTACCGCCTTTAAAGCGTTCGTCCTTGACGATGCCTTCCATTGCGATTTTGTTCCACGCAATTGCCCAAGGACCCGTTGCATACGTCGTCGCAAGCAAAATCACCCGTTTCGCGAAATGCGGATACTCGATCGACATGCAAAGCCCTTGCATTCCGCCGAGCGACCCGCCGATAATCGCATACGCCTCTTGAATGCCTAAACGTGCGAAGAGATTCATTTGCGCTCTGACCATATCGCTAATCGTTAATACCGGAAATTTAAGACGTAAAGGCTCTTGATTTTTTCCCTGAGGACTCATAGGACCGCTCGAACCGAAACAACTGCCCAAAATATTGACGCAAATAACGTAATATCGGGTCGTATCGATGATTTTTCGATCGCCGATCATCGGATCCCACCATCCGGCTTTGGTCTCATTTTCATAACGACCTGCGGCATGGTGACTTCCGGTAAGCGCGTGAAAAACGACGATGACGTTACTTTTATCGTCGTTCATCTCTCCGTACGTTTCGTAGGCAAGTTGATACGACTCTAAAATACGACCGCTTTCTAGGTAAAGCGGCTCGTCGAAACGTTCGATAGAGGTTTGTATTTTCACCGTAATCCTTACATGTAAGCGCGTTACTAAAAACGCGCGTTTAATTCACACGGTAATTGGGTGCTTCGTGCGTAATGATAACGTCGTGTACGTGACTCTCTTTAAGCCCCGCACTCGTAATCTCCACGAATTCCGCTTTTTCTTGATAATCGACGATATTGCGAGCACCGACATAGCCCATAGAGGAGCGAAGTCCGCCGACGAGCTGAAAAATAACGTCGCGAATCGATCCCGCATGCGGTACGCGCCCCTCAATGCCTTCAGGTACGAGTTTATCCGCCGCCGTTCCTTCTTGGAAATAACGATCGCTGCTGCCTTTGGTCATCGCACCGATGCTTCCCATACCGCGATAGGTTTTGTATTGACGTCCTTGATACGTAATAAGTTCGCCCGGGCTTTCATCCGTTCCGGCCAATAAACTTCCGACCATCACGCTTTGAGCACCTGCGGCTAAGGCTTTGGCAAAATCGCCCGAATATTTAATGCCGCCGTCGGCAATCACCGGAACACCGTGTTTTTTACCCACCGCCGAGCACTCTTCGATAGCTGAAATTTGCGGTACGCCCACACCCGAGACGATACGCGTGGTACAAATACTTCCAGGTCCGATACCCACTTTAATGCCGTCAACGCCGGCTTCGACTAAAGCTTCCGCCGCTTCGGACGTTGCGATATTTCCGGCGATAATATCGACGTCTAACGTTTTTTTAATCAACTTCACCGTATCGATAATACCTTTAGAGTGTCCGTGCGCCGAATCGAGAACCAAGACGTCCGCACCCGCGGCAACGAGTGCCGTCGCACGATCCAATTGTCCTACGCCGATCGCCGCGCCGACACGAAGCCTGCCAAACGCGTCTTTGTTAGCGTTAGGATACTCTTGACGTTTTTTCAAGTCTTTGATCGTAATAAGACCGGCGAGTTTATTATGCTCGTCGACAACGGGAAGTTTTTCGACTTTATTCGTTCTAAAAATCGCTTCGGCGTCGTCCAAAGTCGTGCCTTTTTTGACGGTAATCAAAGGCATTTTCGTCATTAACTGTTCAACTTTTTTACTAAAATCGTTTTCGAAGCGAAGATCGCGGTTGGTCAAAATACCGATCAAGGTATTGGTGTCATCCACGACGGGAACGCCTGAAATTCGGTATTCAGACATAATTCCCAAAGCTTCTTTTAACGTCGCGCTGGCTTTAATGGAAACCGGATCGATGATAATGCCGCTTTCGCTTTTTTTAACGCGTCTGATCTCGCGTACTTGCGATTCGACGTCCATATTTTTATGCACGATGCCTAAGCCTCCGAGCCGTGCCATCATAATCGCCGCACGGTGTTCGGTCACCGTATCCATCGCCGCGGAAATTAACGGAATGTTCAACGTGATATTCTTCGTTAATTTTGTTTTAATATCCACTTCTTTGGGTAAAATTTCCGAATATTTCGGTACCAATAAAACATCTTCAAACGTCAACGCTCTTTTTCGAATTTTCATGTGTGCTTCTCCTATAACCCTAATGCTCGCTCTAAGCTCAGCGCACCGTCGAGTAACGCTTGCTCACCGTAGGCTTGTCCTATCAATTGTCCGCCGATGGGTAGCCCTTCTTGATTTTTACCCAAAGGAACCGAAATACCGGGTAATCCGGCAAGATTCAGTGAAATCGTATAAATATCGCTTAAGTACATTTCCAAAGGATCCGCTTTAGAGCCGAACTCAAACGCCGCGGTAGGCGTCACCGGCATAAAAATCAGATCCGCTTCTTGAAAAATCGCTTCGTATTGCGCTTTGATAAAGTGACGTGCACGTTGCGCTTTAATATAATACGCGTCGTAGTAACCGCTACTCAAGACAAACGTTCCGAGTAAAATTCTTCGTTTGACCTCTTCGCCGAAACCCAAACTTCGGCTTTGAATGAACATCTCTTTTAACGAATCGCTGTTGTGTCGATTGCCGTAACGTACACCGTCATAACGGCTTAAGTTCGCGCTCGCTTCCGCGGTTGCAATCACGTAATAGGTTGCGATGTCGTATTTGGAGTTGATAAAATTGCGATACACGATCGTATGTCCGGCACTTTGCAGTGCTTTAATCCCCTCTAACATCTTCTCGCGTACTTCGGAACTTGCTTCATTGAGGTAATTTTCGATGACGGCAATCGTCATTTTACGATCGGGATTGAGTTTATCGGCAACGCTCTCATGCGCCATAGCGGCACTCGTAGAATCTTTAGGTTCGTGTCCCGCGATAATATCGTACAAAATTGCGGCGTCTTCGACGTTTTGCGTAATCGGTCCGATTTGATCTAAAGAGCTCGAATAGGCGCCCAAACCGTAACGGCTCACTTTTCCGTAAGTGGGTTTGAGTCCGACGCAACCGCAAAAAGCCGCGGGCTGACGGATACTTCCGCCCGTATCGCTACCAAGAGCCGCAATAGCAATGCCCGCCGCAACGGCCGCCGCGCTTCCGCCGCTACTGCCGCCCGGAACGCACATGGGATTATGCGGATTCAAGGTTTTGCCGTAAAAAGACGATTCGGTGGAGCTTCCCATCGCAAATTCGTCCATATTCGTGCGTCCGAAAGGAGCAAGTCCGCGGCGTAACATGTTATCGACGACGGTTGCGTTGTAAGGAGCGACGTAGCCTTGCAAAATGTTCGAACCGCTGGTGACTTCCCAGCCTTTGACTTGAATATTGTCTTTCAACGCGATAGGAATTCCCTCGCCGTACTCGCCGATCGGTTGATTTGTGAGTTGTTCAACGTATGCACCCAGCTCTTTTTTGGCTGCAATCTCTTTTTTTAAGTCGTCTCGAATCTCTTTCAAAGCTTCGGCAGGAAGGGTTAATGCTTCTTTTAGCGTAATCAATGATGTTCCTTTAACTGTTTCGTTCGTCGATTGACGAGGTAAACGCACACGCCGATGACGATAAAAATAGCGCCGACGGTTTCGAAAATAAAGCTAAGCTGTACGGGAGCGCTCAAATCAACCATTGAGAGCCTCGGCGCATCGGTGGCATAGCTCTTCTTCGCTTTTTGATCGGTATTTCCAACAACGCGGGCATTTGCATTTAGGAGCTTTTAAAATTTTAAAACGATCTTTTTCGACTTCAAAAACGCCGATTTCGCCGCTTTCTTCATGCTCGATCACGCGGCTGACCGTAAACCAATCTTCCGCATCGACCTTATCGAGTGCGATGATTTTCGCGGACGCCGTTTGTATGACCAATTCCAACGTCGATTTGATCACTTTTTCTTTCTTCAAACTATCGACGATTTCAAAAAATTTCTCTCGTGCTTCGATCATGTAAGCTTCGTCAAACGAAGAGGTATGCTCCGGTAGCGGTTGATAGACCAGATCAAAAACACCGGTACCGCCTTGTTTCACGATGTTCGGTGCATGCTCCATCATTTCGTCGATCGTATACGTAAGCGTCGGCGCAAATAACGCCATCATGCGCTCGGTAATCAGTGCCATAGCGCTTTGTGCGGAGAGGCGGATCGTGTCGTTTTTGGCGTTACAATAGAGTCTGTCTTTAGAAATATCGAGGTAAATACCGCTGAGTTCCACCGCAATAAAATGGTTCAAAAGCGCAAAGCCTTTGGAAAATTCATACTCCCTAAAATAGCCTTCCGCCTCATCGAAAACGGCTTTGGCATGGGATAGTATCCAACGATCCAACGCCCCCATCTGCTCGTAGGGCAAAAGCGTTTCCAAATCGTTGATATTGGCAAGTAAAAAACGAAACGTATTACGGATTTTTCGATACTGTTCGCTGACTTGTTTTAAGATATTATCGCTAATTTTCAAATCGGTCGTGTATTCGCTTGTTCCGACCCACAAACGTAAAATCTCGACGCCGTGGCTTTTGGCGACATCGATCGGAGAGACGACGTTACCTTTGGACTTGCTCATCTTCTCGCCTTTTTCGTCCATGGTAAAGCCGTGCGTTAAAATTTTACCGTACGGAGCGATGCCGTTATTGGCGGTACTGACTAAAAGCGAGCTTTGGAACCAACCGCGGTGTTGGTCGCTTCCTTCCAAATACATCGACGCCGGATAATCGCCCGCATCGTACTCTTCGGACTGTAAAACGGCTTTCCACGTACTGCCGCTGTCAAACCAAACATCCAAAATATCCATGACTTTTTCAAGGTTTTCCGCTTTATAGCCGCTATTTTCGACTAAAAGGTCTGCAATCTCCAAATCCCACCACGCATCGGCACCTTTTTCTTCAAAAATAGCGGCAATGTGCTCGACGACTTTGGCATCAAAAATCGGCTTACCCGTAGTTTTATCCCTAAAAAACGCAATAGGAACACCCCAATCACGCTGACGAGAAATACACCAATCGGGTCTATTTTCGATCATCGAACCCAAACGGTTGATACCTGATTTGGGGTAAAAACGAACCTTTTGAAGCTCATCCATCGCCATTTTACGAAGGCTCTCACGTCCGCCGACCGCTTCGTCCATTGCAACAAACCACTGTTTAGTCGCACGGTAGATGATCGGCTGATGCGTACGCCAGCAAAACGGATAAGAGTGGGTAAACTTGGAACATTTGAGCAAATGTTTGCCTAAAAGCTCTAAAATACGCTCATTGCATTTAAAAATATGCTCGCCGACGAAACTCTGCGCATCGGGCAATAAGCCTAATCGAACTACCGTCTCGTCGTAACAGCCGCGTTCGTCTACCGGCATAATAACCTCTAGGGCGTATTTCAGTCCGACTTTATAGTCATCGTCGCCGTGCCCCGGAGCGGTATGAACACAGCCGCTACCGCCGTCCATCGTGACATGTTCGCCTAAAACGATTCGAGAAGGGCGTCCGTTAAGCGGATTGATCGCCAAGGTGTTTTCCAAAAGTGAAGCTCGAAACGTTTGAACGATTTTTCCGCTCAAAACGCCTTGTTCCAAAAGCTTGACATGTAAGGCTTCGGCAACGATATAGCCGTCGCTCGTCACGACGTAATTTTCTTCAGGATTCAACGCAATACCGACGTTGGCGGGCAAGGTCCACGGCGTCGTCGTCCAAATAATGACCGAGACGTCGCCGCTCACGTTCAATGCGGCTTTCGCCTCGTCGCTAAGCCCAAACGCTACGAAAATGGAGTAATCCTCTTTATCTTCGTATTCGACTTCGGCTTCGGCTAACGCACTGCGCGCCGCCCACGACCAGTAAACGGGTTTGCTGCGTTCTACGAGTAATCCTTGATGCGCAACGCCGCACAAAGCACGGTAAATATCCGCTTCAAATTTAAATTTCATCGTCATATACGGGTTATCCCAATCGCCGATAACACCCAAGGATTTAAATTCGTCACGTTGAATATCGATAAATTTGCGTGCGTGTTCGCGGCACAATTCCCTGATTTCACTTTTAGCAAGCGTATCTTTTTTCTCTTTACCGAGATTTTTTTCGACTTGCTGCTCTATCGGCAAACCGTGACAATCCCAGCCCGGAACGTAACGAACTTTCTCACCGAAAAAATAGTGCGTCTTAACAATAACGTCTTTGAGAATTTTATTGAGTGCATGTCCGATATGAATATGCCCGTTCGCATACGGAGGTCCGTCGTGCAAAATAAACGTCTTGGAACTGTTTTCGCGATTCTTGATCATGCGTGCGTAAGCGCTTTCCTCTTTTGAAAACCACTTAGCGTAACGAGCGGGTTCGTTTTGGGGTAGATTGCCTCTCATCGGGAACGCCGTTTGAGGAAGAAGCAAGGTCTCTTTATAGTCCATTTAGTCTCTCTCCTTGGAAGCTAAGACTCTTACATGTAAGCATCTTAAAATGAGGCAAGTTTACCTAAAAACGATTTAAGAAGCACTTACGCATCGCAAGATGCTATAATACAAACTAAAAAAGGTTGTGCATGAAAAGCTCTTTGATCGTCGTAGGAAAAGCCTTGCGATACAATCTGCCGTTTTTAAATTATATCCATTCCACGATCACGAAACATTTGAATCTTCCCGATCAAACCGTCTATATCGATAAAAATGACAAAGACCTCTTTTTTGTGTTAGAAGAATCGATTTCGCATGCCGACGAAATCGTTATCGTCACCTCCAACGACAGTTTTAATCTGGTCAACAAAGTTATCGCGACGCTCGGTGAAGAGACGTTGGAACTCAAAGGCGGTATGTTGATCCCCTCTAAAGCCGTTCGTTATGAAACCGACAGCTACCTTTTAGCGCGCGAGGGCAAATATATCAACGTCATAAAAACGACGGAAAATAAAAAACTTCCGCCTATTTTTATCGATAACACCAACGAATCGTCCCTTTTTTCCATCATCAATATCGATGAAGATTCCTTGAAAATTCTCGTCGAACCCTTAGCGCAAAATTACGAAATCCGCATCACGCCGACGACGATCATCGACGGATGGATAAGCGTCGAAGCCGTTTCAAACAAATACGGCAATTTAGAGAGTTTTTTCAAAGCCGTTAAATCGCTCTTACCTCAAAAAGTCATTCAGCATCCCGATGTTATCGAGCATATTTGTACCTGTTTAGAAACGCACGGTAAGACCTTAAGCGTTGCGGAAAGTTGCACCGGAGGATTGATCGCTTCGATGTTAACCGAACATTCGGGAGTCTCCGCCGTTTTTAAAGGCGGCATCGTTTCCTACGCCAATGAAATCAAAGCATCATGGCTCGGCGTCAATGAAGAGACCCTCGAACGTCACGGTGCGGTGAGCGAATTGTGCGTTAGGGAGATGTTGGAAGGCGTTTTAAACGCCAGCTTGGCCGACTATGCGATTGCCACAAGCGGTATCGCGGGACCGACCGGCGGAAGCATCGAAAAACCCGTCGGGACGGTTTTTGTGGGTGCCCGCGATAAAGAAGGAAACGTCCTGATCGAAAGGCTCCTTTTAGAAGGCGATCGACACTATATCCAACGTCAAAGCGCGTATCACGCCTTTAAACTTCTTTTGCATGTCGGAGAAACACTTTTTTTAAAATAGTGCAAATTTCTCTTGACAAATGAAATTTTTTTCTCTATAATTTCAGCCTCATTACGAGAAGAACGGTGAATGACTCGTTAGCTCAGCCGGTAGAGCATCTCCCTTTTAAGGAGGTGGTCGATGGTTCGAATCCATCACGGGTCACCATTGTCCTAAGCAAAATCACATGTGCGACCCCATCGTCTAGTGGTTAGGACACCGCCCTCTCAAGGCGGGAACGGGGGTTCAAGTCCCCCTGGGGTCGCCATATTCTTTCCTATATTAAATTCTTTTCCCTCGTTGATTGATTCCCTCATTTTCATAAATATCGATTTCTTGCTTGTATTCGGGATTGGCTTTTTTGAGCTCTTCATCCATAAAAGCGATCAACTTCGCGTCCGCATTACGATGACTCGCAACCAACAATACGAAATTGAGATACACTTTGGCAATTTTTGGAGCCATCCCTTTTTGTTTTTCGGGAAACGGGCAGGCTTTGGCAACTTGTAAAATAGCATTGGTCAGATCGTTACGCGTCGAATTGCGTTTAGCCGCAATTTCCACCATCGCTTCGATAGCGATTTTACGAGCTTTTTCTTGTTCGACTTGGCTCGGAGCCACTTCGATCACAACGGTTTTTTGAAGATTCGCGACAACAATAAATAAAGAGATAATGACAATTGCGATAACCGCAACAATGGCAAGAATCAGATAATTCTCTTGCATGCCTATAGCCTTCCTGATTTTTGGGGCTATTATAGCACAACTTGAAAAAGGCCATAGGCCTCTTTCAAGCGGAAGGTTTTGTATCTTGACGTAAGGTTCGTTTGGGATATGCGAGTGCAATCGTCAATGCAACGATCGCGACAGTATAGTAAACAAAGCTCGGTACGGGTATCGGATCGCCTGCCGCATACGAGTGCATACCGGAGAGATAAAAGTTAACTCCGAAATAGGTCATAATAATCGAAGCAAACGAAACGGTAGACGCTACGGCAAATGCAAACGGCGTATTGAGCTTCGGTACGAAGCGAAAATGCACGACGGCCGCGTATACTAAGATGGATACCAAAGCCCACGTCTCTTTTGGATCCCAACCCCAGTACCTCCCCCACGACTCGTTTGCCCATACGCCTCCCAAAAAGTTACCGACCGTTAAAAGGCTGAGCCCTAAAATCATCGCCATTTCATTGATGCGCGTCGCTTCGATAATATTGCGATCCAACTCTTGATTTCGGTTATGTTTGGCTTGACTACTGCTACGTAAGATAAATAAAACGAGCGTAAAAAAGCCCAAAAGCGCGCACAAACCGAAAAAGCCGTAACTTGCCGTAATAACGGAGACATGGATATTGAGCCAATACGATTTTAAAACCGGAACCAGATTGGTAATTTGCGGATCCATCCAACTTAAATGTGCGACAAAAAGCGTAATACCGGCTAAGATCGACGTCAACGATAAAGAAACAACCGACTGGCGTGCAAAGAAAATACCCGCTAACGCAATAGCCCATGCGATATAGATCATGGATTCGTATCCGTCACTCCACGGTGCATGCTGTGCGATGTACCAGCGAAGACCGAGTCCGGCACTGTGAACTAAAAAGCCGATAACCGTCAGCGTTAACACTGCTTGGGCTATCCATTGGATAGAGAGTTTTGGTTTAACCATTTTGGCGAAAATAAAGCATAAGAGTATCAACCCGCTTAAGAGATAAAGCGGCGTCAAACGATCGAAAATTTTTGCATGGTTAAAAAAGATTTCCGCTTTAATGCGGCTTGATGCGGGAATAATGTCGGCTCCGTATTGTTCTTGGTAAGACTGAAGTTTATCCAGTGCCTTGTCGGCATTGTCCCAGTTGCTTTTTTCCAAGCCTTCTCCGATCGCCTCAAAATAACCGCCTAACAATGCGCGCACTTCATCGCCTTCTTGTTTTGAAAAATTCATTACGGCTTCTTGGGGTGCAAACCATCGCTTCGAGAGGTCGTTTTGTTTCGGGATCATTTTAAAAATTTCTCCGGTATAGACCATATAACAGATATTAACGCGTTCGTCTACTTTTAAGACGTCTTTATCAAACTGATTGCGTAATGCAGGTTTTTTTCGGTTGGCTTCTTCGGAAAACTTGGCCAGTTTAAAGCCGTGATCGCCCTCTTTTTCAAAAAAGTCGTTAAACGACGCGTATTTTTGATTTTCGGGAATTCCGATCATTTTTTTGAGTTCGGGATGAAATACTTTGATAATCGGAAGCGACTGCCACTCCGCAGGGGAACTCATCATGCTCAAAACGACTTGATTGGCATTCATACCTTGATACGTCGAACTACCGTATACTTTGTTAAGCACTTCGAAAGCAACGGTATCGATCGGCTTGATACGCCCGTCCACGCTTTGCACCAACACTTTACCGAAACGGTCGGCATGTTTGGCGTCGTATTGTTTCAAAAAGCTTAAATACTCTTCCGTGGTATACGCATGTAAAGGCTGCATCCATGTTAACAATATCGCACTTACGAGTACGAGCACCGATTTCATCTTAACCGTGTCGCGCTGAATCATAAACGCTAATTTGCGAAAACGGCTTTGGGGATTGAGCAGGTTTAAAAAGAGTCCTAAACTTAACAAAAAGTATCCTAAATAAGTCGGAATTTTTCCCGGATCGTTATTGACCGATAAAATCGTACCCTTTTCGTCTTTATCGTACGATGATTGGAAGAAACGGAATCCTCGGTAATCCAAGACATGATTCATATAGATACGAAACGGCAAACGTACGTTTTGCTCTTTATCGACGACTTCGACTTCGCTGGCATACGACATCGGCGACATGGAACCGGGGTATCGATCTAATTGAAATTCGTTCAACTGAATGGAAAAAGGCAACGTAAACGTCTTCGAACCCCATTCAAACACAAACGGAACGCCTGCGATCGTTATCTTCGTCGGCTCGCCTTTAGCGCCTTTGCCTTGTCCGAACATCGCCACGTCGTGTCGTTCGCCTTTAAATTCGACCGTTACGACCAACGCGGACTCGACGCCTGCTTGAATCATCGGATTTTTATCTTCAACGACTTTTTCTTTTCCTTTTAAGCCGATATAACGCGGTGCAAAATTCATATTACCGACGGTATAAAGTTGTCCCGTCGTAAACGCTTCCTTGCGGTTTGCCTCAAACGTTCCGCGCGTATTTTCCGCCATCTTAAACCACGATACGTTTTCGTCTGAGAGCATGTAAAAGCTTTCGTTTTCCCTGAAAAAGCGTACCGTCGGTTTACTCGGTTTATCAAGCTTAGCATTGAAACTAAAAATATAATCGGGGGTTTCGTAAAATTCGCCTTCTTTAAGAGAAATACTTAAACTCTCCCCATAAGCACTGAGTATCATGGAAATCATCGCAACGCCGTTAGGATCGTCAACAACTTTTTTAGTCGCCCGCGGAAAATACTCTTTAAAACTTACATGTGCTTTTTCGCCGCCGATGTCCAAGCCAAAATTAAAATGATTCCCGCCCATTTGGGAAAGCAACAGAGGATGCGCATAACTATAGCTTTTCCCCTCTTTGAGTGCGGAAGCTTGTACAAACGCTTCCGAAGAGAGTACGCGGTTTTCTTCCATGCCGTTTCGAATGTGCAAAGAGCCTTCAAAACCGAAATAACGCGTCATCCCCGAACCGATAAGAATAAAAAGAAAGCTAAGATGAAACATCAAAGAAGGAAGTTTATCGCGCGTGTAGATTTTATAATGAACCATATTGTAAAGGAGTACGATACCAAGAGCTATTTGCAGAAGTTCAAACCACCATGACGTATAAATCAGCGCCCAACTCGTTTCGGCACCGAAATCATTTTCCACAAAAGTCGCCACGGCACTAAAAAAGCCAAAAAGCAAGAGCAAAACAATCGCAACTTTCATCGATAAAAGTTGCTTCAATACACCGTTCATTCCCAATTTCCTTCGTAACTAAATAGGGGTATGTTACCTTTTTAGAGTAAATAATTTATAAATCATTAAAGAAGCGGTAGCCTCATCGTTTCAGAGGCTACATGTAAGCAGGTTTTATCTTATCCGCCGAGGTATTTTTTGCGGATCGTGTCGTCTCCGATCATCTCGGAAGCTTTACCGTTCATCACGATTTTGCCGTTTTCTAAAACGTAGGCTTTATCGGAAATTTTCAATGCGGCAAAAGCGTTTTGTTCTACGAGGAGGATTGTAATGCCCTCGTCTCTCAGTCGAAGTATCGTCTCAAAAACCTCTCCGACGATTTTAGGTGCAAGACCGAGGCTCGGTTCATCCAACATCAAGAGTTTCGGTTCGCCCATCAAGGCTCGCGAAATCGCCAACATTTGTTGCTCACCCCCGCTCATCGTTCCCGCGAGTTGATAGCGTTTGTCTTTGATCCGAGGGAAAAGCCCGTACATCGCATCGCGCAGATGTTCGTAATTTTCGTCGTTATTAAACGCACCCATACGTAAATTTTCTTCAACCGTCAGGTTGATAAAGATTTTACGACCTTCCGGAACCAACGAAAGTCCGTGTTGAACGAGTGTATGCGTTTTATGGTGTTTGGTATCGAAACCTAAAAAATTAATATCTCCCGTTTTTTTGACGCTGTTGAGCAGTGCTTTCAGGGTCGAACTTTTACCCGCACCGTTGCTACCGATCAACGAGACGATTTCCCCCTCTTTCACGTCAAAATCAATCCCTTTGACCGCTTCGATCAGTCCGTAATAGACATGTAGGTTTTTAACGTTAATCATGATGAAAATCTCCTAAATACGCCGAAATCACTTCAGAATCTTGAATCGCGTCGCTGGGCTTTCCTTCGAAAATGGTTTTACCGTAATCAAGCACCAACACTTTGTCGCACAATTGATTGACGAATTTCATATCGTGTTCGATCAAAAGTACCGTTAAGTCGAAATCTTCACGCGCTTTTTTGATGATGTTTCCCAACTCTTCCGTCTCGGAAGGATTCATACCCGCTGCGGGTTCGTCGAGTAATAACAATTCCGGATTGGTCGCCAATGCACGTGCAATCTCAACTTTACGTTGCTGGCCGTAACTCAAATCGACCGCTTTGGCATGGGCAAACGCACTCATTCCAAAATAATCCAAAATCTCGAATGCGCGTTTTTTGATGCGTTTTTCTTCGCCGATAAAACGCGGAAAACGCGAAATAGCTTCAAAGAAACTGTAGCGTGCTTGGAAATCAAATCCGATCAAAACGTTATCCAAAACGCTCATGCTCGAAAAAAGACGAATGTTTTGAAACGTTCGGGCGATACCGCGGCGAACGATTAAATGCGGTTTCAATCCGTGAATCATCTCGTTTCGGAAAATGACTTCTCCTGAACTTGGTTCGTAATTTCCCGTGATGATGTTAAACATCGTCGTTTTACCCGCGCCGTTAGGCCCGATCAGTCCGAAAATCTCTTTTCGATCGACGCTAAAACTCGTCTCTTTAATCGCCGTTACGCCGCCGAAATTTTTAGTGACGTTATTGACATGTAAGATCATTTCGCACCCCTTTTACGGCCTTTGAAAAGATCTTTGAGCTCTTTCTTACCCATAATGCCTTCTCGGGCAAAGAGCATAATAAAAATTAAAATTAACGAAAAGACGACCATACGCAATCCGGGCATTGCCGGCGTCGTATAACCGAAAAATTTCATCGGTTCGTCCAAAAAGCGCATCCATTCGCTTCCGCCCATCACTAAAATCGTTCCGACAATCGCACCCGTCGTACTGCCGAGTCCTCCGAGCACGATAATAATCAACAATTGAAACGTAAAGAAAAAGTCAAAAAGATCAGGTGAAATGCTTGTCAGCAATGCCGCCAAAAGCCCGCCGCCGACGCCTTCGAAAAAGGCACTCGTGCAAAAGGCAAACGTTTTTGCTTTAAAAGTATTGACACCCATCGCAATCGCCGCATCTTCATCGTCGCGTACCGCTTTCATAGCACGTCCGAATTTAGAATTGACGATGTTCAAAACCGTTATAACCGCGATAATCGCAATACCGCCCGTCCAATACAAATTGGAAAATTCGGGAATATCGTTTAACCCCAAAGAGCCGTTGGTTACTTCGGGATAATTGATCGCAAATATTTTGATGATAAATCCAAAACCAAGCGTTACGATCGCCAAATAGTCTCCTCTAACCCTAAAAACAGGAAAAGAGAGTACCAACGCCAAACATGTCGCAAAAAATCCCGACAACACTAACGCAACCACGAAATTGGCATGCAAGCTTAACACGAAAGGATACGGATCGACGATCGCGTATTGGTACTGTTTGGCTTCGGGAGAAACCAATAAAAGCGCGGTGACGTAAGCACCGATAGCGACAAAACCGTTCGGCTCGAGCGAAAACTGCCCCGTGACGCCGTTAATCAGATTGTAACTGACCGCCAAAATCGTAAAAATAGCAATATTGTTTAAAATACGAATCGTATATTCGTCAAAAAAGCTATTGGCGATACCGATAAATCCGATAACGCCGAACACGAATGCAAGGTTAATCCATTGATCTTTTTTTACCGTCATCTTAAAACCTACTCTTTTCAAAATCAATTCCTAAAATACCGGTCGGTTTGAACAATAAAATTAAGATGAGAAAGATAAACGCAAATGCGTCTTTGTATCCGCCCAGCTCCGGTAAAAAAGCAATTACAACCACTTCGGTAAATCCGATAATCAACCCTCCTAAAACGGCACCGCCGACGCTTCCGATGCCACCGACAACCGCTGCCGCAAACGCTTTAAGCCCGACTAAAACACCCATCATCGGATCGACGGAAGGATAATTCACGACCCAAAAGATACCGCCGACCGCCGCGAGTGCCGAGCCCATCCCAAAAACAATGGTAATGATACGATTGGCGTCAATCCCCATAAGATTGACCGTATCGACGTCGAACGCAAGGGCGCGAATCGCCATGCCGTACTTGGTTTTAAACAAAACCCACAAGATAATCGCTAATAACATAACCGTCAAAATCGGTACGATCAAGGCCGATACGGGAATCGTAAGTCCGCCGAATTCTAAAATATCTTCCAAAACGCTCGGAACGGGGAAAGCTCTCGGTACGCCGCCGAAAAAAACGTTAAATGCGTTTTCTAAAAAAAAGCTGACGCCGATCGCCGTAATCAACAAAGAAATTTTGGGGGCGCTTCGAAGCGGTCGATAGGCGATTCTATCGCTTGCCATACCTAAGAGTGCTGAACCGACGATCGCCAATAAAACGGCGGCAAGGAACGGGAGTTCCAAAACGGCTACACCGAAAAATCCTAAAAATCCGCCGACCATCATAATATCGCCGTGCGCGAAATTGATCAAGCGAAGTACGCCGTACACCATCGTATACCCGATCGCGATCAGCGCATACATACTACCAAGGCTAAAGCCGTTGATCATCTGTTGCATAAACATTGTAAAATCCAAATAGATGCTCCTAAAAAATTTTAAAAAACTTACCACACTCTGACATGTATGGCAACTTGTCTAAAATTCTCTCCCCGAAATGAGGAGAGAAAAACGTCGTTCTTTTAAGGATTGACGGTTGCTTTGTAAACGGCTTTTGCGTTTTGAACGACTTTGATAACCGCTGAACGCGTAGAGTTACCGAGTTCGTCCATAGAGATCACGCCCGAAACGCCCTCAAAACCTTTGGTTTTTTTGATTTCGTTATTGACGCAAATATTGTCTTCGGGATTAGCACAACGGTTCATTGCGTCTACCATTAAGTTGTAGGCATCTGCACCAAGGGCTACAAACGAGTTGACTTCTTGTTTACCGGTTTTGGCAGCATACGCTTTGATGAATTCTTTTGAACGTTCTGTCGGAGGAGCACCGTAATCAAAGAAATCCGTAAACATGTAGCCTTCAACCGCATCGCCGCCTAAGTCGATAAAGGTTTGATTGGCAACGCCGTCTCCCGAGAACATCGGTTTATTAAGCCCGATTTGTTTTGCTTGACGTGCAATCATAGAAACTTCGGGGTGATACATCGGCAAGAACATAAAATCAGGATTTGCCGCTTTGATTTGAGAAACGACGGCTTTAAAGTCTTTATCGCCGGAACTCACTTTGATCTCTTTAACGATTTTACCGCCGGCGGCGCTAAATGCGTCTTTAAACGCTTTGGCAAGGCCCAAAGAGTACACTTGCGCTTGATCGACTACGACGACCGCCGTTTTAAGTTTCAAGTCTTTTGCCGCATAGTTGGCAACAACTGCACCTTGGAACGAATCGGTAAAACAAACGCGGTTAGCAAATTTTTTACCTTCGGTCAACTTGTCGTTCGTTGCAACGGGAGCAATGACGGGAATCTCTTTTTTATCGGCAATAGCCATGACTTGCGCGGTATTCGTGCTCGTCAATTCGCCGATGATACCGACGACTTTATCGGAACTAATCAAACGCGTCGTTGCGTTGGCAGACTCGACTTTATCGCCTTTCGTGTCGATCAATACCAATTTAACGGTATCTCCGTTTTTAAGTTTCGGCTGTAACGAATGTGCAAATTCGATACCCTCGTTGCACGTTTGTCCGTATGCGGCAAGCGGGCCGCTCATCGACATAACGACACCGACGTTAATCTCTTTCGCAAAAGAAGAGCTTGCTAAAAGAAGAGCGGAAGCGGCTAGAACAGATAGTTTTCTCATGTATACTCCTTGTAGTAGTAATCAAACAATATTACAGAAAAGTTACTTAAGCAAGAATCTAAAAGAAGTGAAGTTGTGTATAAAAAATAGACAGTTAAGAAAAGGAGAAAAAAATCAACTCCGCCTCATAACGAGGCGAAGTTATCAAGGCATGATTAGAATTTGTAACCCGCTTTAAACCATAATGCGTTAGCATCACTAGCGTCTTTACTTCCATCTTCATAAATAATAGAGGTTGTAAAGCCTTTAAGGGCACCTTCGAAAGTATAATCACCTTCAAAAGCTAGATAACCGTTCTCTTCTTTTGGATCTGTAATAGTTTTACTAATCTCGGTATGTGTATAGTTAACGCCAAGATTTGCGTTTTTAAGTACAGCATACGTAACACCGATTTTATACGCTTCAGTATCATTTTCATAGCTTGTAGACATAATTGGAGACATTGTATACGCAAGATCTGCACCGTTACCAAGACCTGAAACAACACCTAAACCATTTTGCTCATCTGAAACTTTTGTATATGCTACATATGCACCAAATGCATCATATCCTACACTAGCTTTCACACCCCAAAGGTTATTATCATCGGCATGGACACTGCTATCAAGATTATTGTAATAATATTGAGCGGATAGTCCATATGTAAATTTACCTGCAGCTCCAGCATAAGCAGCTTCAGCATAGGCAACTTGGATGATATCAACTACATTTGCATAAGCTGCCGTTAATGTTAAACCTGTAATTGATTTATTGATTGCGGCTAATGTATAAGCACCATCATCAACCGTTACGCCATAGGCAATGTTTGAACCTACGCCGAAGTTTTTCTTAAATCTACCGATATCGCCTACTTTTCCGTTAATATCATCTGTTCTATCTTGGTATCTTTGAACATAACCCGCGATCAACGTCGTATTTGGAAGATCCGTATTAATTAACGCAGCACCTTCGAAAGAGTCTTTAACCACACGTGAACCGCTTGATGCAACAAGCGGAGTATCTAAGAACATACGACCGACCATTGCCGTTGTTTTACCGACGCTGTATGCTAAATATGCTTCAGAAATTTGAGCACCTGAACCATACATATCTCTAGCATAAGCTGCTTTATCATCGCTACTAGCAAAAGGTGAAGCACTACCTTGTGCCGTTAAACCTAAACTTAAACCGTAGAATGAAGCTGTTTTATAACCTAAAAGAACACCGGTTGTTAAGATATCATAATCGTTTGTTCCATTATCTTTTGTAAAATAGTAAGCTTTTAACTCACCGTTTACAGAACCTTGTTTAAATGCGTCAGCCAATGTATCTGCCGCGAAAGAGCTGGATGCAAGACCAGCAACTACCATAGCCGCCAAGCTAAGTTTAGCTAATTTCATATTTTCTCCTTGAAAATTTAGATTACTAAATGATTACAAAGCGAAGTATACAAAAAAAAAATAGAAAGTCAACTAAAAAAAGTGATGAAAAAGTAAGCTTTTTAAGAAAAATGCAGATTTAAGAAGAGAAACAGCGGTAAAAATACCGCTGTTCGACGATTAGGCAACGTATAAATTAGAATTTATAGTTTGCTTTGAACCAGAAATCGTGTCCGTCAACATCTTTTGACCAGTCTTGGTAAGAAACGTCTGTTGAAAAACCTTTAAGTGCGCCTGAAAATGCATATTGCATATAAACATCGGTATAACCTCTGTCTTTAAGATTTGCTGCAGCTGAATCAACTTTAACGCCCGTATATCTAGCACCTGCTAACAAGCCGATAGCTTTGAAGTTGTAGTTTGCGTCAACAGAGTATGCTTTTGAGTCTCTATCATATGTCCCCGTTTTGCTTGAGTATGCTTTTGCAAACGCCGTTTGTGCGCCGCCGCCGAAACCGGCACCGCCGTCAAAACCACCGATAGCTGCGTCATCGGTAACTTTCGTATAAGCTACGTATGTTTTCAAATCGCCGTAACCGAAGTCAACTTTTGCACCGTACATTGTACCGTCTTCATCAGTTTTAAGAAGAGTAAGATTATCTGGGCTTCTTAACTCATAGTTTGCTGCCAAACCGTAAGAGATTTCGCCTGCTTTACCGGCATATGCCGCTTCTAAGTAGTAGAAATCTGCATAATTATCAAGACCTGCCCATTGTGCCGTTAAGGTTGTACCGGGAATTGATTTATTGATAGCAAGTAATGTGTACGCATACGCATCAACGAGAGACTCGAGGCTTGTAAAGCCAGCAACATCACCGTCGTTAGAAGTTGCTACACCCTGTGCACCTGTTAGAGAAGAGCTTGTTCTTCCTTGGTATTTTGTTACAACACCCGCTGCCAAGGTTGTTTGAGGAAGATCGGTATTAAGTAATACGGCACCTTCAAACGCTTGTTTGATCATACGTGAACCTGAACCGTTAACCAATGGCGTAGAGATAAATTGGCGACCGACTTTTGCCGTCGTGTTGCCGATAGAGTATTGGATATACGCTTCAGAAAGAACGGCACCTGAACCGTATTCGTCTGTGTTAAAATCTGCTTTAGCATCGCTGTCGGCAAACGGCGCATAGTTAGATTGAACCGTTGCACCCAATTTAAAGCCGTAGAAAGAGTCCGTTACGTAACCAAGGATCACGCCTACGTTAAAGATGTCAGCGTTAATGTCTTTGCCACCTTTATTAGCTGCTGTTTTATCAGGATCGGCTGTTGCTGAACCTTCTCTGTCAAAATACCATGCTCTTAATTCGCCTGATACTTTACCGTTTTTAAATGCGTCAGCCAATGTGTCTGCCGCAAAAGAGCTGGATGCAAGACCAGCAACTACCATAGCCGCCAAGCTAAGTTTAGCTAATTTCATATTTTCTCCTTTGAATTTTTTGAAGGCGAGATAAGTCTATCACAAAAACGAGAAAATTACAATAAATTAGGGGGAAAATGTCACGCAAAGTCCGATTTTCGGCTCACGCGATCAAAAGAATCCGAAGAAAGAGGTGTTTAGGCTCTAAAAGAGCGTCGGGAAGGCATTGTAGCATTCCCGAGCAGTCTTACATGTAAAGATTTTACATTCCGTACATTAGTTGCGGTAACCACAACGAAATTGCGGGAATATAGGTAATAAGAAGTAATCCGACGAACAAGACGCCGACCCACGGAAGCGAGGCGACGACAACCTCTTTGAGACTCAGTCCCGTCATACCCGCGGCGACAAAAAGGTTGAGACCCACGGGCGGGGTTATCATACCGATTTCCATATTGACGACTAAGACGACACCGAAATGAATCGGATCGATGCCGAGTGCCACAATGAGCGGTAAAAGCAAAGGAACGGTAATCATAACGATGGAACTCGGCTCCATAAACTGCCCCATCAAGAGTAACAAAACGTTGACGATAACCAAGAACATAATCGGTCCGACGTTCGCATCCATAATCAGCTTCGTGATTTGTTGCGGAATCGTCTCGTCGGTTAGAAAGTGCGCAAAAATCATCGCGTTTGCAATAACGAAAAATATCATCGAACTTGTCAACGCCGACTCTAAGACGATCTTATAGACGTCCTTCATTTTAAGGTCTTTGTAGACAAAAACAGAGACGATGAAGGCGTAAACGGCACTTGCCGCACCCGCTTCGGTCGGCGTAAACAAACCGCCGTAAATACCGCCGATAACGATCACGATGAGCATCAACGCCCAAAACGCCTCTTTAAATTTGACCAGTCGTTCTTTAAAGCTTGCCGGCGTGCCTTTTTTAAAGCCTAAACGCACCGCGCCGACATAGGTCAAGCTCATCAACATAAAGCCGATCAAAAGTCCCGGAACGACGCCCGCCATAAAAAGCTTTCCGATCGAAAGATCCGCCGTAACGCCGTATACGATAAATACGATGGACGGAGGAATCAAAATGCCCAAGCTACCCGAAGTTGCGATCGTTCCGATGGCGTAGCCTTTGGGATAGCCCGCTTCTTGAATTGCTCCAAACATGACCGAACCGATAGCCGCAACGGTTGCCGGAGAGCTTCCGCTAACCGCCGCAAAAATCATCGCCGCAAAAATCGCCGAGATCGGAAGACCTCCGGGCAAATGCCCGACGATAGACTTCGCAAACTCGATGATACGATGTGCCGCGCCGCCTTTGGAGAGAAACGATCCCGCTAAAATAAACATCGGAATCGCCATCAGCGAATATTTATTGAGCCCGTCGAAGACGTGCGACGTGATGCCCATCAAATCCATATCGGTAAAAAAGTACGCCGTTATCAAGGTACTCGATCCTAAGGCTACCGAAACGGGAACGCCCAAAAACATTAAAAGGAAGAGTAAACCGAAAAGACTAAGCATCAACATGTGAGTTTACTCCTCTCATTTCCAAAGAATCGTGAAGCGTTTCAAGTTCGCTGTTGACGATGACTTTATCGGCATCGGTCGCGGCGACTTCAAACACTTTTTCTCCGGCACGAAACGCCGCGCCGATAAAGGCAAACGGTAAAACCAAATGCGGTATCCACATCGGTACGCGCAAATCGATGCTCATTTCACCGAAATCAATCAGCATCAGCACCAATTCATACCCTAAGTACGCCATCAACGCGAGATACAAACAACTAAACAGGTGCGCCGCCATCAAGATGATTTTTGCCAACATCACGGGCAGTTTTTCCAAAAGCATCGTGACGGAGATATGCACCCCTTTTTTAAAACCGTATGCCGCCCCGAAGAGTGCCGACCACATAAAAAGATAGTTGGTCAGCTCTCCCGCCCACGTAATGCTCATATCGAAAAAATAACGTAGCACGACGTTGGCGAAGGCAAGAAGAACACCGAGCGATATGCCGAACACGGCGATATTTTTATTAATCGCCATGACGCCGAGGTCTAAAATCGTAAAATACTTTTTCATTGCCTTGCTTTCTATTTAGCGGCTTGCGCTTTTTTGATCAACTCTTCGCCGATTACACCGTAAAATTTAGGATAAATCGCTTCCATCGCTTTTTGCCATGCCGCTTTTTGCTCCGCGTTTAACGTATGAATTTTGAGATTGCCGGACGTTTTAGCATACTCTTTGAGTTTTGCCAAGATCGCCTCATCGTCTTCGGACGCAAGTTTGCGCTCATATTCCGTTGCCTCTTTCATTGCTTGAAGCACCATCGGTTTAAGATCGTTCGGGAATTTTTTCCAGAAACTCTCGCTCATAATGACCAAATACCCTAAATAACCGTGATCTGAGAGGGTTAAATCGCTTTGAACTTCGTTGAATTTTTTAGTATAAAAATTGGAAAGCGGATTTTCCGCACCGTCGACGACGCCTTGTTGCAATGCGGAATAGACTTCCGAAAACGGTAATACTTGCGGATTGGCATTGACTGCTTTAAACTGTGCTTCGAGTACATGTGAACTCATAATACGAAATTTGAGTCCGGAAGCGTCTTCGGGTTTCAAAAGCGGCTTATTGGCGGAAAGGTGTTTAAATCCGGCATCCCAATAATCCAGTGCGACAAAGCCTTTTGCCGTCACTTTGTCTTTCAAGATTTTGCCCACTTCACCGTCGAGAACTTTGTAAAGATGGTCTTTGTCTCTAAACAAAAACGGTAAGTCGAAAAGCTGCATCTCCGGAACGATACTCGTAAATTTTGAAAAGCTCGGCATCGCAATGTGTGCGTTTCCTAGCTTCAACGCTTTCATCTCTTCGCCGTCTCCGTAAAGTTGTGAGTTAGGGAAAACGACGACTTCAACTTTACCGCCTGTCAATTCGCCGACGCGTTTTGCAAAGAAGTCGGCACCCATACCTTTGGGTGTATTCGGGCTTACGACGTGCGTGAGCTTAATCGTATACTCTGCGGCAATCGCAGATGAAACTAAGAGCGTAGCGGCCGCTACCACTTTGAGTAATTTTGTCATGTCAACTCCTTTATCGATGTATTTCTGTGTCGATTATAGGTGAAAGTTATGTCAAAATTATGTAATAAAAGCGTTAGGATTCGTTCGAAGTCGGATTTTAGGCGTAAAAGTTTCTTTTAGTAACTTTTGCGCCATGTAAAGGCTTTTTATGGTTTTACTAAGTTACAATTTGTAACCTATACCTTGAATATTTTTTAAAGTTCCCTCAGGAAGTTTCTTTCTTAAGTTTTTAATCATCAAACGAAGCGCGTTCAAGCTCATATACTCGTTTTCCCACAAATAGGTCTCAATCTCTTCGTACGTGATGATGGAATCTTTTTCCAATAAAAGTTCGATGAGCTTGGCTTCTTTTTTCGTTAACTCATACGCTTCCGTGCCGTCCGTGATACTCTTTTGCGAAGCGTCGTAATACCAACCCGAGGCGATTTCTTGCAGATGGCTTTTTTCTTTAGACTGTAAAAATTTTTCCAATGCGTCAAACAATTTCGGCTCGGTAATGGGTTTGACGATGTAGCGTAGTAAAGAGAGTTCGATAGCTTCTAACATGTAATCGACTTCGGTATACGCCGTGATAATAATCACATGGGCTTTTTCGTCGTGCTCGCGAATCTTCTTCACCAAGTCGATGCCGCCGAGATGGGGCATTTTAATATCGGTAATCACCAAATCGGGTGCATATTTCACGAAAAGCGCATACGCCTCTTCGCCGTCGCTTGCCAAATAGACTTCTTGAAAAAGCAAGCATAAAAGCTCGTAAACGTTTTTGCGCACGCCCACATCGTCTTCGGCATACAAAACGCGGTAATTTGAAAGCTTTTTCATCATTTTTTCATCCATAACCGAACCTTTACGTTTCTTAAAAGAAGAGATACGCTACTCTCTTTCTAAAATTTCTTACTTTTATATTATAGCAGTTGCAACGGGAGTTTTTTGTGAAAATTATTAAAGAGAGCAATATCTCGAAAATCATTACGTTAAGTACCGTTTTTATCATTACCTCTTTAATGCTTTTTAACGGTTATTTTTTTATTACCAAGCAATACGAACTGCTAGACGCCCAAATCGAAGATACGCGAAAAACGTTTGAGACGAATAAACGCGCTTTACTTCAGCACGAAGTCGATTCGATTATCAGCTTTATCGAATTTAAACTGCATCGCGCCGCTTCCGATACGCCAAACGACCTTGCCGCGCTCAAGCAGGAGGCTTTTGAGTGGATTCGGCATATTCGCTACGGCGGACAAGAACATAATTATATTTTCGTTTACGAGATCAACCATATCGGCGGCGGCGATCGCTTTGCCAAAATGTTAATTAACCCCAACCGTCCCGACTTGGAAGGCGAGTATATCTCCGATGCGTACACCGACGAAAACGGCAAGGCATTTCGCAAAATCTTTTTGCACGACATCTTGGATCACGGTTATTCGTTTGTAGAATACCTCTACAAAAAGCCCGGAACAAAGCTCGCTCGCCCCAAGGTTTCGTACTTTAAATTGTACCAACCGTGGAATATTATCATCGCCGCGGGTGTTTATCTAGACGACATCGACCAAGAGATCGAAGCGGCAAAAACACAATTTCAAGAAAAAGTGAAGATGGAAGCAACCTCCGCGATCATTATCTTTTTGCTCTTCGCCCTCGTCGCCAATGCGTTTGCGCTGATGCTCGGAAAACGCATCGAGCGTTTTTTAAAAAGCTACCACGCGCAAGTGCAACAAAAAGCCCAAGAACTCGAAACGCTCAACCATACGCTCGAAAGCCGCGTGCAAGAAGAGATTCAAAAAAACAGGGAGCAAGAACAACTTCTCATCCAAAAATCCAAATTTATCGCTTTAGGAGAGATGATCAGCAATATCGCGCATCAGTGGCGACAACCGCTCTCCCAACTCTCCGCGCTTTTAATGACCCTCAAACTCAAATACAATCGGGATATGCTCGATAAAAGCTCGATGGAGATTAAATGCGTCGAAGCGGAAAACATCGTCGAGTACATGTCGCATACGATTGACGATTTTCGTAATTTTTTTATGCCCAATAAGGACAAAAAACGTTTTTCGATTCAAAATTCCGTCGACGAGGTGTTGCGCATCATTCAAGAGGCGATTATTCATCACAACATCGTCGTGGACGTACGCATCGAATCCGATGAAAGTATCGTCGGCTACAAAAGCGAATACGAACAAGTCGTTTTAAACCTTCTCTCCAACGCCAAAGACGCCATTCTCGCATCGGGAAGAGCCGAGGGGTATATTCGCATTACGTTGGAAAGCGACGAAAAAAGCATTTACCTAAGGGTAGAAGATAACGGCGGAGGCATTAAAATAGAGCCGATCGAGCGCATTTTCGAGCCTTACGTCAGTACGAAAGAGCAAAACGAAGGAACGGGCATCGGGCTTTACATGTCAAAGTTGATTATCGAAAAAAGTATGCGCGGAAAGCTGAGTGCTCGGAACGAAAAAGAAGGGGCTATTTTTACGATTGAGATAGAAAGAGAGTTCAAAGAGGCGCTTGGCGGAACACCTCTTTGAGAAGATACTTTCGGAAGAAAATATGAAATTCGCTACTGAAAGTATAGAAATTCAAAGTAAACGATCGGTTAACAATAGTAAACCTTTTGATACTAAAAACGAATCGTCTCTTCTTGCGGAACGCTAATGACCTGATGTGCTTTATTGCGTACGCCCGGTTCGTCCGGTTCAGACGTCTTAGCGTTCGTATTTTTCTTTCTGCCGGCACTTGTTATCGGCTTTGACGCAGGAGCCGTTTGCGAAATCTTACCGTTTTTAAAATAACCGGCTTTGATGACGAAAAGCTCTTCCAAACGCATCCCGTTAAACGACGCATAGACCAAATCGCCTTCGTTGGCAAGGACCGTTTTATGGTTAAAGTTCACGTACGGCAATTTACCGTTGGTCGTTTCAATGCCGTCGATTTCGTAGTTCCATAAAAGCGTGTTAGGATCATACGTCAAATGCAATACAACGCCTTTAATATAGTTTTTGCCGACCAAACGCGAAAGTTTAGGATTGGTATCTTGCGCCGATTGTGCGGAGACGTTTTGCGTATTGGCTTGCGGTTTTTGCGGTTGTTGGTTAAATGCACATCCTTGTATCCAAAAGACGAAAAATGCTACGCAAAGATACGAAATAATTCTTTTCAAAATAGTTTCCTTCAATACTTTTTGCGAATTATAGCAAAATATGCTAAACTTACGCTCCTACTATCTATGGGGCTGACATGGCTTCGACAGGAGTAGTTTTAGTTTATGGCTGCATGTCGCGAGTGAGGGTCTTGCGTTAGACAACCCTCAAACAATAACTGCTAACAACAGTAACTATCGTCCTGCTTACGCTCTAGCTGCGTAAGTTTAATAAATAACGGACTGCTCTCCCCTTCGATGCTATCTTAGGAGGTCTCGGAGAGTATCATAGCTTTGATAGCTATACTACATGAACGCCTTTACATGTAGCGAAGTTAAAGGCTCGTTTTGCGTAGTTTTCTGATTGTTGTACGAAGCAAAATTAAACACTATCAACAATATCTAAGCATGTAGACGTCATAGGCGGCTATTTTTGGACTGGGGTTCAATCCCCCACAGCTCCACCATAATTTGTAGGTGTTTTCAGTATAATACCCCATCCTCTTCGCAAAGGAGTTTTGATGGTATGGTATCTTTGGGCGATCTTAGGCGTTTTTGCTATCGTTTTCGAGATCGCGAGTCCCTCGTTTTTTGCTCTTTTTATCGGTCTTGGGTTTTTCGGTTCTTCTTTCTTGGCGTATTTCACGGAAAACTCTCTTATTCTTCAAATCCTCGTAGCCCTTTTAGGTATGTTCGTCGGCGCGGTCGTTTTTAAACGTCAAAGAGTCGCCAATGCACCCGCTTCAAAAATCGGACAATCCGACGAATTTATCGGCACGAAAGGTAAAGTCCTCAACGAAATCCTGCCCGATGCGCAAGGGCGCGTAAAGTTGCAAGCTCCCGTTTTGGGTAGCAGCGAATGGAACGCGCAAAGTGCAACCGACGCAACGATCGCGATCGGCACAAATATTGAAATCGTCTCTATCCACGGTCATTTTTTAATCGTCAAACCTATTTCAAACTAAAGGAGTTTGCGTGCATACCTCTATCGACCTTAGCCTTTCGTTTTTTATTATTTTGCTCTTAGCGGGCGGTTACCTTCTCTACCAAATGGTGCGCATCGTACCGCAAGGCGAAGAGTGGGTCGTCGAGCGACTCGGGAAGTTTCACTCCATCTTAAAACCGGGACTCAATTTTCTCATTCCCGTACTCGATCAAGTTCAAGTGAAACTCAACACCAAAGAGTTGATTCAACAAATGAAAGCCCAAGAAGTCATCACAAAAGACAATGCCGTCGTGATTATCAGTGCAGTGGTCTTTTATAAAATCAGCGATCCGGCAAAAGCGGTTTATTCGATCGACGATTTTGAGCTTGCCGTCGCCAATATGGCGGCAACGACGCTTCGCTCCGTCATCGGTAATATGGAACTCGACGCTTCGCTTTCAGGCCGAGAAGCCATCAAAGCCTCCGTTTCGGAAAAGATCAGCGACCATTTGGAACAATGGGGATTATCGTTGACCGCGGTCGAAGTCCAAGATATTCGCCCAAGCGACAGTTTACAAGAAGCGATGGAAAAACAAGCCGCCGCCGAACGTGAGAAAAAAGCACTCATTATGAAAGCCGAAGGCGAGAAACAAGCTGCCATCGCAAAAGCAGAGGGTTTTAAACAGTCTATGATTTTAGAAGCAGAAGGAAAACTCGAAGCTGCTCGTAGAGAAGCTGAAGCCAAAGTCGCACTTGCAAATGGCGACCAAGCGGCTATGGAAGCGATAGCATCACAAATTAAAAACGGCGATGCGCCGAGTTACCTTTTAGCGCAACGCTACATCGACAGCGTTCAAGCGTTGGCAAACTCCGCCAACAGTAAAGTCGTCTTTGTTCCATCCGATCTCAAACACTCGTTAGAAGGCGTCGCAGGCAATCTTAGCACACTTTTTTCCGCGGTCAAATAAGTGCAATTTCACGCCAAAAAGAGACTTTAAACGGTCTTTTTGGCGTGCTACCTCGATGCCAAAGTTTTTGCCAAAGCCCGTTGAATTCGCTCGTACTGCTTATCCATCGGATGACCTTTCGCCTCAAATGCCGTTAAAACCTCTTGGTTTTCGGCATATTTTTTTTCCCAAATATCGATATCTTTTTGTTTATTGGCGATTCTTAGTTCAATCTCGTCAATGGCTTTTTGGCACTTCGTCCTCTCGCTTAGCAACTTGTCTTCTTTCTTAAATAAGCGCGTAATCAAGACTTTTCGAGGAAAAACTTTCTCTTCGCCGTCTTCGTTAAAACGTACCTCTTCGTCTTCGGACTCTTGGACTTTTCGCAATGTTTTATGAATTCCGTTTATCACGGCTTCCGTATGAGACCATTGCTCGTTAATCTTGGCCTTTTGCAAGGCATACTCTTGTTGGTCTAGTTTAAAGCCTTCTAATTTCGTTTTGATGCTAATGAGCGCATTTCTTTTATCGTAAACGGCTTGTTTGGCTTTTTTGTGCTGAAGCAAGGTCGAGCGAATCGTCGTAATATTCCACGCATGATTGCTTTCATCCAAAATCGGATTGGCCTTGTAGCGATTGCCGCGCGCGTCGATACTCTCGTTAACGCTAAAAAAGCTTAAAAATTCGATGGCCTTGCGATCGGCGTTGGAAAAGTGAAATAAAATATCCGATGCGATGAAAAGCATCAAACGATCGAACACTTCACGCAACAGATACAAGCTCAAGCCGCGCACGACTTTAGGATCGCTGATGTCCGTGTACGCCAAAACGATAATATCCATCAGGTTGATAAACGACGTGATAAACAGTTTTTTAAATTTGATCGGCGTGATTTTGCGAAAATTTAAAACCTCTTCAACCAGATAGGGCAAAAGCTCTAACGTTTTTTCGACATGTAACTCGTTGGGAAAAAATTTTTGCTTATAGGCTTCCAGTCCGGCAGGATCGAGTCCGCATGCGCGTCTTTCGGCACCTTCGCCCAAAGCTTCGACGGCAAAAAAGCGTTTGGCGTAAACGATGCCGTCGGTACACAAAATCAAGTCTTGCGTGCTAAAACCGAGCTTTTCGATCAGCTTTTCCCGCAAAACGTCTTTGTAGGAGAGAAAATGTTTGGGCAACTTGCAATTACGCAAGGACGCGACGATTTCACCGAAAACGTTCTCTTCGAAATAATATAAACTAGAATGCACTTTGTAAGGTTCGGGATCAAACGTCTTTAAAAATTCGGCTAATCGCACTTCTACATCGCTAAATCTAAGGCTACCGTCATTGGGGTTCTCGAGAAAATTATTCATTTTATCCGTCAATAAAAAAGGTTCGTTGTGCCTATTTTACCAAAATATTCTACGATCGCACTTAGGGCTGACGATAAAAAGTTACCAAATGTTTTCAAAGCCCGCTTTTGCGCTTCACTCTTTTATTATGTTACAATGCCCAATTCTCCAAAGGACATCCTCATTCATGAATCCCCTCTCTAAAAATGCACCCTTAAGCACTTCCATCGCAAAAATGCAGACGATTTTAGACGATCTGGGGTGTGCCGTTACGTTTGCGACCGAAAAACATCCGCTCAGCCATTGTTACTCGATCAATCTCGCCTCGACCGAAGCACCCGAACATATCTACTCCAACGGCAAAGGCTCGCTCTCGCTCTCATCCAAAGCAAGCGCACTGGGCGAGTACATCGAACGGCTTCAGACCAACAATTGTTTTATCGATTTTTACCTTCCCGATCGCGACTATTTTCCCGATCAAAAACTCTTTGATTTCACGGAAGAGTACCTAAACCCCTCTTTACATGTCATTTACAATCCTTCCGATGAACTGAGCCACGAAGACTTTGTGGATTTTAACAGCGACTACGAGGATAAAATCGTAGCGCTTCCGTTTCAAAGCTTTTTCGGCGGCGAGCAAGCGTATATTCCTCTCAATATCCTCAGCAATCTTTACGTCAGCAACGGACTTGCCAGCGGTAATACGCCCGATGAAGCAAAAGTGCAAGCACTCAGCGAGATTTTTGAACGTCATGCCAAAATGGAAATCATCAAAAATGCGTATGCGCTTCCCACGTACCCCGAAGAGATTATTGCCTCGTTTCCAAAACTTCATGCGGACGTACTTGAACTTAGAAAAGAAGGGTTTATCATCGAAATTTTAGACGCCTCCTTGGGCGGAAAGTTTCCCGTCACCGCCATTTCTCTTATTAACCCGCGTAACGGCACGCTGTTTGTCTCATTCGGGGCTCATCCGATTTTAGAGGTTTCTTTGGAGCGCACCATGAGCGAGCTGATGCAAGGAAGAGGACTTGAAAACCTTGACGCGTTTGAGACACCCACGTTTGATATGAGCATCGTTGGCGATAGCTTCAACCTAGAAGCACACTTTATCGACTCCAACGGCAAAATAGGCTTTGGTTTTTTAAGTGCCTCTAAAAGTTTTGAGTATGCGCCATGGACGTACCAAGGTGAAGGAAGCGCCGAAGAATACGCCTTTTTATGCGACATCGTCAAGGCGATGGGCAAAGAGATTTACCTACGTGAATATACCTATTTAAATTTTTATTCGTGTCAGATGATCGTACCTAGCGTCTCCGAGGTTTACCCCATCGATGACATGGTCTACCAAAACCGAAACAGCGGTAAATTCATACGCCATAGCGTACTCAACTTCAAAGAAGAAGACCATAAAACTTTGCTTAATCTCATCGAACCGTTGGAAGACTCGCTCAATATGGAAAAATACATCGGCGTGATTTTCGAACAAAACTTTCAAATGCATGAACTTAAAGCACAAGTGCATTTGCTCTTGAAAAATTACGAAGAGGCGCAGATGTTGCTCTCCTTGAGTGAAAAACCTATCAGTAAACTTTTATGCGAAATCCTCTCTTTGAGAGAGCAAAAACTTGTGTGGAGTGAGTATGAGAGTGCTCTTTGGGACATTTTTGGAAAAGAAAACGTCGAACATGCCCTGAACATCTTAGATGGTAAAGCCTACCTCATCGACGTAAGCTTACACCGACACTATGTCAACATTCTCGATATGTACGATAGACTTGAGCTCAAAAAAGCGGCGATGGTTGCTTAAAAACCTTTACATGTAAACACTTAGGCTTGAGATGCCTGCTCTCGTAACTTGTCTTTTTTGCTCTTGCGTTTTCCTTTGATAGGAGCACTCCCCTTCTCTTTTTGGGGAGCAGTACCTTCAAGTTCAAACCCTTGGATCTGCTCTTTGTGAAGTCTGATGCGACACCGTTTTTCGATCAATGCAAAATGCGCTTTGTCTTCATGGTCGATAAACGAGATCGCCAAGCCCTCTTTGCCCGCGCGCCCCGTTCGCCCGATGCGGTGAATGTAATCTTCGGTGGAGCGAGGAAGGTCAAAGTTGATTACACAACTTACATCTTCGATGTCCAGTCCCCGCGCGGCAATGTCCGTGGCAAATAACACGCGAATTTTGCGCTCTTTAAACGACTTCAATGTCCATGCTCTGTCTTCTTGAATGAGATCGCCATGAAACGATTCGGCTAAAAAACCGTGCTTGCGAAATTTGACGGCGATGTTATCACTTGCGCGTTTGTTTGCCATAAAGACCAACACCAATTCCCAGTTGTTCTCGCGCAATAACTGGCGTAAAAGCGGTGCACGGTTCTCTTTGTTGACTTCGATGGCACGTTGTGTGATGCGCTCCACCGTCGGCGCTTCCGCTTCGATGCTGACCTCTAGCGCATTTTGGGTGATTTTTGAAGCAACCCTTTGTACTTTTTCGGGATAGGTCGCTGAGAAAAGAAGATTTTGACGTTTTTGGGGCAGTGCTTCTAAAATAGAATTTAACTCTTGCTCAAACCCAAGGTCGAGCATCTTGTCTGCCTCATCGAGTACAAAGAACTCCACGCGAGAAAGATCGATCTGTTTTTTACGCATGATGTCTAGCAATCGCCCTGACGTTGCCACCACGATGTCGCACCCTTGTTGAATGTCATAGAGTTGTTCGCCGATCTTCTCACCACCGATGATGCTCACCACTTTTGGCTTTACATGTAAACATTTTCCAAAGCTCGTAAACGCCTCAGCAACCTGCACGGTAAGCTCTCTCGTAGGTGTTAAAACCAATGCCTTGATCTTCGCTTTTCCCTCACCTTTATTTGCACTCCAAAGCTCCAACATAGGCAGAACAAACGAAGCACTCTTACCACTTCCCGTTTGCGCTCGTGCCATGATGTCTTTACGCTCCAACACAAGGGGAATCACCTTTTCTTGAATCGGCGTCGCTGTGCTAAAGCGTGCTTCCACAAGCGCTTGTTGAAGAGGCAACGAGAGTTTTGAAAATGGCATGCATGCGTCCTTTAAGTCTTTGCGCCATTGTAGAATAGTTTCACTTTAGAGGAGGTTTGAATGCTTTACATGTAAAGCCGCTAAACTTCGATCAAACCATTGGTGAGTTCATTTGTGTCGTGCGTTTCGATGGGAAAATGCTGTGTCAAAAGAGCGCCGATTTCGCGAATCGCTTGAAGGTAGCCCTCTTCAAATCTGCCATTTTTGACGTTGACCACAAACGCATCGATCGTACTTTGCCAAAGCGCATTGTCAATTTTAGCGCTGATCGCACTGTCTGCGATAATCTCAATGGCATGTTCATACAGGCTCACAAAAACCATCACCGCTTGGTAGTTGCTTGTTTTTTGAAGCCCTAAAAGGCTAAATGTCTCATACGCTTTGAGTTTTGCCGCCTTCGTCAAAATGCTTTTTGGCAGTAGAAAATGGAGCACATGAGGTATCTGTAAGAGCAAAAGTAACAGCATAAAGCTAAGCAGTTGGATCTCAAAAATGCTTTTAGCTTCCATATCGGGAGCGAAAAACAACACGCCAAAAGGGACCAAAAGCGACATAAGGCTGGTGATCAACAAGGCAATGTAGAGATAATCACCGCTTTTTTGCGTCACAACCGCGACCAACTCACCGGAGGTTTTCTGCTCCATCTCAAAAATCGCTTTTTCAATTTTCTGTTTTGTTTCATGACTGATCTGATTCATTACCAACTCCCACTTGCACCGCCGCCGCCAAAGCTTCCGCCGCCGCCGCTAAATCCGCCAAAGCCTCCGCTTGAGGAACTTCCACTACTACTTCCCCAAGAGCTTGTTGTACCACCGCTACCCAAAGAGCCTCCAAAATAAGTCAACACAAAAACGACAAAGGCAATGAATACACTAAAGCTTAAGAGCGCAAAGATAAACCAACTTAACACGCCTGCAACCAGCCCAAGAAATAAAGAAGGAACCACTTTTTTTTGCTCTGTTTGACGGGAATGAAAAAATGCATTAAAGATGAAAAATAGAAAAAATAAAATCGGAACAACAAAGGATTGCTGTGCGCTTTTGTGTGCTGATTTATCGGCTTTATACTCACCTTTAATCGCACTGATAATCGCATTTACCCCTTTACTAGCGCCTTCAAAATAGTTTTTTGCTTTAAAAGCAGGAAGGATGGTATTTTGGATGATGCTATGAGCAATGGCATCGGGAAGTGCGCCTTCAAGCCCATACCCAACCTCGATGCGCACTTTACGCTCATTGGGCGCGATGATGAGTAAGACGCCGTTATTGCGCTCTTTGGTTCCAATGCCCCACGCCCGTCCAAGCTGATACCCAAAATCGGCAATATCATACCCTTGAAGCGAAGCGAGCGTCACTACCACGATTTGGTTTGTTGTTGCACTCTCATGCGCGGATAGCGTGTTCTCCAACGTTGCTTTTTGTGCTTGGCTAAACAGTCCAGCCTCATCCACAATTCTTGCGTGATTAAGGGAAGGAAACGTGATGGCGCCCAAAAGTGCCGATACACAAAGCATCCCTAAAATGATGCTTTTAAAAAGTTTCATGACTATCCCTTAAAAAGAGACTTTAGGTGCTACTGTTTCCGTTGCTGTCGCAGTAAAATTCTGTTTGACCTGTGCATCAGGATAGAAGATAGAGGCTATCCATCTGCCCGGAATCGTTCTAAGTTCAAGATTGTAATTTTTTACCGCTTCGATGTAGTCACGTCTGGCAACGGCGATGCGATTTTCAGTGCCTTCGAGTTGCGCTTGAAGACTCAAAAAGTTTTGGTTGGCTTTGAGGTCGGGATAGCGCTCTGAAACCGCCATGAGGCGAGAAAGGGCGCTACTAAGCCCATCTTGCGCCGCTTGATACGCTTTAAATGCTTGTGGGTTGTTTAAGACTTCTGGTGTTAAGGTGATCTGCCCTACTTTAGCCCTCGCTTCCGTCACTTGGGTCAATACCTCTTTTTCATGATCGGCATAGCCCTTGACCGTAGCCACAAGATTGGGGATCAGGTCGCTTCTTCGCTTGTACTGGTTATCCACCGCGGATGCCGCTGCGATAACGGTTTCATCAAGTTTAGGGACATTATTGATTTTTGGAGCTATGACCACAACCGCAAGGATGACTAATACAGCAAGTGCAATTAAAACGTTTCTCATTTATCCACCTTTATTTGATTTTGGCTCTATTATAATACTTTGTCGTTAATCTTATCTTGATAGATTTTGAGATTCTTTACATGTAAAGAAATTAAGAGACAAAACATTTGGGAAGCCTCTCTCTCGAAATTTCCTCATCTTTACATGTAAACTCTGTGCAGGTTATTTAAGCAGTAATTTTTTCCGCGTCAGATGTCGCTTCATCGGTCAAATGTAAGATAAGAGAAAAAGAGGGCAAGCGACTTTTTTATCTTCTTTATTTCATATCTCCAAAATAGCACTCACATTATCGTCTAAAAATTCGACGATGCTCTCATAATTCTCTCGCAATATCGTAGCGATAGCATCCACTTTACAATTGCCAAGTTTGATCCAGATAATTTTTGGAGGAATCCCTCGGTAAATTGCCAAATCGTTAAAATCAGAATCTTTGGTGACGATGGCAAAACCGTGGATTTTTGCATATCGCCACACTTCCAAGTCGGTGGACTCGTCAAGGTTTTTAAGCATTACATGTAAAGAGTTGGGAAAGATGTCCGCTATTTTTGACAATACACGATGGGAGATGTTATTGTCAAAAAGAAGTTTATGCACTGAGTTTTGCTGTAAGTGTTTTATGTTCTCTATCGGCAGCATACGCAAGGGCGGCTAAAATATCTTCTTTTGTGAGCTTTGGAAAGTCTTCTAAAATTTCATCGTAACTCATACCGTTTGCGAGCATGTTAAGTACATCATAAACTGTAATTCGTAAATTTCTAATACAAGGCTTACCGCTTCGTTTCGATGATTTAATGGTAACTGTTGTGCTCATCCTATGCTCCTTATTGATCTTTAATAAGTCCATTTTAGCATATTTTTTCAAAGCTTTTTCTTCTTTACATGTAAAGAAAGATGAAGGAGCTAGAAGTTTGGAAAAGCTTCTCTCGAAGCTTCCCCATCTTTACATGTAAAGATTTACGCAGGTTTTTTAATCAATAATTTCTCAGTGTCAGATGGCGCGTCATCGGTCAAATGCAAGTTAAAGTTCTCTTGCAAGAAGGCGAAGATGTCGTCATTGACAAATTGTGGTGGTTTTGGTCCGAGGTAGATGTTTTTGATGCCAAGGCTAAAGAGTCCTAGAAGGATCAGAACTGCTTTTTGCTCCATCCAGCTAAGTACGATAGAGACTGGTAAGTCATGTACAGTCACACCAAGTGCGCCAGCAAGAGCAAGTGCGATGTGAACAGCACCGTTGCTGTCGTTGCATTGACCAAGGTCTAGGTAACGAGGAATGCCAGTGTCTGCAACCGTTCCAAAGTCGATGTCGTTAAATCTAAATTTACCGCAACTTGAGGTCAAAATCACACAGTCATTGGGGAGGCTCTCTGCCATTTTTCGGTAGTATTCGCCGCCACTTCCTGGAGCGTCACAACCTGCGATAACGAAGAACTGGCTGATTTTGCCTGCTTGAACTGCTTCAAGAATTTGAGGCGCAAGACCAAGGATGGTTTTATAGTGGTGACCTGTTACGAGTGTCTCTTCACTGTCAAATCCTGTTACATCAGGCAAAGAAAGCGTTTGAGCGATGACTTCGCTAAAGTCGTTATTGTGAATTTTTTTGCCCTCTTTGATGCCGACGATGTCGTATGTGTAGAGTCTATCAATATAGGTTGAGTTTGATTTTGGAGGAACGATACAGTTGGTGTTCACGATGATGGTTCCACCCCATTGCTCAAAGAGTTTGGTTTGGTCAAACCATGATTTACCGATGTTACCCTTAAGATGCGTGTATTTGCGAAGTTCAGGGTAACCGTGCGCTGGGATCATCTCAGAGTGGGTGTAGATGTTGATGCCTTTTCCCTCTGTTTGTTTGAGAAGCTCTAAAAGCATGTCAAGGTTGTGACCGCTTACTAAGATGCCTTTGCCCTCAGCCTTGTTTTGAGAAATGCTCACAGGCGTTGGAACGCCAAGGTGAGAGGTGTGTGCATCACTTAGGATGTCCATCATTTTAACACCAGCAGAGCCGATTTTCATAAGTTGAGCGATGTGGTCGTCAAAGTTGAAGTTGACATTAGTGAGGGTGAAGTAAAGGGTTTGAGCGATGACGTCATCGACCTCTTTGGTGTCAGCACCAAATTCATTGGCGTGTGTTCTATAGGCACTCAGACCTTTAAGACCGTAAATCATGATGTCTTGAAGTTTCGCCAAGTTGGCATCTTTGCCACACGTTCCCATATCTTGACCTTTAGAACCACAGCCACCGATAGCACTCATAGAGCATTGATCACATAACATGTTTAAAGACATATTTTATCCTCTTTCAAAAATTTTCAGCATCTTAGCAAGAGGTTATGTTTATGTCATTGATTGATCTCAATCAAGACTTTTGAGGAATTATTGTTCGATGACGCCGCCGAAACGCCTTTCGGTATGTTGGTATTCCGAAACGACGGTTTCGAGCTCTCCGACCGAAAAGTCCGGCCACAGCGTTTTACTGAAAAAAAGCTCTGCGTACGCCGCTTGCCACAATAAAAAATTTGAAAGCCTGCAATCGCCGCCCGTGCGAATGAGCAGATCCACAGGTGGCATACCCGCCGTATCCAAGCATGCTTCAAGGCTCTCTTTGCTCACGTCGCTTCTTACATGTAAGAGTTTGGAAACGGCACGAACGATCTCGTCTTGCGCACCGTAATTAATCGCCAAAACTTGTGTCAAGCCCGTACAATGCGCGGTTTTCTCTTTAGCGTAGGCAATCTCTTTTTGTAACGTCGCAGAAAATCGGCTCATATCGCCGATGACGTCGAAACGGATATTGTGTTCTAAAAGCGTGGGAATTTCACTGTGCAAATACTTGGAGAGTAGCTTCATCAAAATACCGACTTCCGCTTTGGGGCGATTCCAGTTTTCGGTGCTAAACGCGTAGAGGGTAAGGTATTTGATGCCCATTTTTGCGGCATATTTGGTAATTTCGCGAACCTTTTTAGCCCCTTCTTTATGGCCAAACGAACGCTCTTTTCCCTGACGCTTTGCCCATCTTCCGTTACCGTCCATGATAATCGCTAAATGCACTAAATCATTCATTTTTTTACTTCTTTTTACCCAAAATGATAAGCGCCATTCTATCTTTTTTCTCTTTAGCCCACCTTGACAAATCTTGCCACTTTGACTAAAATTACGCCATCGCTACTTTTTAGATTTCTCACAAAGTAGTCTCATAAAAATCGACTCAAGCAACTCTATTTTTGGGCATCTACCCTACCAGAGACTCTAGCTTCATGAACGATCAAACTAACAACAAAGAAGGCACAATGAGCGGAACGACTCCCTCCCAAGCGACGACGCAACCCCAACCTTGCGCAAATCAGGCGCCAACCAACGGACAAGCAAAACCGACGTACTATAACAAATCACGCACCCACGTTCCCGTTGACGGCTATAAAATCGAAAGCTTACGAACCACGCCTTTAGAAAAACTTCTTGAAATTGCTACCGAACTGGGCATCGAAAATCCCAATGAACTCAAACGCCAAGATTTGATGTTTGAGATTTTAAAATCTCAAGTCAACCAAGGCGGATTTATTCTTTTTACGGGTATCTTAGAGATCGCAGGCGAGGGATACGGCTTTTTGCGTGCGATGGACGCCAACTTTTCCGATAGCGCAAACGACGCTTACGTCAGCAGTACGCAAGTTAAAAAATTTGCCCTCCGAACGGGCGACATCGTTACCGGACAAGTCAGACCGCCCAAAGATCAAGAGCGTTACTACGCGCTTTTAAAAATCGAAGCGATCAACTATCTCCCGATGACGGAGAGCAAAAAACGTCCTCTTTTTGAAAACCTCACACCGCTTTACCCCACCGAAAAAATCAAACTCGAATACGATCCGATGAAAATTACCGGACGCGTACTCGATCTTTTTACCCCGATCGGTAAAGGTCAGCGCGGCCTGATCGTCGCACCTCCTAGAAGCGGTAAAACCGAATTGATGAAAGAGCTCGCACACGGTATCGCACGCAATCATCCCGAGTCCGAACTCATCGTTTTACTCGTCGACGAGCGTCCCGAAGAGGTCACCGATATGCAACGTTGCGTTCAAGGCGAAGTCTATAGCTCAACCTTTGATATGCCCGCTTCCAATCACGTACGCGTCGCCAACCTCGTTATCGAAAAAGCCAAACGTCGCGTCGAGATGGGCAAAGACGTTATCATCTTGCTGGACTCGATCACCAGACTTGCTCGTGCGTACAACACCGTCACGCCTTCCAGCGGTAAAGTTTTGAGCGGCGGCGTTGACGCCAATGCCCTTCACAAACCCAAACGCTTTTTCGGCGCGGCAAGAAACATCGAAGACGGCGGTAGTTTGACCATTATCTCCACCGCGCTGATCGAAACGGGAAGCCGCATGGATGAAGTTATCTTTGAAGAATTCAAAGGTACGGGTAACAGCGAGATCGTTTTAGATCGCAATATTTCCGATCGTCGTATCTATCCGGCGATTAACATTATGAAATCGGGAACGCGTAAAGAAGAGCTTCTTTTAAGCCCCGACACGCTTCAAAAAGTATGGGCGCTTCGCAGTGCGATCAACCAAATGGACGACGTGGAAGCCCTCAAATTCCTTTACGCCAAGATGCTCAAAACCAAAGACAACGAAGAGCTTTTATCGATCATGAATGAATAATTTTTTACAAAGGTAGCGTCGTGTCACAAGTACTTGCCCTCAAATATCGCCCCTCTTCGTTTGACAAGTTGATCGGCCAAGAAGCGATCGCACAGACGCTCTCTTTAGCCCTCAATCAAGATAGGCTTTCACACGCCTACCTTTTCTCGGGACTTCGCGGAAGCGGTAAAACCTCGACCGCGCGCATTTTTGCCAAAGCCTTGGTGTGCGAAAACGGCCCGACTTCGACGCCGTGTGAAACCTGCGAACACTGCCTCAGCGCGAACGAAAACCGTCACATCGATATTATTGAAATGGACGCGGCTTCTAACCGCGGCATCGACGACATACGCGAGCTCATCGAAAGCACCAAGTACAAACCCTCAAGCGCACGTTTCAAGATTTTCATCATCGATGAAGTTCACATGTTAACCACGCAAGCGTTCAATGCGCTCTTAAAAACCTTGGAAGAGCCCCCAAGTTACGTCAAATTTATTTTGGCGACGACCGATCCTTTAAAACTCCCCGCAACGATCTTATCGCGTGTGCAACACTTTCGTTTTAAGCAAATCAAACAAAGCGACGTCGTCAACCACCTCTGCCATATTCTCAACCTTGAAAACATTGAGTACGAAAAAGAGGCTCTCGAGATGATTTCACGTGCCGGAAACGGTTCGCTGCGCGACACGTTGACCCTACTCGATCAAGCGATTATCTTTTCAAAAGGCTACATTACGCCCGAAAACGTGGCTTCGATGCTCGGACTTTTAGATCCCAAGCAACTCGACATCTTGTTTACGGCGATTTTAAACCGTAACAAACTCGAACTCTTGGCAATGATTAAAGAGTTGGAGAGCTATGAGTGCGAAGTGGTTCTCGACGAATTGATCGCCTATTTGAAAAACGCTTTTTTCGAACAAGATCGACGCTTTTCGACCCTTTTGTACGAACGTTTTTTCAAAATTCTTAGCGAAGCCAAAAGCCTTCTTTACATCAATGCCGACAACGGCTTCGTGCTTTCGTTGGTGTTGTTTAAAATGGTCGAGGCTACCAACATTAAAACCATCGAAGAGATGATCGACTCGTTGGAAAAAGAGAAGTTTCGTTTGCCCGCCGCTACAACGGAGTCATCGGAGCAGCATGAAGACGTACCTCTTAAAGAGACTCCAAAAGAGACAGAGCCTACCGGCGTTCAAGATCACGGCGTTACCGATGCGCAACTGTATGCGCGTTTATGCGAAAAACTACTCGATCGCAACGTCGAACTCGGCGAATGTTTTCAAAAATATATTCGTTTCGAGCGTTTTCAAGATCACGTCTTAACGCTCAATTCCAGCGCTAAAGACGAATCCGCAAAAATTTTAAAACACAACTCGGCAATTATCCGACATTTCGTCCAAGACGTTTTCGGCTTTGAAAGCCAAATCAAAATCGTTAAAACCGATGCTCCCGCAACGCAAATTGCCGCACCCGCACCTTTGACACATGAACCCTCGGCGATGCTCGAGGATCTGCCTTTAGAAGACGACAGCAACTATTCGATGATCGAAAATACGACGTTTGAAGGTGCGCCGCAAAGCGAAAGTTGTGCAACGGGAGCGATGATGAGCATGCAAAAAGAGTTGGATGCTACGGAAATTTTAAATACGCCGTTCGTACAAAAAGCGACCGATCTTTTTGTGGCGCAAAAAATTCAAATTCGTCAAAAAGTTTAACCATGGAAAAAATACTTATCATCAACACGGGCGGAACGTTTAACAAACGCTACAATCCGCTCAAAGGCGAGCTCGAAGTTCCCAAAGACGGTGTCGCACCCGAAGCGATTTTACGCTACTGCTACAATACCGCTTACGAACTCGTCAACATCATTCATAAAGACAGCCTCGAGATGAACGATGAGGATCGAGCTTTACTGCTTCAAACCGTTCAAGCCTCTTCCCATCGTAAAGTCATTATCCTTCACGGTACCGACACGATGGACGTCAGCGCGGCTTTTCTTGCCTTACATGTCAAAGATAAAATCGTAACGTTGACCGGAGCGATGGTTCCTTTTCACATCGATACCGTCGAAGCAACCGCTAATTTTGCGATGGTTTTAGGCGATATTATGTGTAATAATCAGGCGGGAATTTACATCGGTATGCACGGTCGCGTCGCACCCTATAACCTACTTTATAAAAATCGACAAAAAGGTATTTTCGAGCCCGTTCGTTAAAGGGCTCTGATCTCTTGGGTTTTTTGAAATAGAAAATGGCTCATCACGATCACGTAGTAAGGATAGATTAACACGCCAAATACCGGAATCAACGTTAAAGCGAAGCACACCAAAGAGATTCCGCGCATCGAAGCGGCATAACGACCTTTCAAGCGTAAATACTCCTCTTTTGAATTCAGTAACGACGATACGTCAAGAACCAAAAGTTTATGAAACATGTAAAAAACGGGAACGAGCAGGATAAAATTAAAAACGGGGATCAACGCCAGAGGCAACAAAAGGATTAACAAGACTCCCGTAATCAAAAGCGTTTTGGCGACAAATCCCAAATACGAAAATAATGCCATGGCTCTCATGTGAACGTTCGGGTAGTAGGTCTTCCCGATCTCTTGGATAAAGTATCCCGCGAACAATCCGACGATGATAGAATAAACCATCAAAAACAGATAGTACACCACCAACATCGATGTGATAAAAAAAAGAATGCCGACGACGGTTTTCGTGATAACAAAAAGCGAAATAAGGCTAAAAAGCCACGTTTGTTCGAAATTGCCCTCAAAGCCTTGAAGCCACTCGCCGAGCCAAACGCTTAACGCGCCGATACCGCCGAAACTCAGCCAAATCATCGCGATGAAAAAAAGAAGGGTTAAGACAAACGAGAGAAGCGACACAAGAAGAACCCTTGGAGAAAGCGTATCTCCAAGAGCCAAAGTAAAACTGTTTAAGAGCGAACGTTGCGGTTGCATCGTTTTATTGGATCGCCTGATCGTTAACGCTTAAAACGCCTTTTTTAAAGGCAATGTCGTACACGAAAAAATCACCCTCGGCTTTACCTAGCGCAAAATCCGAAGGCGCGGTTAGGTTCAGAGCTTCCAACGTCGTGCGATCGTCTTTATGCAACTTAAACTTAGCACTCACGTCCAAAAGCGTCACGGCGGAAAGAGGGTTGTTATTGGCGTCAAAGTCGTTTTGAGGAATTTGCAACGTCGAAGTGAGCGTCACGTCTTTAAGGGCAAGAACACCGCGCATATTTTTAAGTCCGACGTTAAAGTCCAATTTTAGTCCGTGACGGATCAATTCGCTTACGTCGCCGACTAAAGCCTGCTCACCGCCGCCTTGAGGTGCTAGCATCAGCCGATTGTAATCGTTTTGAAGCTTTTTAATCGTTGCGGCATCGACGCCTTTTAAGGCAAGCGTCGCATTGAGCGTTTCCAGCGAAACCGACTCTGCGTTGGAAGCAGCGTTAAGCCCGTTTAAAGCGTATTCGGCTTTGGCGTTCCATTGCTTGTTGCTTTCTTCCGCACTGCTCATAATTTTCATCCCGCCAAGCGACATGTTAAGAGTGCTGTAAGGCTCTTTGATCGAAAGCAGGTAACTGCCCAACGAGAAGTCGCCTTTGTTGTTAAGATCGTCTTTATAATCAAACGTATAGCGAAGATTTTCTAAACGACTTTGCAGCGTCAAATCGGATGCATTCACGCCGAATAGTTGTTTTTGAATACCCAAAACCCCTTGCATGACGCCGGCGCGCTCATGAAGCGTCAGCGCATTGCCGGAGGTGTCGATTTGCACCGTTCCCTCTTTCATCGCCAACTCTTCTTTGATGTCTTTCATCGCAAACGATTTGAGACGTTCGTCGCTTCCAAAAATCATCGTAAACGCCAACGCGCCTTTATCGACGATCGGATTGAGCACTTTGGCAACGTCCGGATTTTGAGACAAAGACTCTTGAGCCGAGCGAGGCAATTTCGCTAAGGCTAAAGAGACGGTTACGTCGCTTGGCAAAAGATGCGAACAAACGACTTCGCCTTTAAAACTCAAACCGTCCAGTACCTCGCGAATATCCGCATCGTCTTCTTGCGTCAAACCTTGCGCCAAAATAGCGTATTGCGGATTTTTCGCAACCAACGTGTCGAGTATAAAATCACGCACTTTAGCGGCATCGTCGATTTCAAGAGTGAACGTACGCGTACCGTTTACGTAACCGTTTTTTGAGAGCATCTCCTGTTTAAAACCGTGTCCTTCGAGAAAGCGTTTTGTCTCATCGAGCTTTGCGTCCACGCGCGAAGAGATGTAAAGAGGCGTTAGCGCGAGTGCCGCGATGACAACGCCTCCACCGATAAGGTATTTTGTACTCGACATAAAGTGCCTTTATTTAGGATTTATAACCTATCACGTAATAGGTATTTTTGTTAGGAACTTTTTCCACCGTAATTTTGTACTTGGCCGACCATTTCAAGATCATATCGTTGACTTCTTCGATCATTTCGCTACTGGGTGCTTCGTTTTTAATTTTAAAATAATCTTTGTTGCTGGAAAGCGCTACAAAACCGTGGTATGCCTTGAGTGCGTCATGCAGAGCAATGAGGTGTTTTTCAACGTTTTCGAATCCTACGGTATGAGCGATCACGCGATCCAATTGCGCTTCGGTACTTGGGGTTAACCCGTATCCAAGTTGCGTTAAAATAGCCTGTTTATGCATCGTTTCTCCTTATAAATTGGGTTGTTTTTATCTTTATCACGCCTTTGAAGCAAAGCTCCAAAGACTACGTTAACACTGGGTTTTGCCAGACGCAATGCCCAGCGCACCTTCGGTGCTTTTTTATCTTTATCACGCCTTTAGAGCTAAGCTCTAAAAGCTACGTTAACACTGGGTTCTCTTTGGCAGAGTGCCCACGCACCTTCGGTGCTTTTACTTCTTGCAAAATTGATTGCGCAACACGTCATTGGCGTTTTTGTGCGATTAGCACGTCTTCGATTACTTTGGAAATATCGCCGTCGAGAATGTTGTTGACTTGCGAATAGGCGATATTGCTTCGATTGTCTTTAACTTGTTGGTAAGGCGCTAAAACGTAACTGCGAATCTGATGTCCCCAACCGATTTCGCTCTTTTCGATACCGTCTTTTTCGGCTTGTTGTTTTTCAAGTTCCAACTCGTATAAACGCGATTTAAGCATTTTCATCGCCGATGCGCGGTTTTTATGCTGTGAACGATCATTTTGACACTGTACGACGATACCGGTGGGAAGGTGGGTAATACGAATCGCACTGTCGGTTTTATTGACATGTTGACCTCCCGCACCGCCGGAGCGATAGGTATCGACTTTCAAATCTTTTTCGTCGATGACGATGTCGATATCGTCGTCCACTTCGGGAGAAACCATCACCGAGCTAAACGACGTGTGACGTTTGGCGTTCGCGTCAAAAGGGCTAATACGCACCAAACGATGAATGCCGTTTTCGACTTTGAGGTAGCCGTAAGCGTTTTCTCCGCGGATAATAAAACTCACGTCCTTAATGCCCGCTTCTTCGCCCTCTTGGTAGTCTAAGACTTCGACTTTAAAGCCGCATCGCTCCGCCCAGCGCAAGTACATACGGTACAAAATACTCGCCCAGTCTTGGCTTTCCGTTCCACCCGCACCAGGATGAATCGAGATAATGGCGTCGTTACCGTCGTTCTCGCCGCTTAACATCATGGCGATTTCAAGATCGGTAATGTGCGTTTCCAAATGCTCCGCATCTTTAAAAAGCTCTTCGATCGTCGCCTCGTCATTTTCCGCGTTCGCCATTTCGTACAAATCGCCCGCATCGTCTACGACGGTTTTGGCTTTTATATAACGATCCAGCAAGGAGTTTAACGCGCGTTTTTCTTTTTGAATTTCGCCCGCTTTTTTGGCATCGTTCCAAAATTCGGGATCGTGTTCAATCGCTTCTATTTCGTCGAGGCGTGTTTGAATTTCGTTTGGTTTAATGATCTGCGCGATATTATCGACTTTTGTGGTCAATTTTTTGAGCAGTTCCGTATACTCGTAATTATCCAAATACTTTCCTTTTGCTATAATACGCTCTTTCAAAGAGACTTCTCAAACCTCTAACGCCCCATCGACGTCTTGGATCGTTAAAGAAGTCTATTATTTTACTCAAAAGTGCCTAAAATGAAAATAGTACATACCTTAAGCGAGCTCATTGCCGCGCGTGCCGAACTTCAAGGTTCGGTAGGACTGGTTCCGACGATGGGAGCGCTGCACAACGGACATCTCTCTCTCCTTCAACAATCCACGGCGCAAAACGATCATACGATCGTTTCGATTTTCGTCAATCCGACGCAATTTTTACCCGGAGAAGATCTCGACAAATACCCTAGAAAACCCGAAGCCGATATTAAAATTTGCGAATTGGCGGGTGTCGACGTGCTTTTTATGCCACGACCCGAGGAGATGTACGCGACGATCGAACCGACGATTCACGCCCCTAGCTCCAAAGCCTACATTTTGGAAGGATTGGCGCGTCCGGGACACTTTGACGGCGTTTTGCGCGTCGTTTTAAAATTGTTCAACCTGACCAAGCCGACGCGGGCGTATTTCGGGAAAAAAGATGCTCAACAACTCTATCTCATTCAAAACATGATCAAAAGCCTCTTTTTGGACATCACGATCGTTCCGTGCGAAATTATCCGCGAAGACGACGGATTGGCACTTTCGAGCCGTAACGCCTATTTAAATCCCGAAGAACGCCGTGAAGCTTTAAAACTGTGCGAGTCGCTCAAATGCGCAACCTATTTGGTTATGAAGGGAGAACGCGATATTTCCGTGATTCAAGCGGCGATGCTTCAAGCCTTAAAGCCTTTACATGTCGAATATGCGGTTATTTTAAACCGCGATTTTGATACAATACCTACATTACATATCGGTCATTCGATTATTTTAGTCTGCGCCAAAGTCGGCACGACGCGTTTGATCGACAATTTATGGATTTAAGGACACCCGTGAAAAAACTCCATCTCGTCTCACTCGGATGCAACAAAAACCTCGTCGACAGCGAAGTCATGCTCGGCAAACTCAAACAGTACGAGCTTTGCGACGATCCCGCGAAAGCCGACGTACTCATTGTCAACACGTGCGGATTTATCGGTCCTGCGAAACAAGAGAGCCTCAATACGATTTTTTCACTTCACGAAGCGCGTAAAAAAAATTCTTTACTCGTAATGGCAGGATGTTTGAGCGAGCGTTACAAAGAAGAGCTGACCCATGAGCTCAAAGAAGTCGATCTCTTTACGGGTGTCGGCGATTACGACAAAATCGACGAGATTATCGCGCTTCGTCAAAATCGCTTTTCTTCCTCAACCTATCTTTTAAACGAAGAAGAACGCGTCATTACGGGTTCCAATGCCCATGCTTACGTCAAACTTTCCGAGGGGTGCAATCAAACCTGTAGTTTTTGCGCGATTCCGAATTTTAAAGGAAAACTCTTTTCACGCACGCTCGAATCGATCGAAAAAGAGGTGCGTTTCCTCGTTGCCAAAGGCTTTTTCGATTTTAGTTTTATTTCCCAAGACAGCAGCTCCTTTTTAAGAGACCGCGGCGAAAAAGAGGGTTTGATACGCCTCATTGAAACGATTGAAGCCATCGAGGGCGTCAAGAGCGCGCGCATTTTATACCTCTATCCGACAACGACGTCCAACGCACTGATTGAACGCATTATCGCTTCGCCTTTGTTTCACAACTATTTTGATATGCCGATTCAACACATCAGCGATGCGATGCTCAAACGCATGAAACGAGGTGCCGGAAAAGAGCGCATTATCGAACAATTAACTTTAATGCGCCAAGCACCGAACAGTTTTATTCGTACCAGCTTTATCGTCGGACATCCGCAAGAGAGCGATGCGGAATTTGAAGAACTGCTTGCCTTTATGAAAACGTTCCGCTTCGATCGCGTCAATATCTTTGCGTATTCGGACGAAGAAGATACTTCCGCGCATGCGATGGAAGGTAAAATCGATACCAAAACGATCAACGCACGCATTAAAAAGCTCGATAAACTCGTTGCCGAGCAAACCATGCAAAGCCTCAAAAACGAAATCGGTAAAAGCGTAACGATCCTGATCGAAGGAGAGAGCAGCGAACACGCGCTTTTTATGGGAGCGCGCGAACTGCTTTGGGCGCCGAGCATCGACGGCGAAATTCTCGTCAACGACTCGGACGTTGAAAACGTTCGCATCGGAGCGTGCTACCAAGCGCGCATCAACGAACTTGCCGGAGATAAGCTCATTGCCGCCATCACCGCTCTTGCATGAAGAAACCCTGACTTTTCTTCGTAACCGCAAAAATCTTTTAGCCTTTTCGGGAGGCGGCGATTCGACCGCCCTCTTCTTTTTACTCGAACAAGCGAACATCCCTTTCGATATCGTCTTAGTCAATTATCAAACCCGAGCGCAAAGCGACGACGAAGAGCGCTATGCCAAAACGCTTGCGTCACGTTTCCGTAAACGCTACTTTATCTTTACATGTAAGCTTTCTTCGTCTAATTTTGAGCATCGGGCTCGTTATGAGCGTTACGGCTGTTGTGAAACCTTGATGCGCTACTACGGGTACGACACGTTGGTGACGGCACACCATTTGGGCGATCGTTTGGAGTGGTTTTTGATGCAACTCTCCAAAGGTGCGGGTTTGGTCGAGATGCTCGGTATGCATACCTACGAGAAGCGAAAGACTTACATGTTGGTTCGTCCGCTTCTGCATCTTACCAAAGCGGCATTGGAACACTTTTTAGACGAACGAGGCGTGGAGTATTTTCACGACGCAAGTAACGACGATACCTCCGTGTTACGCAACCGTATCCGCCATACGTTTGCAACGCCTTTTCTTGGCTTAAACGAAGCAGGGATCGCTCAAAGCTTTGCTTACCTCGAAGCAGATGCTAAACGCCTTTTACCCGAAGGTTCCAAGCGGATCGGCGATCTTTTTATCTGTGCTAGAAACGCCGATGATTTGATCAATATTCGCCGTGTCGACAAAGCATTAAAATGTTTAGGGAAAGTCCTCTCTAAAGCCGAGCGCGATGAAGTGTTACGTACCAAAGACTGCGTTGTCGGCGGAAGATTTGCGGTGGTGTTTGACGAGTCTACAATTTACGTCGCGCCTTTTCTTAAAACCGTCATGCCCAAATCCTTTAAAGAAATCTGCCGCAAGGCACGCATTCCCCTCAAGATTCGTGCGTACCTCTTTACTTCCGAGCTGAATCCTTCGTCGTTGCATTGAGGTCGTAAACTTTAATTTTAAACGTTGAAGAGATCGTTTGCGCGTTAGATTCTAAATGAATCGGAAAATCGGCTTGCACGATATTGTTGTAGCGGTTAAGCCCTTCGAGGAAATTGTAAAAATTCGTCGGGGTTTTGAGCGTCGAAGTCACGTTGAGCTCATACTCGACAAACTCTTTTTTATAATCGGATTTTGAAACTTCGACCAATGAGACGTTGGTAAAAAACTTTCCGGCATAACGTATAAATTCGGCGGGTGCAAAGGTATGTTTAAACGCCTGAATCGCATGAACGTTCTCGGCTTTAAGCTTTGAAAGTTCGGCTTCACGCTCCAAAAAAAGGTTTTCGACGCGCGTTTTATGCACTAAAACCCGCTTGTATTCGGCTTGCAATACGCGGTACTCTTTGACGTTGGGAATAATCAAAATAAAAATAAACCCGAACGTTATCACGAGAAACACCATCAAGAAAAGCAAGAGTTTCATCAAATCTATTTTTTCAAGACTGCGATCAAAACTAGTCACCGATGCTCTCCTCTGCGATGATTTTATTAACGCTGACGAAGTTATACCATCCCTCTTTCGTCAAATAAAAATTCGTATTGCTGGTATGAAAAATCGATTTCAAAGGCGCCGCCAAAAGAAAATTGAACGTGTCTTGCGTCGGCGTTACCCCATATAAGATCAACGAGTTGCGCTCCATTTCGACTTTTTTCAGCGTAATTTGATCGGGAACCAAATCAAACAAATTTTTCATGCTCTCTTTTAAAAGCGTGTTGTTGGAAAAAATCTCTTCCGCAAGCGCTTTTTGACGCAAGATCAACCCGATAATCTCATCGTCTTCGTCGATGCGTTTTTCAAGTGTTTCGCGCTCGTTCGTTAAATCGACCATACCGGTTTTAAACGAGCGGATCTCATACGCAAGATAGCCGTCGAAAAGCAGCATAAAACCCGACATCGAAAGAATGAAAATCACCCACATTTTGCTAAAAAGCGATAAAAAGGGTTTTGGTCTTGGCGTTATAAAGCTGTATTTCATTGAAACACCTCGCGAATCGCCAAATCACAAACTTTTTCGCCGATATCGACTTTGTGAAGCTCTACGTCCATCATAAGTTCGTCTTCGATTTGATGGATCAAGTCCGAACTGACTTCGTAACCGTCGAAAATAATGATCTCTTCGATAAATTCGCTCGGATAGAGAGGATTGTGGTAATACTCTTCCAGCGACGATTTTAAGTATTTGTAAATCGTTAAATCCCGACCGTAAAGTTCTAAACTTACGTCTTCTTCTTTGATTTCGTTAATACCCTTGAAAAAACCGAGCGTTTTATCGTCTACGTCGGAGAAGGTATCGCCCGAACGTAAATCGTCGATCGTATCCAAATCGCTTAGCTCTCCGAGTTCATCCAGCTCTTCTTGTTCGGTCTCGCCATGCGCCAACTCCGGAAGTTCTCCCGCACCGACGATTTCTTCTTCTTTTTGCTCGTTCTCCCAATCGTTGAGGTCGTTGCTACGTGTAAAAGAGGATTCGTTTTGCGTTTTAAAGAAAGCGCCGAAATGAAGACGCGTTTCGTTAAACACCGCCATAATAAAAAAATTATGCCCGTTTAAAAGATAACATGTAGGTTTATTTTTCGGTTTTTGACTGCTGACAAAATCGCTTAAAACGATAAAAGGAGAGACGATAAAATCAACACCCGCTTCCGAAAAAAGATTTTTGACGCTCTTAATTTCCATCGAAGCGGCATACGCCGTCCATTGATTACGAACCGACAGGCAATAGGTAGTCTCCGTATCGATATTGTGTCTTTGCAGGCTTTTTTTATCGACGCCTTCGATTGCACCTTGCCCCAAAGCATCCAATAAATAAGCGATATAAACGAAGCGGTATTCGTCTTGTAAATGCATCAAATAAGTTTCAAGTGCTTGATCCAACGCCTCAAGCGGAAGCGTGAGGGAAAACGTCTTCGTAAACGTTTTGAGAACCGCTCCTTTTTTGAGAACCTTGCAACGCAAAACGCATTCGGCATCGTTCACCACGATAGAGACAAAAAGATTTTCAAATTTTTTTTGTAGAACCGTTTTAATGCTCATACGTCGTCTCTTTTATTCACATGCTTGCTCACAGAGGTTAATTTTAGCTTATATATTAGACTAATCTTGCTTAAGCTTTCTAAAAGTGCAAGCAAAAGACGTACCGATTGAGTGCCGTTAATCATTTGCCGCATGCACAAGGAGCTCGCGTTGAATCAAAGCTTTTGCCTCTTCAAGCGACAGTCCGTCCACGTAAAAAGGATTACTGTAATAAAAATGAAGCGTACTAAAAGGTTTGGGAATACAAAACGCGTCCCAACTGTTCATCGTCCAAAAAGAGCTCGGACGGCAATTAACCGCGATAATCGGAGCACGGCGCATCTGTGCTAAAATAACCACGCCGTCCGCTACGGAATAACGAGGCCCTCTTGGCCCATCGGGCGTGATAGCCACGTCGCGTCCGTTTTTCAAGCTCCGCAAAGCCGCTCGTAAAACGGTGCTCCCGCCTTTAGACGAACTGCCGCGAATCGTTTGCGCACCGGCCAGCTCCACCACCCTTGCGATCATTTCTCCATCACTATGACGGCTAATAATCGCATCCACTTTAACCTGTTTGGCATAATAAAGGTAACCGAAAATCATCGCTAAAATATCGCCGTGCCATGCCGCATAAATACTCGGCGTATCGGCACCGTTAATCTCTTCGTGTAGCACTTTTTTACATGTCGCAAAAAGAATTTTCGTTAACAGATAAACGACGGGCGGCGCGACCCGCACAAGCAATGCGCGCCGATTTTTTTTAGAGAACCAATTCGCCATAGAGCGAAAGCCGTTTAGGATTGGTGATTTTAATATTGACGGTACGACCGAGCAAACTTTCATCACCTTTGATCTGAACCAGTGCGTTGTTGTCGCTTCGTCCGGCGAGATAACCGCTATTGCGAAGTTCGTCGATATACACGGGATAGATCTTATCAAGGTGCGATAAAGCGATCTCGTCTAAAATGTCGTCTTGTAAAAGTTGCAGTCGCTCCAACCGCGCCGAGCCAATTTCCGAATCGATTTGATCGGTAAACTCTGCCGCTTTGGTTAAAGGACGTGCGGAATACTTAAACGCAAATACCTGCTCAAATTTGACCTGTCGCATCACGTCGAGCGTCTCTTCAAAATCTTCGTTGCTCTCACCCGGAAATGCCACGATAATATCGGTGCTAATCGAAACATCGGGAATCATTTCGCGCAATTTCAATGCCCGATTTAAAAACCACTCTTTACTATAACCGCGTTTCATCCGCTCCAAAATGCGTGTTGAACCGCTTTGTAGGGGCATATGCATCGACTTGCAGACTTTGGGATTTGAAGCAAACGTCTCTAAAAATTTATCGTCCATATGCAAAGGATGCGGAGACGTAAAGCGAATGCGCTCAACTTCGGGAATTTCGGCAATGCGATTTAAAAGATCCGAAAAGTCCATATCTAAACGTACGTTGCCGCTAAAACGCTTTCCGTAATTGTTGACGTTTTGCCCCAATAAGAAAATCTCTTTTGCTCCGTTTTTAGCCGCTTTGCGTGCTTCGTTCAAAATGAGGTCGGCGGGAATAGATATCTCTTCGCCTCTGGTATGCGGGACGATGCAGTAGGTGCATTTTTTATCGCAGCCGATAGAGATATTGACATACGCCTTATAAAGACTGTTACGATACTCTCCAAACGCGTAAGCACTTTCATCGTAATCGGTATCGACGCTTAAAAATTTTTCGTTATTAACCGCAGTTGAAATCTTAGAGACGTTACGCGCACCGATCACAAAACTGACGTAAGGGGCACGTTTAAAGATTTCTTTACCTAAGTGGCTTGCGGTGCATCCGCATACGCCGATTTTAGCACCCGCTTTTTTTTGAAGATTGTATTTTCCGATTTCTGAAAAAAGTTTACTGACGGGTTTTTCGCGCACGCTACAGGTGTTAATCACGATTAAATCCGCTTCTTGTATATTTTGCGTTAGAACATAATTTTCAAGACTTCCGAGTTCTGCGATGATATGTTCGGAATCCCGAACGTTCATCGCACACCCTAGAGTCTCAATAAAAAGCTTTTTCTCTTCTTTTATACCCAAAACACGACCTTATAAAATATGAACTTCGTACATGTAATCGCCTTCGCCTAAACCGTAACGAATATCGCGTAAATAAACGCTCAACCCTTTTGCCTCAAAATGCTCGACAAGCGCGACAAGATCTTTATGAGAGTTTTCCTTGTCGAAATAAAAAATTTTTTGTCCCTCTTTTTCAATAATTTCGGCTACTTTTTCTAAGGTAATCGTTTTGGGTTTTCCGTTGATTTCGTTTCTTGCCAATTTAATTTCCATTTGCCAACCTCTTTTCTATCGCAAAAATTATCGTATGTGTTCACTATGCACAAAGATATATCGCGAAGTATACTTTATTTACGATAAATTCCTCATTAAAAGCATACTACTTTACTCTTATAAAGAAAAATAAAAGAAGAGTTTGGCTATAATCATTTTTCCTCAGCTCGCTATCGTTTAAATTTCCATGATTTAATTTTGAGTTTTCATCATTGCGATACCTATCGAAAGCGTAAAATACGTTAATTTTTTAAGGATACTTATGGAAAGAATTGTTGATATTATAGAATCCATTGCTCACGAAAAAGGGTTAGATATTAATGAAGTGAAGAACACCGTTACGGTGGCACTCGTTAAAACCGCCAAGAAAATTTACGGCTCGCAATACGAGTACGACGCCGAAATCGATCCTGCGACCAAAACCCTTAAATTGTATCAAAAAGTGCTCGTCGTCACACCCGAAGACGAACGTTTGCAAGAAGGCAATGAAAATTTTATCGCAATTAAAGACGCCAAAGAGGTCGATCCCGAAATCGAAATCGGCGATGAGCTGACCTATGAATTACCTTTAGACAATTTAGGTCGAACAGCCGCGGCAACCCTTCAAAAAGAGCTCGAATACCATATTCAGCGCCTTTTGGAAAACAATATTTTCGAAAAATACCAAAAACTGGTCGGGAAAACCGTTTTCGGTACCGTCGTACGCGTCGATAACGATGAAAACACCTACATCGAAATCGACGAAATTCGTGCGGTACTTCCTCGAAAAAACCGTATCAAAGGCGAAAAATTTAAAGTCGGCAACGTCGTCAAAAGCGTTATTCGCAAAGTGCTTATCGACAAATCGCAAGGCATGTACGTCGAACTTTCCCGTACCAGTCCTAAATTTTTAGAATCACTTTTAGAGCTCGAAGTCCCCGAAATTAAAGACGGTATGATCAAAATCGTGGGTAGTGCGAGAATCCCCGGAGAGCGCGCAAAGATTGCTTTACTTTCGTTGCATCCGAACATCGATGCCGTCGGTGCGACGGTTGGAACAAAAGGGGTGCGTATCAATGCGGTGAGTAAAGAGTTGCATAATGAAAATATCGACTGTATCGAATTTTCAAACGTTCCGGAAATTTTCATCGCCCGTACGTTGGCACCGGCGATTATTTCCAACGTTAAACTGCAAAACGGCAAAGCGATCGTCACGCTTCCCAGCGATCAAAAATCAAAAGCAATCGGTAAAAACGGCATCAATATCCGTCTAACGTCTATGCTGTGCGGCGTCGAAGTCGAACTGCACGAATCTTCAAGCACGGGAGCATCTGCGCTTCCATCAGGCGAAAGTGCACCTGAACAAGCCGAACGTAATCCGGACGCTTTGAAAAAACTCTTCGGCGGACTTTAATTTTCGTTACATGTAAAGCTTTTTCGCTTTACATGTAAGACGTTATTCCGTTTTCTCTTTGACGTAGGTCGCTCCGTCGTTTACCTTTTCTTTCGTCCATTCATAGCCGTCTTTCGCATCTTTTTTAATGCCGCCCCAAGTAGCGCAACCGCTCAAAAGCGCAATACAAAAAAGGGGGAATAAATATTTCATATGTTTCTCCTTTTAAAATGTGGATTGAGTTTCACTAAGATCAAATCGGCAATCATATTGCCCAAAAGCGTCAAGAACGAAGCGATAATGAGTATACCCATAATTACGGGATAATCACGACTTAAAGCACTTTGGTAAAAAAGCAAGCCCATACCGTTGATGGCAAAAATCGATTCTAAGATCACACTCCCTCCGATCAGTCCCGGTAGCGACAAACCTAAAATCGTCACGATCGGAGGAGCAAGATTGGGCAGAATAAAATGCCTTAAAAGCACTTTGCCTTCAATGCCTCTGCTTTTGGCAAAAAAGACGTAGTCGCTTTTTAAAACCGCCAAACTCAAACTGCGAACGTACAAAATCAAACTTCCCACGCCTCCAAAAACCATCACGAAAATAGGCAAAACGACATGCCAAGCAACATCGGCATACGCGATCCAGCCTTCTTGAGGAAGACCTTGCGAATGCAGTCCCGAAATCGGAAAAAGTTTATAACGTACCGCAAACACGATGATCGTTAAAAGTGCTAAATAAAACGAGGGCATGGCATAACTGATCAAGGCAAACTGTTTCACGCTTTTGTCGTAAAAACCTTGTTTCATCGCCGCTTTGATGCCCAAATAAAGCGAAATGACCAACACCAGAACTAAACTGACACCGTTGAGAACTAACGTAATCGCAAGCCGATCTAAAATCTCGTCGCGTACCGGCTTTCCGCTTGCAAACGAGATACCAAAGTCTAAATGCACGATGGCTTTCAGCCACGAAAAAAATTGCATGAAAAGGGATTGATCGAGTCCGTAAACCCGTTTGAGTTGCTCTAAAGATTCTTGCGTAATGTTAGGATTGAGCTCGCCGCTCGCAAAAAAGGAGTTGGGAGCTAAATGAATAGCTCCAAAAGAGATTAAAGAGATAAGACCTAGCATTAGTACCACGTAAGAAATTTTTTGCAGTACCGTTTTCATCCGAGGCAATCCTTACTTTTGCAAATCCCACGCAAGCACGGTATGTCCTTCTTCATCGGTTTCATCCCGACCCATACCCATGATATTGTAGCCCGCATCCACGTAATGAATCTCGCCCGTAACGCCGCTGGAAAGATCGCTGAGAAGATACATACCGCTGTTGCCGACTTCATCGGTCGTCACGTTTTTACGAAGAGGCGCATTGGTTTCGTTCCAACGAAGAATCATTCTAAAATCGCCGATTCCGCTTGCCGCCAACGTTTTAATCGGTCCGGCGCTAATAGCGTTAACGCGAATACCACGACTTCCTAAATCCACCGCAAGATAGCGTACGCTCGCTTCAAGTGCCGCTTTGGCAACACCCATCACGTTGTAATGCGGTACGTAGCGCGGTCCGCCTAAATACGAGAGCGTTAAGATAGAGCCGTTGTCGTTCAATACGGGTAAACATGCCCGAGAAAGCGAAACCAATGAATATGCGGATGTTCCAAGTGCAACGTCAAACGCTTCTTTTGTCGTATCGATAAAATGACCGCTCAGCGCTTCTTTAGGGGCATACGCAACGGAGTGAACAACAAAATCGATCTTTCCGAAATCTTTTTCCAACGAAACGCTCAGGGCTTCCAAATGTGCCGGATTGTTAATGTCGAGCTCGTACACTTTATCGCTTCCAAACTCTTCAGCGATAGGACGTACGCGTTTTTCCAACGATTCGTTTAAGTACGTAAATGCTAATTCCGCACCTTGTTCATGACATGCTTTCGCAATCCCGTACGCGATGGACTTGTTATTGGCGATTCCTACGATAAGACCTTTTTTACCCTTCATAACCATATGCTTGACTCCTCTTATTTGTTCACGTGATCTGCAATGCGAATCATTTCGCAAAAAGCATTTTCATTCCAACTTGCCGTTCCGACCAAAACACCTTCGCATGCTTTGACATGTAAGATAGATTCGATATTGTCCGCTTTAACGCTTCCTCCGTATAAAAGAGGTTTTGAAAGCTTTTCGCGCAAACGACTCAAAACGTCGTCGATATCATCTAAGCTAGCACTTAGACCCGTACCGATCGCCCAAACCGGCTCATAAGCGATGACCAAACGATCGTAATGCACGTCGATACCTTCAAATTGCTCCCAAAGGTAACTCATCACCGCATCGATACCTTGAACGCGAATTTCGGCGGGCTCACCGATACAATAGATAATTTCGACTTCTCTTGCTTTGGCAAAATCGTATTTTTGCGCGATAAAAGCTTGAGATTCCTTTAAAAGATGTCGGCGTTCGCTGTGTCCGATCAACACGCTTTCGATTCGGAACTCTTCAAGCTGTTGAAAGCCGATTTCTCCGGTATACGAGCCGCTTTGCACCGGATAAAAGTTTTGCGCCCCTACTTTAAGATTGTCATGTTCGCCAAAACGATCCAATGCCGTAAAAGGCGCAAAAATACGTACTTGCTGTCGGCTTTTTGTTTGTGCGATATAGGCTTGAATCGCTTGAACAAACGCCTTAGTGCCGGCTCTTGTATAATTGGTTTTAAAGTTGGACGCAATAATCATCGTTATTCGCTTTCGCTTTTGCTTAAAACCTTAACGCCGGGAAGCTCTTTTCCCTCGATCAACTCTAAGCTTGCACCGCCGCCCGTGGAGATGAACGTCATCTCGTCGGCATCTCCCGCACGCGCCACCACGTCGGCCGTATCGCCGCCGCCTACGACGGTCGTTGCATGTGCTTGAGCAATGTCGTGCGACATTTTGAAACTTCCTTTAGAAAATTTTTCAAGCTCGAAAACGCCCATCGGGCCGTTCCATAAAATCGTCTGAGCATCCGCAAGTGCTTCTCTAAAAAGGCGTGACGTTGCAGGTCCTATGTCAAGCCCCATCCAACCTTTGGGAATCTCTTGAACCGTCACAAATTTAATCGTTGCGTCTTGTGAGCATGTTTGTGCGGCAACAACGTCGACCGGAAGGTAAATTTTGACGCCCAAACGCTTGGCTTCTTCCATCACGCGATTGGCTTCATCGATCAATTCGTCTTCTACGATCGAATTTCCGATATCAAGCCCTTGCGCTTTTAAAAATGTAAACGCCATACCGCCGCCGATCACGAGTTTATCGACGCGAGGCAATAAGTTGATTAAGGCTTGAAGTTTACCGCTGACTTTACTACCGCCCACGACGGCGACAAACGGACGGGTCGGACGGCGTAATAGATTGCGTGAAAATTCGATCTCTTTTTGAAGCAAAAATCCCGCCGCCGAAGATTTTTCATTAAAATAATGCGTAATTGCCTCAACCGAAGCGTGCGCACGGTGGCATACGCCGAAAGCATCGTTAATATAAACTTCCGCCATGTCTGCAAGCGCTTTGGCAAACTCTTCGTCGTTTGCCGTCTCGCCTTTGCAAAAACGGAGGTTTTCCAAGAGTAAAATTTCTCCCGCTTGCAACGCCGCCGCTTTTTCCGTCGCATCTTTGCCGATCACGTCCGAACTTAAAACCACTTCTTTGGACAACAGACGTTTAAGCCTCATCTGAACGGGGGCAAGCGAATATTTTTCGTCCACGGCGCCTTTAGGTCTGCCTAAATGACTCGCGAGAATAATCGAACATCCATGATCCAAACAATAACGAATCGTGGGAATTGCCGAACGAACCCTGCGATCGTCGGTAATATTGGCAAACTCGTCTAAAGGCACATTGAAATCACACCGAATAAAAACTTTTTTACCTGCAATATCGAGATCTCTAATGGAACGAATCATATGTTTTCCTTACTTTATTTGCTAACGTAAACGGCCATATCGACTAAACGCGTCGAATAACCCCACTCGTTGTCGTACCATGCCATAACTTTGACCATATCGCCGCAAATGACTTGCGTTAGATCAAGTGCCACGACAGAACTCCATGAACTGGTCACAAAATCTTGAGAGACTCTTTGCTCCGTATCGACTTCTAAAATGCCTTTGAGTTTTCCTTTGGCGTGTTCACTAAAAAGCGCATTGACCTCTTCTTTGCTCGTCTCTTTTTTCAACAAAACGTTCAAATCGACCATCGAAACATTAGGCGTCGGTACACGCACGCTTTGTCCATGTAAGCGTCCTTTAAGGTGAGGAAGAACCAAACCGATCGCTTTTGCCGCACCCGTACTGCTCGGGATGAGATTGACCGCCGCCGCACGCGCTCGACGTAAATCGTTTTTACGGTGTTTCACGTCTAAAATATTTTGATCGTTGGTGTAAGAGTGAACGGTCGTCATAAGCCCTTTGTCGATGCCGAAAGCATCGTCTAATATTTTAGCGACGGGGCCCAAACAATTGGTCGTACAACTGGCATTGGAAATAATCGTTTGACCGGCATATGCTTCTTCGTTGACACCCAACACGAAGGTCGGCGTATCATCTTTTGCCGGAGCCGAGAGCACGACTTTTTTAATGCCGTTATCGATAAAAACCTGCATATCTTTTTGAGTTAAGAGTGCACCCGTGCACTCAAGAACGACGTCTACGCCGTAATCGGCAAAGTTCAGCTCTTTCGCATCGCGGGTAGAAAACATTTTGACTTTGGATTTTCCCATTTGCATATAATCATCTTCAAGCAATTCGACATGTCCTAAAAAGCCGCCGTGCACGCTATCGTATTTGAGTAGTTGTTTTGTGGTAGCACGATCTGCGGTGTCGTTCACGCAGACAAGTTCAACATCATCGCGAGAATCGATAATTCTGGCGACACATCTTCCGATGCGACCGAATCCGTTTATAGCAATTTTGAGTGCCATAGGTTTTCCTTTTGATATAATAGTCATTTTAATCTACAATTTGCTTTGATAAAAGCGAATTATTTTATCCAAAATGTAGTATAAAAAAGTTTAAAGTAAGGAAGACACACCGTTGCATATCGCTCTTTTTGGCGGCTCGTTCGATCCGCCGCACACGGCTCACGAAAAAATCGTACTTGAAGCACTGCGCCGTCTCAATCTTTCCAAACTCTTCATCGTTCCAACCTACCTAAGCCCTTTTAAGGAGAGCTTTTGCGCACCGGCACCGATGCGACTCGAATGGCTAAAACGTATGTTTTGCCACCTTCCCGACGTCGAGGTTCTTTCGTACGAAGTAGATCAACAAAGGCAAGTACCGACGATCGAAACGATCTTACATGTCAAAAGCCGTTATCCGAATGCACATTGCTACCTCATCGTCGGAAGCGATTCGTATGCGAATCTTCCGCGATGGAATCGATACGAAGAAATCGTACGAAACGTTGAAATCGTTGTCGCCCAACGCGGAAGCTTTATTCCGCCCGAAGACTTGAAAATTTTACCGATTAATGTTAATATCAGTTCTTCAAAGCTGCGCTCGTTTTTGGACCCGAGATTTATCCCCAAAGCCATCGAAAATGAAGTGATAGCGTTTTATACAAGGAATCCAATGGACAATAGAATCGAAAGAATTATCACCGCGTTAAGTGATAAAAAAGCGGAAGATATACAAGTGTTTGATATGAGCGGGAAAGACTATTTCGTCAACACCGTTATTATTGCAAGTACGATGGGAGAACGACATGGGCTCTCTTTGCTCGATCATCTTAAAACCGAGCTCAAAAGCGCGGGAGAAAACTTTTTAAACGTTGATGCCGACGATAATTGGACGGTCATCGATATGGGCGATCTTTTAATTCATCTGATGACGCCCGAGTACCGTAAAAAATACAATATCGAAGTTTTTCTCAAAGAGAGAGAAGAAGAAATGAAAAAAATCAGAGGCGTAGAGTAATCTACACCTCCTTACATGTCAGCTTTCGAGTTTAGAGTTTTGCATCGGGTTTCGGTGTTTTTTCACTGCTTTCAGGAAGTTCGGGATACGTAATAACAGGCTTTCTTCCTTTCAACGCCTTTAAAAACGTCTCGATTTTAGCACTTTCCGCATCGCTGATCGTAATTCCCAGTTGCGTACTTCCCATCTCTTTGATCGCATCTTTCAAGGTCCAAATCGCGCCGTTGTGAAAATACGGAGCCGTTTCGGTAATATTTCTTAAGGTCGGCGTTTTGACCATGCCGTTTGCATCGCCTTTAAAATCTCCGACTTGCGCGAACTTATATTTTCCCGCTACCTGAAACGCTTGCATCGTACCGCCTAAAGCGATACCGTTATGGCACGCCGCACACCCTTTGTCCATAAAGACTTCCAATCCTTCTTTCTCGGCTTTGGAAAGCGCGTTATCGTTTCCGTTCATAAAATCATCGAACCGTGAAGGCGTAACCAACGTTTTCTCAAAAATAGCAATCGTCGACGTAATCTTCTCAAACGAAATTTTAACGTTATCGCCGTAAGCAAATTTGAACTCATCGACGTAAGCCGGAATTGAATTAATGCGCTCTTCGACTAATTTAGGTGGTGCAGCCATTTCAGGACCTGCTTGAACGGGACCTTGCGCTTGATCGGCTAGGTGCGGGCTTCTACCGTCCCAAAATTGTGCTTTAAAAAAGACGGAATTGTAAACCGTCGGAGAGTTGAGGTGATGCGGATTGGCCGTCCATCCGTGACCGATCGCCGCACTAATCCCGTCCGTACCTCCGGTAGCTAGGTTGTGACAGGTATTGCAACTAATTAAAGAACTGCGCGACATTCTCGGATCAAAATAGAGTTTCTTCCCAAGCTCCACTTTTGCCGATGTGATTGGATCTTTAGGATCATCAATTAATTTTAAAACCTCAAGCTGACTTACGGGAATCGCCTCAATTCCGTTTTGCTTAACTTTTTCTACCAAGCTGTTTGCACCGAAAACTACGGTAGCACTCAACGCACAAAGGCTTAGAACCTTAGACATTTGCATTTCATCTCCTTTTTAAGAATATACAAGCATTATAAAGATATCTATCTTAAATAGTAATTAATCTTATTTAGAATTTATTCCTATAATTAATTTTTCTTAAATAGGATAGTTAATATCTTATTAAGCTCGACTGCTATAAAATTACGGCATTTACGGTATTTTTAACATTATTACAAAGGTAAGTGCGTTTTATGGAAAGATTTAAAGATGTACTAAAGGCAAGCAACCTCAAATCGACGCATCAACGTTTGGCGATACTCGATTCTATCGATCAGTTTGGACATATCGACATCGATACGCTTTTTGACGTTATTATCCGTAAATATCCGACGATGTCGAAAGCTACTCTCTATCGTAACATTAACGATCTTATTAATTTTCATATTTTAGAAGAAGTGAAACTCCCACATCAAAAACAACAATACGAAATTAAAAAAGTACCGCATATTCATCTTTTATGTTCAAAATGCGGTAGCGTCGAAGATATTTTTATCGATACGAAACCTCTTTTAGAAGCAATTTCCCACCAAAGCGGCTTTACAATCAATAGCAGTTTTATGGTGATGCACGGTATTTGCCAACACTGCCGCTCTTAACTTACGTGTTTTATTACCTTTGATTACCGATACGTTAGCGTTTTATCAGAATTATAAAATATTAAGTTCTCTTTTTTTATACTGTAAGTAATCGTATGATCCTCTTCAATTATCGTACAAGACAAAAGGTACTGTTATTTTGATCAAAATTTTTCTGTGTTTAGTACTATTCAACTCTTTCTTATTCAGTGAAACGATAGCTTCTTTATTAAACGAATACGAGCGTGTTTCCGATAATTCCTTACAAACCGTCGATGAAAAAATAGGGCATGTCATTAACTACTCCCAACAAGAGATTCGTTTGATGCAGTACCGCACCCTCAACGACATTCTTCGAGAATTGCCCGTTTTTAACGTAAACTCCAACCGTTTTGGACTTTCCACTCCTTCTTTGGTCGGCACGAAAACGGCGACGAGCGGCTTCTTTCGCTTTTTTATTAACGATCATGAACTGAGCTCCGGATACGACCAATCAACCTTACTTTCATGGGGCGATCTTCCTCTGGATTTTATCGATCACGTCGAAATTTATTACGGAGAAAGTTCTTTTTCCTTCGGTAACGAAACGGGAATGTATTATATTCGTATCTATACTAAAAAGCCCGAAAAAGAAAATGCTTCGGCAATTAATCTAGGCATTAATTCCCAAAAAGCGTATTCACAAAGTTTTACGCAGTCGCAAACCTTTGAAAACGGTTGGAAATACCTTATGTTTGTCAATCAATCCCGAATGTTTAAAGAGTCGGATTATAAAAATCAAACCCTTAATGCTAACGGAACACGAAGGTATCTTTTTGCCGATGCCAGTAACGAAAACTCTCGCATCAGCATAGCGTATACCGACCTTGCAAGCAACAATTACGCGGGCCTTTCCATCGATGCTATCCCCGATAGCGGACGTATACGATCCAAGGATTTTTTCGTTGACGTAACGCAATTTTTTTTAGACGACCGTTCCATCAAAGCTAACCTCTCTTTTGACGCGAATAACCGAGAGTATTACGAAGAAAATGCTCAAGGATTATGGCTCGTTCCCGTACTCGATTTTACGCAATTGGGATTAACGATTCCTATCGTATTCGATGAAGAATTAGAGGTTTTCAAAACCAACGCATTTCTTTCAAAAACCTTCACGAGTGATGAAAATACGTTCCTTACGGCGCTTAACGTTCAACATAAAAGCTACGACGTCAACACTAGAAAAACAACCAATATGTTGCATCAAACAACCGATGTTGGGGCATACAACGACTTCGATACCGAGACGATCGGCTCTTTGATCGTGCAAGACAGTTACCGACTAAGTGACGAGATCATTCTCGTCGCCAACGCAAAAGCAGATCGACATCGACGTAACGGATTTATGGAAGACTCGACCGATTCGCTTTATCGCATCGGAGCGATTTATACGCCGACGGATTATCTCGGACTCAAGAGCTTTTATACAAAAACCGCTATTGCACCCACATTTTATACGATCGATTATGCTGCCTTTTTCGACAAAGAACTCCAATCGCAAGCTTACCGTTTTTATACCTTGGAAGCGGCATTAACGTTTGGTGACTCTAAAGTAAACGTTACGTACGATCATGTCGCTATCAACGATTTTATCTACTACGAACCTACGGTCGGATTTTTAAACGTCGATCATACGATTCATACCGAAGGACTTATCTTTGATTACGAATACGCCTTATCGCGTAACGACAAACTGCACCTCAACTATTACACGTCTACACTTAGCGAAACGATCAATAATTCAACTAAGGGCGGCTATATCAAATATATGGGCAGTTACCAAAAGTGGGACTACTTTACCTCTTTGATTTATAAAAATGCCTAGCGTTACGAGACTATCCATGTCCCGGCAAGCTACAACGTAAGCCTCGGTGCAACCTACCATTTAACGAAAGATCTGAGCTATAGCGTCAAAATCAATAATATTCTCGACAAATCGACGCGTTCTCTCTACCAAGAAAACGTCAACGGCTCTTTCACGCTCGAAGACGATAACGATCGAAGCATCTTTTTTTCGCTGCAATGGATTTTTTGATGAAGCATGTCATAATCATTAGCTTACTTGCGATTTTCACGTATGCGGATAATTATACGTTTTTGGTTAAGCCTTATCAAAAAGAGATAGAGTTGGAAGCAAAAATTATTGCCGAAATTGCCGCTTCCTCTTTGAACGAACCCCTTAGACTCTTTATTCCGGAAATGTCAAAACTTGAAAAAAGTGTCTACGCGCAGTATGCAACGCTTAGTGCAACATGTGAAGATGCAAACTTTATTTTTATCAATAAAAACATCGATGCAAATAGTATCTGCCACGCTAAAAACACGCTTTACTTTACCAACAATTATCGGAAGCTTCTTTCCGACGAACGTTATTTCGGTGCTTTTTTTTGGAATAAAAGCCGACCGAATATCGTTTTTATCCAACGACGGCTCCAAGCACGCCACATCCATTTACCGAGTTCTTTTGAACAGTTTATCGAGTCGATCGAATGACACTGCGCTCGTTATGGCATAAAAGTCCGTTTTATTTTTTTATACCGACGCTTTTAATAGCCTTTGTTTTGCTCTTGCTTCTTAGCTATACGATTAAACTTGAAGAGCAAATCGGTCGCAAGCTCTTTACGATTTCCACTTCCGATCTTTTCAAGATTACCCAAAATTGCGCTTTGCAAGTTGAAAATTTGCTTCATGAGGAACAAGATTACGTCGAAGCGTTGAAAAACGACGTTACCTTACAACGCCGCGTCGAATCGTATCTCAAAACGCTCTTAACGCCCAATATCAAATACGCGTATTTGGTCTACAAAGACGATCGCGGTATCTTTCGCTTTTTAAGCGATGCGTCCAACAAAGAAGACAAAGCAATGATCAATCAAAAGCTAGACGTCGAAAGTCCCGAATGGTTTCGTATCTACGAAGAAAAGCGTCCCGTTATTATTCATCATACGCTCTTGCATCAGCTATCGCTTACCTACCTACTGCCCATTCAATACGACCATCAAGTGCAACTCGTCTTAGCTATCGATTTTTCAATTCAAAAAATCGAAGAAGTAAATTATGTCTTGGCGATTTTAAAACGCGGAATTGTCGGTATAATGGTGATTATCGGCGTTATTTTGTTCTTTCTAATCTTACAGGCGATTCGCTTGAAAGATATACGCAAAAATAGCTTTATCGATAAATTGACCGGCGTTTATAACCGTAACTACCTACAACATTACCAAGATTTGATTCAGCTCGACGATTATATTATCGCCGCGTTAGATATCGACTACTTTAAAAAAATTAACGATACCTACGGACACGATAGTGGCGATCAGGTGCTAACGCAAATCGCTCAAACGCTTTTAACTTCAACGCGAGAAAAAGAAGATATCGTCATTCGATACGGAGGAGAAGAGTTTTTAATCTTAGCGCGTATGCAAAAAAATGATCCGAGCACACCGCTTAATATCATTGAAAAACTCTTCAGCACGATTCAAAATACCCGTTTTGTATTGCCCTCCAATGAATCGATTCAGCTTAGCGTTTCGATCGGCGTTAATCTCGTTCCTCAAAAATCACGTACATTTCAAGAAGCTTTTAAACTTGCCGACGTCGCACTTTACAATGCCAAATCGAAAGGGCGCAATACCATTGAAATTTACGACGAATCCGGACACAAAGATCAACGCGGTCATTTATCCTTAGCCGAAATTAAAGCGGCAATCGAAGAAGATCGCCTGACATGTTACTATCAAAAAATTATCGATGTCGAAACCGCTCAGATTTCACATTACGAAGCTCTTTTGCGCCTTTTCGACCATGAAAACCGCATCGTAACGCCCGATAAAATCCTTCCGAGCATTCAAGGTACGTTTTTATTGCGGAACATTACGCAAAAAGTTCTCGGTGTCTGCTATCAACAACTTCGTCTTCATCCCAAGCTTTGCATCAACGTGAATCTCAATCCTCAAGATATTATCGACGAGACGATCTTATCGCTTCTAAAAACTTACGCACAAGACCCTTTGATCGCAAAACGCTTAGGTTTAGAGCTGGTTGAGACGGAAGATTTGGTACGTAAAGAAAAAGCAAAAGAGAATTTGACGATGCTGAAGCGCTTAGGGTATCAAATCTTTATCGACGATTTTGGGAGCGGATATTCCAACTTTATTTACCTTGCCGAGTTAAAACCCGACTTTATTAAAATTGACGGGAGTATTATTCAAAAAATTCTAACCGATACGATTTCATTTTTATTGGTCAAAAATATCGTGACGTTTGCCAAAGAAGCCGGTATCCAAGTCATCGCCGAATACGTAAGCGATGAAGGCATCTGCGAGCAAATTCGCGATTTAGGCATTCGCTACGCCCAAGGCTTCTTTTTCTCTCGCCCCGAATCGGCTTCCTCACTTTGCGATTAAAACCACTTCTCTCCTTGCGAGGCTTCTATTTTTTCTTCCAGAGCATCGTCTAGCTCGCATAGAAAATCAAACCCGCTGCGACGTTCGATTTCATCGATACTGACCGCATAACGTTCGAAAGAATCGTTTGGCTTGGCGTTTTGAGGAATAATCACGCCGAACGTATGAAGCTGATCGGTTGCGTCGATACCGACGTAAAATTTATAAAATGCCGAGGGAACTTGAATCCATGCCGAACTTTTTAACGTTTGAGAACGTCCTTCAAACAAGGGGCCGGTATACACCCACAATACTTTGTATTTTGGAGCGAACGTCTCAATTTCCGCTTCTTCTAGACGTTGCCAAATTTTTTGATTTAAAGAGGGTTTTTGCGGCGTAATATTGGTCATCAAAAAGGTCTCGTATTGAGCGGTTTTACCGTAGAGACGGGCTATCGCAAAATTGGGTGCCATATGCCCTCGATCATACCCGCTATTGGTATAATCCTCTTGTGCGATTAAGCCGAGATTTCGCCAATCGCGACTAAAACTTTCAGGGCGTTTGAGTGAACCTGTCTCGCTAGAAGAAGGTGTAAGTTTATAAACCACCCAAAGTGGATTGGCTTTTATATCCGAATATCCTACCATATACGCACGATTGCGAAAAACACGCGTCCAATGTTCGCTACGTGCATCGAGTGCTTGAGGAACACCTTTAAAACACATCGTATCGCGCGCGATAAAAACTTCGTACATGTAAGAAAGCCCTCCTAAAAGAAGGGCTATGATTAAGAGTTTTGGATAGCGTATCGCTAAACGCAGAAGCGTCGTTAAAAGGCGTTCACGTCGCATGAAGAAAGACTACATTCTCTCTTTAGCATGAATGCCGATCATGCGAAGTCCTACGCGTAAAGAGAGCGCAACGACGGCGAACAGCTTAAGTAGCTTTGCCTCGTCGTCACTTCCGACGACACGGTTTTCGTTGTAAAATTTATGCAGTGCCGCCGCAAGGGATTTTAAATATTCGGTCACTTTTTGTACTTGTCGGGAATGAAACGCATCATCTAAAACTTCAGGAAGCAACAGAGCACTAAAAAGAAGGTTTTGAGCCTCTTCGCTCAAGTTTTCTAATTTAACATGTACGATATCTTGAAGCGATTTTTCGGCTTTTGCAAAAATCTGATTGACCCTTGCATGCGCGTAATTCACGTAAAAAACGGGATTGTTATTATCTTCTTGCTTAAAGACGTCGATGTCAAACTCAAGGTGCGTATCGGATTTTTTGCTGAGAAAAACGAAACGTAATGCGTCCCTACCTATCTCGGCAACGACGTCGCTCATCAAAATGAAATTTCCGGCACGTTTACTCATTTTATACGGCTCTTTGCCTTTGAGTAAAGAGACCATTTGCGCCAATAACACTTCCAGTTTGGATTCGTCGTACCCTAAGAAATTAATCGCCGCTTTCACGCGTGCGATATAACCGTGGTGGTCTGCGCCCCAAATGTTAATATAGTGATCGTAGCCGCGTTGAAACTTATTGTCGTGGTAGATAATATCCCCCGCCAAATAAGTCGGTCTGCCGTCTTCTCTGACAACGACACGATCTTTTTCGTCGCCCAAGTCGGTCGAACGAATCCACACTTTGCCGCCTTCTTCATACGTTTTAGCATTGTTGCGTAATCGCGTAAAGCTGGCGTCCCATTGATCATAAAGGGATTTTTCGCTGACAAATTGCTCAAAATGGATTCCCACGTCCGCAAGATTGGATCGAATAAGCTCTAACATCTTGTCTTTGCCCCAAACGGACAAGCGTTTGATGTTTTCTTCGTTATGGAAAATTGCTTCGCCGAGCTCATCTTTGGCGACGAACGCCAAATCGACGATGTACTCGCCTCGATAAAATTCTTCAGGCCATTGTACAGCAACGCTCAGTATATGCTCACGTCCGGCAAGGTAAATCGAAAGCCCCAGCAAATCGACTTGATTTCCCGCATCGTTGACGTAATATTCGGTCGTAATTTTATACCCAAGATGCGTTCCGATACGATAGAGAGCATCGCCCATAACCGCGCCTCTGGCATGCCCGATATGCAAAGGTCCCGTAGGGTTTGCACTGACGTATTCCAATAAAATGGTTTCGTCATGCGTATCGCTGCCAAATTCGGCTTCATGTTCCAATGCCCATGTCGCATAGTGATCAAGAAACGACTCGCTCAACTTAAAATTGATGTAACCTTTGATCGGTGTAACGGCTTGAAAAATACCGTCGGTATCGAACTTGGAACAAAGCTCTTCGGCAATCGCAATAGGAGATTTTTTCAACTCTTTTGCTAACGAAAATGCGATCGGCGTTGCATAATGCCCAAAAAAAAGATTGGTCGGTTTTTCTAAAACAAACTCTCTTTGCAGTGTCTTTTGAATGACTTCGGTAACTCTTTTTTTCAACACCGAACCTTATACGGATTTTTTTTCGTCGACGTGAGGCACTGTCGTCGACGCCGTAACGTCTACTTTAGACTCTACTTTTTCGCTTGGTGCTACGGCTGTAGCTTCCTCGTCTTCTTTAATTGCTTTTTTAAAATCTTTAATTCCCTGTCCAAAGCCCTTGGCCAATTCAGGAATTTTTTTTGCACCGAAAAGCAAAACAACCACGGCTAAAATAACTAACCAATGTCCCATACTAAACGTACCCATTTTTTCTCCTTACGTAATTGATCTCAACGCTTAATTTGATTTTTTTTCTTCATGCGGCGGCGTTGTCGTCGCAGTCGTATCGTTTTTTGTTTCCATATTTTCTATCGTCGGCGTCTCTTCTTCTTTTATCGCTTTTTTAAAGTTTTTGATTCCTTGACCGACCCCTTTAGCAAGATCGGGGATTTTTTTCGCACCGAAAAGCAAAACGATAATCAGCAAAATGACGAGCCAGTGTGAAATACTAAACGTTCCCATTGTGTTCCTTATACTCTAAAAGTAACTTATTATAGCATTTTTTCCTAAACGAAAAATGAGGCGGACTTGCTACTCGATATTCGCCCAAGAGCTGATGAATTCGCCCAAATCCGTTAAAGCCGTTTTCGTACGTGAAGCTAAAGCGATCGCAATAAGCGTATGTGCGGTTTCTTCCAAATCGTCGTTAATCAGTAAATAATCGTATTCTTTGATACATGTCATCTCTGAAACGGCATTCGCCAATCGCTTGTCGATGACGTCATTCGAATCCGTACCTCGAAAACACAGTCGTTCCCGTAAGCTTTTTTGGTCCGGAGTCGTAATAAAAACCGAAGTAATCACGTCGCCGAATTTTTCGCGAGCGATTTTATGCCCTTGAACATCGATGTCGCATACGACCAAATGCCCCTCGTGCAACGCTTTTAAAATAGGCTTTAAAGAAGTTCCGTAATAGTTGTCGTGCACCTTTGCCCATTCTAAAAAGTATCCCGCTTCCATGTCCTGCTCAAAAGCCTCTTTGGAAATAAAATGATAACTGACACCCTCTTTTTCGCCTTCACGTATCGCGCGTGTCGTACTCGAGATAGAAAAATAAGCATCGGGAATTGCCTGAAGTACATGCTTCATCAAAGAACTTTTCCCCGATCCGCTAGGACCTGAAAGCACTAAAAGATTGCCTTTCATCCTTTATTTCTCGTCAAAGGTAATGGAAATATTAATACGCATTCCTTTTAAAGCTTCACGTAAAATATCGCTTTGAGCAAGTCCCGAAATACTTCTGGAAATGCTATTTTCGATTTCACCGCGTATAACGTCTATTTTTTCTTCTTCTTGCACGTCTTCTGAGTCATCTGGCGTTAAAGACTCAGGAGCATCTTCCTCTATGGTTTCTCCGAACGCCGATTTGAGAAGATTTTCGTTCAAATCGTCCAACGATGCGATGCTAATATCTTGGGTGCGAGAGGCAACAACGTCGATAGTGGCAACGGGGTCTAATAAAGCGTCTTCGTGTTCAAGCTCTTCCACGGCATCGTCGACATGTGGAATCATAAGCGCGTCATCTTCTGGAAAATCCGCTTCGTCTTCATCTTCGGATACTTCCTCCGTCGCTTCGACCAACGTTTCTTCAAAAGAGTCGATGATCTCTTCTTGCGGAAGGATTTCTTCTTCAGCTTCCTCTTCGTCGACTTGGGCTATCGTCGGCATTTCATGCACATCGGACGCTTCCTCCAACGCCAAATCTTCGTCTTCAAGCGACTCTAAAGAGAGTACGTCCGTCTGATCTTGCATTTTTGTGTCTTCTTCAAATGCAAAATCGTCTTCTTCCTCTTTTTTCTCGTCTTCGTCTTCATCGTCGAGGAAAGCTAAAGTATCGTCGATTTCATGCAAAGCTTCGTTTTCTTCTTCTTGGTCGCTGTCGTCTAAAAGCTGTTTAACTTCATTAATATCATCTTTGTCTAAAATACACGGCGTTGCTTCATCTTTTCCCTCTTCAAGGAGTTCTTCGTCGTCTTCTTGCGCCGGCACCGCACCTAAGCTTTTGTCTTCTTGAAGCAATAACGACGCGTCATCCAATTCATCTAAAGCCAACTCTTCTTCATTTTTGGATGGCATATCTTGAGTATGCGCGTCAAGTAACGTTTCATCTTCAAACGACATTTCACCGAGCTTCACTTCCCCTAATTCTAACGATGTATCTTCATCATCGGAAGGGATCGGAAGCGTTAACGGCTCGTCTTCGTCTAAGGTATCGATATTGTCGATATCGAAGGCTTTTTCTTCGTCGTTTTGCTCCGGCAATACGATCGGATCTTCAACTCTAACGCTCAAAAGCGTATTTTTCGCTTTTTCCAGTAACGTTAGAAAATCGGTCGGTAAAAAGGGTTTTTCCAAAAGAACGTTTACGCCTTGGGGTTTTTGCGTACCTCGTTGCCCGATATAAACAACATAGTTACATTCACTCGTCTCTTTCACGCCTTCAAGGGCTTCTTCTTCATACACCTCGTTATCTACCAATATGACGTCGTATTGAACCAAGGGAACCAACCCGTAATCGTCAAATTCGTCCAACTCATACCCGACCTTATCGGTACTAAGTTTGATAAGCCTTGAAACGGCGGGGTTCGTGTTGAGTAGTAACAGGCGCATGCTCACTCCTGAATGAGAATTAGTATTTCCCATTGTAGTATAAAAAAATTTATGATTGCTTTAACGTAGAAAAAGAAGTGACAAATGGTTCATCGCTTCGATAAATTCCCGCTTGAAAATCAGCATCATCGATGCCAAAACGGCAATCAAAACGACAAACGAAACAGCAATACGAATCGGAAATCCGACGACTAACAGGTTGAATTGAGGCATGGTTTTCATGAGCATACCGAAAACAACGTCGAGTAGGAGCGAAAATGCCACAACGGGAAAAGAAAGAACAAAGCCGTAAACAAAAATCCCCGTCGTTGCTTTGATTAAGTAGGTCAAAACGTTCATGTGAGGGTAAAACGTCCCCAGCGGTAAAAGCGTCAAAGAATCGGCAATAAATAAAAGCATTTGATGATGTCCGTTAAACGCCAAAATGACCATTAAACCTATTAACGCCAAAATTTGAGAAATAACCGGTACCGACGAACTGGTTTGAGGATCCATAACGCTTGCCATCGTAAAGCCCATGACAAAAGCGATTTGCATTCCCGCCATTTGTAAAATCGAAAGAACGATCGTTAACATTAATCCGCCGATTAAACCGATCAAAAGTTCGGAGAGAATTGCAAGCAATAAGTTAAGCAAAGTCGGCACAAACGGTAAAGGAGGCAATAAAGGATAAAGAAAAATAACCATAAAAAACGTTATCGGCGTTTTAATGCTTAAAGGAATCGTCGCATGCGAAAAAAAAGGGAAAAAGGCAAATAAGCCGCTTAGTCGGGCAAAGAGAAGAAAAAAAAGAATCACATGTTCTTCGCCGAAGAGTCGAATAAGCGATTCCATCGTTTATACTTCCTCTTTCAATCCGTCGACGTGAAGATGTTTGACGTACGTGCATTGTCGTGCAAGTTGCCGATTGTGCGTCACAAGTAAAAGAGCGGCATTTTCGCGTTCGATGTATTCGAAAAGCACGTTCATGACCTCTTGAGCCGTTTTATCGTCCAAATTTCCCGTCGGTTCATCGGCAAAAATAATTTTAGGTTTTTTTGCAAGAACGCGTGCGATGGAAACACGCTGTTGCTGGCCGCCGGAAAGATCTCCGACTCGATAATGCATAAACTCCGCGATACCCAAACGCTCCAAAAGCATCGGATCAACCGTTTGATCGCTAATAAATGAGGCTAATTCAACGTTTTCATCGGCAAAAAAACCTTTAAAAAGGTAATGGGATTGAAAAATAATCCCGACGTCGTAACGTCGTAATTTTAAACGAACATCATCGCTATCTTTGTAGATCTGGTGATCACATAGAACAACTTCACCTTTATTCGGAGCTAAAAGCGTCGAACAAATATGCAATAAAGTTGATTTACCGCTACCGCTCACGCCTAAAATCGCCATAGACTCTTTTGCAGCCAAGTCAAACGTAACATTGTCGAACAGCAGGTAGTCAAAAGAGTGTGAGAGTGCGTTTGCGTGTAGTAAAGACATCAATGTCCTTCCAAAAAAGAGGTGAAGAGTTGCCCCTTCACCGATCGTTTAAAATCGTTATTTCAGTTGTTCTGCAACTTCGGAAGCGAAGTCGCATGCTTTTTTTTCTAAGCCTTCGCCGAGTTCAAAACGAACATAACCTACCAGTTCGATTTTACCGCCGAATTCTTTGCTTTTTTCTTCAACCACTTGAGCGATAGTTTTTTTATCGTCCATAACGTAGAATTGACTTAAAAGCGTATATTGTTGGTCAAGTTGCGTATTGTCGGCGATAAAGCGTTCAATTTGTCCCGGAATAATTTTATCCCAAATTTTTTCGGGTTTTCCCTGTGCTTTTAACTCCGCTTCCATCTCTTTTTGCGCTTGCGCTAAAACTTCGTCCGTCAATTGTACGCGAGAGACGAAAAGCGGTACACGTTTAAGAGGTTTTTTAAGGCGTGCCAATTCTTCGTTTTCTTTTTCGATATCGGCTTTAATACCGATCGTTTCTTGCTCTACGAATGCAGGATCGAGTTCGGTATAGCTTAAATACGTAGGCTTCATTGCCGCGGCATGCATACAAAGGTTACGAATAAATTCACCCGCTTTTTGCGCCGTCGCTTCACTGTCGCAACTTGCCGCAATTAAAACACCCACACGTCCGTTGGAGTGAACATAACCGTTGACGACGCCGTTGGCACCCGCTTTAAGCGTTGCAAAGCGTCTTACGACCAAGTTTTCACCGATTGTTGCGACTTTCGTAGCAAAATACTCTTCAAACGGCGTACCGTTGATGGTCGTTTTCATGAGCTCTTCCGTCGTCTCGACGTTCGTTGCTTGAATATGTGCCGTCGTGTCTTTCGTCAAAGCGATAAAACCTTCGTTTTTCGCAACAAAATCCGTTTCGGCATTGATCTCGCTCACGGTTGCCGTTTTGAGCGTCGGATCGACGTAAACGTTTACCAAACCTTCACTTGCCAATCTGTCCGCTTTTTTAGCCGCTTTTCCCAAACCTTTTTCTCTTAAAAGGTTCGTAGCCGCTTCAAAATCGCCGTCCGTATCGACGAGTGCTTTTTTACAATCCATCATACCTGCACCGGTAGACTCGCGTAACTCTTTTACTAAAGCAGCGGTAATTTCAGCCATTATTCGCCTTCCTCTACTACTGCTTCTTCTTCGCTCATCGCTTCATCGATCAAGTCGTTTTTCTCTTCTTCGCTTGCTTCGACCGCTTCTTCAGCCGCAGGAGCGTCTTTAGCACGGATCTCCGCTCCTTCGCTCATCGCTTCGCACATCTCTTTACAGAAAAGTTGAATCGAACGAATCGCATCGTCGTTTCCGGGGATCGGTAAATCAACCATATCGGGATCGCAGTTCGTATCAAGCGGAGCAACGACCGTAATACCTAAGCGTCTAGCCTCTTGAACGGCGATTTTTTCTTTCACGGTATCAATAACAAAGATCATATCGGGTAAGTTTTTCATATTGCGGATACCGCCGAGGTAATCCAAAAGTTTCTCTTTTTTTCTTCGAAGCATCAACGCTTCTTTTTTAGTCAGAAGATCGATTTGACCGTCTTCTTCCATTTTTTCGATGATGTCAAGTTTACGGATGGATTGTCTGATGGTTTGATAGTTCGTTAACATACCGCCTAACCATCTGTGGTTGACATATGGCATACCGCATTTTTCCGCGTATTCGCGAATAGCTTGGCTTGCTTGTTTTTTAGTTCCGACGAACAACATTGATTTACCCTCAGCTGCTGCATCTTTAACAACATTGTAGGTATATCTGAAATAACGTAGCGTTTTTTGAAGGTCTACGATATAAATATTTTTTCTCTCTCCGAAGATGAATTTTTTCATCTTTGGATTCCAACGTCTTGTTTGGTGTCCGAAGTGTACACCGCACTCCAATAGGTCTTTCATGGTTACCATGAAGCTCTCCTTTGTTTAATTTTTGGTTTTGCCTCCACACCCGTCAACAGTTCAACACTGCAACCGTAAAGGATTGGTGTGTGTGAGATTAGGACGGAAATTATAGTCAAAACAAGATTAAAATTTGCTTGTTCTATGCTAAAGAAAGGCACCGTTCATAAACTTTAATCTAAAATAAATTAGAAAAGTTCTATAATTGCGACAATTTTACTATTTCGGAGTTGCCGGTGCGTCTATTATTTTTAACATGTTTTTTCAGTTTATCGCTATTATGGGCGGCAAACCCTACGCCGCAACAAGCAAGCGAAGACGTTGAAACCGAATTTGCCGATAAAACAAGCGAAGCTCTTTTTGATCCGTTGGAAGGATACAACCGTTTTATGACGGACGTCAACGATCATTTTTACGAATACCTTCTTAGACCGACGGCGCAAGGATACGCTTATCTCGTGCCCGAGAGCGCACGTAAAGGTCTTTCCAATGCGTTTGAAAACCTTTTTTTCCCGATTCGTTTCGTCAATAATCTTTTGCAATTTAAATGGCTCAATGCTTTTGAAGAATCCGAGCGTTTCGTCTTGAATTCAACAATGGGTATCTTGGGTTTTCGCGACGTTGCCGCAGAAGAGTTGCACATTTACGCACACGATGAGGATTTCGGACAGACCTTGGGTGCTTACGGCGTCGGTAGCGGCTTTCACATCGTACTGCCGATTATAGGACCGTCCAATGCCCGCGATCTTGTCGGGCTTGCGGGTGATTATTGGTTGAATCCGCTTACGTATATCGAAGCGCGCGACGCAAATATGGTCGACAATACCGCCGAATCTCTCGGCGTAACGGCATTTTATATGATCAATCGAACGTCTTTACATGTCAACGAATACGACAGTCTCAAAAAAGATGCAATCGAACTTTATCCGTTTTTACGCGATATTTACGAATCACGTCGAAACAAACTGATAAGCGAATAAAACCATGTTGCAAAAATTACTTTCCGGCATTTGGGTTATGCTCGTATGTGCGCATTCGCTTCTAGCACTCCCCGAAAGCGACATTACGCCTTTTATGCGCTCTAATATCGATCTTGCTACGTCTATTTTACGCAATACGCATCTTTCAAAACCGGAGCGTTCGGGTAAAATTTTTGCCATTTTCGATTCCGTGTTCGATTACACGTTAATGGCAAAACTATCGATAGGCGCAAAGCAATGGGAAAGTTTATCTTCAGAGAAACAGCACGAATTTACGAAGTTGTTCGAGATGCGCCTGAAAAACTCCTACATGGAAAAACTCGATCTTTATACCGACGAAAAGATCGTGATTAAGAACTTAGAGAAAATCAAAGACACGCGGATTCATTTAACGACCCATCTCATGAAAAACGGCGAAGTGTACGAAATTATTTACAAATTTTATAAAACCGCCAATGCCGGAGAATGGATGATCTATGATGTCGATATTTTAGGCGTGAGTATTATTCAAACGTACCGTACGCAGTTTGCGGAAATTCTAGCGAAAGAACCGTTCGATCAATTGTTAGCAAGGCTCAAAGAACCCGAGCCTGCCGATACAAAAAAAGCACCTCAATAATGCTTAAGCATTAATTTTTTCTTTGATGATGCGTGCTTTTTCCGCAATTTTTTCGATTTTTTGAGTACCGCTTAGGCTCTCATCCAATAAGACTTCGACAAATGCACTTCCTACGATAACGCCTTCAACGCCTTTTGCCCGTTCCTTAGCCGTCTTTTCATTCACGCCGAATCCTACGAAAACCGGCGTTTGACTCTGTTCTTTAATCGCATGAATCGTTTTGCTCAAATCTTCGCCGGCATGTGCTCCCGTAATACCGGCATACGCGACGAGGTAAATAAACCCTTGTGCATGCTTGACGATATGTGCGATACGCTCTTTAGTATCGGTCGGTGCGACGAAGCTAACCATTGAAAGGCGGCGTTGCTGCATCAAAGGCATGTAACACAATGCTTCTTCATGCGGCAAATCGGGGATAATAAAACCTTTAACGCCCAAATCGAGTGCTTTTTGCGTGATAGCATCTAAACCTTTATGGTAAAAAGGATTAAAATATCCCATCCAATACGTCTCAAGTTCCGTCGCAACGACGGAAGATATTTCAAAAAGCGTTTCAAGTTTAAAACCGTTTTGTAAGGCTTTAAGGTTTGCCGATTCGATGATCGGACCATCCGCCACGGGATCGGAAAAAGGAATACCTAACTCTAATTTATCGACGCCCGATTGTTTTAAGGACGATACCAAATCCAATGTAAATGCTTTATCGGGGAAACCCGCCGTTACGTACGCGACTAATTGCTTCACTCTTTCTCCAACTGATGGGGTACTTTTATAATCAAGGGATTTAACACGGTAAAAAAGGCCGCGTCGTCTTCAACGTCCTTGCGGTATTTTTCAAACTGATCGCTGACCAAAAGCAACCAATCGATAAACGCTTCACTTGCGGGTCCTTTTAACACGCGCGCTTCTTCGGCAATGTCTTCGGCTAAAACCGCTAATTTGATAATCGGGTCTAATTTTAAAAAACCGGCGGCGGATTTCATATTGTGGAAAATACGAAAAAGATCTCCGATGTTATCGCTGTAGCGATCCGCTTTACTCATTCCGATAATTAAAGGTTCCATGTTTTCACACATGATCGCAAAATGGGAAACAAAATCTTCAACAATTTCCATATCAAAATCGACTTCCAATTGTGCCAGAATACCCATGGTGCATACCTCCGAAGTGACTCATTGTACCATTTTTAATCTAAAATTTTCTTATCCCAAATTAGGGTATAATCCTCTTTATGAAAACAATTACATCCATTCAAAAACACAAAGGAACGACTCCTTTAACCGTCATTACCGCGTATGATGCGCTTTTTGCTTCCCTCTTCGATCAAAAAGTCGATATCATTCTTGTGGGCGATAGCCTCAATATGAGCTTTAACGCCAAACCCGATACGCTCTCGGCATCCATGGACGTTATGCTGTACCACACGAAAGCGGTTTGTGCGGGGGCAAAAGAGACCTTTATCGTTTGCGATATGCCTTTTGGTACTTATACCGACGAAAAAACGGCGATTTATAACGCCTCGCGCGTTTATGCCGAAACCGATGCACATGCCGTAAAGATTGAAGGCGGCATAGCCCGTGCGCCGATTATCAAAGCCTTGACGCAAAATTCAATTGCGGTGATGGGGCATATCGGCTTAATGCCGCAATTCGTGCGGAGTGAAGGCGGGTACAAAGTACGCGGGCGCACCGAAGAAGATATTGCGACCCTCATCGAAGATGCCAGAGCCGTCGAAAAAGCCGGTGCGTTTAGCGTCGTGATCGAAGGTGTGGTCGAAGAAGCCGCCAAACGTATTTCCGAAGCGATTTCTATTCCTACGATCGGCATCGGCGCAGGCAAATATACCGACGGACAAGTCTTGGTTTGGAGTGACATGTTAGGCTTTTTCCAAGCTTTCCAACCTAAATTCGTCAAGCGTTACCTAGAGGGTGCCGCCTTGGTTCAAACCGCACTTGACGCTTATATCAAAGAGGTTCAAGAGCGTTCTTTTCCGCAAACCGAATACACCTATCAAAAGTGAGAGAATGGAACGCATCGTCGAAATCGAAAAAGTCTCTTTTGAGAGCGAATACGAAAAAAGTTTGAGACCGACCTCTTTTGAAGAGTACATCGGGCAAGAAAAGATCAAAAAGAACCTCAATGTCTTCATTCAAGCCGCCATTAAACGCTCCGAATGCTTAGACCATATTCTTTTTTTCGGTCCTCCCGGTCTTGGTAAAACCACTTTGGCGCATATTATTTCCAACGAAATGCGCGCTAATATTAAAATTACCGCTGCACCGATGATCGAAAAGAGCGGTGATTTGGCGGCAATTTTGACCAACCTTCAAGAGGGCGACATTTTGTTTATCGACGAAATCCACAGACTCTCGCCCGCCATTGAAGAGATTTTGTATCCGGCAATGGAAGATTACCGACTGGATATTATCATCGGCTCTGGACCTGCGGCACAAACGATCAAAATCGATCTACCTCGCTTTACCCTTATCGGGGCGACCACGCGCGCGGGTATGATCAGTTCGCCTTTACGCGATCGTTTCGGAATGCATTTTCGTTTGCAGTTTTACACCAAAGAGGAGTTGGCGCAGATTATTACCAAAGCCTCCGGCAAACTTGAAAAACTCTGTTTGCAAGACGCCGCCTTGGAGATGGCGCGCCGTTCGAGGGGAACGCCTCGTATCGCATTGCGTCTTTTAAAACGTATTCGCGATTATGCCGACGTGAGCGATGAAACCTCTATCACGAAAGAGCGTGCACGTTACGGCTTGAATGAACTGGGCGTGAACGACTTGGGCTTTGACGAACTCGATTTAAAGTATTTGGAGTTACTGATTCAAGCCAAAGGTCGTCCTTTGGGACTGAGCACGATTGCCGCGGCGCTCAGTGAAGACGAAGGCACGATCGAGGACGTAATCGAGCCCTATTTGCTTGCTAACGGCTACATCGAACGCACCGCGCGCGGACGGGTTGCGACGCCTAAGACGTACGAGCTTTTCAGGCTTACGCCGCCTTTGATGCAAAACGGATTATTTGAGGACCATGTATGAACGAACATCGCTTTTTTTTAACGGCTATTTTTCTGGCGGTCATTTACTCGATCATCAAACTTTACGAGCCTTTTTTGATGATTATTACGATTGCTTCTTTGCTGGCGATGGCGACGTACAATATCAATTTTAAGCTCTACACGATCTTTCGCAACAAACACGTTTCGGCATTGTTGTCGACGCTTTTGCTCTTGGTATTGCTGTTCGGGCCTATCGTCTATACGATCACTTCCGTCGGCGGTATCGTTAACAACTTCGATCTTTCGATGATCGAAAAAGTACAAACCTATTTGCGAAACCTCGACTATAGACTACCCGACGCACTAGCCTTTTTACAACCTAATTTGGACGATTTTATCAATAACCTCAATATCGCTCAAATTTCGACGACGGCACTCTCGTATTTAGGAGCTATCGGTAAAAACAGTGCCGGCTTTTTAAAAGACATGCTTCTGATCGTCGTTTTCTTCTTTTTCGCGCTTTTAAACGGCAAAGATTTGATCGACTATTTTAAAAGCGTGATGCCGATGGACGCAAAAGAGGTCAATTTCGTTTTTGTCGAAGTGACCAACGTCATGAGCGTCGTTTTTTACTCTATTTTACTGAGTGCCATTTTTCAGGGTGCGCTTTTTTCGATCATCGGTATGGTTTTTGGATACGACGGCTTATTGCTTGGGATTTTCTACGGTTTTGCTTCGCTGATTCCTATTATCGGGGGAGCTTTGATGTGGGTGCCTTTATGTGCGCTGGAGTTGGCACACGGTAACGTTACTGCCGCCGTCGTGATCGCGCTTTATTCGATTATCGTGATTTCTATTATCGCAGATACGTTCGTCAAGCCGCTTTTTATCAAATACATCAATAACAAATTGGTCAAAACGCCGACCGCCGTTAACGAGCTTTTAATCTTTTTCGCCATCTTCGCGGGTTTGACGACGTTCGGTTTTTGGGGAATGATTTTAGGACCTGCGATTACGACACTTTTTATTTCACTTTTAAAACTCTACAAACTGCTCAAAGAAAAACGTTACATGTAAGATTTTTACCTGTCGTTTCGACGCCGGTTTTTCGTGACATATTACGAAAAATCGACGTTACGCTATCTCGTTTACCAAAAGAGTAATCTGCTCTATAAACTTCGAATGCCGTGCTTTTTTCTCTTCGATAAAGGCTACTTTCGCGTCCTTAATCTCTTGAAAATGCACAATCAAACGATCGTAATCTTTGCTTAAAAACGTATGGCGCGTATTCATCATATTTTCAAGTTCGTAGAGGTGAAAAGCGGTGCGAAGCCGTTCTTTGATCTCCTCGATTTTAGGCTGATATAACGAAAACTTCGTCGGATTCTCTTCATAAAGTTTGAGCGATTTTTCGATCTTGTTTTCCAAAAACGCCACGCACACTTCGGTAGCGTTTTGATAGTTAAAGCTCACAGCACTGCTAAGGTGGTTAAATTCCGAACTGATCTTGGCGTAAGAGTCCGCAATTTCATCGTTAAAAGGCTTTAAAATCGTTTCATAGACTTTGGAAGCGAAACGGCGAAGGTTAGCAAATTCGATATCCGAATGCAATGCTTCGCTTTTTCGGATAATCTCATAAGGTGCTTGCCATTTTAAAATGCCGTGTTCCAAAGAGCGATAAACCAAGCGGTTTTTATCGTTGACTTCGTTTTGAATCGCACCCAAGCTTCGTACGTACTGTTTGAACATTTTTCCGATGACGTTATCGTCGTAGAAAAGGTTTTTATAGATCAAATCGGAATTGATTTTAGGAGCTAAATACTCAAACGGCGCATAAGCGATTCGTTTGGAAAAAAAACCTTCTTTTCGGGCTTCGTAGCGCACTTTTTTTTCGCGCGTCACTTGATTGTAAATCGCATCGGCAATGGTGTCGATAATCTGTTCGATACGCATAAAAGCACTTTTTAGATCGTGCGAAAACTTACCCTTCAAATCCGTAAATAAGGCCGTCGCCTCAGACTCAAAACGTAAAATTTCATTCAAAAGTTGATCGTAAATCGCGATAAAAAGTTCGTGTTGCGCGATGAGTTTACCCGTAATCTCTTCAATCTCTTTTTTGATGGCAAACTCTTTGGATTGGGTCGCTTTGGGTTGTATTTCGTTGCGAATGAAGTCTAAGACTTTATCGATATTGGACGCTTTTAAAAGTTCGAGATTGGCTCCCAAATCGCTTTGTAAAATAACGTCCAACGAGGCTTCATACGCTTTAAAATCTTGCTCAATTTGTGCAAAGTCAAGCTTATCGCCGCTTTTTTCAAGCTTGACATGTAAGCTTTGCATAAAAGCGTCAAGCCGTTCTTGCATCATCACTTTTTTATCGTGGCTTCGTGACTCCAACGCCTGACGTGCCGAAATGGGAATGACGTCGCTAAAAAACTCTTTGAAGGCGGTTTTAACGTATTCCTCGGTTTGAGAGACTTGCGCTTCGGTAAACTTGTCTTTTTGATTGAGAACGCATAAAGATTTATTTTGGTATTTTCCGAGGTACGCTTCTAGCACATGCAGTTCGCTCATTTTCCCCGCATTGTCGATCAAGGTCAACCAGATAATGCCGTCTACCTCGCGTAAGACTTTTTCCGTCGTTTGCGTGTCGCTTGCCGCTTGAGAATTGAGCCCCGGCGTATCGACGAAGACAATGTCTTTGAGAATATTGAGCGGTGCGTACAAAACCAAATACGCAATATCTTCGACGTTTTCCCGTTGATCGGTAAAGCGCGCGATCGTAGCAATATTGTGGTATTCGTCGCGACCGTCCTTATAATGGACACGAATCTTAAAAGCGTCGCCGTAGCGAATGTAATTGACCTTCGACGTGACCGGCGTAATGCCCGTCGGCAAGATATTTTTTGCCAAAAGCGCATTTAAGAACGTAGACTTACCGCTGGAAAACTGCCCCGTAATGGCCACTTTCATCGGTTCTTCGGAACGTATTTGCAACTGTTCGAGTGCATACGTCAGTTGTGCGGAAGGTAAATGCGATTCGTCCAGCAGAACATACTGAAGTTTTTTGAGAAATCCTAAAAGCGTCGCGTCAAACGTCGGCGTTTGCTTTAAAAAACGTTCGTGATAACACGCGATAAAAGTCTCTAAAATACGGCTCATTGTGCCTCCATTATCGTTCGCAACTCGTCTCGTACGCATAGCAATACGCGCTCTTTTTCGCCAATTTCGTCCAAACGAACTTCACGTCTAAACCCTTGATCTTGAATGCGATGCATCGCTTTTTCCAAGAGTTCGCCCTCTTGAACAAAACGCATCTCAAGGGTGTGTGCAGGAGCTTCACATTGTGCGATGAAGGCTTGTAGAAGTGCTGCGTTCATCGGGACGAGCTTGGCTTCGATCATCTCTTTGATTTGCGCAAACTCTTCATCCAAAACAAGATCGCACTCTTGCGAGAACCGGCTTAAATCGCTTTTTGCGTGACGATGCATCGCGCTTTCAATGCCTTGCATCAGTGCCGCATTATTTTTAAAAACCGATAATGTGCTTAAATGTTCTTCACAAAAACTGCGCGCATCAAGCGTTACGGCACTGCTTTCGTGCTGAAACTCTCCGTATTTGGCGTTCATGTATTCAAACATACCGTGCGTTTTTTTCTCGAATTCGTAACGATAATCCCGAATCAAATCGACCATTCCGTCTTTCATTGCCGTTTCGATCATCGAAGCAATACGCTCTTCTTTGGGTAAACGTTTGTTTTTCGTCGTTTCGTAACTCACGTCATCGTAAATGCGGCGTTTCAAAACACCTTGCAAAGTTTCAAGTCTTTGCAGCGCAAACTTCTGGAGCGTCGTAAAGTAGAGTTGCATGTCGTTTCGGCTCTCGTTTAGCGTTTGTTTTATCTGCTCTAAAAATGAAGCGATGCGCCCTTTTTGTGCTTGATGTTCTTCGTATGCCGCCGCCACCTCTTCTTTGGAAACGTCTAGCAAACGCTTCTCGTGCGCAAAGGCACTCAAGGCACTTTCAACGATGCTTTCGAGTTCTTTGCGGTTAGAGGAGACGATGAGTCGCGCTTTATGGCTTTTTTCTCCGAACAAGACCTCTTCCAAATACGCTTCCAAAGCTAAAATACCCGTTTTTTGCTGGTTGTATCCGAGGGCTAACGCCTCTTCCCCTCGTCCGAGCTTGTGCAGCAACGCCAATTTTCCTGCCATCGGAAGAAAAACGATCCGTGCGATCACGTCGTCTAAGCGTGAAGCTTTGTTTTGTTCTCTCAAACGCGCTTCAATGCTTTGTTTGGTATACGTGATGACCTCTTCGAGTTCGTCTTCCCGCACGGCGTCGATGCGCGTAATGACGACCAATAGCTGAGCAACGTTGCGGTAGAGTAAAGCATCGATGATAAAATCGACGTCTTTTTGCGTCGCCGCTTGTGCCGCATTCATCAAGTGAATCATTAAATCGCATTCGCTAAGGTACGATACGGTTATCTCTTCGCGTTGGACGACGGGATCGTCTAAGCCCGGAGTATCGACGATGACGACGCCTTCTTTAAGAAAGTTTAAATCGGTGTAAAGCTCAACGCTTTTGACGAGATTGCATTTTTTATCGGAATGTTTTGCGGAAGTAAACTGCGCTAATTGATCGGTACGAATAGTTTGGCTGAGTCCTTGAGGCGTAATAAAGCTTTCAAATTGCGTACCGAAATGCGTCTTTGACTCGTGTACGAATGCCTCGAGACTTTTAAGCCTCGTTGCGCCCTCTTCGATACGTTGCCACTCTTTTCGATTCCAAAAATGAACAATCGCATAAGGCTGTTGCGCATAACGAATCAGCGTTAAATTGGCCGTTTCGGGAACCACGGACGTTCCGAGTACCTCTTCACCGAGTAAGGCGTTGAGCATGGTCGATTTACCGGCATTCATGACTCCCGTTACGCCGATAGAAAAGTCTCCTTTCGTCAAACGCTCGTGCGTTTGATTTAGTCGCTCGCGAAACGTATCGTTTTCAACGACGTTATGCAGGTTGGAAATCGCCGTTTGCAAAAGATTCAATGCTTTTTGATAGTAATTTTTCCCGCCGAGCGCACTTTTGATTTCCAAAGGAAGCGTTTCGACTTTTTTCTCTTCGATTAAGGCAAGAACGCTGCTTAAACTACGCAAAGCGTCGTAAGAGATAATGCCTTCTTTTCGTAAACGCTCTAAACGCTCTTCGATTGAAACGACCAACGAAAGATTGCCTAAACGAACCAAACACTCTAAGGCATGTTTTTGGGCATACATGCATGTTTTTTGCATCGGAAGATTTGAAAAAAGTGTCGTAAAGACGGTTTGAGTCGGTTCAAGCGATGCGACGCTTGAGAGGTTTTGCGGCGTTAGCATCAAAACAATCGTCAGATGATCGCAAAAAGCGTCTTGATCGCGTGCGGCAAACCGCATCAGCGCATCCATAAGCGTTTCGTCGAAAACAGCGGGTTGTTGTAACCGTTCGTTCCAAATTAGCAGAAAAAAATCGTGAATCACATGCATACGAATCTATCTTTAAATGTTTTTTTGATTATATCAGCTTTTATTATAATAAAAACCAAAATACGGAGTTAACGGAAAAGATTAAACAAAGGACGAAGCAAGTGCTTCGTCCTTTTTGAAAGTCGACTATTTATCGCGAAGTGCGACGAGTTTTCGTCTCATATACGCAATTTTAGATTGAAGCGGTAAGTGTTTAGGGCAGTTGTCTTCACATGCGACTAAACTCATACATCCGAAAATTCCGTCATCGTCGCCGATAAGCTCGTAATAATCTTCATCCGTTCGCTCATCGTGCGGATCCATCGCAAAACGGGCGACTCGGTTAATGCCGACCGCACCGATAAAGTTAGGACGCATCAATTTCGTACCGCACGCCGCAACGCAGATACCGCATTCGATACAACGATCCAATTCGAACGTTTCGTCGGCAAGTTTCGGATCCATCGGTGCTTCGAGTTTTGCGATGTCGGGTTTATGGTTGGTGTGAATCCAACTCTCGACGCGTTTACTCATACCGTTCATCCAGTTACCCGTATCGACGGAAAGGTCTTTAATCAATTTAAACGCCGGCATCGGCATTAATTGAATTACACCTTCAGGAAAGTTTTTCGTCAACGTACGGCATGCAAGCGCCGGTTTACCGTTAACCATCATACCGCAGCTACCGCAAATACCGGCACGGCATACGAAGTCAAACGATAAGTCGGCATCCAACGTTTCGCGAATCTTTGTTAAGGCGATAAACAAAGTCATACCATCGGTTTCTTCCAGCTTGTACTCTGCAAAATGCGCCTTTGAAAGTTTTGATTGCGGGTTATATTTCATAGCCCTGATGGTAATAGTTCTACTCATTTTGCATCTCCAAATCTCTCATTTTTAGCTTTATAGTAAGGTTGAAGTTCAAATGGCATCAACGCGTCTTGAATTTCGTGTCGATCTTTGCCTGCGGCTTCCATCTCTTCTCGGATTTTATCCACTTCTTCTTGGCGTTTAAGGCTGAGTTCGTTTTCGATAATCATACCTTTTGCGCCGTATCCGCGGAACGCCGGCGGGATTTCCATTTTCATAATGTCTAAATCTTCATAGCTTACGGTTGGAAGAGTCGCGCCCTCTTTCCATGACGTAAGGGTACGTTTCAACCAGTTGGCGTCATCACGTTTCAAGAAGTCTTCTCGGTAATGCGCACCACGGCTTTCCGTTCTCTCGCGCGCACCCATGGCGACGCAAAGAGCCAGTTTGAGCATCATCGGTACGCGATACGCTTCTTCAAGCTCCGGATTGGCAGAGGTTGTTTTGGATTTAACGGTAACGTCGTGTGATTTTTTGAGTAGCTCTTCAAGCTCGTTTACGGCTTCGGCAAGACCTTTACCGTCACGGAAAATCGCTACTTTTTCCCACATAATGTCGCGCATTCTGTTTTTGATTTCAAAAATGTTGTATTTACCTTTGTTGGTTAACAAGTGGTTGATGAAATCGGATTGTTTTTTTAATGCTTTTTCAATAGTTGCCGTATTGACGTCTACTTCGTTTGCCAAACAAAAATCCGCAAAATAATCACCCACGATCATACCCGCAACAACGGTTTCGCTGACGGAGTTACCGCCCAAACGGTTAAATCCGTGCATATCCCAGCATGCCGCTTCACCAGCCGAGAATAGACCTTTAAGGGTCGGAGACTCGCCGGTCGGTTTGGTTCTGATACCGCCCATAGAGTAGTGTTGCATCGGAAGAACCGGTGCCCAACCTTTTGGACCCTCATCCGCAGGATCGATGCCGTTAAAAATTTGGCAAATTTCTTGTACGTCTCTTAGGTTACGCTCGATGTGAGCACGACCGAGAATAGAGATATCAAGCCACAAGTGCTCGCCATAGGGAGATTTAACGCCTTTGCCTTTACGAATGTGTTCCATCATACGACGGCTTACGACGTCACGACTGGCGAGTTCTTTTTTCTCAGGTTCGTAGTCCGGCATAAAACGATGACCGTCAACGTCGCGTAAAATACCGCCGTCTCCTCGACAACCTTCCGTTAAAAGAATACCGGATGGAACGATCGGAGTCGGGTGAAATTGTACCGCTTCCATATTACCGAGCTGTGCAACGCCCGTCTCAAGCGCAATCGCCGCACCGATACCGTCACAGATAACCGCATTGGTCGTTTGTTTGTAAAGTCTTCCGTAACCGCCCGTTGCGATGAGTGTTCCTTTAGCAACGTAAGCCCAAAGCTCGCCTGTTACAAGGTCTCTTACGATCGCACCGTAACAACGGTTGTTTTCATGAATCAACGCAATCGCTTCTTTTCGATCTTCGATGTTGACGTTATGTTTTAAAGCTTCATTCGCAACGCCGAAAAGCATGGTATGACCTGTTGCATCCGCCGTATAACAGGTTCTCCATTTTTTCGTACCGCCGAAGTCGCGAGAATGAATGTAACCGTGTACTTCGTCGTCTTCAACGATCGTCGTTCTCTCCGCGTTGATGATCGCTTCTCTTGGGCCTTTGGCAATTCGCGTCCAAGGCACGCCCCAGCCGGCAAGCTCACGGATCGCTTTAGGCGCAACCGTTACGAACATACGAGCAACTTCTTGATCGCATCCCCAGTCGCTACCTTTAACGGTATCGGCAAAGTGAACGTCTTCGTTGTCGCCGCGACTCATTTTTGAGTTACCAAGACTTGCTTGCATACCGCCTTGTGCCGCCGCAGAGTGCGAACGTTTTACCGGACATAAACTTAAAACCGTTGTACTCAAACCTTTGGATTGCGTCGCAATCGCCGCTCTTAAACCTGCTAAACCGCCACCGATGACCAGTGCATCACAATATTTTACGTTCATTTTTACGCCCTAACCTTCTCATCAAATCTTACTTCAACTTGTGCCGTAGGTTTATATTTATCGACCAAACCGTGGCTATATTCGTACCCGTATTTGACGTATGCGGCCAATGTTAAGAGTCCTAACGCCAAGAAGAACGCCGTAACGGCCCATTTTGCTTTTTTGAGGTTCTTTCGAGACTCTTTTGCGTTAGCACCTTCGAACCAACCCCATTTAACACAGAGGCGATACAAACCGATGCCGCCGTGGAACTCTACGGCTAAAAGAAGAAGAAGGTAAAACGGCCACATAAAATCGCCGTACATACGCTCTGACGATCCGAACGGTCCGATTTTATCGGATTGTGCCGCCATCATCAAAAGGTGCGCCGATCCCATAAAAAACATCGCAAAACCGGTAAATGCTTGCGTAAACCACATCGTCGTATCGTCGTGTTTCATCATGCCCATATGGGTTTTATAGGCTTGGTATTGTCGAAACGTAATAGGTAATTTTCGCATTCCGAGCATCGCGTGAACGATAAATACGGCGAAAACGAACAATACGATTCCTGAAACGATCCAAGGTTGCGGTTCGCTTAAGAACATACTGCCTTCAAACATTTTGGTTATGGTGTACATAAAGTCTTTGCTAATTAAAATCGTTGAAACAAAGAACATATGTCCCCACATAAACAAACCTAAGAAGAGGCCGGTCGCACTTTGAATATAATCAAGTTTTGCCGGAACTCTACTCTTTTTCCCTTCTACGCTGGTACCTAGAAAACCTTCAAGTAGGTCACTCACATCTCATCCTTTTTGTGAAGTTTAATAAACACATCCGAAGGCGCATTGTTTGCACATTCGGATGTACTTAATCACGTCGTTTCGAACGCTTTCAACGAAATAGCCTCGATTACTTTGTACTTTTTTTCGTCAATTAAGAACTCGGTTTACGAAATTATAATATAGCCAAGGGGATTTAAAAGGGATTTTTTACCCCCTCTTCATCCGCCTTTTAATCACCCCGTATAAAACGAGCGATGCAACCGCCATTACGAGTGAAAGGGCTTGACCTTTACTCATCCACCCTCCGTACACAAAGCCGATTTGAAAATCAGGCTCGCGCCAAAACTCCGCCGTAAAGCGCGCTAAAGAGTAAAAAAGACCGTACAGCGCAATCAATTCACCGTCGAATTTTTTAGACGAACGGTACATGTAAAGCAAGAGAAAAACCGCCAATCCTTCCAATAACGCTTCGTACAATTGAGAAGGATGACGCAAAACGCCATCTACGTAAATGCCCCACGGCACGTCGGTTACGCGGCCGAAAAGCTCTTGATTTAAAAAGTTTCCGATACGCCCGAAAATGTACCCCACGGGTACGCTTAAAGCGACAAGGTCCAAAAGCCGCCAGATATTCACTTTGTATTTGAGGTAGAAAAACCACGTTCCCAGTAAAAATCCTACAATCGCGCCGTGATAGCTCATGCCGCGAATACCGACGAACGTTCCGTCCATAAAAGGGTTAAACATCTGCCACGGATGCGCCAAATAATAGTCCAAATGCGGATCGTAAAACAAAATATACCCGATGCGTGCGCCTAAAACGATCCCGATTTCGATCCAAATAAAATAACTTTCCAAAATTTGATTCGAAAAACCGAGCGCGTCTTTTTTGACAAAAAACTTTGCGGCATAAAGCGCACCTAAAAGGGCTAACATGTACATCAATCCGTACCAATGTACGGCAACGGGGCCTAATTTAAAAGCGACCGGATCAAAATGAGCGTAAATATGATTCCAAAACGGCATTATTTTCCTTATAATCAATCTTGACATGTAGACTTTTTACCGTAACCTACGGCATGCTAAAGTTTGCCGACGCCGTCGGTCAAATGAAAAGAAAAGTTTACCTTTTCTTGGTTAAGAAAGTGTTTAGAACGAGATATCTTGCGTATAAACTTCACATTCTACGCGATTGCGCCCGTGCGCTTTTGCACGGTACAACGCTTCGTCCGCTCGCGCGACCATACTTTTTTCATCATCGCCGATATGAAACGTCGCCACGCCGAAACTGACCGTTTTGCTTCCGATGCGGCTGAAGGCATGGCTCTCGACCAAAGCGCGTAATTTCTCCGCCAAAGCGTACGCCGCCGCAAGATCGCATTGGGGTAGCAAAATCAAAAACTCTTCTCCGCCCCATCGTCCGAGCGCGTCTTCTTTACGAATACGGCTTTTTAATACCGAAGAGAGCTCTTGCAATACGATGTCGCCGACTTGATGACCGTAAGTATCGTTGATTGATTTAAATTTATCGATGTCTAAAAGCGCAATCGAAAACGCCGAGCGGTGTCGTTTTGCCAAGCTCAGATACAATGCGAACAGTTCATCGAGTTTCAAACGATTGTACAATCCCGTCAATTGATCGGTTACCGAAAGTTCCTCGATACGCTTTTTATCGGTAATGTCGTTACGAATTGCCATATAGCCGATCAAACGGTCCGCATCGTCGTAGCGCGGCGTAATGATCGTATCGACCCAATACGTCGAGCCGTCTTTACGCCGATTTTTAATCTCTCCGTGCCATGAAGTACCCGTTTGTAGCGTTTTCCACATCGCTTCGTAAAACGAAAGCGGAACGTCCGGATGCCTTAAGAGACGGTGCGTTTGAGCTATCAATTCCTCTTTGGTATAACCCGAAATTTTACAAAACGCGTCGCTTGCCTCGGTAATCGCTCCTTGCGTATCGGTGCTAGAGATCATGACGCAGGTATCGATAATATGTAAATAGCGCTCGATTTCCCTTCTTGATTTTCGGTATTCGCTCATATCGCTACAGGTTACGACCACCTTTTCGATCGTTTCAAAATCGGCTTTGAAAATCGGTTGCGCGTTAATCAAAAACCATAACACTTCGCCCTCTTCCCGTCGATGCCCCATCATGACGTTGTAACATGCTTGCTTGGTCGCCAAAACTCTGTAAACGGGACGTTCTTCTTTTAAAAACGCTCTTCCGTCTTCATGACACGCATTGAGATTTGTGGGCGGAGACTTGAGCATATCGCTCAAAGAGAGGTTAAACATCTCTTGCGAAGCAAGATTGCACTCAATCAAATTACCTTGTGCGTCAAATACCATCACGCCTTCGCTCATTGCTTGAAAAATCGAGCGGATTTCCGCTTCGGACTCCAACAGTCGATGTGTTTTTTCCTCGGCGATACGATACGCTTTTTCGCGCGTGTGCTGTAACGTATAAATCCATGCGCTTAAAAGAGCAAACAAAAGCACGCCCAAACTCATCTGAACCGCCGGAAGGTAGCGTCCTAAACCGATATCGAGCACTTGATCGGATTTAAAATAAAGCGTCCATTTTTTACCGTAAAGTTCCAATACAATGTAACGTTCGAATTTTGGCATCGTTAAAGCGGGTTTTGAGTCGTAAAGCCTCTTTTGAAGCACCGGCGTATCGCCGTCGTAGATTTCAAAATCCACCATAATATAGTTAGCTTCCAAGAGCGTTTGAAAGAGCGTTTGTGCTTTAACCGCTACAAAAACGATCCCCTTGGTTTGCGCCAACCGTTGCGCATCGGATAAAGGAAGGGGCGTATGGCTGTAGACCGGATGCAAAATGATAAAACCGGGTTTTTGATCGTCGTTCTTTTCTTGAACCAAATCAATTTTCGACGAAAGCGTCGTTTCCGCACGTGAAATCGCATGAAAAATCGCCTCTTTACGAACCTTTTCGCTCATGAGGTCGTATCCTAGTCCTTTTTGGTTGTGTTCGGTAAAAGGCTCCAAATAGGTAATCGGAAAAGCGATTTCGCCGGCTTCTTCTTGCGGAAAAATCGTATAATAAGGAAACCCTTCATTCCACAATTCACGCTCGTGCTCGGGACGATCGTGTGCTCTGACAAGCGGCGCGTAGCCTAAGGCATGGAGTCCCGGAAAATTTTGTTCGACATGGTGTTGATCGGCAAAATGTTTCCATTCCAGACGCGTCACGTTCGAAGATGCGTTCATAAACGCAACCGCGCTTTGAAGCAATTGCACGTTCGAATCGAGTGCTTTTTCGATCAGTAAAATGACTTGGTTGGACGCATTGGTAAAACGGGTTTTTTCCGTTTGTTCGATCCACTCTTCGCTCTTCCATGCGACGAAGGCAGAGACGAAAACGCCGATCATAAAGATAAGTAAGGGCCATAAAATTTTGTGCAAAAGACGTTTCACCGCTTCCAATCCTCATGGTAGAATCCACACAAAGATTGTAGCGAAAAAGAGAGAAAAGTAAGGAATCAAGGGGAAGAAGGCAAGGAAAAACCTTGCCTAGAAGAAGATTAAAAAGCTTATTTGACTTCGATTTTTTTGACTTCGGCTTTCTCGACTTTGAGTTTGGGAAGTACCACTTCTAGTACGCCGTTTTCGCTACTTGCCTCGATATTTTCGACATCGACGTTATCGGGAAGCGCGAAACTTCTTTGGAATTTACCGTAGGAACTTTCGACTTTGTAGTAGTCTTTTTCTTTGCGCTCCTCTTTGAAGCTTCTCTCTCCTGAAATAATCAACTGATTTTCTTTCAGATCGATGTGAATATCTTCTTTTTTAACGCCGGGAAGATCGACTTCGACGTGATACGCAAATTCGCCCTCACGCGTGCTCACACTCGGCTTAAACGCGGAGATACCGTTCTCGTCCGCCTCAACGGGATAGTAACCGAACAACTTGTTCTCAAGCTCTTTAAGTTCTCTAAACGGATTGAATCGTGTGACTAACATGGCTAACTCCTTGTAGTTTTTTTGATGAGAGAAGTTTAGCCCAAACCTATCAAGGATGTCTGCCACTTAAGTAGCACAAAAACCCTTTTTTCATCACGGCTTTTAGGCAAAGCCCAAAAGCCTACGCTAAGCCGCTGTAGCACTAAATGGCTTGCCTCTTGCAAGGGTAGCACGTGGTTTGTATGACGTTTATTCCTCGGGAAGGTGTTCGAGCAGGTTTTGGGAGTCTTTGATGAAAATTTCTTTGCGCTTCACGTCAATTAATCCTTGCTTTTTGAGCGATTGAAGGTTTCGGTTGAGCACTTTGCGCACCGTGCCTACAAGACTAGCGAGCTCTTCGTGTGAAAGGTTGTTGATGAGTTTGAGCGTCTGTTTTCCTTCATGCTCCTCGATGTTCCGCGCGATCAGCTTAATCAAACGCGTCGTCGTATCGTAGAGAGAGAGTTCGCTTGCCAAATTTTCGACGTCACGCAACTGCTTGGCGACGTAAGGAAAAAACAGTTTGTTAAACGAAGGTTTCGTCTCGATCCATTCGCGAAACAGTTCAATCGGAAAAACCAATAATTTGACGTCGTCCAATGCCATGGCAACGTTTTCGTGAAGCTTCCCGTCAAGCAAACTAATCACGTCGTACATGTCGCCCTTACTCAACAAATACAAAATCTGTTCTTTACCGTTTTCAAAGTTAATTTGAGAGACTTTCACGCGCCCTTCCAATACGACGAAAAAGTGTTCCAAGCACTCTTCCGGTCGCATCAGGACTTCGCCTTTTTTCACAAAACTGATGCGTCCGAAGCGTGAAATATCTTCGTGAAGTTCTTGTTGAATCACGTCTAATGCATACATTTTAAGGGGCTCTCTCTTTAAAACAATTTATGGTTTATCATTATTCTTGACGTAAATTATAGTATGATTTTGCAAATTTCTTGGGAGTCTCACAGTGAATCGTACCATTTTACGTTCTTTCATCTTACGCGCATCTTTCGCAACCCTCATCCTACTCATTTTTGGCGTATGGGGCGAGGTGTACTTTATGCAACGCGATTTTGAAAAAACGCTCAGTCGCCATCTTGAAGAGCAATTAGGTAGTTTAAAAGAAGAGTATTCCTACTCCCTCAAACAACATTATCAAGAAAAAAGCGAGTTAATGCGGCATAATGCACAAACACTTATGAATAAAATGGAGTTTATTCATCTTGAAATTTATGACGAAAACCATGAAGAGCTTTTTAACCTTTCACCTCAAACGCAAAAGGCAAAAATACTAGATGACGTGATTCAACAAAATCATGATCGTGTTTTACTGCATACATTTCCCAAAGACGCCCGTCCCGTTTATAATTTTTTTAGCCTTCAAGAACATCTCTTTATACAAGTTTTTTTTCCTTTAGTCGTCAATACGCATAAGATCGGTTACATCGAGGGCGTTTTGCTGATCAATCCTTTGAGCGTCAAACAGTTTAAAAACAGTCTCGTGATGACGGTAGCCGCCATTTGCATTAGTACCTTGTTATTATCTCTCATCATTTTTCCGCTGATTGTTTTAGCATATCGGCAGTTGAGTCAAAAGCACTCGGCGCTCATCAACAGCAATATTCAAACCATTCGCTCTTTAGGTAACGCCATCGCACAAAGAGACAGCGACACGGACGAACACAATTATCGCGTCACGCTTTACAGCATCGCTTTAGCCGAACGTATCCACTTGCCGCGCGAAACGATCCAAAAACTGATCAAAGGCGCTTTTTTACACGATGTCGGAAAAATCGGTATCGCCGATGCGATTTTGCTCAAACCCGGCAAACTGACCGATGAAGAGTTTAACCGTATGCAAGAGCATGTGACAAAAGGCATTGAAATCGTTCACGGTATTGAATGGCTGGATGAAGCTAAAGAGGTTATTTTATACCATCATGAAAAATTTGACGGAAGCGGTTATGCCCACGGTCTCAAAGGCGAAGAGATCCCTTTGGCGGCTCGTATCTTTGCCGTTGTCGACGTTTTTGACGCCTTGACTTCCAAGCGCCCTTACAAAGAGCCTTACCCTTTGGAAAAAGCCGTTGCGATTTTACGCGAAGGCAGCGGAAAACATTTTGACCCGATGATCGTCGAAGAGTTTTTGATGCTCATCTCACTCTCGTATGAGACGATGCTTCTTATGGACTCTACGCATTTCAAAGCCAAGCTCTATGAAAAAATCGCTTTTTACTTCGATGAGACCTAATCCACTTCACCGTCAACATACATCCACGTTTTGCCGTAGCGTTTGAAGCGCGAATGTTCGACATGTAAACCCTCTTTACCCTCATGAACGTACGTTGCGCGAAACGAAACTTTGCCGACTTTGTCGTTGACGCCGCCTTGCCATACGCTTAGAACCTCTACGTTCATCCATGCGATACGCTTACATGTAGCGATAATCTCTTCTTTGAGGTGTTTGTCGCGCGAATGCGGATGCGTCGTTTGCACCAAATAATCCGCCAAACCGAAGACAAATGCACTGAAACGCGAACGCATTAATGCTTCACATGTCGGCGCGTTAATTGCTTTATGGTAACGTTCGCAACACGCTTCATAGGGTTTTTGGCTACCGCAAGGACACAAATCGGCTTTTTTCATGAGACGTCTTTTTGAGTGAAATTCAACGCTTATTATAGCAAACCTTCTTTCAACTTCTTTTGTACGTGTTTTGGTTACACTTCGCGTTATGAAAGTTGCATTGCTACCTTTTTATACCTCGCTTCGCCCGTGGTTTCCCGTTTTTTGTTTAACGATTTGCGCGTTTATTTTCAACACCACCGAATTTGCGCCCATCAGTCTTTTATCCGACATCGCCCGCGATTTTCGTATGAGCGAAGCGCAAGCGGGGCTGATGATGAGCGTTTACGCGTGGATCGTCGCGACCGTGTCGTTGCCCTTAATGCTCTTAACCCAGTCGGTCGAACGCAAAAAACTTTTGCTGTTGCTTTTGGTCTTTTTTATCGGCGCACATCTGCTCTCAAGCGTTGCGTGGAGCTATACGACCTTGATGGTCTCACGCGTTGGCATCGCGTTTGCCCATGCGATTTTTTGGTCGATTACCGCTTCGTTGACCTATCGCTTAGCACCCAAAGGTCAAACCACGCGCGCACTCAGCATCTTAGCAACGGGAAGTGCTTTGGCGGTGGTGTTGGGATTGCCGATCGGGCGTATTATCGGGCAAGCGTTGGGGTGGCGTTTTACGTTCGGGTGTATCGCCGCATTATCGACCCTCATGCTTTTCTTTCTCGTCAAACTTCTGCCTTTGCTTCCAAGCGTTAACGCCGGATCGCTTAAAAGCCTGCCGTTGTTATGGAAGCGTCCGGCGTTGCTGGGCATTTACCTGCTCACGATTGTCACGATTACCGCACATTTTACCGCCTATACCTACATCGAGCCTTTCGTACAACAAGTCTCGCTCTTGGGAGAGACGTTTGCCACGACCGCACTTTTTATCTTCGGTACGTCCGGACTTTTAGGAAGCGTGATCTTTGCCAAGTTCAAACAACGCCATCCGTTTCGCCTGATCGTCTTTGCTTTAAGCATGCTGATCGGCGTACTTTTGCTGCTCTTACCGCTTGGATTCTACCCTCTTAGTTTGAGCGTCTTGTGTGTCCTATGGGGCATTGCGGTTTGTTTGGTCAATCTTATTTTACAAATCAGCGTCTTGGAACTTTCCCCCGACGCGACCGACGTAGCGATGTCGATGTACTCGGGCATTTACAACATCGGTATCGGTGGAGGTGCGTTTGTAGGCAGTCTGGTCATTTCGCACAGTTCTATGGCATACGTCGGCTTCGTCGGCGCACTGTTTGGAAGCTTTGCGCTGGCGTTGGCGGTTTGGCTTTGGAAGCGGTATCTTGTAGAGAGACGTTAAATCTTACATGTCAAATGCAACGACGCGGTTTCGCCCTTGCGCTTTGGCTTCATAGAGGGCTTTGTCGGCTTTGTCGAAAACTTTAACGATACTATCGTATTTTTCAAATTGCGCTACCCCGAAACTCGCCGTAATCGAAACTACTTCGGGAAACCTGTACGCGGCAATGCTTTCGCGCAATTTTTCCGCCAAAGTTTTAGCCCCGTTTTTGTCCGTGTTGCGGCAAATGAGCAAGAACTCTTCGCCGCCCCAACGTCCGAACACATCGCTTTCGCGTTTCGCACGCATCACAATTGCGGCGATGCTTTTGAGTACCTCATCGCCTCGTTTATGCCCGTAATTGTCGTTCACGTTTTTAAAATAATCCAAGTCGAATAAAACAATCGAAAGCGGTGATTGATACCGATCGAACAACTTTTTTTCCTGCTCTAAAATATCATCCAGCTTCAAACGATTATGAATACCCGTAAGCTTGTCGGTGTTGGAGAGGATTTCCAGTTTTACGTTGTATTGATGGAGTTGATACTGCCTGATCAAGACGATAAAAACAATAAAACCGATGAACGCCGAAATGATATAAACATACGTATAGTCCATATGCCCCTCGACGTTGACCGAAATCCATTTGTTTAAAACGGTTTGTTTTTGGGTCGCATCGATCGAATCGATCGCTTTTTCAAATAACGAGAGCAAAAGCGGTTCATCGTTTCGCGTCGCGATGCTCAGGTCTATTTTTTCATCCAGTTTGCTAATGATTTTTAACGAACCGAAATAGTCTTTTTGAATCTGATACGCCATCGTCGGTAACGTCCCGATAAACCCGAAAAGCTTCTTTTGCGCCACTTGCTTGAGTCCCTCTTCGTCGCTTGGGGTATCGACAAATTGAAGATTCGGATAATGAACCCTCAAAATATCGCCGTACGCATACCCTTTGGTTATACCGATGGATTTGCCCGCAAGCGCGTTCATGTCTGCGTAAAACACTTTGTCTTCCCCCGAAACCAACACAAGCGGTATTTGCATGTACGGATGGGTAAAATTGAGATATGCCTTACGTTCGGGCGTCGCGATGGAAAGCGATAAAATGTCGCACTGACGCTCTTTGGCTTTAAGAAGCGATTCCGCCCACGTGCGCGTCGGTATCAAATCGATCGGAACGCCTAAAAACGTCTCCATAAGGGCGATATAATCGGCAATGATGCCCACGTGCTTCCCGTTTTGGTTCATCTCCAAAGGCATTTGATCGGGATTGATACACATACGAATACGGTTTTTTTGCGCAAGGTATATCTGCTCGTCTAAGGAAAAAGCCAATCTCAACTCTTTGGACATAATGCTTTTCGACCACTTGGATTTCAGCGCGTCTAGTTCATCGGGCGTGACGCTGTGCAAGGCTTTGTTGATAATCCCTTGTAGGATTTCGTCTTCGGGTTGCATCACGATGTAAAGGTTGCTATCTTCCAAATTTTTGAGCGCGACTTTAAAAGCGACATGTAAGTTGGTGAGCATCTCTTTTTCGATGATATAATGCGCCGTAAACGCATCGTCGACTCCGGCGTCGATCAATCCGTATGCGATCGCTTCGAGCATCTCTTTGGCGGTTTCATACTCCACAACGTTGAGCTCGGGATACTCCTCTTTGAGGTATTGCGTCGTCGGCCACCCTTTGCCCGCACCGACCGTTTTACCTTTGAGCGTTTCCATCGTGCTGATGTCGTGACGCTTGGTTTGGGTGATGAGGGCTAAGTCCATCGTGATAAATTTATCGCTGAAACGAAAATGGTGACGTCGCTCCGCGGAGGGAATGAGCGGTTGCGCCATCTGAATCTCTTTGTTTTGAAACTTTTCAAACACGACAGGCCATGTACCGCTGATAAAATTGAAATGTATGCCTACTTTTTTGCCTAAAAGTTTCAAATAATCCACCGAAAAACCTTTTGCCTCGCCCTCTTCGTTAAAATCGTACGGATACCAGCCAAGCTCGTTGGTCACGCTAATGATGGGATGCGTTGCGATATACATTTTTTCATGTTCATTTAGCTCGATACTTTGCGTGGCGGCAAGCGAATTTTTTTCCTGAACCAGCGGAAGGTATTTGCGCTTGATCTTTACATGTAAATCTTGCGGCATGACCTCCAACATCTTATTAAAAAGCGAGATAAACTCAGGCCAATCCTTCGCCACAGCAACAGACTGCTCTTCGGTAGCGTAGCGCGTGAGATTGGAAATCTTGACGTTATCCAGACGATAATTTTTAACAAACATGCTCATAATCGCAATATCGCCGATAAAACCGTCGACTTTATGCTCGTTGACCGCCCTCATCGCTTCAAGAGAATTGGCATAAGTGACGTAGGTAAAATGCGGAAAATCGTGTTTAAGCTTCTCGTTAATCACGTAATGAGGAACCACGGCAATTTTACGCATACTCCCGTTAAAGAAGATTTCGGAAGGAAAGGTTTTGGACGTTAAAAGCGAGAAAGGAAAAGCACAGTAGGCTTTGCTAAAGAGCATCGTTTGGTGAAGTTGAGAATTAGGCGTCAACCGTAAAATGACGTCGATACCCTCGTGCGTTTTCACACGCTCCAACGCTTCCGCCCAACTGCCGCGGGCGTCGTATTCGATTTTGAGATTGAACATGGAAGCAAAAAATTTGATGTACTCAACGCTGATGCCGACGTACTCGCCCTCTTGCATAAATTGGTACGGCGGAAGGTCTTTGGTGATGCGAACGTGAAGGGTTTTGGTTTTATCCAACCATGCTTGCTCTTGTGGGCTTATCTCAACCGTTGCGGCATGCAACCATCCAAGAAAGTACGCCGTTATAAAAAAAAGGGAGACGATCACTTTCATGGCATGCCCTCTCAAGACAAGAGTGTTTCGGGACTTCGGGACTTAGTATACTAAAAATTTTCTACAAATGCGTTATGCCGAAACGTTTAGCCTTACATGTAACGTTTTTAATGCTCATCAAGCAACAGTTTCAGCCCTAAAAAGAGGAAGAGAGCTCCGACGGTTTTATGAAACCATCGAATTGCGAAATGATCCGACGTTAGTTTTTGCAGTGCAAGCGTTGCACTCCATGCGATCAAAATATTCCATAACGTTCCGTTCACGTTAAAGACGACACCTAAAAAGAGCATGCTTAAGGAGTGGTATTGCGCTTGTTGATCCACAAACTGAGGTAAAAATGCTAAGAAAAAAAGTGCGACTTTGGGGTTGAGCGCGTTGGTTAAACACCCTTGCCAAAAAATCGTTTGAAACGAGACAAATCGCGCACGTTGCGACGAAACGAGAGAGGCACTTTGAAAGATCATCTTAAAGCCTAAATACAAAAGGTACAACGCACCGATGACCTTCACGACCGTAAACGCCGTTGCGGAAGCAACGAGAAGGGCCGATAAGCCGACGCTTGCCGCCACGATATGCACCATACATCCTGTCGAAATTCCCAAAGCCGCCGCCAAACCGCCTTTAAAGCCTCGTGACGAAGCGTGTGAAAGAATATAAAACGTATCGGCTCCGGGCGTCATATTGAGCAGTAAACCGGAGACGACAAAAAGCCAAAGATCGTGTGTTCCGAACATCGTTCTCCTTGCGTTGCTTCAGGGTGCTCTGTTTTGAAGAGTTTATCGCGTACTATTATAGTGTGAACTTCCCCAAAATCCAAGCAATCCAACCGGTAAAAGCAATACCCACTGCGGTAATTTAAACCACCAACCGCTTGATGTTTGCATTGCTATCACGGCTAAAAAGATACCGCCGAAAGAGCACCACAAAAAAGCAATGCACCTCACGGTTACAAGCAGCTCTTTCGTACAGGCATAAGAACTTCGTATGAAAATCAATGCCGAAAACCCTAGCGTTACCGAAACCATATGCCATAGGGCATACAAAACGAGCTTCGCTTCTTCATCCATCGGCGTCGCGAGCAATACCGAAGCGACATCCGCCCCGCCTGCGATGACGTGAATCAGCGTCGTTACCAGTGCCAAAAGCCCTGCTAGCAAAAGTTTTATATTCATCGTATCGACCTTAATTTTTTACCGTATTGTAGGGTGCAACGACGCTTTTGTCTTGTAAAAAACCGACATAATCTCATGCGTGGGAAAAAACTGTGAGAATTTTTTGAACTCTTTATTGAAGTGAGATTGGTCACAATAGCCAAATTCATACGCAATCGCGGAAAAATTGGAAATATCGTTTTTGATTACCTCTTTAAAGACCGTAAAAAAGCGCAGAATAGTACAAAATTTTTTCGGCGTATACCCGATGTAATGCTTGAAAAGCCGCTCAATTTGGCGACTTCCAAGCTGTGTGAAATGTTCCAAATCGCGCATCGTTCGAACGCCTTGATACAATGTGATGTGATCAACGAGGTTGAGTATCGGTTGATGAAATACCGTCGTTTTGCATAAAGATTCAAAAAGCGCGTCAAGGAGAATGACTTTTTGAGCCTCATTCGCCCCGTAACGATCAAGCTGATTGCGTAACGATGGAGACACCTCCGCTAAAGGGACGACCCGATTGATAAAAGTATGGGCTTCGATGTTTAACAGTTGAGGCAAAACGGAAGGACGAAAACGAATTCCAAACGAATAATCACCCACTTCTATCGTAATGCTTTTGCTCTCGCTCATCGCTCCGACAAGCATCCATTGCCGCTTTTGATAGACAAGATCCATGCATCCATCCGGCACGATGGGTATTAAAATGCTTTTGGACGAACTGTTTTGAAGGCTCCAATACGTATCGATGAAAGTTTGAAGAGCAAAAGAAGGGTGGTATTTTTGAGTTTCTAAACCTTGCATGTCAATGGCCTTTTGCGTTTACATGTAAAGCACTTGGTGTATCAAGGCTAACTCGGATTTTCAAGTCTCTCTTTGAGTTTCTTTTTGAACTGCTCTTTGATCGTCTCACCCAAATTCTTCCACTCTTTAAGCGCTTGTGGGTGAAACTCTAACTCATAGCTCATCAAGCGTTACTTTGATGGGCGTGTAATCTTCGCTTTGCCTGCTTGTCACCTCTTTGGAGAGCATATAATCATCCAACATCGCCATCAGTTTTTCATACGTTTTTGAAGGCACAAGATAAGCACTCGCTACATTATGATTGAGTATGGCGACAACCTCATCACCCGCATTTTCCAAAATTTGCGTGGGTGATTTTTTAAGCTCGGTGATGCTTGCTGTGTAGTTGGATAAAATAGGTTGCATTTTAAATACCTTTTTTAGTATTTTATTTAGTGTTTATTAAACTTATATAAAGAAGTCCTGTCAAATCAAAATTTAGGATATTATCGTTTCAATACTCTTTTAAGATTTCTTAGGCAATAATTTGAGTCAGATTATTGATAAAGGCTATGTGCTATGAAAGTTTTTTTATTAATATTGACTATTGTATTACTCAGTGGATGCGCATCATCAACTCCTAGCGATTTTAAAATTTTTGAATCTAAAAAAAATGAATTCATTAAAAATGAAGAATCTAAAAGTTATATTTTAGGCAAAAGGCAAAGTTGCTATGTAGGTGATAAAATTATCAATAAATTTTCATATAAAAAACATATTAAAGAAACTATCAATTCCGATAATCAGCAAGTGGAATCTTTAATTGATTTTAAAGCATTGAACAAAGGTCAATTATACTCACTTAGTGGACAATCCAAATCTTTGGCAAATGAATATTATATTTTTATTTATAATGACAGTGGATGGTATCGTTATATAAAAGCTGATTTGGAAGGTTATATAAGAAGTGCTCATTTATTCGATTCATCAGGGAAAATCGTAGAAGAAAATTATATACAAACCTATCTTGGGCAAAAAGTTTTTCAAAAACATGACTTGAAAAGCTCATCAAATGTTGAAGAAACTTTTTTAAAAGGCTCTTTTGAACTGATGCTTCTCTACAATGGAAAAAGTAACAACGATATAAAAATTCAATATAGAGAATTTAAAGATGATATGGCAAGAGCAGCTTTTTATCAAGACCTAACATATAACTTAGATGAAAGTAAAATTATTCGTTTTAAAAATTTCAAAATTGAAATATTAAAAGCGAGCAATGAGAGACTTGACTTTATTGTTCTAGAAGAATAGAATCAAAAATTACATGTAAAGCTTTTCAGCCTTACATGTAACAGTTTATTACCCTTCTCTTAATGCCTTAGCAATCAATTCTATCGGGTTTTTAAACACAACATCGACTTTTTGCCCGTGCATCGCGTCACTCAGTTGCATACGACACGCACTGCATTCGGCACTGACGAACTGCGCTCCCGTTTCTTGAATCATCGCCGCTTTTGGTACGCCTGCGGCTTTAGCGAAACGGTAATTGCCCGTTTGCATCGTGACACCGCCGAAACCGCAACAACGGTTCGGGTCACTCATCTCTTTCATCACGTAATTTTGTGAGAGTAAGTTTCGCGGCTCTTTCCACACACCTTGCATTTTGCGCGCGTGGCACGGGTCATGGTAGGTAACGGCATCGCTTTGTTTGGCTTTGGTTGCCAAGATTTGCGCTAAGTTGGTTTTCTTTTCCAAGTATTCGGTTGCCATAAAAATATGCGGAGCAATAGCTTTGGCTCTGGCTTGCCACTCTGGTTGGTCGTGGAAGAAATGCACGTAGTCGGCTTTGATCATTGCGCTACAGGTCGCTTCTGGAATGATGATGGCGTCTAATTCATCTTTAAAGCCCTCGATGTACTCGATGTTAAACTTTGCAAGCGCATCAACGCTGTCAAAATCGCCCGTAAAATACTGAGGCGCGCCACAGCATTTTTGTTGTTTGATGAGATACGCATCGATCTCCAAGACTTTGAGAATCTCTAATAGTGCCTTACCGATATCGGTGTACATGTAGTTTGCCAAACACCCGATGAAAATGCCCACTTTGCCTTTGCCGCCGTTATAAATCACGTCAGGGTGGGAATTCAAAAACGTTTTCTTTTTCAAGCTCGGGAACAATCTGTCCATTTTAATGATCGGGAAGTTTCGCATGTACATGGAGCTTTGTTTCTCCACCAGTTTAAAACCGCACGTTTGAAACATGTAACCCAAACGGGCTAAGACGTCCATAATATTACGGTTGCGTAGCAAAAAGAACGCAAGTTTTTTATACCATGCAAGCCCGAATTTTTTACGAATATCGTTACGCGCTTGCTCGATGAGCCCGTCGACCGGTAAAGAGTTAGGGCAGACGCTCACGCAATTGGTACACAAAAAACAGCTTTCAAAAATCTTTTTAGCGTTTTTATCCAGCTCCAACTCGCCTTTTTGGTACGCACCTAAAAGGTCTAAAAAACCTCTCGGACTCGTTACTTCGTCACGGTTCACTTCGTGAATCGTACAGACCGGAATACACTTGCCGCATTTGACGCAGGCATCTGAAGTTAGGGTATAGGGGAACATGTTTACACCGTTTTACTGAAGCGTCGTTGTGCTTCAGGAATTTTTTTAAGGTATGCGTCAAAAGGCATCACGATATTGCGAATGAGCAACGTACCCGTGGTATTGACGAGAATTTTTTTCTCCACTTTATCGATCATCACCAAATCTTCTGCGACAAACGGCGCAAGAGCGGCGATCGCATCGGAAAAATAGTCAAAAAAGTCGATGCCAAACTGCGCTTCAATGCCTGCGATGTTGAGCTTAAAGTTGCTCATCATCTCCATAATGACGGCTTTTCGAAGCACATCGTCATCATTTAAAACCAGTCCGCGATGCACGGGAAGTTTTCCCTCGTCGATGGCTTTTTCGTATTCGTCCATCTCTTTGAAGTTTTGCACGTAATGTTTCAACCCCTCTCCGATGCTGGTCAGTCCGATACCGATCAAATCCGCGCCGCCTTTGGTCGTATAGCCTTGGAAGTTACGGTGCAATTCGCCTTTTTCAATCGCCAAGAACAGCTCATCATCAGGTTTTGCAAAGTGATCCATACCGATCATTTTATAGCCATTGGACTCTAAATAATCAATCGTGTAGCGCATAATAGCAAGCTTAACACTGGGGTGCGGAAGCGTGGTTTCATCGATCTTGCGCATTGATTTTTTCATCCACGGCACGTGCGCGTAATTAAAAACCGCCAAGCGGGTCGGATCTAAAGAGACCGCCAAACGAAGCGTCTCTTGAAAGCTCTCAAAAGTTTGGTACGGAAGTCCGTAGATCAAGTCCATATTAATCGACTTAATGCCCGCTTCTTTAGCCATTTTTACGGCATTTTGCGTCACGTCGTACGGCTGAATGCGGTGAATCGCTTTTTGCACCTCGTCGTTAAAGTCTTGAACCCCGTAACTAATGCGGTTAAACCCGTTACATGTCAAAACGTCCAACTGCTCTTTGGTTAAAAAGCGCGGGTCGATCTCACAGCTGATTTCGGCATCTTTGGCGAAGTTTTTGAAATGGCGTTTAATCGCGCCGATAATGCGCTCTAACTGTTCTGTGTTAAAAAACGTCGGCGTTCCGCCGCCAAAGTGCATCTGAATCACTTCACGCGAGGTATCGAGGTGTTTGGAAAGCAGCTCTAATTCGCGCTCCAAATAGTCGATGTAACGCTCTTTTTTATCTTCTTTACTCGTGTAAACGACGTTACAGCCGCAAAAATAACACGCACTTCGGCAAAACGGAAGGTGAAAATACAAAGAGAGTTTACGGCTCTTATCTTGATGTGCCAAAACATCTTCGTAGCTTCTACATGTAAAGCTCTCATGAAACTCCGGAGCGGTCGGATAGCTCGTGTATCTAGGTCCCGCTTTGGAATACTTGGCAAATTTTTCAAAATCAATCATATGCGTCCTTAGCGCGTTGTCGCGCTGATAATACTCGAACCTTCCGGCAAGTAGAGGTCTTTCAAATCCAAAAAGAGGTTGGGATGCTCTTTTTTGATCTTCGCGATTAAGCTATCAAAATCGATGTTTTTCTTTTTGCTTCGATTGAGCTCTTCCATTGCCACGCTTAAGACGTCGTGAAAATCTAAAGGCAAATGCTTTAAAATACTCTTCTCAAGTTTCAAAAAAAGAGCCTCTTGTTCGGCTTCTTTAAAATGCTCGATCATCTTACTGAGCGTCTCGATCGACAAAAGCGCATGAAGTTTATCGTTTTCGTCGTAAACTAACCACGGCTCTTTCGTGTTATCCCACGAACCGCTTTTCAGGCGCAATACTTTTGCCTCACTCTCTTCGCTTGGAAGAATTTCCAAAACCGTCTGTTCTTTTTGTTTGGTTGGGCTTAAATTTTTAGAAATTTTTTCTATCATCTTAAACTCTTTTCGTTTTTTAAATTCCATTAGTTATTTCTGTGCTTATCCAGCCATACCATCACGGCTTTTTGGGCATGAAGTCTGTTTTCTGCCTCATCAAAAATCTCATCGGCATGCGCTTCAAAGACACTCTCGCTCACTTCATAATCGCGGTACGCTGGCAAGCAGTGTAAGAACATCGCATCGTCTTGCGCCAAGCTCATCATCGCATCATCGACCATAAACCCTTGAAAATCGGCGATGCGCTTCGCTTTTTCTGCCTCTTGTCCCATTGAAACCCAAGTGTCCGTGGTAACAACGGTAGCACCTGTGATCGCCTCTTTGGGGTCATTTCCAATCGTAATCACCGCACCACTCTCTTTGGCAAATGAGAGCGCATCTTCTAAGATTTGGGCATCCACTTCATATCCTTTAGGTGTGGCGATGCGAAGTTCAAAGCCTAGTTTAGAAGCGAGCATCAGCCAGGAATGTGTCATATTGTTTCCATCGCCCACATACGCTACGATGGGGTTTTGATCTTTTTGATACTCGACCATTGTAAGATAATCCGCCATCAATTGAACAGGATGGTACGAATCGCTCAGACCGCTGATGACAGGTACGCGTGAATACGCCGCAAACTCTTCTAAGGTGCTTTGCGCGAATGTGCGGATCATCACCATATCGACCATTCGGCTAATGACACGTGCCGTATCTTTCATCGGTTCACCGCGCCCTAGTTGTAAGTCATTGGAAGAGAGGAACAAGCCTACGCCTCCTAGCTGATGAATCCCCACTTCAAAACTGACACGTGTTCGTGTACTGCTTTTTTCAAAAATCATGCCTAAGGTTTGATTTTCAAGGTAGGGTTTAAATTTGCCTTTTTTCGCCTGTTTTTTGATCTTGATCGCCAAATCGATGATCTCTAAAATCTCTTTTTTTGAAAAATCTTTCAGTGTGAGAAAGTGTCTCATTTTGTTCTCCTTAAAATCTCAGCTACTTCTTTCGCGTGGTAACTGATGATGATGTCAGCCCCCGCGCGTTTAAACGCGATCATCGTCTCCATCATCACACGCTCATAATCGATCACACCCGCTTTTGCGGCCGCTTTTAAGAGCGCATATTCGCCACTCACGTTGTAAACACAAAGCGGTGTCGACGTTGCTTCGCGGACATCACGCACGATGTCAAGGTAGGCAAGAGCGGGCTTTACCATCAAGATGTCCGCACCTTGCGCTTCATCTTCCACGGATTCTGCGATCGCTTCGCGACGATTGGCAGGATCCATCTGGTAGGTTTTACGATCGCCAAAGCTAGGCGCAGACTCTGCTACATCACGGAATGGTCCATAGTACGCACTGGCAAATTTAGTCGAATAACTCATGATCGGAAGGTTAATGAAGCCTTCACTGTCCAACGCTTCGCGTAACGCTTCGATCATCCCGTCCATCATGCCTGATGGTGCTATCATATCAGCACCGGCGTGTGCGTGAACAAGGGCTTGTTTGGCTAAAATCTCTAAAGTCGCGTCGTTATCAACGCTTTCGTGCTCCATATCTAAAATGCCGCAATGTCCGTGGTCGGTGAATTCACAAAAGCAAAGATCGGTCACGACAAACATCTTCGGATGCGCTTTTTTCACCGCTTTGATCGTGCTTGCGATAATGCCATGCTCACAGAGCGCGTCGCTTCCCACACTGTCTTTGACCTCAGGGATACCGAATAAAATAATCGAATTGATCCCCAACTCCTGCAACGTGCCGCACTCTTTCACGATCTCGTCGATGCTCATCTGATACACACCTGGCATCGAGCCAATCTCTTTTTTAATCCCCTCGCCATTTCTAGCAAATAACGGATAGATAAAATCGTCCATACTAAGAGTGGTTTCGCGCACAAGGGAGCGAAGCGTTGCGTTCATTCTGAGTCTTCTAAATCTTTTAAACATTCTTTTGCCTTATCTTCGTTAGAATTATCGTCGCTTATAAAAAATAATGATTTTAGCATAACTGGATATAAAAGAAAATGAAAATAGAAATTTCCGAAGTTGCAAACCTTCCCTCTCGGTTTGGAAGCTTCAAAATTCAATCGTTTAAAGAGGGTATTAAAGAGCATTTAGTGATCTTCAAAGAGCCCTTAGGTACGATTCCTTTAGTCCGAATTCATAGCGAATGTCTTACGGGCGACACTATCGGAAGCCTGAAATGCGACTGTCGCGACCAACTCGAGTATGCCTTGAAGCTCATCGAAAAAGAAGGCGGTATGGTCATTTATTTACGCCAAGAAGGGCGTAATATCGGGCTTCTCAACAAAGTCAACGCCTATGCTTTGCAGGATAAAGGTTTTGATACCATCGAAGCCAACCATCAGCTCGGTTTTAAAGCCGACGAACGTACCTACGAGATCGTCGAGTTTATCTTAAACCGTTTTAACGTCTCGAAAATCCGACTCTTAACCAACAATCCCAAAAAGCTCGAAAGCCTCAAAGGGATTGAAATTACAGAACGCGTGCCCGTGATTATCGAGCCGAACGTTTTCAACGAGAAGTATTTAAAAACGAAAAAAGAGCAAATGGGACACCTTTTTTAGGAGAAACCGTGATACGCGAAGCCAACGTTCAAGATGCCGACGTTTTAGCGATTCTTCTCGAACAATTGGGCTATGAGAACACGTCCTCGTTTCTTCCCGCGCGCATTCAAACGCTTTTAGAACATCCCGACGCGTCTTTGGCGGTATACGAAACCGAGGGTCGCGTCGTCGCTTTGCTTTGTTTACATGTCATTCCTCAAATCGCCCTACTCGGTCCGTTTTTACGGATTAGCTACTTTGTCGTCGATGAAACGATGCGTTCGGCTCACATCGGTGCAACCTTAGAAGCTTATGCTTTAGACGTCGCTCGAAAGAAAGGCTGCGATCGCATCGAAGTGCATTGCCATGAAAGACGCAAAGACGCACACCGTTTTTACGCACGACACGGTTACGTCGAATCGCCGAAATATTTTGTCAAAAACCTACATGTAAGGAGTGAAGATGCTTAAAGAATTTCGCGATTTTCTCGTCAAAGGAAACGTCGTCGATATGGCGGTCGGTTTTATTTTCGGAGCGGCGTTTGCGACGATCGTCAAATCGCTGGTTAGCAACGTCATCATGCCGCCGATCGGCTTGTTGCTCGGGAACGTCGATTTTTCGTCGCTTTTTATTGCACTGGACGGCAAAAGCTACGCCTCTTTAAGTGAGCTTGAAAAAGCGGGTGCTCCGGCGATCAAACTCGGTGTTTTTTTCAACGACCTGACCTCCTTTGTTATTTTGGGATTTGTCATGTTTATGATGATCAAAGGCTACACGAAGATTGCACCCAAAAAAGCACCCGAAGCTACGACGAAAGCGTGCCCCGAGTGCGCGATGAACATTCCCCTCGCCGCTAAAAAATGTCCGCATTGTTTAAGCGATCAAGCATAACATCGACGCACAAAAATCCTTACATGTAAGATGACATGTAAGGATTTTATCGTGCGTTATAACGCCAAATTGGCTTCGGCAAACTCCCAATTCACGAGATGTTTTAAGAAAATATCGAGATAATCTACGCGCCTGTTTTGATAATCCAAATAGTAGGCATGTTCCCACACGTCGACGGTTAACAAAGCTTTTTGAGCATGCACCATCGGCGTATCGGCATTGGACGTTTTCGTCACTTTAAGCACGCCGTTTTCCAGCACCAGCCACGCCCAACCGCTTCCAAATTGCGTCGCACCCGCACTTTTAAATGCTTCAACAAACGCTTCGTAGCTTCCGAAAGCTTCGTCGATTTTTGCCGCGATCGCACCGCTTGGTGCACCGCCGCCGCCTTTTTTCATCGAATGCCAATAAAACGTGTGGTTCCACACCTGTGCCGCATTGTTGAAAATAGCCGTTTTTTCGGGCTTGTTCGCCGAGAGTTTGATGATCTCTTCCAGCGGCACGTCCGCAAGGTCGCTTCCTTGAATGAGATTGTTTAGGTTTGTAACATATGTTTGATGATGTTTTCCGTGATGAAATCCAAGAGTGTCGGCACTGATATAAGGCGCAAGCGCATGAGCTTCGTAAGGAAGCGGAGGTAAAGTAATCGCCATCGTAAACTCCTTGTCGTAAAATAATCGTCTCGTTCATTCTATCGCTTCTTGCTAAAGGAATGTTAAATCTATGAATTTAGTCTCTTAGTTACATTTTTTTATCAATTGACTTTTGAAACTTTTTAGCTATAATTTTTTCGTATTTTCATCTTAAAGGAGTTGCGTATGGAACGAAGAGATGCTTTAAAAATAGGTGCTCTTGCCGCATTGGCGACGACGGTTGCAAGTGCTTACGACGAAAAATTAATCGTCAATAAACAAGCTATGAGCATTAAAGATCCGGCAAATCCTACCGAGGCGGAACTTAAACACTCTCCCGAAATCACGATCGGTGCGGCGGATAAAAACGGCTTTGCGCTGGTGGAAGTCAATATCGGACAAAAAGGCGTTCTTCATCCAAGCGTCGAGAACCATTGGATTTACGAAATCACGCTTTTTGCGGACGGACACAAAGCGGCAACGGTTTCGCTTGAGCCTAAAACGTCTCGAGGCTATTTGGCGGCACGCATCGATACGAAAAGCGTCAAAACGCTTTCCGCCGTTGCACGCTGTAATCTCCACGGCGACTATACCTCTTCTATCGCCGTTGTTTAAGCTTTTTTGATATAGCGTATTTGGGACGCACATCACGTGCGCCCCACGTATCGATTTTGAGCCTTTAATATTCGTTTGACGTACGTCAATGCATTTGGATTTCCGACACCAGTATAATCAACGCTATGAAATAAAACGACTTTTATACGAGGAGATAGAGTATGCGCCGCACCGTTAAGCTTCAACTAGCCTTTGTCTCGATCGTCGTCGGTCTCGTCGCCTTACTTATGGGTGTTAGAATGGCTATGACGACGCATGAAAAACTCTCCAATATTCAAAACCTTCAACGTATCGTCTCTCTTTCGACGAGCATTAGCTTACTCGTTCACGAAAGCCAAAAAGAAAGAGGTACGAGTGCGGGATATTTGGGCTCGTCGGGGAAGAAATTCGCCGACAAGCTTCCCTCGCAACGTCAATTGACGGATCAGGAAAGAGCGCGCTACCGCCAAGCACTTCAAACGATCGATTTGAGCCGATTTCCCGCTTCTTTGGGTGAACAGATCCAGACGATCGATACCATGCTTTCCAATCTGGAGAGCATTCGAAAACGCGTCGATACCTTTGCGATTAGTGCGGCGGAGCAAGTTGATTTTTACACGCTTTTAAACAAACACCTTTTAGACATCGTTACCTCCTCGTCCATGCTCTCGAATAATCCCGAAACCATCAAACAGCTCAATGCCTACGCCAATTTTCTCAAAGCCAAAGAACGCACGGGCATCGAACGGGCCGTCTTGTCCAATACCTTTGCCGCCGATGCCTTCGCGCCGAACATGTTCGTTAAACTGATTACCCTCGTCTCCGAACAAGCTTCGTATTTGGATGCTTTTTTAGGCACGGCTTCGCCTGCTTCGATAGCGTTTTACCAAAAAACGATGCAATCGCCCGTCGTGGGAGAAGTCGAGAAGATGCGCTCAAGTGCGATCACCAAAGCCAACGAAGGACATTTTGGCGTGGATGCAACCGTATGGTTTAACACGATTACCGATAAAATCAACCTGCTCAAAAGCGTCGACGATCATCTCTCCGCAGAAATCGAACAAACCCTTAACGCCTTGGAAGCCTCAACGTACCGCCATGTTTGGATTGAAGGCAGTGTGCTTGTCTTAACCGCCTTGATTATCATCGTTTTACTGTATGCTACGTTTAAAGACGTTTTACAGGCCATTACCGTTTCGGGAAAAAAATTGGAAAGTATCGCTTCCAACCTCGATCTTACCGAATCGCTCACGTTGAAAAACGATAACGAAATCTCCGATACGATGAAACAGGTACAAACCTTGATTTTAAATTTTAAAGCCTCCATCTCCAAAGCGTTAGAGACTTCCGACCAAAGCGTCGAAGCAAGCCATTCGTTAAACAGCGTTTCCGCCGACCTCTCCTGCAATATCGAAAAACAAAACCGCTTTATGCATACCGTCCAATCCGATATGCAACGCTTAAAAGCGAAAGAGTTGGAGATGAAACACACATCGTTTCAAACCTGTCAAGACCTCCAACAAACGCAAGAGATCCTCAATACGTTTGTCACCAATATGCGCAGCGTCGTCGATCGCACGCGTCAAAGCGCACAAGAACAACACGCTCTAAGTTCTCAAGTTGAATCGCTTTCGCAACAAGCGACGCAGATCAAAGAAGTCCTTAGCATTATCGACGACATCGCCGATCAAACCAATCTTTTAGCCCTAAACGCCGCTATCGAAGCCGCACGCGCAGGCGAACACGGGCGCGGATTTGCCGTCGTCGCCGATGAAGTGCGCAAATTGGCCGAACGTACGCAAGCCTCACTGCTTGATATTAGCGCGACGACCAACGTTATCGTACAAACGATCGACCTTGTGACCGATAAAACGGAAAAAATTTCACAATCGTTTTTCAGCCTTTCGCAAGACACGAATCAACTCATCGGCGATTCCGAACGCACCTCCGCAACATTGAGCCGTACCATCGAAATCTCCGAGCAACAAAGCAGTGAACATACGCTCGTCGCGCAAACGGCGGAAACATTTATGCAACAAATCGACGATATGACGTCGCTCTCCGAACATAACAACGCTTTGGGCGAACGCGTCAAAGAGATTTCCGGTCAGTTGTTGACAAAAGCACAAAACGCCAATATCGAACTACGCCGCTTTCGTATCCGTTAAACGCTTTCTTTGGTTACATGTAGATCGTACGAAAAATGCTTACCGTACGACCCACATGTAAACCTTCCTTAATCGCCCTTTAGATACGATATACTTTTAATATCTTTTTTTCAAAGGGCACGCAATGCTTCCGGAATATTTTGACTCACATGCCCAAACGTACACATCGCTTTTATTGCACTATAATCGTACGCACAATATTTCCGGAGCCAAAACGCACGAAGCGGTCATGAAAAATATCGAAGATAGCGTCTATCCTTTACAGTTTTTGGAAAGCTCTTCGTTTCGAACGGCAATCGATATCGGCACGGGAGCGGGTTTTCCGGGAATGGTCTTGGCGTTTGCGCTACCGAACGTGCATTTTACGCTTTTCGAACCGATTGCAAAAAAAAGTGCTTTTTTACATCTGGTCAAAACAACGCTCGATCTTAAAAACGTTGACATTGCAACCGATCGCGTCGAAAAAGTAGCGCCTTTCGAGGTCGATTTGATTAGTTCGCGCGCCGTGACCCAAACAAAAACACTGGTACGATTGTGCCGTAATTTTATTCGCCCTACGACAACCTTACTGTTTTACAAAGGCGAATTCGTCGAAGAAGAGATCAAAGGGTTGTCGAACTGTCGCGTGTACCAAAGAGAAAAACGTTATTATCTTGTGATGAAGGATGTCGATGTTGCTTAAAATCGCGCTATTTTGCGCCGTTATCGTATTGATTTATCTCTTTTTTTTCAAAAATGCTCGAAAAGAAACGATTCAAAAAAACCGCGACGCGAAGAAATTAGAAGGCGAAACGATGGTGGAATGCCATGCGTGTTCAACGTTTATTAGCCATAAAGACGCCATCATTAAAGACGGTGTTTTTTATTGCTCCAAAGAGTGTGCAAGGTTGACGTCATGATCATTTTAGGACATTCGCTCATTCCCTATACGCCTTTTTATCGTATCGCCGCTCAAGAAGCATTGTCTCACACGCCCTCAAACGCGATCGTGCTTTTTGAGTTTGACGCGCCTTTGGCAAGCTATTGCTTCGCGCAAAATGTTCCGTTTGCCATGAACGTCAAAAACATTCAAGAGCTGATGTTGGGTCATGCGCTTCATGCTTCGTATTTCGTCGTCGGTAAAGCCTTGGTATTACAAGCGCAAAAAATTGCCGACGACTATCTCTTCGACGCCAAAATACTGTTGGCTTCAAGCGACGATAACGATATTGAGTTTGCCGCCTTGCACGGTATCGACGGTATTTTGTTTGCTGACGGAATCCGCGAGTAAGCCCATGCGCCGCGACCTTAACCTCTACGTTGTAGCTCTTATCGGTGCTCTTGCTTATTGGATATTGGACGCTTTTTCCAACGTCGTGCTTTACGGGACTTCTTTTGGAGATGAACTTTTATTGTGTTCAAACCATAGCGTCGCATGGATCAAAATAGCGATTTTTGCGCTGATTTTTGCAGCGATTTTCTTTTCGAAACGTTTTTCTTTTCCTCTTCAAGACGAAAAATATACCGAACCTGTAGACGAGATCGCACAGCTTCAACAACTCTCCGATGTCCTACTCTCTTCGCTTTCGACCAAACTCAATACCGTCAAAGCATTGGAGATTCTTGAAAAAAACTTGTCCTTAGAAGCAACGCTTTTGTTTCTCTACGATAAAGAGAGCATGACGCTTTACAATGAAAACACTTTTATTAAAGTGCACTTTCGCACCAAAGAGATTCATCCTCTGCACACCAACCCGTACCAAAGCGAAATCGAAAAAATCGCGATTCAAATCTACACCAAGAAATCCGCGTTTTCCAAAGAACATGTTACGATCGATAAAAAGACTTTAACGCTTTTTGCTTTTGAGATTAAAGAAGAGCGTCATGAAAAGATTTTGGGAAACTTAATGCTGGCAAGCTTCGCGCCTGAAATCGTTGAAGCCCACATGTCGATCATTCGCCGTTTTCTTCAAATGCTAAGCTTTGCCCTTTCCCTTTCGGCAAAAAAAGAACTCTTGCAAAGTATGAATACGAGTTACGCCGGCGAAACGACGCAATACGATAAAACGCTTGACGTTTTTACCTATTTAAAACTCCAAGACGAAGTGCAACAAGAGTTTAAACGTCACAAACGCTACCACACGAATCTCACGCTCGTTCTCATCGAAATCAACGCCTTTAAAAATATCAGCAATATCTTTCCCGCCGCCGTTATCACGGGATTTAAAAGAGAATTTATTCAACTGGTGAAAAAAAATACGCGCGACATCGACGTCTTTGCAAAATGGACCGACGATCGTTTTGCGCTTTTGCTACCCGAAGTCGATTTTAGAGCGGGATTGGGCGTCGCTAAAAAATTTCAAGCCTTATTGGCTCAAACGAAGTTTTCCCATATCGGAACGATTAGTTGCAGTTTCGGCATTACCTCTTTGGCTCCCAAAGATACCTTATCGACGTTTAAACTTCGAGCGGAGAGCGCATTGAGCGTCGCTAGCACGCGCGAAGCAAGCGGCGCAATCGAAATCAAGTTGTTCGCGAGCTAAATCACGATACGTTTTAACGAAGCGGAAAGTTTGGTCGTAATTTCGTAGCTAATGGTATGAAATTGTTTTGCAAGCGGTTCTGCGTCATCAAACATACAGACTTTCGCGGCATCGCCGCCCACGCAAAAACTATCCATCGACATACGTCCTTTGGTTGCTTTGCCATCTGCCATCAACACGGGTTCAAACCCGTCGAAGCGGAAAAAACCGTCCCCGTAACCGATGTCGTACGTCGAGATCACTTCGTCCTCTTTCGCTTCGTAAATACCGCCGTATCCGACGCGTTCTCCTTTTTTAAGGATGCGCGTGCTCAATTTTTCCGCCCATAACGCCATAACGGGTTTTAAGTCGTACGTACCGATACGCGGATCGACCGGACTGTAGCCGTACATCGCAATCCCCGGACGTGCGAAGTCGTCGTCGCCTAAGGAGTTCGAGCGCAAAAGCCCCGCTGAGTTACAACAGTGAAAATGAATCTTCGGAAATGCGTACATGTTAGCAAAAGAGCGGATTTTTGCTTTTGCGCGTTCAAAATTGGAACGTTGCCAAAAAAACTCGCTCGTCAATTCGTCGGCACTGCGAAAGTGCGTAAAAACACCTTTGAGAAGCAACCCTTTTTGTGCAATCAATGCCAGTGCCGCTTCGATCATCTCTTCTTTAATGCCGTTTCGATGCATGCCCGTATCGATGCTCAAATGAATCGCCGCTCCGGGAGGAAGCGCATGCAATGCCTCTAGCGAATGCGTTGCAAACGAAATGCTCGGATGCAAGCTTTTATGCGTCGGATGATCGACTAAAGCCAAAACTTCGTCAAACATCGGAGCGATGATTTTAGCCTCGTCTATCGTCTTAACGGCGGCGCGGACGATGCCGTACTCTTGGCATAAACGCGCCATTAAGGCGACGTCGTGTCCGTAGGCATTGTCTTTTAAAACCGCCATCAGCTTTTTTTTGCCGCCGGCTTTATCGCTCAAAAGCGTGAGGTTATGGAAAAAATGCGCTTTGTTAATCGTAATATATGCCATCTCTAATGCCTTAATTCGAACGCTTTAACGACAAAACTCCTAATTTTGCGCGCTTGGTAATCAAGTTTGTAAAAGTGTTCGTAAACCGTTTTGGCATCTAACGTAGGATGGTTCGAAAAGTCAAAACCGATACCCTTTTCGTCTTTGGGAATCGTCTCGTCCATATACGCCAAAAAAGCTTCACGCGCTGCGATCAATTTGGCTAATTCTTCTTCAATCTCTTCGTGTTCTTGCATCTTTCTTTCCTATTTTTCCGCCAATATCTGCATTTTATCGCCGACCATCTCTATATACAGCTCTTTATCGCCTTTTGAAGCAAAAGAGGGACTTTTGTACGTTTGGTAAAACGAAACTTTGAACAGTTTTCGATCGTCTACGGTCGGATACGGCGAAATACTGATATTTTCAAACAGAATCGTTTTGTTCTCTTTGCGTGAGAAAATTTGTTGTTTCATCGCCGAAAATTTTGCTTTTCCGGAGCCGTCCGATTTTTTGAAATCGTTGGAATAGAGATTGAGATAGGTCGTGATGTCGTTGACCTTCCAAGCCCGTTGCCATTTATAAACTTCGCTTAAAATCGTTGCAACTTGTTCGCGCGTCATTTTAGGGACTTTCGATTCGCCGATAATGACGACCGCACTTTGTGCGTTAATCTCCGTATCAAGGGTTAAGATGGCGTTGTTTTCCATGACCACGCACCCTTTACTCAAATCGTCTCTGTCTTTTCCGTCAATCGGCATACCGTGAATCCAAATGCCGTCGCCCGTTTTATTGCGTAAGACGTCGAAAAGATTGGGATACGAGAGTGAAAACGCCAACGGGCCGTAAAATTGATTGGTCGGCTTGAAACGTTTAATGATCTCATACACGCCCACCGGCGTTTTAAGATCGCCGCGTTTGACTTTATCGCCGCCTTTGCCCATAATAACGTCGTCGTGAACGCGAACGAGTTTCAATCCGTCTTCTTCGACATGGAAGACGTCACAGCGTCTTTTCTCTTTTTCACACACGATCAATGACTCGACGTCTTCGTAGTAGCCGTAACTCACATCGATTCCCTTAAGTTGCTTCAACCAATGATCGCGCGAAACCGACTCTTTTTCGCTCGGCGTTTTGAATTTAACGAAACGTTTTTGACCCAATTTAACCGCCGGCTCTTTAGGCTCTTCTTTTTTCGCCTCTTTTACTTCTTTAAAGGGTTCTTTGACCTCTTTGATCTCTTTCACTTCTTTGACTTCGTACTCTCGTTTTAAAAGCTCCTCGACGGCTTTAATACCTTTTGTTTTGTAAACGTAGTAAATATCGTCTGCCGTAATCGCGGCATACAAACCTAAAGAGAAAAGAGACAAAAAAACCAAATAGCGCATACACAATCCTCTAACTTTAATAACAATTTTGGGTGCTATTGTATAAAAAAATCTCTTAAGCATCGCTCTTTTTTAGCGATAAAATTGATTTTCTTTTTTTACGTCTCTTTTACATTTCTTTGGTTATGATGATTTCAGACCTTAGAGGAGATACGATTAATGTCTGAAAACCTTTTTTTAGCGTCGTGTATCGTCGCCTTTTTAACGCTTTTCCTTCCTCTGCTTTTTTTAGCTTCGTCACGTTTAGGTCCTCGAAGCGAAACGAAAAACAAACACATGCTCTACGAAAGCGGCATCAGCTCTCCGATCGGCACGAGCGAGGGGCGTATGAGTGCCAAATTTTACCTGATCGCTATTTTATTCGTTTTATTCGACGTCGAAATTATTTTTATGTTTCCGTGGGCACTCAATTTAAGAGAACTCGGTTTTCTCGGTCTTTTTGAGATGCTGACGTTTATCCTGCTTTTAGCGGCGGGTTTATGGTACGTCTATCGTATCAAGGCACTCTCATGGCAGTAGGAGCCGAGGCGATTTTCGGCGATAGCGTCATTACGTCGACGCTCGAGAGCGCACTTTCATGGGCAAGAGAATCGTCGATGTGGCCGTATGTTTTCGGAACGGCGTGTTGTGCCATCGAGTTTATGAGCGTGGCAAGCAGCAAATACGACATCTCGCGTTTCGGCGCAGAAGTGGTGCGTTTTTCGCCGCGCCAAGCCGATTTACTGATCGTCGCAGGAACGATTAGCTACAAGCAAGCACCGATTTTAAAAAAAATCTACGATCAAATGTGCGAACCCAAATGGGTCATTAGTGCCGGAGCTTGTGCTTGTAGCGGAGGTTTTTACGACAATTACACTACCCTTCAAGGCATCGATGCGATTATTCCCGTCGACGTCTACGTCGCCGGATGTCCGCCGCGCCCCGAAGCTTTTTTAGACGCACTTTTGGCAATTCAAAAGATTCAAGCCGACGAACCTTTGCTCCTTGATCGTGCCAAACGCGTTTTTAAAGGACGCCTTGATGCCTAAAGCCTTTCTTGAACGCTTCGAAAAAGAGGTTTCAATCGACGCGTACGGTGCGTACAAACTCGATGCTTCTTTAATACTGAAAGCCTTACATGTACTGTATCAAAACGACGGTTACACGTTTTTAGTCGATATGACGGCCATCGATTATTGGCATCAGTCTTCGGCGTTACGACGTTTTGCGATCGTCTATCTTTTACGTGATCGACTTTTTTCCAACGTGATAACGCTTAAAATCGACGTGGACGAAACTTTAGCGGTCGATAGCATCGCTTCTTTATTTAAAAGCGCCAATTGGGCGGAGCGCGAAATCTGGGATCAATACGGCATTCATTTTAAAAACCATCCCAACCTCAAGCGCATTTTAAATCATAAAGAGTTTATCGGACATCCGTTGCGTAAAGACTATCCCATCACGCAAGGACAGCTCTGTCATAAAAGCGACGATTTGATGGACGAGATGACGCCTCGACTCAAACGCAAAGGCATTGAATCGCACGATGCGTTGATGTTTCTCAATCTAGGACCCGCACATCCGGCAAGCCACGGGACGATTCGCACGTTTGTGGCATTAGAGTCCGAAACGATCCGATGCGCCATCAGTGAAATCGGCTACTTGCACCGCGGTTTTGAAAAATCGTGCGAAAACCATACTTACAACCAAATCATTCCTTATACCGACAGGCTCAATTACTGTTCGGCGATTTTGAACAATATCGCTTTCGCGCATGCGGTGGAGGGTATTTTGGGCATTGAATTGCCCGATCGCGCCCAGTTTATCCGCGTCATTATCGGCGAACTTTCGCGTATGATCGACCATTTGGTCTGTTTGGCGGCGATCTTGGTCGATATGGGCGCGCTGACGAATTATTGGTATTTGTACAACCCCAGAGAGAACGTTTACGATCTTCTTTCCAAGCTCACGGGAGCGAGGCTGACCAACTCTTACATGCGCATCGGCGGTATGAGCCACGATCTCTACGAAGGGTTCGAACACGACTTACATGTCTGTTTGAAAGCCATCGATACGGGAGTCGGCGATACGCTCACATTGATAGAGCATAACCGAATCTTTCACGATCGAACGCAAAACGTGGGTATTATTTCCCAAGAAGAGGCAATCAACCGAAGCCTCAGCGGTCCCAACCTCAGAGCCTGCGGCGTGGCATACGACCTGCGCGTCAATGCGCCTTATTACCACTACGAGAGTTTCGATTTCGATATGGCGTTAGGCAGCGTGGGCGACGTGTACGATCGCATTATGGTACGTTTTGAGGAGATCAGGCAAAGCAAACGCATCATCGAACAAGCGATGAAACGCCTTCCCCAAGGTGCGGTGTGCGTTGCGGATCGCTCGATTTCGCTACCGCCCAAGCATGAAGTTTACGGCAATATCGAGGGCTTGATGAATCAGTTTAAGCTCGTTTTCGAGGGCGTCAAAGTGCCTCCGAGCGAGTCTTACCGCGCCATCGAAGGGGCTAACGGAGAGCTCGGCTTTTTTATCGTCAGCGACGGAAGCCCCAAACCGTATAAAGTCAAAGTCAGACCGCCGTGTTTTTATGCAATGGCGGCGTACCCGAGCATCATTGAAGGCGGTATGATCGCCGATGCGATACTTAGTTTAGGAAGTTTGAATATTATTGCAGGAGAGTTGGATCGATGAGTCGTTTTGGGTTTAATTGGGAGAACGAAGAAAAATTTGACGCGTTGTTAGAGCGTTATCCCGACAAACAATCGTTAATGTTACCCGCCTTGTGGATGGTTCAGTACCAAGAGGGGTGGATTAGCCTAGATGCGATACGTTTTATCGCCAAAAAATTAGAACGTACGCCTATGGAAGTCTATTCGGTCGCTTCGTTTTACACGATGTTTCAACTCCAACCCGTCGGCAAATACCATATTCAGCTCTGCCGAACACTCTCGTGCATGCTCTGCGGCTCGAAAAACATTCAAGAGTACCTTCAATATAAACTCGGCATCAAAGTAGGCGAAACGACGCCCGATCGACAATTTACGCTCTCACTCGTCGAATGCCTCGGCTCATGCGGTACGGCACCTTGTATGCGGCTCAACGATGCGTATATTGAGAACCTAACCCCTGAAAAAATCGACGAAATTTTAGACGGACTTTGCCATGATCGCTAAAGTGGTCAGCAAAAATTTCGATATTCCAAACGCCCATACCCTCAAAGTTGCGCGTGCCAACGGCCGTTATGCCTCCTTGGAAAAACTCTTTTGCCTCAGCCCCGATGAAACGATTTGCGAAATAGAACGAAGCGGACTTCGAGGCAAAGGCGGCGGCGGTGCCTTAACGGGAGAGAAATGGCGACTCATTCCGCCCCAAAGCTCCAAGCCCGTTTACTTGGTCGTCAATGCCGACGAAGGCGAACCGGGGACGTTTAAAGACCGTCAAATTTTAGAGTTTGACCCGCATTTGCTGATCGAAGGCATCATCTGCGCAAGTTACGCCATCAATGCACACCACGCTTACGTATACATTCGCGGCGAATACGTCTTTTGGATGAACCGCCTGCAACAAGCGATCGACGAGGCTTATGCGGCGGGACTTTTGGGAAATAGCGTCTTCGGTCGTGATTTTTCTTTACATGTCACGATTCACAAAGGTGCGGGAGCGTATATTTGCGGCGAAAAAACGGCACTTTTGGAATCGTTAGAGGGCAAGCGCGGACACCCGAGACTCAAACTCAAAGGCAAAGAACCCGAATGGTTTTTCGGCAATCCGACCGTCGTCAATAACGTCGAAACCATCGCCAGCGTGCCGTTTATTATTCGCGAAGGTTATGCGTCGTACCGTGCTTACGGTACGGAACAAAGCCCCGGAACGATGCTGTTTGGCATCAGCGGACATGTCAAAAAACCGGGCGTGTACGAACTGCCTTACGGGACAAGCATGAAACGCGTCATTTACGAGTTGTGCGGCGGCATCAAAGGGGATAAAAATCTCAAAGCGATCATCCCGGGAGGCTCTTCGGTGCAAATCCTCAGAGCCGATGAGATCGACGATATAACGCTTGATTACGAATGTCTCAAAGCACACGGCTCGGCTTTGGGCACGGGCGGTATGATCGTACTGGACGAGAGCGTGAGCATTCCCGAAGCAATGAAAAATCTGTTTGCATTTTACCATCACGAATCGTGCGGTCAATGCACGCCGTGTCGCGAAGGTACGGGCTGGGTCGATCGCATCTTAGCCAAAATCTTAGCGGGAGAAGGAAGCAAAGAAGACTACCAAACCATCCTCGATGCGGTCGATACGATGAACGGTAAGACCATCTGCGTTTTCGCCCCATCGGTCGCTTTTATCGCGCAAAGCTACCTTAAAAAATTTCCCGATGAGTTCGAGGCACTGCTTCGCGCACATTAGTATGTCGACATGCGATGCGTTGTTATTTGATAAACAACGACATGTAAGAAAGTCGTGCGGTGTCGATGAGAAAATCCACGCCCGGAAAGTAAGCGATAAAGGTATTGCCGATGCCGCCCCAGATGATTGCTAGGGCGATCAAACCGATCGTTAAGGGCGTAATACCCTTAAGGCTCGGTACGTCTTTCCAATCCGAATCGCACGCAGGGTAAAAATACATGAGCGCGATCAGTTTAAAGTAATAATACACCGATACAAACGTCGCCACCACGCCGCATACGGCAAGAAAGGTATAACCCGCTTCGATCGCTCCGGTAAAAATATAAAATTTACCCACAAAACCGATGGTGCTAGGTATTCCCGCCAAAGAGAGCATAAAGACGCTCAGCATCGCCGCCATGTAAGGATGCACATGGGCAAAGCCCCTAAAATCTTCGTACGTTACCCTGACATGTTCGTCCGCCGCAATATACGAAATCAGCCCGAACGCGCCCATTGCCGAGAGAAAATAAGCGACGAGGTAATAGATGATCGACGAAGCGGCACTTTCACCCGCGTAACCGATCGAGACGAAAGCGATCAGCAAATAGCCCGTATGCACGATGCTCGAAGCCGCCAGCATTCGCTTCAAGCTCTTTTGGATAATCGCCAAAAAACTGCCGTACAAAAGCGTTGCGATAATAACGACGATGAAAAGCGTATCCCACGTATCGCGGATCGGGTCGAAATCCACCAACATCAAACGAAGAATAAACCCGAAAATCGCCACTTTAAAGGTCGCCGCCATAAACGCGCTCACCGGAAGCGAAGAGCCGTCATACACGTCGATCGTCCAGTTTTGAAACGGAAACGCGGAGATTTTGAACAAAAACGTTACCAAAATCAAAGTCGCACCGATGATCACGAGTGAAACGTCTTTACCCATCAGCGTATCCAAGCGGTTTCCCATCTCTCCCAAGATCGTCGTACCCAGCCCCGCATACACAAACGCACTGCCTAAAAGAAAGAAGATGCCCGCCAAAGAACCTAACACGAGGTATTGAAAACTCGCTTCCACGCGTTTGTCGTGGACTTTTTGAAAGCCGATCATCACGTAGAGGCTTAGCGACGCGATCTCCAATGCGATAAAAGCACTGAGCAATTCGCTTGCATGCACCAAAAGCATCATCCCGAAAACCGAAAACAAGAAAAGCGAAAAAAACTCTTTTTTAAAGTGTCTCTTTGCCTGAAAATAGTGCGTGCCGATCAGTGAAGTTACCAATGCGCCGCTTAAAATAATCGCATCGAAATAGACCGAATAACTATCGACGATGAGCATTTTGTGAAAAAATTTCGGCAAAGGGAAAAAGGTGAACAACTCTCCGAACGACGTGAGCGTAAGGATCAAGCCGATCAGAAGCGTCACGAAAGCAAACACGGAACAGTGTTCCATACGAACTTTGGGCATCGCCGACAAAAGCATCAAAAGCACCGCGCCCAAGGCAATGCATCCAAGCGCGATCATGCATTCGCTCCTACATGTAAGATCGTATCGAGGTAATAGTGCAAGGTCGGCGTAATTTTTGCCAAGAAAAAATCAGGATAAACACCCATCGCGACGATCAAAAACGCCAAAGGAAACAGACCGACGATTTCGTGAAGACTCAAGTCGCGCATGTGCGAAACGTCGTTGCCGCTTTGCACCAAAATCGCTTTTTGAAAAACCCAGAACATATAACTCGCCGCCACCAAAACGGTCAATGCCGCTAAAACGCCCAAATAGGGATTGTAATGAAAAATACCCAAAACGATCAACAGTTCCGCCACAAAGCCGTTCGTTCCGGGAATGCCGACCGTACAAAAGAGCATGATCGCAAAGTAGACGCTAAACCACGGAGCGCGCTTGGCAATGCCGCCCAAGGCACTTAGCGGGCGAATCCCCAAATGGCGTTGCATCACGCCGACCAATAAAAAGAGCCCTCCCGTGGCAATCGCGTGAGCAACGATGAGAAAGGCACTGCCCGTTAAGCCTTGCATGTTGAGCGAAAAAACGCCCGCAGTGATCAGCCCCAAGTGCGACGCCGAAGAGTACGCGAGCATCTTTTTGATGTTATCCTGCACAATCGCCGCAATGCCGAAATAGATCAAACCGAAAATTCCCAAGCCGATAAAAAAGCGCGCGTAGGCGACAAAAAGATCGGGAAAAAGCGGCATCGTAAAGCGCACCAAAGCATACACGCCCAATTTTGCCATGATCGAAGAGAGTAAAAAAACGCCTCCGGTAGGCGAAGTCGAGTAGGTTTCCAAGAGCCACGAATGAAAGGGAAAAAGCGGGATTTTGATCGCAAAGGCGATCATAAAACCGGCAAACAAAAACATCTCTTGAGCCTGTGTCAAACTCGAAATCCGCACCAAATCCGAAAGTGCAAAACTCCATGCCCCGAATTCGTAGTAGTGCGACACGCCCAAATACAAAATACTCACAAACATAAAAAGCGACCCCATAATCGTGTAAACGGTGATCTTCAAGGTCGAAAAAACACGATTGCCCGAGCCGAAAAGCCCGATAATCATAAAAACGGGGAGCAGCATCGCTTCCCAAAAAAAGTAAAACAAAAACAGATCGAGTGAAAAAAGCGTACCGCTAATGCCCGATTGAATGAAAAGCATACTGATCCAATAACTTTTCGAACGTTCGTTGTGCCACAACAAAAGGTACGCACTCGGAAGCAACGTGGCGATGAGCATCAAAACGATCAGCGAAAAACCGTCGACGCCGACGCGATACGCGATACCGTAGCTTTTGATCCAATCGTATTGCTCGTAAAACTGCATCTGCGCGCTTGGCACAAAATGTTCATGCACGTAAAACGCCAACGCAAAAATAATCAAAGAGACGCCAAACGCTCCGTTACGCGTTGCTTTTGCGCCCACGGGAAGAACCAAAAGCACGCACGCAACCGCCATCGGTAAAAAAATAATCCAAGAGAGGATACCCATACGCTACCTCAATACTGCAAGTAAATAACACGAAGCCGCGCCGATACCCGCAATCATAATAAACGCATACAACCGAACGGAGGCATTTTGAACCCAAGCGATTCGAGTTCCCGCCGCGACAAATCCTCGACTCATTCCCATTACGACGCGATCGACAAGCTTTTTGTCCATTGTCTCGGCGATAAAACGGCTCAAGCGTTGAATCGACTGCACGAACAGTACGTCGTAGAGCTCGTCCACGTAAAATTTGCGGTATACGATTCCTTCGGGTTTGTATGCGACGCGTCTATCGTAAAAACGAAATTTTCGATAGGCGATTGCTATGCCTAAAAGAGCGGCAACGACGTTCAGTGCGATTAGTATTTCCTCGACAACGTGCGAAAGATGAAATGCCTCGCGCCTCCATGGGGCTAACCATTCGCCGATGAGATGCTTGCCGCCTAAGAGTTCGGGCAATCCTAAAAATCCCGCAAACGTCGCCCCCGCCGCTAAAACGACTAAAGGTGCTTTCATCACCCAATCGACGTCATGCGCTCTTGAATGCGACGCGTGCGTTCCTTCAAAAACGAGGAAGAAGAGCCGAAACATATAATACGAACTCAATGCCGCCGTCACCGTACCGATTAACCACAGTTCATAGTGACCGCTTCCAAACGCAACCGACAAAATTTCGTCTTTACTGAAAAATCCCGCAAACGGCGGAATACCGCTAATCGCCAAGGTCGCTATCAGCATCGTGACGTAGGTAACGGGCATGACGCGGCGCATTTCGCCCATTTTGAAGATGTCTTGTTCGTGATGCAACGCGACGATCACCGCTCCGGCTCCCATAAACAAAAGTGCTTTAAAAAAAGCATGCGTAAAGACGTGAAAAAGCGCGCTATCGTATGCTCCAAGTCCAACGGAGACGAACATGTAGCCTAACTGCGACATCGTCGAATACGCCAAAATCTTCTTAATATCGCTTTGTTTCGTGGCGATTAGCGCGGCAAAAAACGCGCTTAACGCACCGATATACGCGATAAAAATACCCACATGCGGCACCAAATCGTAGAGAAAATGAAACCGTGCAACCATATAAACGCCTGCGGTAACCATCGTTGCGGCATGAATCAACGCCGAAACGGGCGTGGGTCCCGCCATAGCATCCGGAAGCCAGACGTACAAAGGAATTTGCGCCGATTTTCCCATCGCACCGACAAAAAGAGCCACGGCAATTCCCGTTAAAATCTCAGGCGGTACCGCACCGATATGCAAGGCAAGCGTTTCGTAGCTAAAATTATGAGACTGCCCGTAAAAAAAGAGCATCGCCAAACCGATTAAAAAGCCCAAATCGCCGACGCGATTGACGATAAACGCTTTATTGCCGGCAACGACGTTGGCATTGTTTTGATAATAAAAGCCAATCAAAAGGTACGAACAAAGCCCCACCCCTTCCCAGCCGATAAAGAGCATCAAAGGGCCATCGGCCAAAACCAACAAAAGCATACACGCCGTAAAGAGATGAAAATAGGCGAAAAATTTGCCGTAACCCTCGTCTTTGTTCATATACGACGTTGCGTAAAGATGAATCAAGCCGCTCACGAGCGTGATAAAAAAGACCATAAACAACGACAATTTATCGCCTAAAAATCCCATATCGATGCGATAATCCCCTACATGTAACCAAACGTAGGCACGATAATGCAACGCGTGTCCGCGGAGCATCAGCTCACGCAGTGCCGCTAAACCCAAAACAAACACGACCGCAGGAGAAAACAGTGCGACGAAGGTAAAGTAGCGTTGCGCAATACGCCTTTGCGTGATCGAAAAAAGGTACATCGCTCCTAGCAGTACAAACGAACACAGCGGAAGCAAGACGATCCAAGCCAACACGATGCTCATGCCGCCTCCTTTTGAGACAACGCGCGAAACGCGTCGGCATCTAAAGATTGCTTTCGCCTAAACAGAACAACGATCAACGCCAAAAAAACCGCCGCTTCCGCCGCCGCCGTCGCAATAATCAAGACGGCAAAAATTTGACCGTCGTAAGAATGGCGGTATTGAGCCAAAGCGACGAAAAGAAGGTTGATCGCGTTGAACATCAATTCGATCGACATGTAGATTACGAAAATATTTTTGCGCGCGATCACGCCCAAAAGCCCGATCGAAAACAGCAGCATCGCCACCAGCACGTACGAAAAAAGCGACGAGACGATCATACCTCATCCTTTCGCGCAAAAACGACCGCACCGATAAGGGCGACCAAAAGCAACAATGAAATCAGCTCAAAAGGCAGTAGCCATTTCGTAAACAACTCCGCACCCAAAGGCTTGATCTCGCCGAAATCTTCCGCCAAAGGCTCTCTTAAAAGCGGCATCGCATAAAACGCGCGCAAAACGAGAAGATTGAGTGGAATCAAAACGATACCGCCGAGAAAGAGGTAAAGCGTTTTATTGGGTTCTTTGGGCAAATTGGACTCTTTAACGTTTAAAAACATGATAATAAAAATAAAAAGCGTCAAAATCGCTCCGGCATAAACGATAATTTGCACCGCAAACAAAAACGAAGCGTTCAAAAGCGCAAAAAGTCCCGCAAGTGCCAAAAGCGTCACGATCAAGCTCAATGCACTGTGGACGGGCTGATGCAATACGATCATCCCGAAAGCGCCGAGCAGGGCAAAAAAAGAGAGGAATATAAACAAAAGGTCGTTCATGCGTTTTCCTTGGCTTCACGGGCTAAGAGTTGCTCTTTCGTCTGGATAAAATCTTCGCGTTTTTTCCCGATAAAACTGAAAATACCGCTGTCCATGCGAATCGCGTCGCACGGGCACGCTTCGACGCACGCTCCGCAAAAGACGCACTCTAAAAGATCGATATCAAAGCGTTTGGGCATCTTTTCGTCCACGCCGTCTTCGCGCTCTTGCGCTTCGATAAAAATACACTCTGCCGGACATGCCGTTGCACACATAAAGCAAGCAACGCATCGCACGCTACCGTCTTCACGCTTGGTTAAACGATGCACGCCGCGGTAGCGCTCACCGATGTCGTGGGGCTGTTCTTCGGGGTAACTAAAGGTTTTAATCTGCGGCGTATCGCCTAAATTGACGGTAAAATGGCGCAAGGTCGTTTTCATACCGCCGAAAATGGCGGGAAGGTAAAGTTTTTCCCGTAGCGTTTTTCCGTGACGCGGAACGATTTTAACACCCATTTACGCCCCCCTCAACACGATGACGCTCGCGGTCACGATAATATTGGCAAGGGCTAAGGGCATCAGCACTTTCCAGCCTAACATTTGCAGTTGATCGTAACGAAAACGCGGCAACGTCCAACGTACCCATACGAAAACGAAATTCATCGCCAAGAGTTTAAGCGCAAAGGTCGCGACTTGCAACAATGCCGTTAACATCTGCGTCGAGAAAGACGACAATCCGACGATCCAAACATAACCGATACCCGCCGCCAAAATGCCGTTCAATCCGATAATAATGTTGCTAAGCCATGCACTTTCGCGGTTTCGGCAGTCATTTGGCAGTGCCCAACGGTTATGTTTTCGTATCCAACGAATACCATAAAAACTTCCCAAAGGTACGACGATTCCCAACGCGCCTAAGATGAGAGGCATCGTGACATGTAAGGTTTGGGTATTGAGATAGGGCAGTTGAAATCCGCCGAAAAAAAGCGTAACGATCAACGCGCTCGACGCGCTCATCGCAACGTATTCGCCGACGAAAAAGAGTCCAAAACGCATCGCACCGTACTCGGTATGAAACCCGCCGACGATTTCGCTTTCGCCCTCGGCTAAGTCAAAAGGCGTTCGGTTGGCTTCGGCAAAAGCGGTCACGATAAAGATTAATGCCGCCAAAGGTTGGAGGAAAATGCCCCAAGCGGGCAAAATGCCGCCCAAAAGCTCGCCTTGCGCACGGACGATATCGCCTAGCTGCACCGAGGGATAACACAAAAGTACCGAAATCAACGAAAGTCCCATCGCCGCTTCGTAGCTGATGACCTGAGCACCCGAGCGCATCGCGCCTAAAAGTGCGTATTTGTTACGGCTTGCCCATCCGCCGATCATAATGCCGTAAACGCTCAGACCCGCCAACGCCAAAAACCACAAAACGCCCGTATCGATCGGTAAGCCTTGCATGATAAAACGCTCGCCCTCAACGTACACGTCGTCCGCAAAAGGCATAACCATAAAGCTCAAAAACGCCGAAACGAAGACGATCACGGGGGCTAAAGAGAAGAGGAATTTTTCACGAATCGCGTTGGCTCTAAAATCTTCTTTAAAAAAAAGCTTGAGCATATCCGCCAACGACTGCACCAAGCCACCTAAACGAATTCCCGAGATATGGCAACGATTAGGGCCCAAACGGTCTTGAATCAATCCGGCGACCCGACGCTCAATCCAAACCAAAATCGGTGCGGCTCCGAGCGAAAAGAGCAAAGCCAATACCACGTTCAAAACGACGATACCGATCGCAAGTCCGCTCATAAGGCAATCCTCGGCGTCGAGGGAAGCAGAGCAAACGAGAGATCTTTAAACGGCTCCAAACAGACGATCTCTTCTTCCCAAACCTCTTGCGCGCGCGTAATGCCGTCTCCTAGCACCGTGCCTAAAAGCTCCAAAAGCGTTTTACGCCCTTTGTCGTTTGCGATCATGCACGCGCTGTATTGCACGTAACCGTCGACGTTGACGTACGTTCCCTCTTTTTGCGTGTGCGACGCGACGGGCAACATCAGCTCTACGGCTTCACATGTCATGCCTCCCGCGTCCAAGACGACCACACTCTTACGGCAAGGCGCATCAAACGTCAAAGCCACGTCGTGACGGCCGATTAAGACGATTAGTTCGGCATCTTGTAAAGCGTTTTGGAATCCCTCTTTCGTGTCGTCGATCCCCAACAAAGGCAACGCCCGTGCGTTAGCGGAGCGATCCGAACATTTTAAAAACGTGTCCCCGAAACATTCATCAAAACGGTCAGGCTCATACGCGCTTAGTTTAATATCGTAAAGCTTGGCGAGTTTTTGAAGGCGTACGAGCTCTTCCAAACAAAGCGATGAGGAGAGGACAAAGAGGGTTTTGCCTAAATAGCGTTTCAATAAACGAAGCCATTTTCCCTCGGCGTAGTCGTATTCGCTGACTTTTCCCCGAATCATCGCCTGTGCATCGAAAAGCGCGTTTTCACGGGCATAACTCAACCTTCCCGCATCGCAGATGAAATAACCGTTGATCGCATCATTAAAACGCGGTCGATAGCGGTAAATTTTTTCGCTTCGGTACTTTTCTTTATGGTGATCGACGAAAATCGAACACCCTCTTGCGCAAGCGTTGCAGATCGCTTTTTCGCTCTGCAAAAACCACACGCGTTTGGCAAAACGAAAATCTTTGCTGGTAAGTGCCCCCACCGGACACAAATCGACCACGTTCATCGCATAAGGATTGCTCAGCTTTTCGCCCGGAAACGTGTCGATGACCGACGTATCGCCGCGAGAAAGAATGCCCAGTTCGTGCGTTTTCGTAATCTTCTCGGTAAAGCGTACGCACCTCGTACACAACACGCATCGCTCTTGGTCGAGTACGACGTTCGAACCCAAATCGACATGCTTTTTCCCACGCACTTTAGGGGTGCTAAGACGGCTCTCGTAAAGTCCGACGTCCATGTAGTAATTTTGCAAAGAGCACTCTCCGGCTTGGTCGCAAATCGGGCAGTCGATCGGATGGTTGATGAGCTCCATCTCCAAAATCGAGCGTTTAACGCGATCAATCTTTTCGCCTTTCGTGCGAACGACCATACCCTCTTTGACCAAAGTATCGCAGGCGATTTGCGGACGCTTTTGCCCTTCGATCTCGACCATACACATACGGCAATTACCGTCTTTTCCTAATGCGGGATGATAACAAAAATGGGGAATAGAAATCCCCTGAGAAAGTAACGCTTCGATGAGTAACGTGTTTTCGCGGACTTCGATCCGTTTTCCGTCTACGCTAAATGACACCATGGACGTCTGAACCCTCATAATGAGCTTGTTTCTCCATTCTATCGACACCAAACTTTAAAGTAGCTGTCACTTCGCATTTACTAAATTTTAACAAAGTCGTGTTATATTAACATGTCAAAAAAAGGCTTTTTATGAATGGTTCAAAAATCGTTAAATATTTTTTAGTCGAATGTATCGTCGTTGTCTTGATTGCGGCGTACTTTTTAATCGATTCGAGCGACCTATACCGTTGGTGGGTCGGCGATACGCAGTTTGCGACGCTTTCGCTTCCGTGCGATTTGCATCAAAAACGCTGTGAATTGAACCTTAAAGACGATACGCCGCTTTCGTTTGAGATCGATCCCAAATCCATTCCGCTCATGCAACAGCTTCATTTTAAGGTCACGACGCCGCATGAACTCTCTTCGATCGAACTGAAAATTTTCGCCACCAATATGAACATGGGATTTCATACGTTCGTCTTAAAACCGACGGCTAAGGGCGTATACGAAGGTAGCGGTATCTTACCCACATGTGCGGTCGGGAATATGATATGGCAAGCCAACGTCATTTTAAACAAAAGCGATCGAAGTTTAGGGGCGATTTTCACGTTTCAAACCGATAAATAAGCTTTTTCTAACGTCGTCTTGAGCGTTTTATTTTCAAGGCGTTTCAAAAGCTTGACGCGGGCTTTCGTAAACGATTTGGACGGCATGTTCTCGTACGGATTGGATATTGCATTATCCATCGTGTAAAACGTATAAAATGTCACACATTCGACTAAAATATACTATTTTTTTGTTATACTAAGCACTTTAGGATAAAGACAACGAAGTTACTATAAGGAGATATTCCGTGGCTATTACGCAAAAGGGGAACGAGCTCTTCTTCGGCGAAGATCAGTTTGTCGTTTCCAAGACCGACCTTAAAGGTAAAATTACGTACGTTAACGATCTTTGCATCGAAATGTGCGGCTACACCGAAAAAGAGATGATCGGTGCACCCCACAATATTTTACGCCATCCCGATATGCCTCGTGCCATCTTTAAACTTCTATGGGACAAAGTCCAAGCCGGCGACGAAATCTTTGCGTACGTCAAAAACCGTACCAAATCGGGGCAATTTTATTGGGTTCACGCCTACATTACGCCGATCGTCGATACGAGAAGTGCCAAAATTATCGGCTACCACTCCGTCAGACGATGTCCAAATCCTAAAGGCCTTAGCGTAATCGAACCGCTTTACCGTCAAATGCTCGAAGCGGAAAAAAGCGGCGGTATGCAAAGCTCTTTAGCGCTTCTTGACAATACTCTTGCGAAATTAAAGGTTTCTTATGCAGAATTTATCCTCTCCTACGAATAGATCGTCTTCACTGGCGCGTGTCCAGAATGCCAACGTTATTTCGTTGGCTATTTTTTTTATCGCGTTTTGTTTGGAGGTCTATTTTAACGGTTTTCACTGGATTCAAATCCTAAACCTCAGCAATTTTGCTTTAGGTTGGTTTATGTTCGTCAATATCCATAAAGTCCGCAATACGATTCACTCTTTAGCCGGCATTATTCACGACAGTGCGTGCGGAGAACTTCACGGTCGTATCGTCAACGTCGACGATGGCGGAGAGCTTAAGCAACTCTGTTCCAATATGAACACGCTTTTGGATAACTTCGAATTGGTCACTAAAGAGATCAAAGCGACGATTTTAGCGGCTTCTAAAGAGGACTTCAGCCGTAAAATCCTCCAAAAAGGCATGCACGGCGAATTCAAAGATCAAGTACAAATGATCAACCAAGCCGTTCACGCGATGCAACAGACCCACGAATTTATCGCTCGCAACACGTTGAATGCGGAATTGGCGCAGATTAGCAGCGGTTCCAACGACTTCTCTACCGTCCAAGCTAACCTCACGACCATCGTCGAACGCCTCAAAGAGATCGCCAAAGACGGTGAAATCTACGCCGACGAGACCAAAGGAAGCTACCAAAACTTACGCGATACGATCGAAAAGATTACCGCTTTGATCGAATTTGTCAACCAAAACGAGCAAAGTATCGGTATTTTAGCGCAACGAACGCGCGACATCAGCAACGTCGTCGATATGATTAACGACATCGCCGATAAAACCAATCTTTTAGCCCTCAATGCCGCCATCGAAGCCGCGCGTGCGGGCGAACACGGACGAGGGTTTGCGGTTGTCGCCGATGAAGTACGAAAATTGGCCGAAACGACGCAAAAGGCAACCGCGGAAATTTCCGTTTCGATTAAAATGCTCCAACAAGAAACGGCGGGACTCGAGAGCAACGCCGAATCGATGAAAGAAAATGCCGACGCTTCCACCAAAACGCTCGATCAACTCAGTCTCACGTTTAACAGTCTGATCGAACACTCCAATACGACGTCGACCAATATCAATACGATTCAACAAACGATCTTCATCACGCTTGCAAAAATGAACCATGCGATTTTCAAAGCCAATGCCTACAGTGCCGTTTACGTCAACGACGCAAACGCTTCGTTTCAAAACCACGAGACGTGCAGTTTGGGCGAATGGTATCATCAAGACGGCGAGAAGATTTTCGGAGATACGCCAAGCTTTAAAGCTCTCTACGCACCGCATCAAAGCTTCCATCAACACGTTCTTGCCATTAGCGGCCTGATTCGTTCGACGCAATCGAATTTGTTAGATGAGAAAAAGCAAATCATCGACTTTTTTAAAGAGGTCGAGAAAGAGAGTAAAACGCTCTTTACGACGCTAGATACGATGATCGAAGAGAAAAACGCACGCCTCTAAAAAATCCTTACATGTAAGCAATTTTCTTACATGTAAGGCATTGATTCCGCTTCGGGAACGCTGGGTAATTTGATCGTGAACAGAGCTCCCGATTCGGTATTTTTGACCGTAATAATGCCGCCCATATTATTTTCGATGATCATCTTGGTCATATAAAGTCCGATGCCCGTTCCCTGTTTTGCATACTTGGTCGTGAAATAAGGCTCGAAAATACGCTCCATATGCTCTTTGGCGATGCCGCCGCCGTTATCTTCGATGACGATCAAAATATACTTATACCCTTTTTTGAGGTAAAGGCGAATAAACGGATTGCTAATCTCTCGCTCGCTTAAGACGTCTTTGGCGTTGGAGAGAATGTTTAAAAGCGCTTGCGCAAATTCGTTGGGATAACCGAGCACCTCCATCTTTTCGGAAATATCGAACGAAAACTCGATCCCGTGATAACGTAAAGATGCTTGCAAAATAGCGATGGCGCGTTCGCACGCTTCGGAGATTTCAAACACCTCTTTTTCCTTCGAAGGTTTAAAGAAATTTTGAAAATCGCTGATCGTGCCCGACATAAACGCATTGATTTTCATACACCGTTGAATGCTCTCAAGCAAATACCCCTCATCCAAATCGTGAAACTCGTGTTTGACTTGAAGGTTGATCAAAAGCGCGCTGAGCTCACCCAAAGGTTGTCGCCATTGATGTGCGATATTGCCGATCATCTCGCCCATACTTGCAAGTTTGCTTTGTTGAATCAGAAGTTTCTCCTGTTCCGTACGTTTGAGAATCTTTTCGTTAATTTTCGACTCTAAATTGTCGATCATCGCGTTGATCACATCTTTAAGCAGGCGCAACTCTTGCGCTTGTGCCGTCGAATGAAGGCGCGAAGAGAGTTTGCCGAGCTTAAGATCGTTGACCACGCTAATCGCGTCTTCGATAAAGAGTGTATCTTGGGTAATCGTTGCCGAAGCTTTGGAGATGCTTTGATTGAGCAGTTTTGCCATATCTTCAAGTTCGTCGCGACTGTGAAGCTCAATGGGTTTGGGTTGCGTCGTTTTGGTTTGCAAATAACCGAAAAACTCTTTGAGTCCCTCTTGCAATTTCAAAATCGAAGAGACGATATGGCTGGAGAGTAAATAGCCCGCGACGAACACCAATGCCGAAAGCAGAAGCACCAAAACGACCAATTCGTACTTCAGCGCACGCGCACCGGTTTGAATATCCGAAAAATTGTGTTTGGTTTGCATAATCGCATCGTGCTGAAGGGATTTAAGGCGATTTAGAAGTGCCGTATAGTTTTCCCGCTCGATGGAAGTGACATGGACAAATGCCGCCTCCTCAAAACGCGCTTCCAAATAACCGCACGTCTTTTGAACGCTGTTTGAATACGCCTTCCATGCACTGTAGGTTTGGGGATCTAACTTTGCGAAATTCTCTTCCAAGCGCGTACGCCGATCGATAATGTCCGCCTCGATATTTTTTCGGTAATCTTCATTGGGCGACATTACCAACGAGAGGCTCATTTCGCGTAAAGCGTTGGTCGGCTCGATGTAGTTTTCCTGCAAATGCTGCGTGCTTTGAGAATTCTCGAAAATCGTCGTCGCATTACGGATATTCTCTTGCGAGAGGCTAAACGTTCGTTCCGCCAAAATCAACATGCCGATAAACGAGAAACTAAAGAGCAGTAAAAGTTTGTATTTGATAGGGATTTTTTTCATGGGAACCGCTTGGGAATCAAAGGTTTTTGAAGTTCTTCCGGATACGCTTTATCGCCTCTTACCGACCAATGCCGATCGGTAATTTTCGCTTTCCAGAACGGCTGCATGCCGATGCCGAGCGGTTCAAATACCAGTTCTTTGTTCATAGCAAAAACGGCATTGGGAATCGGGACAAACAACATATACGCCTCCTCACGCGCTCGATCTTGAATCTTTTGGGTTAAAGTGTGAAACAACGCATCGTCTTGTTCCAATCCGAAAAACGTTTCGATAGAACTTTTCATCAAAGCGTCGTGTCGTACAAAACTCCACGGATTGTTCTCTTGATAGCGAATAAACACCGGCCACGGATGCCTACCGTACCAATCTTGGGTATTTTGAATCAAAATATCCCACTCTTGCGTATCGCGATGATTTTTTTGCGCCAAATCGTAAATCTCTTTTTCGCTCGTCGTAATGCGGTAACGGAGTTTCACGCCGTACGTTGAGAGCTGATATTCGATGCCTTTCCATAAAAAAAGCAACGAGTCTTGCGTGGCGACGTTTAGCTCCAGCCCTTTGAGCGTACGTTCTATCATTGCCTCGTCCAAAGGACATGCTCCGTCTTTGAACGCGGCGGGGTTGAGCCTGCCCTCTTTTTTATAGGTAAAGTCGAGTAAACTTTGCTGATTGAGCGCGCAATTGAGTGCTTGGCGCACCTCTTTACGCGCTACGGGCGAAGCGGTTTTGGCTAAATTAAAATAGATCGTAAAATTATGCGTTGAGGGCATGGAAACCAATTTGGCATAGGGAGAGAGCATCGTTTCGATCTTTTTATTGAAAGGAATTTGCATAAAATCAAGCCCGCCGTCTTCGTATAAAGCTAAACGCAACGCTTCGGCGGTTGAGAGTTCCGTATAAAACGTAATGGTTTCGATGCAAGGATACTGTTTTTCCCAATAATAAGGATTGGCTTTGAGAGTCGCTTTGGGCGTTTGTTTGCGCCCCGTAATCATTCCCTCGGTTAAAATGTACGGCCCCAAACCGTAAGGCCCCGATGCTTTGATATTCGCACCCGTTTCCGCACCTTTCCAACCGAACGTCTTTAAGTACGCTTCGGAATAGATGTAAATCCGTGCAAGATCGCGGTAAAGCATACCGTAAGGTTGAGACAGATGCAAACGAATCGTATAGTCGGAAATTTTTTCGATGCTTTTGAGGGAACGATGAATGTTGGTGTAGTTAAACGGTTGTTTCAGAAAGTAGTGAAAATTGTGCATGACCGAATCGGCGTTAAAGGGCGTACCGTCTTGAAAACGAACACCCCTGCGCAGTTCAAATTCGTACAAAAGCGGCGATAGTTTGGTGCTCTTGGTCGCTAAAGCGTACTCCCATCCTTGATCGTTTTCCGCCAAGCGCACCAAGCCCTCGTTCACCAAACGCGAAACGTAGTTATACGGCATCGAGGGTAAAAAGACCTTGATATGCGAACGCGGATCTCTTACATGTAAGGCGTGACGCTCGCTCGTATCTTCAACGTAAGGTTCCTCTTGCGCCGCAAAAATGCCGCAATGAAGGCTTAAAAGAAGTAAGCAAACAAGCTTATACCTCAAAGCTGTACCCCGTTTGCGAATGGTTTTTAATCGAACTGTTCGGAAGTTTTTTTCGCAAAGACTTAACCAAAGTCCGAAGGGCGGCGATGCTCATAAACTCCTCTTTCCAGACGTTGAGTTCAATCTCTTCGTAACTCACGATCATCCCATTTTTACGCAATAAAAGCTCCAAAAAATCGGACTCCTTGTGCGTCAACTCGGTCTCTTTGCCTCCCTCGTGTAAAATCCGTCTGTTTTTAAAATCGAATTTACAGTTTTTGCATTCAAGGAACAACGAACGTCCCGATTCGATCTCGCTGACGCAAAGCCTCAAACCGCTTAAAAGTTCGTTGAGCGCGATGGGTTTAATCAGGTATTTTTCGATCTTCAGTTCGATTGCGCTGAGCAGATACTCTTTATCGGTATGCGCGGTAATCATTAAAATAGGGGTTTTCTTGTCGTTTTTACGTATCTCTTTGACCATATCGAGCCCATCTTTTCGGGGCATTCGAAGATCGGTTAAAATGATGTCGGGACGTTGCTCGTAGTAGATGTCGAGTGCCTCTTCTCCATCACGCGCCTCAAGAACCTCTTTAAGGTAATATGCCAAGGTATTGGACATAGGCTTTCGAATCCCCTCTTCGTCTTCGGCATACAAAAGCTTCAAAGATTTGAGTTTTTCCAACCAAAGTTCCATCAGTGATCCTTTGAAATGAGCTTACATGTAATGATTCTAGCCAAGTTTATCTTTGGATGCTATAAGCTTCCTCCGCCTTTAGGGCGAAGGAAGCGGATATTACTGATAGTTTTGCAAGTACTTCATAATCGAATATTTTTCGTCTTTGGAAAGCGCAGCTTGTTCTCCCATCGCATCCAAAATACTCGGCCACACATTGGCATCAAACTCGCTTTCGGCATGCAAAGCGTGACATGTACCGCATTTGGCACCGAAAAGCTCTTTTCCCGCTTGCAAAATGCTCCCTTTGTCTTTGCCCAAAGCACTGCTAGCGACAAAACCTTTCATCGAGACGTTGAGCCAAACCGTTCCGTACTCGTCCGTTTTTTCGCCGATAACCTTAAGTGCACCGGCATTGGCGACCTCTAAGCCCACAATCAGCACTCCCGCTTTTTCGTACACGACGGCGCTGTCTTTAGGCTGATAACCGATAAATTCGACTTCGGTATACTCACCGCTTTTGGAAAGCTCTTTGACTTCCGCCGAGACGATCAATTCGCCTATCGCTTCTTTGGCACTGGCATCGGAAAACAGAGGGCTATTTTTGCTCATAAACGACCCGCCCGCCCCGAAAAGGAACGAGGCAAGGCATAGGGTTAACGTTATCGTTTTGACGAACATTCTCTACGCTCCTTTAATGCTCGGGGCTTTAAAGATACCGATGGCAGGTAACTCCCCTTTGAATTTCTCAATCTCCACAAGTGCCGTGGCTTGATTACCTTGGGCAAGTTCGGAGGTCGGAATATCGGCGATCAACACATTGACGTCGCCGTGTACGCATAAAGAGCCGATTTTGCCGGGCTCTTTAGGATCATACCAACCACCCTCTTGCATTCTAACAACGCCTTCCATGACCGCTTCGGTTACCACCGCACCTCCAAGCACTTGACCGCGTTTGTTGAAAATGCGCACGACGTCACCGTTTTGAATACCTCGTTTAGCGGCATCTTTAGGGTGCATCCAGATAGGCTCTCTACCTTGAACCTCTTCAAGATCGCGCAACCACGTGTTGTTGAGCTGTGAGTGAAGGCGGTATTTGGGGTGTGGAGAGACCAGATTGAGCGGGAACTCTTTTGCCACGGAACTGCCAAGCCACTCCATCGGCTCAAACCACGTCGGGTGTCCTTTGCACTCTTTATAGCCAAATCCCGCAATTTTTTTCGAGAAAATTTCGATTTTACCCGAAGGGGTTCCCAAACGATGCGTTACGGGATTGTCTCTAAAGGTTTTATACTTGATGAAATTTTTAGCCGCTTCGGGTGTCTCAAACTTCACAAATCCTTTTTCCCAAAATTCATCAAATAAAGGCATCGCAACACCCGATTTTTTCGCTTTGTTGAAGGACTCTTCGTAGAAGGATTTGATCCACTCCATCTTACTTTTACCCTCGGTAAACGCCAACACCTCAGCGGCACTAAAACGTCTGAGAATGTTCACGAAAATATCAAAATCGTCCATCGCTTCGCCCGCGGGTTCAACCGCTTTTTTCATGGCAAAAATGTAGCTATTGGTATGTGATTTGGTGATGTCGTTACGCTCTTGCTCCGTGGTTGCGGGAAGCACGATGTCTGCCATACGCGCCGTTGCCGTCCAGAAACACTCATTGACGACAAAAGTCTCAAATTTTTGCCACGCTTTGATCATACGGTTACGGTCTTGGTGGTGATGGAACGGATTGCCGCCCGCCCAATACGCCATTTTCAAATCGGGATAGGTCAGTTTTTTACCGTCAAATAAGATCTCACGGCCGGGATTTTCTAGACATTCCACAATGCGTGAAACGGGAATCACGGGAATTTTACGTTGTTTCCAAGGACCGTCCACTTTAGAATTCACGCTAATGCCTGTAAGTCCGGGAGAGGCCGCAGGGGCATCCGCACCAGCAGCCGTTCCTTGGCTACCGTTGCCCATTTTGACATCGCTTAAAGGATTGCCCGTCGCCGCCGCAGGAGCCGGAACACCACCGTCTGAGTAGTGATATGCACATCCGAACCCTCCGCCGGGAAGTCCGATTTGGCCGATCATACTCGCAAGCGTGATCAACATCCAGTGCGGTTGCTCCCCATGGTGCGCTCTTTGGAATCCCCAACCGCCCATCAGCATCGTACGTTTGGAAACAAACTCTTTGGCTAGCATTTTAATCACGCTTGCTTCCACACCGCAAATTTTAGCCGCCCATTCGGGTGTTTTAGGGGTTTTATCCTCGCCATCGCCCAAGAGGTATGCTTTAAATTCCGCAAAACCGCTGGTATATTTTTCCACAAACTCTTTGCTGTAGAGGTTTTCACTGTAAAGGTAATGTGCCATACCGAGCATCATCGCAACGTCGGTCGTTGGGCGTACTTTGATATGTTCTGCTCCAAAATAGACCGCGGTGTTGTTATAAACCGGATCGATGCAGTAGAACTTGATACCGCGCTTTTTCGCTTCGGCTTTGAGTTGTTTCATATAGTCGTAGGATTGATGATCGGGCACGCCCCACGCAATTTGATTGGTGTTGATCGGATCGCTGCTCCAAAAGACGATGCATTCGGAGTTGGCAATGAGATTGGGATACGCTGTTTGTTGATTGCTCGACTCGTCGCCGCCCGTAACGTAAGGGGTAATCGCACGAATCGCATGGGTTGAGTAGGTTAGCGTACGTGAAGTATACCCACCGGCGATACCGAGCATTCTGCCTAAAAGTGCTTGAGGGTTATTGAGACTTCCGACGCAAAACCAACCGTAACTTCCGCCGTATACCGCGTCAGGCCCGTAACTTTTATAGACGCGTTTGAGCTCGTCGGCAATCAAATCAAAGGCTTTTTCCCATGAAACGCGCACAAATTTGTCCGAACCGCGTTTGCTTTTATCGCTTTTGTAACCGTTTTTCAAATACCCTTCGCGAACGCACGGATATAAGATACGATCTTGCGCATAGGTACGTGCCGGAAGTCCTTGAATTAAGCTCGACGGATAACGATCTTCCGCAAACGCCTCAACGCTCTCAAATCGAGAGTTGCGTACTTTGGTCGTTACCGCACCGAAGTGTGAGGCACTCACGCTATCAACGCCGTCTTGTAAAATCGAATCGCCGACTAAGGGAATCGCTTCGGCGTTCACCGTAGCAACCATCGCGCCTGCCGCCGCACCGCTTGCTTTTAAAAACGATCTTCTGTCCATCTTCTTTGTCATTGTCTGCTCCTTGAATTGAACGATTTGAGCCATACGAAAACGTATGAATCTTAAGTAAAAGTTACGTTTAGAATGTAATTTTTACTTTTATAGATGAAGCTTAACGAAAAAAAATGAGGAATTAATGAGTGTTGAGAAGCGTTCAAACGATCGAAAATCTATTGCAAAAACCTTACATGTCAGCTAATATCCTATGCTAAGCGCATAGAGAATCATGCCTTCTTGTTGTAAAAAAGCCTTGACTTCGTCGTCGTAATAAGCACCGATACCGCTACACCCGAACCCTAAATACGTAGCGATCACGTACAAGCGATGTCCGATGATACTCGCTTTTTGCATCATCGCTTGGTAGTTTTGCGCATCGTCTCCTACGATAAAAAACGTCACGCCGCTCTCTTCACCGAGGGCTTGCTCCAAGCATAAATAGCCCGCATATTTTGAAAAATCGCCTTTTTGCACGTATTTTCCCTCCCGCCAAATACCCTGCTCCATGCCGTTCACGCGGTTAATAACCGCATAAAGATCGACCCTCACGTCGCAGTCGCTGGGAATCGGCTCCGTTACAAAACGTATCGTTTCGAAAAACTGTTCTTTCGAAAGAGGCTTTTGCGTAAAGTCGCGAATGGAGCGACGCTTCCAAATCGCTTGTTCCCAACGTTTGCGATCGAACGCAAACGCGGGCATAGCACGTTGTTCTTCTTCCGCTTGAAGCGTACATGTCCTCCGGTACGCCTCTTCGATACGAGGATCGCATTCAAACCGTCCCGTTCCATCCACCCGCATAAGGCGCAACGCCGCTATTTGAGGGCTCAATGCTTCGTCCTCTTCTCCGACAATCACGCTCGAGAGAAAAAACTCTTCGTTTTCAAAAGCAAAAAGCGTGTTCAAACGACTTCTATCCAAGCGATAACAGACACGATAATCGCGCTTGAAAAGCAAGCACGAAGCTTCCAATGTACCTATCATATGCCCCGTATCGAGTAAGCAGTAGCGAAACGCACGCGTTTGATACTTCCATGACGAGCGATAGTAAAGTGCCGAAAACAAGAAAACGAAACCTTTGATTTTTTTTACATGTAAAAATGTTTCTACGCCTTCGTTCTCATTTAAATCGCCTAAACGTACCAACGTGTTTTCCAAAGTGCATAGATGGTAAATTCCGTCTTCCAATCCCTCGACCGTGCGAATTTGTACGTACGTTTCCGTCGGATACAAAGCTCCGGCACTTGGATTGGTACGCAAAGCATACGTAATGCCCGGATAGCTTTTTTGCGCCGTAATGCCGCCGATAAGCATCAAAAAGCGATGCGAAGGTACTTTCGCATCAAGCATAATGCGAGGAAAGTTTTCAGGGTAAGTTTTAAACGGTTTGGGAGGATTGTCCCAGTCGATACGATGCGACTTCATTCGCACCGAGCGGTACGTGTGGGCCGTTTGATCATGGTAGCTAGACATGTTTGCTCCTTTAGCGTATGCTATCTTTTCATCGCTACTAAAAGCTTTACATGTCAGGATTAATCACGTCTTGAAAGTATCCATAGCGTTCTTGCGCCAGACGTTTGCAAGAACGCTATGTTATGATACAGTATATCAAGCGACGGTTTGAATCGTCGCTTGTAAAACAGACGTATTAAAATTTATACGCGGCTTTAAATCGAAATTCGTTGGTATCTTTAGCACCGCTATCGGCACTAAGATCTTCATACTGCGCTTCTAAGACGAAACCTTTGAGTGCACCCTCGAAAGCATAACTGGCGTAAAAATCTAAAGTGTTATAATCTTTACTTTTAGCACCCGCTGCTTGAGGAAGATCGACGCTAACGTAGCGTGCACCGATTTTAGCTTGTGCATTAATCGCGTAATTGCTATCGATTGCATACGCTTTGGCATCCGCGCTGTAATTACCGCTACCGATCACGTTAGCGGTATAGATGATATCCGATCCGCTTCCCACGCCCGCATTGCCGCTGGTTGCGATCGTATCGGCATTACCGTCTTTATCGACTTTCGTATACGCAACATAGGTATTAAGGCCGCTAAAGCCGATGCTGGCTTTTAAACCGTAAAATCCGGAATCTTCCCTGCGCATAGCGTTGTCGAAGTTGATCACGTCATACTGTCCTGAAAAGCCGTACGCAAAATCGCCTGCTTTTCCGGCATATGCAAGTTCGGCATAATAGACGTCTTCTTCATCCGTAACTTCCGCCCATTGTCCCGTAACCGTTAGACCGGGGATCGATTTGTTGATCGCCAATAAAGTGTACGCACCATCACCTTTTTGTCCGACTTGCGCAAATTCAGGCACGCCCGTCTCAGATGAGCTGGTTTGCGTTAAGGTACGGTTTTGGTATTTGTCGACGTATCCGGCAACCAAAGTGGTTTGAGGAAGATCAGTATTAACGATCGTAGCACCTTCAAACGATTGTTTGATCATACGAGAACCGCTTCCGGCAACCAACGGCGTAGAGATAAATTGACGACCGATTTTTGCGGTTGTTTGACCGATCGTGTATTGTAAATAAGCTTCGGAAAGAACGGCACCTGAACCGTATTCGTCACCTTTAAATAAGTTTTTAGCGTCCTTGTCGGCAAACGGAGCAAAGTTGGATTGCATCGTCGCTCCGAATTTAAATCCGTACAAAGAATCGCTCACGTAACCAAGAACGACGCCCGTATTGAAAATGGAAGCATTTCCTTTTTTAGCCGTACCCGTATTGGCATCGCCCGTATCTCTATCGAAGTAGTACGCGCGAAGTTCTCCGCTCACTTTACCGTTTTTAAAAGCGTCGGCTAAGGTATCCGCTGCAAATGAGCCGGACGTAAGTCCCGCAACTACGATTGCCGCCAAGCTAAGTTTAGCTAATTTCATCTATTTTCTCCTGCTGAATTGTATGAAAAGGCACGATGAGTTTAGCAAAAGCAAAAAGGCATCACAACCGTATTTTTAAGCGTTTTTTCAGATTATGACCGTTTGGTAATCAAACCGTAACGAAGCTGTAACCATTGGTTAAAAAGAGGAAATTGAGACGTTTTTATTACCGATCGGTAATACGTTAAAAGGCAATACGAAGCGTTTTTTTCAAACCTTCGTATCGCGAAAAAGGCTAAAAACTATTTTTTAGCGCACGGTTTTTTCGTACCGCATGTTTTAGAAGAAGCCGGTTTCTCAACTTTTGTCTCTTCACTGACTGATTTAGCCGCAGGTTTTTTGCATGCCATGTTTGTCTCCTTAAAAGATTGGATAGTGAAAGTATACTCCCATCGTGAAACAAAAATCGCTAAAAATAAACTAAAACCGTTGTCAATACTTACGGGATTTTCGTTTAGCTTTTGCCAAGGTGATGAGAATAACCGCACCGATAATCAGCGTTGTTGCAAGAAGTGAGCGTAAAGAGAGCACTTCATCTGCAAAGAAGTATCCTAAAAACAGGGCAACCATCGGATTGACGAAAGCATACGTGGAGGCAAGATAGGGTGAGACGTTTTTTAAGAGCCAGACATAGGCGCTATAGCCCACCAACGAGCCGATAAAAACCAAATACACAAAAGCCCATACCGAGCGTAAAGAGAGTGTTTCGGCATGAAACTGCTGCCATTCGCCAAAGAGCGTGGCGACGATGATGAGCACAAGTCCGCCTGAGATCATCTGCATGGCGGTTGAGAGCATCACGGAAGTCGGTAAGATCGCTTTTTGAGAATAGATAGAGCCTAATGACCACAAAATCGCCGCCAAAAGCGTCAACACGAGTCCAAGCGTATCAAAGTGAAGGTCGGCTTGCTCTGAGGGCAACATCAACATCACCACTCCGATAAAGCCGATGAGCGTTCCAATCAGCGTGCTTCTATTAGGTCTGGTCTGAAGTTTTAAGAGCCAAGCGATCGCAATCATCCACAACGGAACCGTTGCGATCACAATCGCGGCAATCGAAGAAGGAATCATTTTTTCAGCCACTACCACAAGCCCGTTACCGCCCAAAAGCAGCAACGTGCCGATAATCGTGGTATCTCTCCACTCGATCAGTCGTGGACGCTTTTTTTCTTTGTACGCAACAAACTCATACAACAGCACTCCCGCGATCACAAAACGAATGCCCGCCATCAAAAAAGGCGGAAAGGTTTCGATGGCAATTTTAATCCCCAAATAAGTACTGCCCCACACGATATATACCGCCAATAATGCCACACCAATACTCAGGTTTTTGCGATGTTTGGTTAAAAAATTTTCGTTTACATGTAAAGTGTTCATGCCCGTTTCCTTGGTGTTTTTGGCGATGTATCCGTGTTCTAGTTTGGCTCGAAAGGGTCTCAACGAGTCGTTTGAGGAGATCAAGAATCAAAAGGTGGTGTCCCCAGCGCGATTCGAACGCACGGCCTTCAAATTAGGAATTTGATGCTCTATCCTGCTGAGCTATGGGGACGAAAATGAAGTTTGATGTGGCAGGATTATACCAAAAAGATACTTAGGAAATCTGAAAGAAGAAGCCTCAAAGTGCCGACATTAAGACACTTTGAGACGAAGGATTAAAACGCAGGAACGATAGCGCCTTTGTATTTTTCAACGATAAACTTTTTCACTTCATCCGATTGAAGCGCTTTGAGTAACGCTTTGGTTTTGTCGCTGTTCTCATTGCCCGCTTTGACAACCAAGATATTGGCATACGGAGAGTTAGAAGACTCTAACGCTAAAGCGTCCGTACTTGGATTGAGTCCTGCTGGAAGCGCGTAGTTGGTGTTGATGACTGCAATGGTAAAATCTTCGATTACACGTGGTAATTGTGCCGCTTCAAGTTCTGTAAATTTAAGATTTTTTGGATTTTCAACGATGTCTAGTTTAGTTTTATGATCAGCATCTTTGAGTTTGATCAACTCCGCATTGGCTAAAACATCGAGTGCTCGTCCTGCGTTGCTTGGATCGTTAGGAATCGCTACGCTATCACCCTCTTGAAGCTCTGAGAGTGCTTTGATTTTTTTAGAATAAACACCGATCGGTTCAATGTGAATATTGCCCACACTGACCAATTTCGTGCCTTGGCTTTTGTTAAACTCGTTCAAATACGGTGTATGTTGAAAAAAGTTCGCATCGATCTCTCCGCTGTCTGTGACTTTGTTGGGAATCACATAGTCGTTAAAGACCTTAATTTCAAGCGTATAACCCTCTTTTGCCAAAAGCGGTTTGACCACTTCAAGAATTTCAGAGTGAGGAACAGGTGTTGCTCCAACGATGATGGTTTTTGCGCTTTTATCTTCTTTTGCCGCCACTTTATTCTCAGCTTTTTTATCGCCACTGCATCCGACGAATGCTAAAGCCGCGCTGACTAAAATAACCCCTAAACCCTTAAACATGTGTGTGCTCCTTTAAATAGCTAATTGTTTAGTAAATCACTTTATTTACTAAACAATTCTGAAATCGTAACGTCATTCGTATTAAAAAGGACTGAATCGCTCTTTTAATGTTTGATGATTTTATAGAGAAAATCCCCGATACTCTGAAAAATCTGCACCAAAACGATCAAGATAAAGACGGTCCAAAAGATGTAAATACCATCAAAACGGTAGTAACCGTAATTCATCGCAATCGCCCCAAGACCCCCACCTCCAACGGTTCCTGCCATCGCTGAAAAGCCAACAATGATGATGAGAGAAAGGGTGATCGCTGAAATGATGCTCGGAAACGCTTCGGGCAAAAGCACGCGAAAGATGATTTGAAACTTACGCGTTCCAAACGATTTTGCCGCTTCTACGACACTGGAATCAACCTCTTTAAAAGCCCCCTCGATCATACGCGCGATAAACGGTGCCGTTCCAATTGTTAAAGGAACGATCATCGCGAAGGTTCCCGTGTGTTTTCCCACCAAAAACTTGGTCACAGGAAAGAGCACGATGATAAGGATAATAAACGGGAAAGATCGCAACATATTGATCGTAACGTCTAAAAACTTATAGGTGTATGCATTCGGTGCGATGCCGTTTTTATCGGTAGTGATCAAAATAATGGCAAGTACAAAGCCGATTAATGTCGCCAAAAAAGTCGAAACCAGACTCATCGTCAATGTCTCCATGAGCGCATCGATAAGAACACTTTTCATCGCTAAAGATTTTTCAAAAAACATTACAAGCGCTTCCATTTAGAGTATCTCCCAAATCACTTCAGTTTTTGTTTGCAAATAATGCGTTACCGCACTTGCCGTTTGTTCATCGACGTTGATGACCAGTGAACCAACCACATGGTTGTTCAGCTTTTCAAGTTTTCCCCAAACGATGTTAAAATTGAGATCAAGTTCTCTCGCCATTTGCGTTACAATGGGCTGATACGAAACATTGCTTGGAAAGAACAGTCGAATATTTACCCCTTCGCTTGGAAGCTCTTCATCTTCACCTAAAAATTTCATCATCTTTTCATCGGGTTTTAAAAATAGTTCTTCGATGCGCCCCAGGCCGATGACTTTCCCATTTTCCAGCAACAATGCACGCGAAGCAACTTTTTTAACCACATCCATTTCGTGCGTCACGATAATGATCGTAACGCCCAGTTTGGCATTGATCTCTTGCAAAAGCTCCAAAATCGATTTGGTGGTATTGGGATCCAAAGCCGATGTCGCTTCATCGCTAAGAAGAATTTTGGGATTGAGCGTTAAAGCCCTTGCAATCGCCACACGCTGTTTTTGGCCGCCGCTAAGCTCTTTAGGGTAAGCAAATTTTTTATGTTCAAGCCCGATGAGGGTTAAGAGTTCATCAACCCTTTTTTGAATGGCTTCTTTACCGTATCCCCATACTTTCATTGGAAGGGCAATGTTATCGTAGACGTTTTTTTGATTGAGCAGTGAAAAGTTTTGAAAGATCATACCGATGTGACTGCGTAAAGCACTCAGTTCACTTTCGTTCAGCTCTTTGACCTCTTTGCCCAAAACGCTTAAACTTCCCTCACTGTAGCTTTCAAGTCCATTGATGCAACGAAGCAGTGTGGATTTTCCTGCTCCACTGTGCCCGACAATGGCAAAAATTTCGCCGGTATTGACATGTACACTGATGTCGTCTAAAACTTTTTGATCGTTAAAATATTTGTTTAAGTTTTTTATCTCTATCACATGTGACCTTTATAAAGAGGTTGAAATCCAAAACGTATGATTATAGCCAGTTATAAGCTGTTATCAAAAAAAGTGTTGTTTGAGAAAAAACGCATTTGGCTCATTGAGGCACAGTTCGCAGAAAAAAGGGGTGTAAAGAGCCCGAAGACTCTTTACATGTAAAAAGATTAACCGTTTCGTTTTTTGATAATTTCGTCGGCAACGTTTCTTGGAACTTCATCGTAGTGATCAAATTCCATAGAGTAAGACGCACGACCTTGTGTTTGAGACCTTAGGTCTGTAGAGTAACCGAACATCTCAGCCAATGGGCAGAACGCGTTAACGATTTTGTTACCGCTTCTATCGTCCATTGAGTTGATTTGTCCACGACGTCTATTAAGATCGCCGATAACATCACCCATAAAGTCTTCCGGTGTTTCAACTTCCACTTTCATGATCGGTTCAAGAATAACCGGTTTTGCTTTTCGCGCACCCTCTTTAAAGCCCATTGAAGCGGCCAATTTAAACGCCATTTCTGATGAGTCGACTTCGTGGTAGCTTCCGTCATACAATGTAACTTTAACGTCTTCCACTTTATAGCCCGCAAGAACACCGCTTTGAAGTGCTTCTTTAATACCTTTATCAACCGCAGGAATATACTCTTTCGGTACGGAACCACCCTTGATATCGTTAACGAATTCATAACCGGCACCCGCTTCTTGAGGCTCGATTTTGAGGTAAACGTGACCGTATTGACCGCGACCGCCGGATTGTTTTGCGTATTTGTACTCTTGGTTAACCGCTTGACGAATCGTTTCACGGTAAGCAACTTGCGGTTGTCCGACTTCGGCACTCACTTTAAACTCACGTAACATACGATCTACAAGAATCTCTAAGTGAAGCTCACCCATACCGGAGATGATCGTTTGACCGCTCTCTTCATCGGTCTCAACTCTAAAGCTTGGATCTTCTTGTGCCAATTTTTGAAGCGCAATACCCATTTTCTCTTGATCCGCTTTGGTTTTTGGCTCAACCGCAACAGAGATAACCGGATCTGGGAATACCATTCTCTCTAAGATTACAGGATCTTTTTCGCTTGCAAGCGTATCACCGGTGAGTGTGTCTTTAAGACCTACAACCGCGCCAATTTCACCGGCGTGAAGGACTTTAATCTCTTCACGTTTGTTCGCGTGCATTTTTAAAAGACGTCCGATTCTCTCTTTTTTATCTTTGGTCGTATTGTACGCATAACTTCCGCTCTCAAGCGTACCGCGGTAAACACGAACGAAAGTTAATTGTCCGACGAACGGATCGGTCATAATTTTAAACGCAAGTGCTGCAAATTCACCCTCATCGGTTGAATCAACGACACACTCGCGTCCGTCTTCGTACTCGCCTTTGATTGCGTGAACTTCCGTAGGAGCCGGCATGTAATCAACAACCGCGTCTAGCATCGGTTGAACACCTTTGTTTTTAAACGATGTTCCACAGATCATAGGGATAAATGTCATCGCAAGACATCCCGCTTTGATACCCGCTTTAATCTCTTCTTTGCTTAACTCTTCGCCGCCGAGGTATTTTTCCATCAACTCGTCGCTGGTTTCAGAAACTGCTTCTACCATTTTTTCACGGTATTCTTTTGCTTTATCCATCAACTCAGCAGGAATATCAACGACTTGGTAGTTTGAACCCATCGCCGCATCGTCATCCCAAATCAAAGCTTTCATCTCGACAAGATCCACAACGCCTTTAAAGGTATCTTCTGCACCGATAGGAATTTGAATCGGCACCGGATTGGCTTTCAAACGATTTTTAATTTGTGCTTCGACGTTGTAAAAGTTCGCACCGATACGGTCCATTTTGTTTACATAAACCATTCGTGGTACTTGGTAACGGTTTGCTTGTCTCCAAACGGTCTCTGATTGGGGTTGAACACCGCCTACCGCACAAAATACCGCAACGGCACCGTCCAAAACACGCATAGAACGTTCAACTTCGATCGTAAAGTCGACGTGGCCCGGAGTGTCGATAATGTTAATTTGATGATCTTTCCAAAAACATGTGGTTGCAGCAGAAGTAATCGTAATACCTCTTTCTTTCTCTTGTTCCATCCAGTCCATGGTTGCCGCACCATCGTGTACCTCACCGATTTTATGGGAGATGCCGGTGTAAAATAGAATTCTTTCGGTTGTCGTAGTCTTACCCGCATCAATATGCGCAGCAATACCGATATTACGAACCATGCTTATAGGGGTATTTCTTGCCATTGTCGTTTCCTTAAATGTAATAGGAGTAAAAATTGAGAAATGAGAAAGCGTGTCGCATTTGTTTGGACACGCTCATCGTCATTCTACCAGCGATAGTGAGCAAACGCTTTGTTTGCTTCTGCCATTTTATAAGTGTCTTCTTTTTTCTTAAAGGTTGCGCCTCTACTGTTAGCCGCATCTAAAAGTTCATTTGCCAACCTCTCGATCATCGTTCTTTCACTTCTCTTGCGAGCATATGAAACCAACCATCTAAGAGCCAATGCTTGTTGACGTGCAGGTCTTACTTCTACCGGAACTTGGTACGTTGCACCGCCGACGCGTCTGCTTTTTACTTCCATAACGGGTTTAACATTATCCATAGCCGCGTTAAAAATTTCAATACCTTTTAGGCTTCCGCTTCGTTTTTCGGCTAATTCTAATGCACCGTAAAATACTTGGGTTGCAACGCTTTTTTTACCGTCGTACATTAAAGCATTGATGAACTTCGTAATGACTTTATTATTGTAGATTGGATCGGGTAATACTTCTCTTACGGGCGCTTTTCTTCTTCTCATATTATTTCCTTCAAATTTTTAAAAATTTTACTCAAATGATGTCAAAACCAAAGGACATCACCTGTGTTTAAATTTATTTAGCTTTTGGTCTTTTTGTACCGTATTTACTTCTAGACACCGTTCTTTTTGCAACACCTGAGGTATCAAGCGCACCACGTACGATATGGTATTTAACACCCGGTAAGTCTTTTACCCTACCGCCGCGTACCAATACGATGGAGTGTTCTTGAAGGTTGTGTCCCTCGCCACCGATGTAGCTAATGACTTCAAAACCGCTGGTCAATTTGACTTTGGCAACTTTTCTTAAAGCTGAGTTTGGTTTTTTAGGAGTCGTCGTATATACTCTGGTGCAAACGCCTCTTCGTTGAGGACATTTCGCCATTGCCGGAGATTTTGACTTCTTAATTACCTTTTTTCTCTCATTTCTGACGAGTTGGTTAATGGTTGGCACATTAATTCCTTTGTTTTGTAAAAAATAGGTGCTAATTTTATTTAAAAATAGCTTAAAAAAAGGTTAAGTTAAGGAAAAACCTTAACTTAACCTCTACTTGGATTCAATTCGATATTGAATTTTTTGTTTTGATACAAGCCGGTACCGACCGGAATCATACGACCTAAAATAACGTTTTCTTTCAAGTCTTCCAAAAGATCCATTTTACCCGCGATACTCGCTTCGGTAAGAACTTTCGTCGTTTCTTGGAACGATGCCGCCGAAATAACGCTATCACTACCGATGGCAGCACGCGTAACGCCTAAGAGTGTCGGTTCGGCAATCGCCGGTTCTCCGCCCATTTTCATCACCGCTTCGTTTTCTTCTCTAAAACGTCTTCGACTCACTAAATCGCCGATAATAAACTTCGTATTGCCGCTATCGACGATACGGACTTGTCGTAACATTTGAGAAACGATAATCTCGATATGTTTATCGTTAATCGCAACGCCTTGACCGCGATAAACTTGTTGAATCTCGCTAATCAAATAGTAATGAAGCGCTTTCTCGCCCATAATACGTAAAATATCGTGGCTTGAAATAACGCCGTCGGTCAAACGTTCACCCGCATGCACAAACTCACCCGCTTGTACGTGGATTTGAGTATTTTTATCGACCAAATACTCAACACTTGTTCCGTCTTTGGCTTCGATAATAATACGCTCTTTTGAACGAAGCGGTTTACCGAAACGAATCGTTCCGTCGATTTCCGCAATGACCGTTGCATTTTTCGGACGGCGTGCTTCAAAAAGCTCACTAATACGAGGAAGACCCCCGGTAATATCTTTCGATTTGGCGATCGCTTTCGGCGTTCTACCGATTAAGTCGGCAAGACCTACGCTTGTGCCGTTTTGAACGAAAATAGCCGTTTTAGGCTCTAATTGATACTTGATCACTTCGCCGTTTTTATTGACGATAATAATCGTCGGCTTCATACCGCTCGGTAAGTATTCGTTAATCACAAGTCTGCTTTGACCCGTCATATCGTCGAATTGTTCGGTCGCACTAATGCCCGGTTCAATATCTTCAAACGTAATCGTACCCGCGTCTTCGGCAATAATCGGCGTTGAATACGGATCCCATTCGGCAATCGTAATTTGTTCGCTCGTAGACGGATACCCGATTAACGTTTTTGCTTCTACGACGCTATTGTCCGCTATATCGATAATCGTATCGCGCGGAATATAGTGGCGAACCGCTTCTCGGTCGTCTTTATCCGCGACAACGGCAAAAATACCTTTTTCTTTAACGATATGCCCTTTAACGATTTCATGAATACGCTCTAAATAATCGCCTCTAAGCTTATAATATTTTACGATTCCTTTAGCGTCGGCATGAATTTTTTGAATAATCGGCTCGCCGTTTTTCACTTTCAACTCGCTCGCATACGGAATACGACTCGGTACATTCCATCCTTCGCGAATGACTTCAACGATACTTTCGTTTTCTTCAACAATATCGCCGCTGTTATACGGAATAAAAAACTTACCTTCAATTTTTCCGCTCACGCCGGCAAGCTCGTTTGGTTTCGCAAAGTCGCTTTTACGAAGCGTGTATCGAGCGTTAGCGTCGTTAGCACCGATGATAGAAATAACCGTCTCTTCATGCGCGGTATCAATTTCGATGCGTCCTTTAAACAAAGCTTTGATTTTTGGTTCAACCAATAAAACTGCCGCATTTCTACGGTTAGCAACGATATTTTTATTCTCTTTCGTCGTATAGGTTTTTACATTGTAATAACGGATAAAACCCTCTTTTTGTGCGATAACCTGACGATCTTGCGATTCAGTCGATGCCGTACCACCGATGTGAAACGTTCTTAGCGTCAACTGCGTACCGGGCTCACCGATGGATTGTGCGGAGATAATACCCACCGCTTCGCCCGGACGGACTAACGTACCCTCCGCCAAGTTTGTACCGTAACATTTCGCACATACGCCTTTTTTAGCTTTACATGTAATCGGTGTACGAATGACGACCGATTTAATGCTGGCCTCTTTTAGGGCTTGCGCTTTTTTCTCATCGATAATCGTTCCTTCGGTAAAAAGAACCTCGTTGGTAATCGTATCGATCACGTCTTCGGCTAAAACACGTCCCAAAGCTCTTTCGTAAAGCGATTCGACCAACTCGCCGCTTTCGCTAATATCGGTAATCTCGACGCCTTCGTGCGTACCGCAATCATCCATCGTGACTTTAACATTTTGCGCAACATCGATCAATTTTCGGGTCAAGTAACCTGCATTCGCCGTTTTAAGCGCGGTATCGGCAAGACCTTTACGCGCACCGTGCGTTGAAATAAAGTACTCTAATACGTTTAGACCTTCGCGGAAGTTTGAAATAATCGGCGTTTCGATAATCGAACCGTCCGGTTTTGCCATCAAACCCCTCATACCGGCCAACTGACGAATCTGTGCCGCAGAACCACGCGCACCTGAATCTGCCATCATGTAAATCGAGTTAAACCCGCCTTTGTCGCTCTCGGTGAGCTTCATCATCTCCGACGCCACTTCGTTGTTCGTATCCGTCCAAATATCGATAATTTTATTGTAACGTTCTTGCTCGGTCAACAAACCCGAACTGAACTGCTTTTGGATTTCACGAACGCGTTTTTTCGCCTCTTTAATCTTTTTAATTTTTGCTTCAGGCACGCGAATATCGTCAATGGATACCGAAATACCCGCTTGCGTCGCGTATTTAAAACCGAGATTTTTCAAGTTATCCAAAAAGCTTGCCGTAATACCGATACCGCCCTCTTTAAAGATATAATCGACCAATCCGCCGATATTTTTCTTTTTCAAAACGCGATTCCATAGTTCTTCGGGAACAAAATCCGGTAGAATCGATTTTAAAATCAAACGACCTGCTGTGGTAAATAAAACACGTTCGTTAATACGCGTTTTAATTTTGGCGTGAATATCCAAAAATCCAGCGTCGATGGCAATATGAACTTCATTAATGTTTGCAAAAATTTTGTTACTTCCCATAGCATGCGGTTTTTCCAACGTTAGATAATAAAGTCCCAAAACCATATCTTGTGTTGGAACCGTTACCGCTTTACCCGAAGCCGGAAGCAAGATGTTCATAGAACTTAGCATCAAAATCTTACACTCAGCAATCGCCTCTTGTGACAATGGAACGTGAACCGCCATCTGGTCGCCGTCGAAGTCCGCGTTAAACGCAGAACATACGAGAGGATGCAAACGAATTGCTTTACCGTCTATCAAAACAGGGTGAAACGCCTGAATGGAAAGTTTGTGAAGCGTTGGCGCACGGTTAAGCATAATCGGATGACCTTTAACCACTTCGGCAAGGCATTCCCACACTTCATTGGTTTTCATATCGATCATTTTTTTGGCTTGTTTGACCGTTGTCGCATACCCTTTTTCTTCAAGGCGTGCTAACAAATGCGGCTTAAACAACTCAAGTGCCATCTGTTTTGGAAGACCACATTGATCCATTTTTAAGTTGGGTCCTACAACGATAACCGAACGACCTGAAAAGTCAACCCGTTTACCGAGTAGGTTTTGACGGAAACGTCCTTGTTTACCTTTGATAATCTCAGAAAGTGATTTAAGAGGACGTTTGTTCGCACCTTTGACGGCATTTGCACGACGACCGTTATCAAAAAGCGCATCAACGGCTTCTTGAAGCATACGTTTTTCGTTGCGAATAATAATCTCAGGCGCATCCAATTCCATCAAACGCTTCAAACGAGCATTTCGATTAATTACGCGACGATACAAATCGTTCACGTCACTGACCGCAAATTTTCCGCCGTCAAGTGCGACAAGCGGTCTTAAATCAGGAGGTAGCACCGGTAACATCGTAATCATCATCCATTCAGGTCTGTTGCCGCTATTTAAGAATGCTTCAACGACTTTCAAACGTTTGACGATGGTTTTTTTCTTGGCTTCGGAGCTAGTTTGATTGATCTCTTCTTTGAGTTGTCCTAAAAGCTCGACTAAATCAAGGTTGGCTAACATATCGCGAACGACTTCGCCGCCCATTTTTGCCACAAAACCGCTATCACCGAATTTTTGCTGCAAAGCTTGGTATTGTTCTTCGTTCAAAACGTCGTATGCCGCCACTTTATTTTTATTTTCGGCATCGTAAAACGCATCGCCGGCTTGTTCGACGATGTATGCTTCATAATAAAGTACGCGCTCTAAATCTTTCATTTTAACGCCAAGTAGCGTTCCCACACGGCTTGGAAGCGAGTTAACGTACCAAATATGTGCTACGGGCGTTACTAATTCGATATGTCCCATACGTGAACGTCTAACTTTGGTACTGGTAACTTCAACGCCGCATTTTTCGCATTTGATACCTTTATAACGCATCTTTTTATATTTTCCGCACAGACATTCATAATCTCTGACGGGTCCAAAGATTTTGGCACAAAAAAGGCCGTCACGCTCCGGTTTTAAGGTACGATAGTTGATCGTCTCGGGTTTTTTAACCTCACCGTAACTCCATGAGCGAATCTTCTCGGGACTTGCAAGTCGTAATTGAAATGCTTTAAAATCCCTCGGACGACTCTCTTCGTGAATCTCAATTGGTTCTAATCGTTTCATCTTCTTCCACCTCGTCATAAATCTCAACATCTAAAGCCAAAGACTTCAACTCATTCGTCAAAACATAGAATGTTTCCGGAATTCCCGTTTGAGGGACATTTTCCCCTCGTGTAAGTGCTTTATACGCCAAAATACGTCCTTCGACGTCGTCTGATTTGACCGTTAACATCTCTCGTAGGGTATGTGCCGCGCCGTAAGCCTCGAGTGCCCATACTTCCATCTCTCCGAATCTTTGACCGCCGAAGAGCGCTTTACCGCCCACCGGTTGTTGTGTAACTAAGGAGTACGGTCCTGTACTTCGCGCATGCACTTTTTCGTCAACCAAGTGGTGGAGTTTTAACATGTACATGTAACCCACGTTAACTCTTTCATGCATTTTTTGACCCGTCATACCGTCATAAAGGTCTGTCTTTCCGTCCGTATCGATTTTTGCCATTTCAAAAAGTTTGGCAAACTCTTCAACATTAACACCCTCAAAAATAGGCGTTGCAAATTTAACGCCCTTGCTCCAATCGCGAGCATAGTCGATCAATTTTTCGTCGCTCAAGGTTTCAATAAAACCAGCCGCATTCATCAACTTAGCGACATTTGCGATGTCGATCATTTTTGCGCGAAGTGCTTTAATCCAGCCCTCTTGTTTCTCTTTAAACATCTCTTCAATTTGAGTACCGAGTCGCTTACCTGCTAAACCTAAATGCACTTCCAAAATTTGTCCGATATTCATACGGCTTGGAACACCAAGAGGGTTCAAAACAATATCGACGATTTCGCCGTTTTTAAGGTACGGCATATCGACTTCGCGTACAATGTTAGAAACGATACCTTTGTTACCGTGACGTCCCGCCATTTTATCGCCGACTTTCAGCTTACGTTTGGTAGCCACATAGACTTTGACAAGCTTCACGACACCGCTTGGCAGAATGTCGTCTTTTTCGATAATGTTAAGTTTCTCGTCATGCTCTTCTTTAAGCTTTTTCTTCTCGTTTTGGAAATAAGCTTTCAAATCTTTATAAGCATCTTGAACCTCGTCCGAAAACGCTTTAACGATCGAGTTAATCGAAAAACGATTGACGTTGTGAAGGTCTTCGGCTTTAATCATATCGCCTTTTTTATAGGCGTGCTTGTTGATTTCTTGATCTTCGTGCAACGGGTTTTTCAAAAGCAACGCATTGATACGAAGCATCTCTTCACGATCCAGCATTAAAAGCTTATCGTGGTGTTCGCGATCTAAAATTTCTTTTTCTTCTTCATACGCTTGAACCGCACGAGGATCTTTGTCGTAGCCTTTTTTCGTAAAAATTTTCACGTCGACGACGATACCTTCCAAAGAAGGCGTTGCATAAAGCGATTTATTTACGACATGTCCCGCTTTTTCACCGAAAATGGCACGTAAAAGTCGCTCTTCGGGAGTGGGCTTTACTTCGCCTTTGGGTGAAACTTTACCGACCAAGATCATACCCGGAGTTACGTACGTACCGATTTTAACGATACCGCTATCGTCAAGGTGTGCTAACTCTTCTTCTTTGACGTTGGGAATATCTTTGGTAATCTCTTCCACACCGTCTTTAAGTTCACGTGCTTCAATCTCTTTTTCATAAATATGAACGCTTGTAAACGCGTCTTCGCGAATCATACGCTCGGAAATAACGATCGCATCTTCGTAGTTATAACCGTTCCACGGCATAAAAGCAACCATCGCATTTTTACCGATAGCAAGCTCACCTTGATCCATACTTGGACCGTCCGCTATCACGCCGCCTTTTTCGATAAAATCGCCTTTTTTCACGATCACTTTTTGCGTAAACGTCGTATTTTGGTTGGTACGAAGATTTTTTTGAAGTGCGTAATGATCGATAAATGCACCCCCCTCGTCTTCGCCTAAAATGTAAACGTTTTTATTATCGACTTTTTCAACGATACCGGCACGTTTAGCTTTAATCGCTTCCCATGAGTCGCGTGCTGCGATTTTTTCAACACCCGTACCGACGATCGGAGCATCCGATTTGACTAAAGGAACGGCTTGGCGTTGCATGTTTGAACCCATCAACGCACGGTTCGCGTCGTCGTGTTCCAAGAACGGAATCAATGAAGCCGCAACACCGGCGATCATCATTGAAGAAAGGTCGATCAAGTCAACCTTTTCTTTCTCGATCAAGACGGTTTCGCCGTCGACCCTAACCTCGATCAAATCTTCAACGATTTCGTTGTTTTCATTGATTTTCGTACTGGCAGGTGCAATAACGAGTCCTTCTTCTTGGGTCGCCGTGATGTAAATAATCTCGTCCGTAATACGTGCGTTTTCAACCTTGCGGTACGGTGCTTCCACAAAACCCAAATCATTGACTTTCGCATACATTGAAAGGGTGTTGATCAAACCGATGTTTTGCCCCTCTGGGGTTTCAACCGGACAGATACGACCGTAATGCGTCGGATGAACGTCGCGCACTTCAAAGCCTGCACGTTCTTTTACCAAACCGCCCTCACCGAGTGCCGATAAACGACGCTTATGCGTAATTTCACTGAGTGGATTCGTTTGGTCCATAAACTGCGATAACTGACCACTAGCAAAGAATTCCGCAATCGCAGACGTAATCATTTTAGAGTTAATCAAATCATGTGGCATTAACTCTTCGACGCTTCCGCTAAGTGCCGTAAACTTATCGCGAATCGCTTTTTGCATTTTGATCAAGCCTGAATGAAGTTCATTTGCCAAAAGCTCACCGATGGCTCTAATTCTTCTGTTACCCAAGTGGTCGCGGTCGTCGATATGACCTTGTCCGTTTTTGACTTTAATTAAATATTTTGCGGTTTTAATAATATCTTCGCTGGTCATAATCGTCACATACTCAGGAACCGTAAGTCCTAGTTTGTGATTCATCTTCATACGACCGACTTTGGTTAAATCGTAACGCTCGGAATTGAAGAATAAGTCTTTTACGAAGAGCTTCGCAGCTTCTTTCGTTACCGGCTCGCCGGGGCGCATTACTTTGTAAATACGAATTGCCGCAAGATCGTTTTCATCTTCGATACTTTCGGTTTGACGTAAAAGTTTCAACGTTTCGTTATCGGCGATAAACGAGTTGATAATCGCATCGTCTACACCGCTGGCAAGATCGTTCGCAATCTCAATCGTCGTACATTTTTGCTCGATAATTTTGGTCAATTTACCCTCATCGAGCTGCGTCAGCGTGTCGTATAAAATCTCGCCGCTTTCTTGATCGATAATCGGGGAAGAGAGGAAACGATTGACCAAAATTTCAACCGGATATTCAATATATTTGACACCGTCTTCAATCAATTTTTCCGCTTTTTTTCGTGCCAAACGTTTACCGGCCGCTAAAAGAAGCGTACCGTTTTCATCTTTCAGGTCAAAATCGACACGACCTAAAAAGTTATCTGCCGAAAATTCAATCAAAAATTTGTTATCACGAATTAAAATATTCAATACGGGGTAGAAAAGTTTTAAAATATCTTGTTTGCTGTATCCTAATGCCCTAAAAAGGATCGTAATCGGTACTTTTCTACGTTTATTGATTCTGACGAACAACGTATCTTTGGCATCGTATTCAAAGTATAACCACGATCCGCGATCGGGAATAATTTGAGCGTTGTAGATGAGTTTATTGGCAACCGTCGGACTCTCTTCTTCTTTAAAGATAACACCGGGGCTTCTGTGAAGCTGGTTGACGACGACTCTCTCGACGCCGTTAATAATAAACGACGTTCGATCCGTCATTAAAGGAATTTCACGAATAAAAATGGCTTGTTCTTTAATATCTTTCACGCCGGTTTTTTCACCGGTTTTTTCATCTTTATCCCACAGGATAAGGCGAATGTTCATTTTGATGCTAACCGAATACGTCAGTCCTCGCTCCATACACTCTCTAACCGTGTATCTTGGTTTGCCGATTTCTGATCCTGCGTATTCTAAAGTAAGTCTATTTTGGGGATCGTGGATGGGGAAAATGGATTTAAAAACCTTCTCTACACCGCTTTCATCTTGAAGGTTTTCGACATTTAAAAATTGTTCATAACTCTTTTGCTGAAGTTGTAATAGGTTGGGTACATCAATTTTTTTCGGAACTTTAGAAAAATCGACTCGTAAGCGATTTCCTGATTTTAAGCTATTTAACATGAGTCTACCTCGTGTAGTTGTTTGAAAAGGGCAGTAGGTTCATCTATCGCTGGATAGAATGTATAACGACTAAAAATATCCTAGGAAAGTTAATGAGAGAAACCGAAGTTTCTCTCGAAAATCAGATTACTTGATTTCAGCGACAGCGCCGGCTTCTTCAAGTTTCTTTTTAATTTCTTCTGCAAGTTGTTTAGATACGCCTTCTTTAATCGTTGTAGGTGCGCCCTCAACTGCGTCTTTAGCCTCTTTAAGACCAAGACCCGTAATCTCTCTTACGACTTTAATAGCGTTGATTTTTTTCTCGCCACCGTCTTTAAGGATAACGTCAAACTCAGTTTTCTCTTCAACCGCTTCAGCCGCAACCGCAGCACCAGCGCCCGCTACCATAACCGGAGCGGCAGATACACCGAATTTCTCTTCGAAATCTTTAACCAATTGGCTTAATTCAAGTACGCTAAGACCTGAAATATACTCTAATACGTCTTCTTTTGAAATTGCCATTTCAAATCTCCTGATGATTTTATAGTTATAAATGATTCTACAAGAGTCTCGCTCTTGCATTTTACATGTAAAGCTTATACCTTACAAACTTTTTATTCTGACTCTTGTTTTTTAGCACGAAGTGCATCAAGACCGATCGTAAAGTTTGTAATCGGTGCCATCCAAGTTGATAGAAGCATTCCAATAAGCTCGTTGCGAGACGGCATTTTAGAAAGTGCTTCAACTTTAGCAGCATCAACAACTTCGCCGCCTGCATAACCGAATTTCACGACAAAATTCGGATTCGTTTTGGCAAAGTTTGCAACAACTTTAGTGACGGCTAGTTGATCTTCGCCCCAAACAAAAATGTTGGAGTCTTTGAGTTCCAAACCATCTAAGCCCGCATCTTTCATAGCAATCGATGCCAAAGTATTTTTGATAACTTTTACTTTTACGGATTCCGGCCTTGAGTTGTTTCGTAATGCTTCAAGGGATTTCGTATTAAGACCTTTGTAGTCACACACAATTAAACCGTCGGAAGCTTTAAACTCTGAAGCTAGCGTACTGATAAATTCCGCTTTCTCTGTTCTTGTCAATTTTTCTCCTTTCCAACTGGCGATTTCAAGTAGAGGCGGAGGCACTCCGCATTAAGTCTGGCGACCTCTACTATCTCCAATCAAAGATTAACGTACGATATTTAAGGAAGAGTTATCGAAGGTCGATTAACTCTTGGTTTTCAAGATTCATTGACGGGCTCATCGTTAATGAAAGAGCCGCACTCTTAATATACTTACCTTTTGCGGCAGCCGGTTTATGTTTGTTAATCGCTTTTACGAACGCTTCGAAGTTTTCACGAATTTGCGCATCGCTAAAACTGATTTTGCCGATACCTGCGTGGATATTTCCTTGTTTGTCCACACGGAAATTGACTTGACCGCCTTTATTATTTTCAACGGCTTTGGCAACATCCATTGTAACGGTACCGGTTTTTGGATTCGGCATAATACCTTTTGGTCCTAGAATTCGGCCGACTTTACCGACCAAACCCATCATATTAGGCGTAGCGATCAAAACATCGAAATTAATACGACCTGCTTGAATCTCTTCGATTAAATCGTCGCTTCCTACGATATCCGCACCTGCCGCTTTTGCTTCATCGGCTTTTTCGTCTTTTGCGATAACCGCAACGCGAACAGTTTTACCCGTACCCGCAGGTAAAACAACCGAACCGCGAACCATTTGATCCGCGTGTCTTGGATCGACGTTTAGTTTAAGTGCAATTTCGATGGTTTCGTCGAATTTTGCGGAAGCAAGGTTTTTAATGTTTGCCAATGCTTCGTCGACGGAATATTTTTTCTCTTTATCTACTTTTTTCAATAATTCTTGAAAACGTTTATTTACTCTTTTTGCCATACTTATCTCCGCATAATTTTGCTTCCGCTTATTATATCCCTAGCGGTAGAGGGGTGTTTTCAATCGACGACGTTAATACCGATACTTCTAGCAGATCCGGCAATAATTTTCGCCGCTTGCTCGCGATCGTTAGTATTAAGATCGGCAATTTTTTTCTCAACGATCTCAAGAACTTGTGCTTTTGTCAAAGTAGCGACTTTGTTTTTAAGCGGGTTACTTGAGCCGCTTTTAATGCCGGCTGCTTTTTTAATGAGATCCGTTGCAGGCGGTTGTTTTGTGATAAACGTAAAACTTTTATCCGCATAAACCGTAATCACGACAGGGATTCTAAATCCAGCTAAATCTTTTGTTCTTTCATTGAATGCTTTACAAAATTCCATAATATTTACGCCTCTTTGACCAAGAGCCGGACCAACCGGTGGTGATGGATTTGCTTTAGCGGCTTCAATTTGTAATTTAATTTCGCCAATGACTTTTTTTGCCATTTCTTTTCCTTTACGCTTAAACTATTTTTTCAACTTGAGAATAAAGAATCTCAACGGGTGTACTTCGACCAAAAATTGAAACATTGAGTGTGAGTTTGCCGTGAACCATATCGTATTCTTCGACTGAGCCGGTAAAGTTTGCAAAAGGACCTTCCGTGATCCTAACGCTCTCGCCCGTCTCAAAGAAAATTTTCGGCTTAGGCGCACCTTTTTTCTCGGCTTTTTCCAAAATCAACGCGATGTCTTTTTCGCTTAACGGTGTAGGTTTTTTAGCCTCTCCGATAAATCGTCCGACTTTCGGCAACGATTGGATTAAATGCCAAAGTGCCGTATCTAAATCGAGTTTTGCAAACGCATAACCCGGATACAAGCTTCGCTCACTAATCTTTTTTTTACCATTCTTAACTTCAATGACATCTTCTGTCGGAACAAGAATTTGCTCTAACTTATCGGCAATACCATGATCATTAACAAGAGTGATAATTCCTTTTTTAACTGCTTGCTCACTTCCTGCATACGTTTGAATTGCATACCATCGATGTGCCATTTTCTCTCCTTAAATTAAAGAGGACAAAGAAAAAGACATAACAGCGTCAATCAATGCTAAAAAAAGTGATATAACGGTTACGACGACAAAGACAGAAATAAAGGCATTTCGAATCTGCTCTTTAATCGGGAAAATAACCTTTGACAACTCAGCTTTAGAATATTGATAATAAGCTCTTAATTTTTCCATTGCATTACCTCGACTAGTGGCAGGGTAGGAGGGACTCGAACCCCCAACCTGCGGTTTTGGAGACCGACGCTCTACCGTTGGAGCTACTACCCTACATATAAAGTTAAGTCAAAAAATTCGACTTAACTTTTTAACTTCACTTCTTTGTGAACGGTATGTTTTTTCAAACGTGGACAATATTTACTGAGTTCTACTTTCTCGGTATTTGTCTTACTGTTTTTTGTCGTCGTGTAGTTAATATCACCACACTCTGAACATTTTAATCCGATTTTAACGGTCATTTGACTTTCCTTAACGAATTGACATGTAAGGGTTTCCCCTTACATGTGAAACTTACTTACTTGATAATTTTTGCAACAACACCGGCACCGACGGTTCTACCACCCTCACGGATTGCAAAACGAGTACCTTCTTCAAGAGCGATCGGTGCAATCAAAGCAACTTTGATTTTTACGTTATCGCCAGGCATAACCATCTCAGTACCTTCAGGTAATGTGATAGAACCTGTTACGTCAGTTGTACGTACATAGAATTGTGGTCTATAGTTGTTGAAGAATGGAGTATGTCTACCGCCCTCTTCTTTGCTTAGTACGTATACTTCCGCTTCAAAATCAGTGTGCGGAGTGATTGATTTTGGTTTACAAAGAACCATACCGCGCTCAACTTCTTCTTTTTTGATACCGCGTAATAAGATACCGCAGTTATCGCCTGCTTCACCGCGTTCCATCTCTTTACGGAACATTTCAACACCGGTTACGGTTGTTGTTTTTGTATCTTTAATACCCACGATTTCGATAGTCTCACCGATTTTTACGGCGCCTCTTTCGATTTTACCCGTAACAACGGTACCACGACCTGAAATTGAGAATACGTCTTCGATAGGCATCAAGAAATCTTTATCGATTTCACGCTCTGGAGTTGGGATATAAGCATCAACGGCAGCCATCAAATCAAGAATTTTTTGACCCCATGCATCAACTTTACCCGCTTTAGCTTCTTCAAGAGCTTTAAGCGCAGAACCTGCTACGATTGGTGTATCGTCGCCAGGGAAGTCGTATGAGCTAAGAAGTTCTCTAATTTCCATTTCAACGAGCTCAAGCAATTCTTCGTCGTCAACCATATCGGCTTTGTTCATAAATACAACAATGTATGGAACACCGACTTGGCGAGAAAGAAGGATGTGCTCTCTAGTTTGCGGCATTGGGCCGTCTGCTGCAGAAACAACAAGGATAGCGCCGTCCATTTGAGCGGCACCGGTGATCATGTTTTTAACATAGTCGGCGTGGCCTGGGCAGTCTACGTGAGCGTAGTGGCGATTTTCTGTTTCGTATTCAATGTGTGAGGTTGCGATAGTAATACCGCGCTCTCTCTCTTCAGGAGCGTTATCAATACCATCATAATCTTTAAAATCAGCAAGACCCTTGGTTGCAAGAACTGCTGAAATTGCTGCCGTGAGCGTAGTTTTACCATGGTCAACGTGACCGATAGTTCCGATGTTAACGTGTGGCTTGGTTCTAGAGAACTTTTCTTTTGCCATTTTTTCCTCCGTAATGAGTTTTTGTTTTTAATGCATGTTCAATTTGCAAAGTTTTTAAAACTTTATAGTAAATGGAGCTCATAGAGGGACTTGAACCCTCGACCTCTTCCTTACCAAGGAAGTGCTCTACCCCTGAGCCATATGAGCCGACGACATAAAAGGGAACCGACATGATATCTAAAAACTGTAACAATCTGATTTCATAGAACGTAAGAAAGGTAAGCCTACTGAACTTGTTCTGTAGTGCATTAATGCAGAAGAAATTCAACAGCTCCCAGTTTATGTTACAAAATCGTTGGAGCGGGAGACGGGACTCGAACCCGCGACCCCCAGCTTGGAAGGCTAATGCTCTAGCCGACTGAGCTACTCCCGCAAATGGTGGTGAGAGAAGGATTCGAACCTTCGAAGACATAGTCAGCAGATTTACAGTCTGCCCTCGTTGGCCACTTGAGTATCTCACCGTATCTATACCATTTTACTTCTGGTCAAACACTGTCTTTCACAAAAAAGTGGAGCTGGTGAACGGAGTCGAACCGCCGACCTACTGCTTACAAGGCAGTTGCTCTACCGACTGAGCTACACCAGCACCCGTGATTGTGAGGTGAAAGTATATCTTAATTGACAAGCAAAGTCAATACTATTCTACGCTAAAATAATCGGTATCTTTATCTGAGGAGATTTATCGCATGAAAATTCTTTTTTCACCGAGCGAAACAAAAACACTTTTTCGCAAAACACCCCCTTTAAATCCCGATAGTTTTATCTTTCCCGATCTTTATAAACGACGTTTGGAAGTCTTAGAACGCTATCAATCGTTACTCAAAACCGCAAACGAGGCAAGCCTTCGTTCGTTTTTCGGACTCAAAGATATTTCGCTTTGCAAAGAGTGGACGCAAACACCTTTATTCGAAGCTCCGACATGTAAAGCAATCGAACGTTATAGCGGCGTCGCTTACGATTATTTAGATTATGCTTCTTTGAATCCTTCGTCCCAAACGTTTCTCGATCAAAACGTAATGATTTTTTCCAATCTTTTCGGACCGATTTTGGCGCAAGACGAAATTCCCAACTACCGAGTTCATCAAGGTGCATCACTTGAGGGCTTTAAACCCGAAACGTTTTATCATTCTTTTTTTTCACAGGCCATTGATGATTGGATTGCGAACGAGACGCTCTTAGATTTACGCGCCGGATTTTACGAAAAGTTTTACATGCCGCAAAAACCTTATATTAAGATGAAGTTTCTCAAAGGAGGAAAGGTTATAAGCCATTTTGCCAAAGCATACCGCGGTAAGGTCTTACGACAGATTGCTTACGAACAACCCGTCGATGATGCGGCACTGCAAACGATTGCTTTTGAACATCTTCGTATCGTCGAAATACACCGTAAAAAACTCAAACACGAATATGTTTACGAGATTATTGATTGATTTAGAATAAAAAAGGTACAATTAGCCGCAAATCTATTATTTAGGTAAGGAGACGCTATGGATATTTTACAATGGATCGTCATCGGCGTATTGGTTTATACGATCTACTATCTTATTAACAAATACGAACAACGCGTCAATGAACTGACTCGTCTTATCGAGCTGAACCGCGAAGAGATTAACCGCAATAAAGAGAATATTGCAAAAAATGCCGACGGCGTCGCGAAAAATAAAGAAAAGCTTGATCTCAACCAAGCGATTATCGAAAAACTCAAATAATCCGATCGAATAGTCTAAGAATCAAAGAGCTATACCGCTCTTGATTCTTGGATAGACGACATGCCAAACAATCCGAGAATTCCTTCTCTTCTTTAAAAAGATTCGGCAAATATCCGAAACTCTTCTTGCGGCATCGGTTTGGCGAAATGAAATCCTTGAACCTCATCGCATCCGTGTCCGCCTAACACTATCAACGTTTCGCCCTCTTCTACGCCTTCGGCGATCGTTTTGAGATTCAGGCTCTTTGCCATTTGGATAACGGCCTTGACAATGGCGGCGTCTTCTTGATCGTGCAATAAATTCTTAATAAACGATTGGTCGATTTTCAGTTTATCTACGGCAAATTTTTTCAGATACGACAAAGACGAATATCCCGTTCCAAAATCGTCGATGGAAAGTTTAACCCCGATCGCTTTGAGATTTTGGATCGTCGTTCGTATTTTTTCCGTATCGTACATCATTGCGGATTCCGTGAGTTCAATTTCAAAGAACTCAGGCGAAAGTCCCGAGCTTGCAAGTGCTTTTTTGACAATTTCTTCTAAATTTCCTCGTTTAAACTGTACGGTCGAAATATTAACCGCCACGACGATTTGAATTCCCTGTCGATGCCAAAGTACCGCTTGTTTGCATGCCTCGTTGATTACCCATTCGCCGATTTTAATAATTAAACCGCTATTTTCGGCAATCGGTATAAACTTAGAAGGCGCAATCAGCCCTTGCGTCGGGTGAACCCATCGAAGGAGAGCCTCGGCACCCGTAATCGTTTGACTTTGAATGTCGATTTGCGGTTGGTAATGCAAAATAAACTCTCGATTGGTGATCGCGTTTTTCATATCGTGTAAGATTCGAAAATATTCTATCGTCTCTTCGTTCATGGAAGCATCGAAAAAATAAAACATATTTTTACCGAGTTCTTTGGCTTTGTGCATCGCAATGTCGGCTTTTCGTACCAGTGCGTCAAAGTCTTCCCCTTCGATCGGATAAACCGCAACGCCGATCGAAACGGAAGACGTAAGGTGATGCGTATCAACGGTTAAAGGAGTTTGAAAACTTTCCACGATGCGTTCGCATACCGACGTAATATCTTCATTAGAATAGATATTGTTTAAAATAATTAAAAACTCGTCTCCGCTATGCCTTGCTAAAATATCGTTATCCCGAAGATTGTCCTGAAGCCTTTGCGCCACGCTTTTTAAGAGCATATCTCCGATAGCATGCCCAAAAGAGTCGTTGACGGTTTGAAAGTCGTCCACGTCGATAAATAAAACAGCCATTTGGTGGCTATGTTCCGTTTTAGGTTTATGCAAAAGGACTTGCTCCACTTCCAATTTTGCGCGTACTCGATTGGGTAATTCCGTTAGGTGGTCGTGATAGGCTAAAAATTCAACCTTTTTTTCTGCCTTTTTTTGCATGCTTACATCGCGCCCTATTGCGATGATACCGACGACGTTTCCTAATTTATCGAGCTCGGGAACCATCTGTATGTGATGGACATGCTCTTCGTCTTTAAATCGAAACGTTTGGTCGTATTCCATCCCTTTGCCCGTTTGAATAACGGAGTGTAGCTTTTCGATATACTCGGCGTACGTTTCTCCAAAAGTATCTACGCTTACCTCTTTTCCGATTAAAGTTTCGATCGGAACGTCAAAATATTTTTGGATTTGGTAGTTCAAATAAACAACCCTGCACTGTGAATCGTACCATGCGATATTGTTCGGAGAGTTATCGACGACGTCTTTAAACTTAAAACAGGTCTCTTTACCGAGCATCTGTTCCACAAAGCTTTTTTGATCGGCAATTTCTCGACAGACCGCTAACTGGTACGACTTGCCTTCAAAATCAAAACGGCTGATGCTCATGTCTATCGGGATCGTATGCCCTTTTTTCGTTTTATGGCGCGTCGTAAAACGAATCGTTTTTTCCGCTTCCATTTTTATAGAAAACTTTTGGGCTATATCGGGTGACCAACTCGGATCGATGTCGAAAAGGCTCATGCCGTTTGTCAACTCATCCCGCGAATACCCTAACATTTTTGCCGCCGTTTCGTTCACGTATAAAAAATGAGGACTCTCTTGATAGGTTAAGAAAATCGCTTCACCCAGATGATCTAACACAACGGGAAGCGCACATTTGGGAGAGGCTTTGGACGCGTAACATTTCATAAACGGAAAATCGGGGATTTTTTGAAGAATCGTATCAAACAGAAGGTGGCGTTGGTCTTGAGATAGCATGGACATAGTTGTATGATAGCCTTTGGGAAAATAATGCACCGACGATTTTCATCATTTCGTCACATCTTAGTCACATCATTTTACAAACCTATCCTAAAATTTTATTGAAATGCCGACGATCAAACGCCGTGACGATACGTACATGTAGCAAATCGGCATACCTCGTTTCAAACCTTTCGCCGTTTCGGAAATAACACGGTTCAAAAGATTCTTGCATACCGACGCTTTTTGTCGCTACATGTCACGCAAAGGGGCGGGTTCGCCCCTAAGGTATTTTCACTCTTTAATGCCGCGTGCACCGAGATTTCCGTAACGGTGGTAACTGTGAGAAATACTTTGTTCCATAAAATAATGCAACAACTCCAAGCGTCCTTCCATCAACGGTTTTTCCCGAACGATAAACGTGGCACTTTTTGCCGCTTCTTCAAATACGAACGGCGAAATACGTGCCGCATCGGCGTAGAAAATCTTTTGTACCGAAGCGAAGCATTGCGCAAACTCGGCTTCGTTTTCGCGTATGAGCGTATCGTGCGCACCAAGCCAACGCTCTTTGGTTTCATACATAAATGAAACCACACTGTTTTCCGCCTCCGAAGCGATACTGACATGTAAAGGTACTTGAGCGATTTTCGCCGCTACGATACGACTTAAAACATCAAATAAGCTATCTTCTTGGCAGACGCGTAGGGCGACTTTACGTAAGGGTAAATATTTAAAGATATTGTCTTCACCTCGTACCTTGGCAAAATCGACCTCTTTGGCGAAAACCTCTTCATAATTTTCAAGATAGCTTGCCGTAGCGAAAGAGAGTTTTTCAAACGTCTCTTTAAAAGCACCGTGCGTTCCGTGTTCGGCTTGGAGAGCCCATTCGCCGACCAAATCGCTCCATGCGTGTTTGAGTCCACCTTTGATCTTCGGCGTACCGACCTCTTCGACGTCCATAAAAAGCGTCACGTAGTTATACGCACCCGCTTTGCGTCCCGCACCTACTGCGGATTTTCCCATACCGCCGAAAGGTTGGCGAAGTACGATTGCACCCGTTGTTCCGCGATTGACGTAAAGATTGCCCGCTTTAAGGTGCGCTTTCCAATACGCCACTTCCCTTTCATCCAAAGATTCGATCCCCGAAGTCAAACCGTATCCCGTCGCATTGACGATATCGACTGCGTGTTTAAGGTCTTTGGCACACATCACGGACAGTACCGGTCCAAAAAGTTCGTTCATATGGCAAAAACTGCCCTCTTTGACGCCCCACTTAATCGCAGGTTTTAACATGTAAGGATTACCCTCGACGTATTCGGGTGCTAAAGCCCAGCTCTCGCCGGCTTCCAAACTCTCCAATGCACGTTTGAGTGCGCCGCTTGGTTGGTTGGCAAGCGTTCCTAAACGATTTTTAAAATCCCAAACGGAACCTACATGTAAGCTTTTCGCGGCGTCGATTAACCCTTTTTTAAAATGCGGATCATGGTAGACTTCTTCTTCCAAAACCAAAAGCGAAGTTGCGGAACACTTTTGACCGCTGTTGGAAAACGCCGAATGAATCACGTTTTTAATCGCCTGATCGCGATCCGCCATCGCCGTAACGATCGTCGCGTCTTTCCCGCCCGTTTCCGCGCTTAAGAAAAGATTCGGTCTGTCTTTAAGCATGGCATACGCCGTCTCTTCGCCGCCCGTTAAAATCACGAAATCGACTTTTGCGTTTTTGACGAGGTGTTCACCCGCCAATACTCCCGAACACGGAACGAATTGAAGCGTATTTTGGCTGATTCCCGCATCCCAAAAACATCGGCACAACTCATACGCGCACAAAGTCGCCGCGCTGGCAGGTTTAACGATAACGCAATTGCCCGCCGCCAAAGCCGCAACGATACCGCCTGTGGGAATAGCAATCGGGAAGTTCCACGGAGGCGTGATAACGCCTACGCCTTTTCCGTTAAGAGAGAGGTTTTCGTACGATTCAAAAAAACGTACCGCGTGAGGGTAAAACTCTAAAAAGTCGATTGCTTCGCTGACTTCAACGTCGGTTTCGCTAAACACTTTACCCACTTCAGCCGCCGCGACACCGATCAAATCGCCGCGTCTGGCACGTACGTTATTGGCGACTTTGCATAAAATCTCATGGCGAGCCGCATGGCTAAGCGTTCGCCAACCGTCCGCATCTTGCGCGGCAACCTCAACCGCGCGTTTTAAATCTTCGGGCGTTGCCGTAGCGTACCTTCCGCAAAGCACGCCCTCTTTGAGTTGCGATTTATCGATGACGTCGTTGAGAGGACGATCGCACAACGCTTCGCCGCCGACGACGACAGGTGTCGTCTCTAGCGTCTGGGCTGCTTGTTTCATCCAACGCGTTCGAATCTGTTTTGCCCACTCTTTGTTGGGGCTTAAGATAAAGTCCGTATCGCTCTCTCCGTGAAACGTTCCGGTGTAAAAACTGCCGCCTTTAAAATCGTTCCATTGCTCTTCCAAACGATTTTGGCGACGTTTTGAACCGATGAACACCTGTTTGGCATTTTCAAACGAAGCGATGAAACGCTCTTTTTGCGCTTCCCATTCGGGAGTGCCGACTTTCAATCCGAACGAGTAACGAATAAAGTTTTCCGTGCCCGTATTTTCATCCAAACGGCGCACCAAATAGCCGATGGCGTTGGTAAACTGCTCTTTTTTTGCCGTCGGCGCGTACAAAATAATCTCTTGACTGATTTGCTTAATCGCCAAACGTGCCGACTCGCTCATACCCTCCAACATCTCCATCGTAAAGTATTCGCCGGTACCGTATTGTTTCGCCAATTCATATCCGTAGGCATGCTCAAAGAGGTTGTGCGAAGCGATTCCGATATTGACAAACGGCGCATTTTCGGGACGTAAAGCAAACTCCGCCATGATTTTGTAGTTACTGTCGGTGTCGATTTTTTTCGTATGCGTGACCATCTCCCAATGGCGAAGCGCCGCTTCGGTCTCTTCCATTTCCATATTCGCACCCTTCACCAAACGCATCTTCACGGGTTTTCCGCCCGCTTGAACCCGCTTACGTGCCCATTCGACCAATTTTTGTTGCCACAAATGCGAATCGGGTAAATACGCCTGAAGGACGATACCCGCATAAAAATCTTGAAATTCAGGCTGTTCGAGCGTTTTGGTAAACGCATAGAACGTTAACGCCAAATCGCGATACTCTTCCATATCGAGGTTGATAAATTTATTTTCTTTTTCGCCTTTGGCATTGGTAAAGCTATATTTTTTTGCTTGCGCATAAATGCGGCTCAAACGTTTCACCAGTTCGTCGATCGTGTCTTCGAACGAAAGCGCGTTGATTTGCGAAAAAATCGTCGAGATTTTGATGGAAATATAATCGACGTTGGGATTTTCAAGCACTTTGAGGTATTTTTCAATGCGCTCTTGCGCTTCGTCTTCGCCCAAAACGATTTCGCCGATCAGGTTGATATTTACGCGCGTTCCCTCGGCACGTCGTTTTTCAAGGTGCGCGTTCAACGCCTCGTCTTCGCCTTTTAAGACGACCGTTTTGGTATCTTCGCGAACGTTTTTCACAAAAAGCGGTACGGAAATTTGCGGCAGATAAATACCCGCATGTAAAAATAAAAAGACTAAAAATCGCTCGCTCGTCGTAAAAAACGACGCCATACCGTATTTGTCAAATAAGTATTCGATCTGATTGGCCACGCGTGCGGGATTCGCGCTGCGAAAGCTCTGATCCATCAGTTCGATTAAAAAAACTTTGTCTTTGGGATGGCTGAGCATCGTGTTCATCTTGAGGGCAAAATTGCGATCAAAATCACTGACAAGCTCGCTTGCTCGGTTTTGCCATATCTCTGCCAAGGCAATAGCACGTTGAATCACTTCGGTATCTGGTTGCATGTTCGCTCCTTTAGCGGTTTATAATTGATGTTAATGCTTGCAAAACGCATTTTGTATGAAATCTATTTTTAGTATTCCTATTTGTACTACTTTTTTTACCATAGGAAAATCGGCCAAAAAAAACCGCCTGCCAAAAGCAGACGGTCACGACACCTTACTTCTTCTTGCCCAAATATGCTTCTTGAATGACTTCGGAATTGAGCAGCTCTTCACTGCTTCCCGTATGCGTAATCTTTCCTAATTCCAAAACATACCCTCGATCGGCAAGTTTAAGCGCGGCTTTGGCATTTTGCTCGACGAGCAAGACCGTCACGCCGCTTTTAGCAATCGCTTTAATCGCCTTGAAAATCACTTTGACCAAAACGGGAGCCAACCCTAAACTCGGTTCGTCCAAGATTAAAAGTTTGGGCTTGCTCATGATCGCCCGACCGATAGCAAGCATCTGTTGCTCGCCGCCGCTTAGCGTTCCGGCAAGCTGTTTGCGTCGTTCTTTCAAACGCGGCAAAATCTCGTAAATCCAATCCAAGGTCGCTTGATCGTATTTTTTCAACGTATAAGCACCCATCATCAAATTTTCTTCGACGCTGAGCGTACTAAAAACGCGCCTGCCCTCGGGCGAATGGCTCATACCCAACGCAACGATTTCGTGCGCTTGGAGTTTGCTCAGTTCCCTTCCGTCAAAAACGATGCTTCCCGAAGCGGCTTTAAGCAAGCCGCTGATCGTTCGGAGCGTGGTCGTTTTTCCGGCACCGTTCGCGCCTAAAATCGTTACGACTTCGCCTCGCGCGACGTGAAGATCGATACCTTTAATCGCGGCAATCGCACCGTAATTGACATGTAAGTCTTTCACTTCAAGAAGCATATCACGCATCTTCGTCCTCCTCGTCGCTTCCGATGTACGCTTCGACGACTTTCGGATCGGCTTGCACGAAAGAGGGGACGCCTTCGCTGATTTTCGCACCGAAGTTGATCACCGTGATGTACTCGCTAAGGCTCATCACCATCTCCATATCGTGCTCGATCATCATGATCGTCACGCCCATTGCCTGAATTTTACGTATCATCTCGGTCAACTCGATCGTCTCGTTTTCGTTGAGTCCGGCGGCGGGTTCGTCCAAAATCAGAAGTTCAGGCTCAGCCGCCAAAGCGCGCGCCATCTCGATACGTCGTTGAATACCGTACGACAAATCGCCCGCGGGCGTGGTCGCATAGAGCGATAGATTGAAAAACTCCATCAACTCGCCCACTTTCGTCCATTGGTATTTTTCGTCTTTAAAATACGCGGGTGTAGGAATGATGCCGTTGTACCAGCGTTGTTTGGATTTGATGTGGCGTCCGGACATAATATTCTCCGCAACGCTCATTTCGGAAAAGAGCCGAATCGTCTGAAACGTACGTAAAATGCCCAATCCCGCAATTTTATACGGACTGATGCCCTTAATGTCTTTGCCTTTCCATAAAATCTGTCCGATTTCGGGCGTATAAATACCCGTAATACAGTTAAACAACGTGGTTTTACCTGCTCCGTTGGGTCCGATAATGCCGTAAATCTGCCCTTTTTTCACTTTCATCGAAAGGTTGTCGATTGCCACGAGACCGGAAAAAAGTTTGCTGACGTTTTTAATTTCTAAAAGATACTCGCTCATTTCGCCCCCTTTTTAAGGAAGCTTGGAATATTGCCGAATTTCACCGGCCAAATACCTCGAGGTCTCAAAATCATCGTTAAAATCATCGCGACGCCGAACACCAAATAGCGTGCCGTTTCAAATTCCCTGAATACCTCGGGCAAAACAAACATCACGAACGTTCCGATTAAAACGCCGGGCAACGATGCCGAACCTCCGACCAATACGATCGTAAAAAACATAATCGACTGCGTCACGTTAAAGGCTTCGGGGCTAACCGCGGAATACTGCACGGAAAACATACTCCCCGCAGCCCCCGCAATGCCCGCACCCAAGATAAATGCGTACAATTTATAATAGCGCAAACTGATTCCCATACTTTGCGCCGCAATATCGTCTTTGTGAATGTAAAACATCGCGCGTCCGAACTTACTGCGATCCAGACTCCGCATAATAAACAGTGTGATACCGAGCAAAATAAACGCCATATAGTACATGTGAATTTGACTTGAAAAGTCGTAACCGAAAACGCGCACCACGTCGATTCCAAACAGTCCGTTTGGACCTCCGGTCAACCCGAAAACGTCGTTTTCCAAGATTTGAATAAAAATGATGTTAAATCCGATCGTCGCGACCAAAAGATAATCGCCTCTGAGATGAATAATCGGCGCAACCAAGGCAAACGCGCATGCCATCGGAATCACAACCGAGGGAATCCACGTCGCTAAAATCGCCCATCCGAACTGCACGTTCAAAATCGCGGTCGTATACGCACCCAAACCGAAAAACATGGCGTGTCCCATGTGAAAAACGCCCGCCCGTCCTAAGATAATATCTTGCGAAAATGCGACGCAGGCGAACACCAAAAAGGTCGTTCCGACGGCTAACCACGCCGAATCGACAAACAGCGGATACAAACCCGCGAACCCTAAAAGTAAAAGAGCGATCAGACTGGTTTTATTCATCATACTTTCTCCGCTACTTTTTCGCCGAGGATTCCGGTCGGTCTAAAAACCAAAATAACGATCAACAAAACAAAGGTAAACGTCTCCGCCCACTGTGTCGAGATGTAGCCGGTAATCATGGCGTTAAAGAGTCCCAACAAAAGACCTCCGAGCATAGCTCCGGGAATATTGCCGATGCCGCCCATAATCGCGGCGACAAACGCATTGAGTCCGTACATCCATCCCATATCGAAAGTAATGCCGCGATAATACGCTCCGATAAAAAGTCCCGCAACCGCACCGAGTGCCGAGCCGATGATGAAAATAATCATAACGATACGATTGACGTTAATTCCCATCAATTTAGCCGCGTCCTGATCGATAGCAACCGCACGAATCGCCGTTCCGATTTTAGTTTGATTGATAAAGAAGTACAGTCCGACCATTAAAACCGAGGAGAGGCTCAAAATCATCACCTGCGTAAACGTGATGACGATTCCGCCTATGCTCCAAAGCGTCGAGGGGAAAAAGTCGGTCGGGAAAATCTTCATATTAGGTCCCCAAATCAACATCACGGAATTTTGGATCACTAAACCCGCACCGAGCGCCGAAACGACGGCACTCAGCCTCGGAGCCGTTCGCAAAGGCCGATACGCCAAGCGTTCGAGTAAAACGCCTACGAACGCGACGACCAACGCGCTTAAAAGAAATACCGACACCACCGCTAAAAGCGACGTCGTTCCTTCCGAAAAGAGCGAACCGTAAACGCTCAAACCGACAAAAGCCGAAAAGGCGACGAGGTCTCCGTGAGCGAAGTTGATGAGACGCATCACCCCGTAAACCATCGTATACCCTAAAGCGACTAAAGCGTATAAGCTTCCGATCGTTAAACCGTTGACCATTTGTTGAAGAAAAATATCCATGGACGTTACTCTATCCTTTTCACAGTATGAAACTTCGTACAAAACACGCGTTTGCACGAAGCAAAAGTGCCGAAAATGCAAGGTTTAATCGAAAAAACCCTGCATCGGCGTGCTTGAAAAGCATGACGCGACAAGCCTGTTTTTACATGTTACCTTTTTATTGGTAAACGATTTTATAGCTTTTGTCCGCTTGAACTTCATAGGTCATATAACCGCCGCCGATACGCTCGCCGTCTTCTCTAAACGTCACAGGACCCGTGATGCCGGGGAAATCTTTGAGTTTATGCATTGCTTCGGCAACCACTTTGGTATCTTCGGATTTGGTTTGTTCCATCGCATGTAAAATCGCGCGCAAGCCGTCCACGTTCATCAAAGACCAAATCGAAGCGGGCATCGCGTTATACTTGGCTTTGTAATCGACTAAAAACGTTTTAGCGATGTCGTAAGGTAAAATGTCCGGAGTCGGCACGTTAATCATAAACGTTCCTTTCGCACTCTCTCCCGCTAGTTTCATAAAATCGGGGTTGTCGTTCGAGTCGCCGCCGACGAAATCGGCTTTAATACCGAGTTGTTGTTGTTGCGCCCTTAGCAATCCGCCGTCGGTATAGTAACCGCTAAAGTAGATGACGTCCGGTTCCATCGCTTTGATTTTGGTTAGCGTGGCGGTGAAATTTTGCGTGCCGGATTTGATTTTTCCTTCGTAAACGATGTTGGCGTTTTTCGCTTTTAACGCTTTAATCGTCGCATCGCCTAAGTCGGTCGAATAGCTTGAATAATCGGAGAGAACGACGATTTTTTTGTACTGTTTACCGTCAACGAAATATTTTGCCGTAAAATCGGCTTCCGCACTGTTGGGGAAGGAATTTCTAAAAAACGTCCAATATTTATGCGCGATCAACGAGTCGCTCGTACCGTCGCTGGTTTGAAGAACACCGGCTCTAAAATAGGTCGTTTGCGCCGCTTCGGTCGCTCCCGAAGTGTAAGAACCGATGACCGCTTTCACGCCTTCGTTGACCAATTTTTTAGCACAAATCGCCGCTTGTTGCGCCGTACCTTGATCGTCACATGTTACGACTTCGATTTTTTTACCGAGTATGCCGCCTTTGGCATTGTATTGCTCAACGATCAATTTAACGCCATTATCGATACTTTGTCCCTCGCTGGCGTACGATCCCGTAATCGGTGCTTGAACCCCGATTTTAATAACGTCTGCGGCAACGCTCGCACCGGCTAAAATAGAACAAACCGCTAGCGAAGCGGCAATTTTTGGTAACATTTTCTTCATCCCTTCTCCTTTTAAAAATTTTGAAACGACTTTTAAAGGCTTACATGTAAGCGTTCAAAACTCGTTTCTACTTCGGAAAAATGACGTAACAGCCCGCCGCCCACTCTCCGAGTTCTTCCACTTGCGTAATCGGCGTGGCGTAAAAATTTGACGAAAGTGAAGGAAAACGGTTGACGACTTCATCGAAACTGTGCACGATTTCGGGAATACGCTTGGCAAGTTTTTTACGCGCTTGCGTCGAAATATCCGCATAAAACGCAAAAATACCGTAATCAAGCAGCGATTCGTTTTTACTTTTGCGCTGAAGCATCTTGCACAAACGCTCGATTTCGAAAGTATACTCGGCTTTTGCGTTACACACGCCGTTTTTAAGCGTCATAATCACGCGTGAAATCGAATCGTTGTGGTTGTGGTGAACGAAACGTTCATCGAGCGTAATGCTAAACGCTCCTTGAGAAAGCGCGTTTTTTTCCATAAACGTTTTAAACGCTTTACGATTGGGAAGCGAACAGCGTAAAATATCCGAAACGCTCGCATCGATAAAGACTTCGGGGGCGTTTTCGATTAAGCCGAGTGCTTGTGCGACGTGAATACAGAGGATTTTTTGAGGACCGCTGGAGAGGCTCAAACGGTTATTCGTCCAAAATAAAAAATTTTTCTCCGCTTGCGTAATACCCTCTAAGACGGCTTGAACGACGCGCTCTTGGCTTGGAAAGTTACTCATAATAATTCTCCTCGACCTCTTGCACGATGCCGCTTTCGGTTAGAATATCTTCGATCAAGCGATTTTTGGAGATGTTGAGCGCATTGGCAAGTTTTCCCAAAGCATTGTCCAAATTGGCATCGATCTTAATCGTCAGTTGCGCAATTTCGCGTTTTTTGGTTTGATGCTTTTCGATCACGCTTTGAATGACGTCTCGTCCGAGCTTCTGTTTTGCCACGTGCGTCCTTTAGTAAAATTTTGGAATACTAAAAGTAGTACCTTTCAACCGACACGAAAATCTTAATATATTTTTGGAATATTGCGTCAATTTCGGATGATGAAATTTTATACATTATGTATGATTTGGTTGAATTTTAACGTCCAAAACGGCTATTTTAAGGCTATATTTAGAATAAACGAACCGACGAACGGTTTTTTTAAAGAGTTACCAAAGGTATCATTATGGCTTGAAAGATTATAATACGCTTATCTTTTTTGAGAAAGGACGTACATGTCAAAAGTCGTTTTAATTACGGGAGCAACTTCGGGGTTCGGCGAAGCAACCGCCGAAAAATTTGCCGTTTCGGGCTATAAAGTGATTATTACGGGACGTAGGCGTGAACGGTTAGATGCTTTCAAAGCCAAATTTCCCACATGCGACATTTTACCGATCTGCTTTGACGTCCGCGATAAACAAGCGGTTTTCGACGCCATCGCTTCCTTGCCCGAAGCGTATAAAAACATCGATATTCTCGTCAATAACGCAGGACTTGCCTTGGGACTCGGGCACGCGAACGAAGTCGATATCGAAGATTGGGAGACGATGGTCGATACGAATATCAAAGGGTTACTTTACGTGACACGTGCCGTTTTGCCGATTATGGTCGAGCGCAAAAGCGGTTACATCTTCAATCTCGGTTCCATCGCCGGAAACTGGCCGTATGAAGGCGGAAACGTTTACGGAGCGACCAAAGCGTTCGTAAAACAATTTTCACTCAACCTACGCACCGATCTTCGCGGCACCAACGTACGCGTGACCAATATCGAACCGGGATTTTCCGAAACGGAATTTTCCGACGTGCGATTCAAAGGCGACACAACCAAAGCCAAAAAAGTCTACGAAGGAACGAAAGCACTCGATAAGGAAGACATCGCCGATACGATCTTTACCTTGGCGCACTTGCCGCCGCACGTCAACGTCAACCGCATCGAAATTATGCCGACGATGCAAAGCTGCGGCGGACTTTTCGTCGAACGACGCTAATGGATATCGTGACATGTAAGCCTCAAAACCTTACATGTCATTCTTTGAGGAACCCATGAATCAACACCCGAACAACCCTTTACACGGCATCACCCTAGAAGCGATGCTTAAAGAGCTCCAATCGCACTACGGCTGGGAAAAACTGGATGAGATGATGCGCGTCAACTGTTTTCACGACAATCCAAGCATTGCTTCAAGCCTTAAATTTTTCCGTAAAACGCCGTGGGCAAGAGCTAAACTTGAAAAGCTCTACCTCGATTTTCGCAAAACTTCCCGGTAACACGATGTCGTATACGAAAGCATTTTGGATTACCTCTTTGGGTATGTTTTTGATGAGCTTTGAATCGCCGCTGATCAAAATGACGCACGTGAGCGCACAAAATTTCACGTTTTATTTCGGTCTTTGTATGTTTCTAAGCCTCAATACCGTTTTACTTTTTCAGTACAAAACGGCGATTTTTGCTCTGTATCGCCGACATGTCGTTTCGATTCTGGCGTGCGCGTTTTGCATCGCGCTTAGCAATTTTTTGTTTATCCTCGCCATCAAACATACCAGCGTCGCAAGTGCAGTTTTTATTTTGAGTACCGGTCCGTTGATCAGCGCGCTCTTTTCGTTTCTCTTGTTTCGCACTAAAACGCCGCTTCGTACGTTTGTTGCAATCTTTTTTGTCTTTGTCGGTCTGTTTATTATTCTGTTTAACGACTTGGGATTAGGCAATATGGAGGGAAATCTTTACGCTTTCGGATGCGTTTTTGCGTTTATTTCGATGCTGTTTATCTTGGAGAGGGACAAAGAGGTGAACCGCTTGGCGTGTTTTGGGACAGGCACGCTCATGGCGTCGTTTTTAGCACTCTTAAGCGCGCCTATCGTTCTGCCCGATACCTATTCGTTGAGCATTATCGTCTTTATGGGAGGCGTGCTAACACCTTTATCCCGCGCGTTTATCGGCACGGGAACGAAAGTGCTTCCGTCCGTGGAAGTAGCACTTTTAACGATTATCGAGCCGGTATTAGCCCCCGTTTGGGTGTGGTGTTTCATCGACGAAAAACCGCATCCCAATACGTTGATCGGAGGCGTGATTATTTTAATCACGCTCGTACTGCACTCGCTCAAAGCGCATCAAGACGCTATGCGTTTGCGTTCGAATTAGCGATGTTAATTTGTCCGTAGAGTGCGTTTAAGTCGCCCAAAACCCAGGCATCGACGATCTTTTCGTTTTCAAATTTAAAAAAGCACGCGCCCGAATACCGAATACGATTGCCCGTGGGTTCAAACCCGAAAAGCTTACCCGAGTGCGTTCCCGTATACACGAGTCTCACTGCGGCTTTATCGCCCTCAACGACGATGTCTTCGATGACATGGTACAAATTGGGAAATGCGCTAAAAAGCATTTTCGCATAATCGCAAAAACCGTTGATGCTATCCACACGCATCCCTAAAGAACCTCTAAAATTAAACGAAGGGTCGAAAAAGCGGTGCGCTTGATCGAGTTTTTTCTCGTTCCAGAGCACGTCGTAATACTCTTCAACCAACTGTCGTATCTGCTTTGCCATCTATTTCTTATCCTTTTCAAGCCCTTGTTTCGCAGGTGCTTTATGGGAAGCGGCAGAATTTTGGTCATACCAACTTTCGCTTGCATCGTACTCAAATTCGAAGACTTTATCCAAGCCTCGCTTTTCAAGTTCTTGGTCTATATTTTGCGGGGTAATCCCCTTTTTCTTGCATGCATCAAGAATCGCCTCAATATCTTCTTCGGGAATTCCGCTGTAACGCATTTCTAAAACTGCTTCGTTAGCCGTCATACTCTATTCTCGTCAAAACATTGAACTTATCGCTTAAGTTTCCAATTTGGTCTGAAAGCTCAAACACCGCCGTGTCATACAGGTACGAAATTATAATCATTTTTTTTCAAAAAATAGCTAAAATTCTTTTGAAAGGATTCGAACATGCTCAAAACGATTTTTCTTGTACTGTGCGCGGGACTTCATCTCTTCGCGCTGGAGAACTACACGCTTGATGCGCGGCAATTTTGGAAAGACAAAACCCTTTTTTTGGTTATTCGTCGTTTCGAGCAAAACGATCGCATACGTTACCTCACGCTCAATACCCAAACCCTACAAACACGGCTTATGAGCTTGGACGAAAGTATGCTAGAGCCGATTGCTCCTCGCGCTTTAGCCCAAACGCCTTTTGCACAAACCCTGAACGCCGCTACGGCACTTTGGCAAAAAGGCGGTATCGATCATGCGTCGAGGAGACTCGATGCAACGCTGTTTTTGACGATGGATTTATGCCCTTCGTCCAAAAAAGGCTACGAAAGCGAGTTTCTTCGTACGCTAACGCGGCAAAACGGCAAAACACCGATCGCCGTAGCGATCAGTTCGGCGTGGTTGGAGCATCACGAAGCGGAGTTTGAGGCACTGCGTAACAACCCAGATCTTAGCATCACGTGGGTTAATCACACGCATACGCATTTTTACGATCGAGCTTTACCGGATCGAAAAAACTTTATGCTGCATCAAGGTACCGACGTTCAAGCCGAGATTTTAAACGTCGAACAACGCGTGATCGAAAAAGGCGTAACGCCTTCGGTTTTTTTCCGTTTTCCCGGTCTCATTGCCGATGAACGCTTGATGCGGGCATTGCGTGAGCACTACTTTTTGATTCCGCTCTCCGCCGATGCGTGGATCGCGAAAAACCAACGCCCCGAAAACGGAAGTTTGATCTTGATTCACGGCAATAAAAACGAACCTTTGGGAATCGACATGTTAGAACACATGCTTCCCGATCTGCTGAAACGTTATCGCTTTCAAGCGATCGAAGAAGCGTTTGTGCCTTAATTATTCGTAGTATTCGCTGTCTTTGCGGTCGGTCACGAACATATGACCCGGCGCGTGCGTAATCGCAAACGGCAGTTTCATCTTCGTAATCACGTTTTGGGGCGTCACGCCGCAAGGCCAAAAAAGCGGAACTTCGCCCTCTTTAATCTCGATAGGATCGCCGTAATCGGGACGGGTAATATCGCCGATGCCGATACTTTCCGGCGTTCCCGAGTGAATGGGCGCACCGTGCATTTGCGGAAAATGCCCCGTCGCTTCATAGGCGTCGGCGACCTTTTCACGCTTGATCGGGCGCATGCTCACGACCATTTCTCCCTCAAACCCCTCAACCGGCGTCAGCCGAACGTTGGTGTTGTACATAGCAACGTTTTTTTGCATGTCGACGTGACGAAGCGGCATACCGTTTTCGATGAGCGCCGTCTCGAACGAAAAGCTGCATCCGATCAGAAAAAAAACCAGATCGGGCGTATAATAAGGCGTAATGTCCTTCACCGTTTCGACCAAAACGCCCTCACGTAAAATATTGTACTTGGGAATCTCGGTTAAAAGATCGGCACGGTCGGCTAAAATCTTGGTATGATGCCCTTCTTTGACGATCTCCAAAACGGGAATCGCTTTTGAGTTTGCCTTGGCAAACGCTTCAAAGCCTTCGGCGTACTGTCTCGGTAACGCCACCATATTCATCTGAATGTATCCCGGACATTCGCCCGCCGTAGGTCTTGAAAATTCGCCTTTTGCGATTTTGGCACGTAATTCTTTAGGAGTCATCGCTTTCCTTCTTTCCGACAAATTTGCCCTCAAACGCGCAATGCGTCAAAGGCTTTGCATCAAACTTCTCGTCAAACTCGTTTTTCACGAAGAAAAAGCACTCAAGGTGCATGGGCATCGCGCCAAGGACGACTCGGTGTTAACGAGGCTTTGACGTTTTGCCCTAAAGTTCTATAAGAACGCTATTGATTAATCGCATTGTACCCAATTTTTAGGTACAATTTTTCACGACAAGATTTTGAAAATAAAAAGGTTTTTATGAACGCATTTTCTTCGATTGAGGCGATTACGCTTCAACACTCCACTCGCCATATGGATAAGATTCAAGCGCAATTTCCCCAAGCACACACGCAAAAAGCCGTTGAAGCTTTTGTGAAACTCGATAAAGGGGTCGTTTTTATTTACACGGGATTTTACGTTGCGGGCTTCGCCGAAACGGACGGGCCCATAGGTGCTTATTTTCTCGCAAAGACGTTTCAGACGTTGGGTTTCACGCCCGTCATCATTACCGACCACTTTTGCGAAGACTACTTTTTTGAATTTAAAACGCTCTACATCCCTCTTGAGGGACTTTTTAAAGAGCAATACGAACTCTTGCTCAACACCTACAAACCCGTATGCCATTTTGCGATCGAACGTTGCGGACAAAACAAAGAGGGTCAGTACCTCAACGCGCGCGGCGTCGATATCAAGGAGTTTACCGCACCCGTAGACGAACTCTTCAAACTGGGCTCAAAAACCGCTCCTAGTTTCGGTATCGGCGACGGCGGTAACGAAATCGGTATGGGAAGCTTCGCCGAAGTGCTCCAAAACAAAGAATTTTTTTACGACTATTGCGTCATTGCTTGCGACTACCCGATGATTGCTTCGGTCTCCAACTGGGGCGGATACGGCTTTATCGCCGAGCTTGAAAAAGTCTTACATGTAAACGTTTTACCTAGCTTTGAAGAGGTTGAAAATTACCTTGCATTTATCGTTTCAAAAGGCTCGGTGGACGGCATCAAGCGTGAATCGACCATGTCCGTAGACGGTAAAGAATGGTCGATAGAACCCCAAATACTTCAAGCACTCAAAGAGTACGCTACGAAAGGATAAACGATGAAAGTCATCTGTCCCAACTGCTTGGCAACCAACAACGTTCCCAAACTCGAAGTCTATAAAAAAGCCAATTGCGGCAAATGCAAAGAGAGTTTGCTCGACCCTCATCCCATCGCCCTCTCAAGCGATACGATCGATGCGATTTTGGAAAGTACCGACGTACCCGTCATCGTCGACTTTTGGGCGCCGTGGTGCGGACCGTGCAAAGCCTTCGCCCCCACGTTCCAACAAGCCGCCCGCGCCTATCCGCTTCGCATTTTATTCGCCAAAGTCGACACCGAAGCCGAACAGTTCTTAGCTTCTCGCTTCAAAATCCGCTCGATTCCGACATTGATCGTTTTTAAAGACGGCGTGGAAGTTGAGCGCGTGAGCGGAGCCATGAGCGATGAAGATTTGGACGCTTTTGTGGAGAGGTTTTTGTAATTTACATGTAAGCCTAGTTGCTTACATGTAAGAATTACGGACAGACAAAAAGGCTATTCAAAATGTTGTGTTTAAAGGCTCTGCCAATTTTTTCTTGATCTCTGCAAGTTCTATTTTATATCCTAAACTTCAAAATTCGTTAAAAATCTCAAAACCTGCTCGTTCTTCACATTCTCTACTTTAGCGTGTGCGATGGCGTTTTCAAGCATAATCTTTTCTGTCGTAACAAGAAAAATTAACTCTTTTTGATATTCAGGTAATTTATGCGCGATTACTTCCCAAACGATCTCTTCATCAATACCGAAATAGCCATGATTGATTTGGTTACGAAAGTCGACGATGCGACGGTATTCACTTTTAAGAAGTCCTCTATTTAAGAGCATTTTGGTGGCTTCGCCGATGATCTCAAGCTCTCTAATGCACGCATCCCATGCCATTTCATGAGAGAGCAGTTCAGCTCCGTTTTGAATCTTACATGTAAAGCGGGAAATTTTGTCGATAGCAATGAAAATATCGACGATGTAAAGGCTTATATCGCGGTTAGACATAGAGTACTTCGTGGGCGATTTTCTCTTTGATGAGATTGCGAATGGACTTTTCAAGTCCCAAATCGACTTTCGCTCCCAACTCTTTTTCGAGAAGTTCTTTAAGCGCATAGTAGTTGTCAAAACTTGAGGGCATATCGACGATGATGTCGATGTCGCTTTGTGGGGTTTGTTGCTCTTTGGCGTAACTTCCAAAAAGCCCTATTTTTTTGACATTAAACTGCTCTTGTAAGAAAGGTTTGTGCGTTTTGAGATAGTCTAAAATCAACTCTTTGGTCATATGCCACTTCCTCTTTTTAGTGCTTCTATTGTATCAAAAAAAGAGTTTTTTGTGCATTATCTTTCATTCTGAAATATTTTCAACCCCTCAACTCCCACTTTGCTACCATACTCTCATAAATCAAAACTGAGGTGCGTCATGGTTCTTGGCAAGTGTCCGTATTGCGGGGGTACGGTAGTCTCTCTCAAAAGCTAACGATTCAAGGTCAAAAGGTCAACCTTTATGCGTGTGAGCATGCGAAAAAAGAGCGGGACATCAACGATGATTATGTGTTTAGCAGCGAGGCAACGTGTCGGTTTCGGGTCTACTCGAACACCTTTTTGCGCTGGAACAAACGCAGTTTGAGCGAGTATGAGATGAAACAGCTTTTAAAAGAGGGGCAAATTGCGGTGCGGTTGCACGGGCGAAAAGGCACGGGAGAGTATTTCAAATACGTCATCACCGATCCCGAATACGGCGTGAGTATTGTATGGGATAGCGAGGTCGCTTAGGGCTTACATGTCACGATTTTACGGGTTGATTTGAGGGGACGGCATATCGATGAAATAGCCTTGCGAATAGTCGATGCCGAGCTGTTTGACGGTGGAGAGAACCGTGCTAGAGTGCACAAACTCCGCGACCGTTTTAATGCCCATTTTTTTGGAAAACGCGACGATGGTTTCGACGACGATTTGGGCATTTTTGTCTTTGTCGATGTCTTTGATGAGGCTTCCGTCGATCTTGATAAAATCGGGATTGAGTTTGATGATGTACGAAAAGTTGGAAAACCCGCTTCCAAAATCGTCGATGGCGACTTTGGCACCGTAGCGTTTGATCTCGTTGAAAAAATGGACGACTTTATTATAATCGTTCACTCTTTCCGATTCTAAAAGTTCGAAGGTCAAACGCTCTCCCATACGAGAATCGTGAAGTTTTTGAATAATAAAATCGTAAATGTCTTGATTGACGATGTCTTCAAACGAGAGGTTAATGCTAAAGTCATAACTATTGTGCTCGAAAATCTCAAAGGTTTTTTCGATAATCGTCGTCGTAATTTTGTCGTAAACTTTGATCATTTTGGCAACGGGAATGAAGTTGTGCGGCGTGTGAATAATGCCCTCTTCATCAATCATACGCGAAAGCGACTCGAACTTGACCACGACGCCCGTTTCGTTGTCGATAATCGGCTGAAAATAAGGAACGATGCCCGAGCAATCAACGATGGCTTTGCGCACTTTGGTCGCGTATTTGAGGTTATTTTCATACTCTTGCGCAAACGGCATCGAGTCTTCGAAAATCCAGTATTTGAGTTGTTTCTTTTTCGCAAACTTTTGCGCCATGCTGACTTTGGAAAAAATATCGTCGTTGCTCTCGCTTGCGCTGGAAGATAAAGTCGAATCGACGTAAATTTCCGTTTGTGCGTACGCATACTTGATGTGCGTCAGTTTTTTACACAATTGGCTAACGTAGGCTTTCAGCGTGTAAAAATTCATTTTTTCCGAAAGCAAGATCGCAAATTCGTCTCCGGCGATGCGGTAAACGCGCGTATCGCCTAGCTCGCTTTTCAGTGTTTTTGCAAACGACTCCAAGATAAAATCGCCCACGACAAAACCGTAAAAATCGTTTAAAAGCTTGAAATTATCAATATTTGCGATGATTAGCGTAAAGCGCGTCGCCTCTTCAAGATCGTGTCGCAATTGGTACAAATTGGGAAGACGCGTCAAAGGGTCGATGTAAAATTGCTCGATAAGGCTCTGCTGCACAACGTGAAGCTCGCGACTGAGAAGTTTGACTTTGTCTTGCAACGCCGTTGCGCTCGATACGTCCCTATTCATCACATGACCTTATGGCATTTTTTGAGATTCGCTTATAATTGTACCGAAAAAGAGAGAAATTTAAAGCGTGTCGTTTTGCTATCGTATTTTACGAAAGGTTTTGCTAGAATCATTGCTAAAAACATCAAGGAAAAACTATGAAACGTTTATGTCTAATGATGACGGTTTTCTTCCTCTTTAACGCCTATGCCGCGCCTAGAACGAAAGAAGTCGAAGTGCCCAGAACGGCGTATCAAGATATTTATAAATATTACGTACTTGAAGAAAGCAAGAAAGCTACTAATTTTCAAGTGATTTATAAACGCGTGGGCGCAAGCTCGTTTGACTACGGTATCGTCGAGATCAATTGCGCGGGAAAAGTGATTCGTTTGCTCGGGAAAAGTGTCAAATCCGTACGCGACATCAATACCGACAATCCTTCTCCTTGGATCGCGCCTCCGCTTAGAACGATCGAATCGGATATGATCGCTTACGTTTGCCGTTAAGAGAGCAGTTGTTGTAAAAGCGGTTTCATTTGAGCGTAATCGTCACGTTTGCTAAACGCTTCCATCAGTTGCATTTTTGCCGCATACACTTGTGAATCGAAATAGGTCGTAGACGTACCAAAATCAAGTCCGCTTATGCCCAATGCATGCATGGCTTCCCAAACTTCAGGAGTACTGAAAGCCTGCGTCGTTTTTTCGACCGCAAGACGGCTTAGCCACGCGTTATCGCCTTTGTTCGCACCCGTCGAATCGTAGTGCAATAAAAAGTCTTCAAAGCTTGCATCTTCGCCTTTGACGGAAGTGTAAAGTGCATAACTTGCACCCGCGTACGGGTCAATCTCGAAAAGTCGGCTGTCCATGATGTGCTCCTTGTTCTTCGTTAAAAGCAAGCAAAAAACATACCTTTTCAAGCCTCAGGGAAACGACTCCCCGAGGCTTCGGATCTTATTCAAACGCCGGGAACGGCCCTACGACGCCGACCCACGACTCAATGTCTTGCGGCGAGCTTTTTTTATCTTTATCGCTCTCGCCGTAAGGATGTTGCACGACCGCGGTCAAATAAGCGTTACCGCCGATGTTAGGGTACCAAAACGGAGAGGTCGTTTCAGAACCGTAAGGGGTCGTGAAAATACGCGTCAACTTCTTCGTCTCAACGTTATACGCCCACATGTAATCGATTTGGCGTAGATTCGTATCTTCTCCGATAATGAGAAGGTTGGAGTTTTTGATAAACGTCAGATTGTCCGGCTCGGCAATCGCGTCGACGGAGCATTTGTTGCCCTCGTAATCGCTCCCCTTAGGATACGTCTTCATTTCGCCCATTACTTCGCCGACAAAAGTCGTCGCGACCATCGCACTCGCAAGCGGCGTACCGTTTACGTCTTTTTGTCCGGAGGCAATATCTAAACGGTAAACCCCGCCGCAGTCGTTACGCGGAAGTTTGATGTGATTTCCGCCGCCTTGGTCGTACTTATCGCTCGCTTCACCGCTTTTTTTGTAGTCTTCCATCCCGTAAAGTACGCGGCTAATCGCGATATAGAGCTGATTGGTTTTTGGATTGAACGTAATACCCTCTTTTTTATTGAACTCCGTCGTCGCACCGAGGTATGCCGCGTAACGTCGCGCTTCGAGGCGTGAAGCGGCTATTTCCATACCTTCTTTGAGTTTCAAACATTCAAAACCCCATGAAGTATTGACGGAACGAAAATCCGCCGGACATTTGCCGTTCATGTCTTTGGCGACTTCAAACATAGCGTCGATGGAGAGCTTTTTATCGACGTAACTTCTGATTTGGGCGTCGCTTGCATGTCCGAGATTGATCCACGTGAGGTTAAAAGCACCTCCGTTACGATCGCTTTTTTGTTCCAACTTTGCCGAATAAAGCGTTCCGGCACTAAGATCTTTGGGCTGATCGGCAATAAACATAAACAGTGCGCCGTTCACGCCGTCATCGGTTAGGTAGACGGTTTTTTCATCGGGCATAACGTAACCTAACTCATGCGCAAAGCGTCCCATCGCATAGTGCTTGACGTATTTCGTGTCGCCTTTGTCGCTGGTGATGGTCACTTCGGGCATCCAACCCCAGTAGTAAGGATTGAGTGCTTTTTCGCCTTCTTTAAAGTAGAGCGTGAAGTTAAAGTAGTATTCGTCTTTAGCTAAAGCTCTCGCGTTAGGTTCATACTCTTCGCTACCGAGATGGCTTCCCCACGGCGTTTTCATACCTGCACAGTGAACCCAACCGCCGTAATAATCTGCTTGGGAAATAGGGCTGGTTGCAACGGCTTTTAACCCACCGTCAGCCGTTTTTTCGAGTCTGGAAATGTACATCGCGCCCGGTCCGCATTCAAATTGGGTAATCGCGTACAATTGTCCGTTGCGTTCATGCAAGGTCGTATGATCGGGGCCTGAACCGTCTTTACTCGTTTTACAGACAAAAGGACTTCCATCTTTGTGGTTGATCGGCACGCCCGCTTCATTTTTGATTTGACCGAAAATCTCGGTTGTTTTGCCGTCTAAACTCGGTAAAACTTGACCTGTTCGAGCAATCGTATGCCAACCGATTTTATAACTTTTGCCGTTAATCGTCACCTCTTCGGAGGTTAGGATTTGCCTTTTTTGCGCATCGCTAATCGGTGCGTCGACGGATTTGAACGCAACATCGTTCAAGGATTGCGACGAGACGGAGGGTTGAGTCGTGCTACAGGCCGTGAAAACCAAGCCGAGCAACGCCGCACCGGTAACGCTTTTTAAAACGGTGTAAGCCATAGTTTTTTCCTTTCAATCGTAATTAAAGTCTACTGCGTAATCTTAAAATCAATTCATTACGGCTCTATTACAAACGTGTGACATTTTACAGTCTCAAAGACGTAATCAAATCGAAACCCTTGCACTTTATAATGAAGCCATCCCAACACAAGAGCGACACGATGCTAAAACCATCTCTTTTTTTAAGCACTTTTTGCGCACTTCTACTGACTGCCGACGAGGTCGATCTAAAAAACACGCACCTTGTCAACGAAACGGCGTATATTACGAGCCAGTGTTACACGAAAACCGAGGACGAACACACTAAAAACATTCTGCACAACCCCTGTTTTAGCTGCCATATTAAAAATAAAATTCCCAATTACACGCTTTACGACGACGATTTGCAACTGGCTTACGACTTTCCCTCTTCCGCACTGAAAAACCCGTGGACCAATCTCTTTTTAGACCGAAGCGAGGCGGTGCATAACATCACCGATGCGGAAATCTTGCGCTACGTCAGGGAGGACAACTACCGAAGAAACGGTCAAATCATTTTGCAAGAAAAGCTCACGCATCTCCCTTCGGCTTGGGACGCCGACGATAACGGCGTTTGGGACGGGTATATTCCCGATTGTTATTTTACGTTCGATCGCGAAGGTTTCGATAAAGATCCAAGCGGTGCGTACACGGGTTGGAGGGCTTTTGCCTATTACCCTTTTTTAGGAACGTTTTGGCCTACAAACGGTAGTACCGACGACGTAATGATTCGTCTCGATTCGCCTTTTCGGCAAGACGAAAACGGAAGGTTTAATAAAGAAGTTTACACGCTCAATCTTTTGATCGTCGAAGCGTTAATCAAACAAAAAAGCCTTGCAATCGACCCCGTAGACGAAAGACGTTACGGCGTCGATTTGAACCAAAACGGCATTCTCGATACCGCACGTGAAATCGTCTTTCATTGGGAACAACCGATGTACGACGCTACCGCGATGAAACTCTCAAACTTCAGCATGAGTTACGTCGGAAAAGCCAAAGCCCTATTGGAGTCCAACGACTACCTCATCGCGCCGGGGCTTTACCCGAAAAACACGGAATTTCTCCACTCCGTTCGCTATATCGACGTCAATCCCAAAGGCGATATCGTCTTAGCTCCCCGCATGAAAGAGCTTCGCTACGCCAAAAAACTCTTTTGGTATCCTTATTTTCAGCTCTCAAACGCCGGAATGGAAGAGGTCAAAGAGAAAGAAAGCTCCCCCGATAACGTCGACAAATACGTCGGGAACATCGAAACGGGTCTGAACAATAAACTCGGTTGGTACTATCAAGGTTTCATCGAAGATGCCCGAGGCGAACTACGCCCGCAAAGTTATGAAGAGACGCTTTTTTGCATGGGATGCCATAGCAATATCGGAGCGATTGCCGATAGTACCTTTGTGTTTCAACGAAAATTCGAAAAAGGAACGTATCAAAACGGGTGGTACCATTGGAGCCAAAAAGGATTTAAAAATATTCGCGATCGAATACTACCTAACGGCGAAAGCGAGTACGTCCGCTACCTCAAAAACAACAACGCCGGCGACGAATTTAGAGACAATCGTGAGATTATGGAGAAGTTTTTCGTTCAAGGATGGGAAAAAGACGAAGCGAACGTTCAAAAAGAGTTGCTGGCCAAACTCGAAAACCAAGACGTGCGCCTAGACGCATTTTGGAAGCTCAAAAAAGAGGCGATCAAACGCCTGCAAAACGATATATCGTACCTACTTTTACCCTCTCTCCCTCGTGCGCTAACGCTCGATAAAGCTTACAAAATCATTGTCGAAGAGCAAAGTTTTCGCTACGGTCGAGACGCACATGTCACACCCGTAACCAACGTGCATCGGGAAGTAAAATCCAAACAAATGACGCACCTTGAAAAAATAGAACACTAAAGGTTATTTTTGATTAAACGTCAAATAAAATCTTTTCATTGATAAAAATCGGTTATAATCTAAACACCACCACTTTAAAGGAGACATCATGGCAAAGAAGATTTTGTTTATCGTCGGAGATTTCGTAGAGGATTACGAGATTATGGTGCCTTTCCAAGCGCTTGCGGCCGTAGGTCATCACGTTACCGCCGTTTGCCCTAACAAAAAAGCGGGCGAATTCGTACGTACCGCCGTGCATGATTTTGAGGGAGACCAAACCTACAGCGAAAAACCCGGTCACAACTTTACGCTCAACGGTACGTTTGATGCGATCCATGCCGCCGATTTTGACGCTTTGGTCATTCCGGGAGGCAGAGCACCCGAATACTTAAGGCTCGATCCAAAAGTCTTAGAGTGCGTACGTCACTTCGCAACCGCCCATAAACCCATCGCCGCGATCTGCCACGGTGCGCAACTCTTAGCCGCCGCCGACGTTTTGGGCGGAAAAAGCTGCTCGGCGTATCCCGCATGCGCTCCCGAAGTCACCAAAGCGGGCGGAACATACGCGTCTATCGAAGTAACCGAAGCCGCGGTCGACGGCAATCTCGTCACAGCACCCGCTTGGCCCGCCCATCCGCAATGGATCGCCAAATTTTTAGAGGTTTTAGGTACAAAAATCACCTTGTAATCTTTACATGTAAGAAAAGAGAAGAGCGTCTCTTTTCTTACACAACGACGTTGAAACGTCTTGAAAGTAACGATAAAAGGAGAAAACCGGTATGTTACGTATAGGTATTTATATCTTCGATCAGGTTGAAGTGCTTGATTTTGCCGGACCGTTTGAGGTTTTTACGACGGCGACGCGAGTGTTTTTAAAGCATGCAAAAGGTACAAACGCTCCTTTTGAAGTCGTCACGATCGCACGTACGAAAGCGGCGATTCGCGCACGCGCGGGATTGGTTATTGCTCCCGATTTTACGATCGATAACCATCCTAAACTCGATGCGCTCTTGATTCCCGGCGGCGTCGTGGACGAAGAACTCAAAAGCCAAGCGTTGTGCGAGTGGATTCAAACCGTCGTACCGACGACGAAACTCAGTGCTTCCGTTTGCACGGGTGCTTTTTTATTGGCACGAGCGGGATTGCTTGAAGGGAAAAAAGCGACCACGCATTGGGAAGACATCGATGATTTAAAAGCGATGTTTCCCAACACGAACGTCGTCGAAAATGTCCGATGGGTCGATGAAGGGCATATCGTCACATCTGCGGGTATCTCGGCGGGCATCGATATGAGCTTGCATTTGGTGCGTCGCCTTGTCGATAACGATTTAGCCGAAAAAACGGCACGCCAATTGGAATTCGACTGGACGCAAAACGGATAACAGCACTAAATCGTACCATTTATGGTATGATTATGCCGTCTAATCATACCAATTTGGAACATACCCATGAAACGATGGATCTGGCAATACGAAAACTATCCACACTTTACCTATCAATTTGAAAAGCTAGAATATTTACTTCAAAAAATTGCCATGGAGCAAGGCTATCTACTAGCACTTTCGCAAACACTCAGCCAAGATACTATTCTTCAACGGCAATGTGATGCCTTGCTCAATGAAACATTGAGTACTGCTGCCATTGAAGGAGAGATACTCAATAGAGATAGCGTTAAAGCATCCATCGCTAAAAAATTTGGATTGAGAGAGATTGACGATAAAAAAATTGTTGATTCAACAGATAACTTAGTTTCAATCCTCATTGATGCCAATACCAACTATGATAAAGCCTTAACCTTAGAGAGACTCTTTGGATGGCACAATGCACTCTTTCCTAAAGGGTACAGTGGCTTACGTAAAATCAATACGGCTTCTTTTAGAGGTGAAGAGACGATGCAAATCGTTGGTGGCTCAATGGGCAAAGAAATTGTCTATTATGAAGCACCGCCTCGTGATAGACTAGAACAAGAGATGCAACGTTTCTTAGAATGGTTTAATAGCGAAAAACCAACGTTGATTAAAGCCTGTATTGCCCATCTTTGGTTTGTTATTATTCACCCTTTTGACGATGGTAATGGACGAATCACACGAGCTATCACCGATTTAGTGCTCTCCAATATTGAAAACTCTAAAATCTCAAGACTCTACTCGATGTCAAGTACGATTAATGATAATAGAAAGGCATACTATACAGCCCTTGAAAATACAACAGGATATGTTCAAAAAGATGGCGATGTTTTAGACATCACACTGTGGTGTGAGTGGTTTTTAACGACACTTTATCAAGCCCTATTGGATGCAAAGAGTAAACTAAGTCACATTGTCTTTAAAACACAGTTTTGGGATAAACATAGATATCAACCACTTAATGCTAGGCAAATTAAGGTGCTCAACTTTATTTTAGATATAGGAATAGAGAATTTCAAAGGGCATTTGAGTAAGAAAAAGTACATGAGTATTGCCGATACTGCTTCAACAACAGCATCAAGGGATATTGCAGAATTGTTAGAGTTTGGGTGTATTGAGCAGATTGAAGGAACGGCTGGGCGAAATGTGAGTTATAGGATCATTTGTAAGTAAAGAGTGGCGTTTCTTCGGATTCATTGCTTGTCAAATAATTTTGTAAGATAATCTCGAATTTTGTTTGCCACTCTACGGGAATTAAAATTTTAGTACGTATGGTATTTTACACGCGAGTTTTAGGTAAAGGAGAGATCACTTTTAGCGTTGAAATTTGCTCACGGCAAAATCAATCTTCATCAAATCGGACATGAGTTTGAGCCCAAAGCCGCACACAAGCGATCTTTGTTTTATCACCCAAAAAACCGTCGACGAAGTTTTAACTCACCTCAAAACGTGCAATGTCGTGTGCATCGAAGGACCCGTCAAACGAACGGGCACAAGAGCAAAACTCCTCTCCGTCTATTTTCGCGACCCCGACGGCAATCTGATCGAAGTTGCGAATGAGGTAAGATAAGGCATTGAAAATCTTTCAAAAAGCTAACTCATCCCTTCTTAAAACTATTGAAAAGTAAAGGGTATTTCAGGCATAATTTTATGTTAAATTTAGAACTCTAGGAAGTGTAAATTGAGTATAGTTGCGATCGATTTGTTTTGCGGAGTCGGCGGGTTGACTTGCGGACTTTTAGAAGCCGGTATCGACGTAATTTGTGGATTTGATATAGAGCCGGCAGCCAAAAATGCATACGAAAGAAATAATAAACGTCCTAACGGCGAGAATCCAAAATATTGTTTAAAAAGTGTTACGGAGCTCACAAAAGAAGACGTTTACGATATTGTCGGAACGAAAACGCAAAGAAGAAAAGAAAAGAAAAAATTTCTATTGGCCGGTTGCGCACCGTGTCAACCTTTTTCGTTAAAAAATAAAAATAGAGGCAATAAAAGCGACGAACGACGAACGCTTATTACATATTTTGCTAATCTCGTAAGAGATACGGATCCCGATTTTGTTTTCATGGAAAACGTTGCCGGATTAGAAAGATTTGAGCCCGATAATTTTAAATATTTCACGGATATTTTAGATCAAAAAGGTTATAGCTGGGATAAGCGTATCGTTAACGCATTAAATTACGGAGTAGCACAAAATAGAAAACGCTTTGTTTTACTTGCGTCTAAATGCGGTCAAGTCGAGATACCGAAAGGTGAATACGACGGTATCGAAAAACCTTATGAAACGGTTGAAAACGTTATAAAAAAGCTTGCACCCATAGAAGCCGGACAAACGCACTCGAAAATTCCAAATCATCGCTGTGCCAATTTAGCACCTATCAATAAAGAGCGTCTCAAATATAAAAATCGTTTAGATTGGCCGGAACATTTATGGTTAAAATGTCATAGAAACTTTAAAGGGCATACGGACGTCTACGGTCGAATGGATTGGAAAAAACCGGCACCGACGTTAACAACTAAATTTTTTAGCATTTCTACCGGTCGTTACGGCCATCCGGAACAAAATAGAGCTATTTCTTTACGCGAAGGCGCTTTGCTTCAATCTTTTCCTAAACATTATGTATTTGATGATGCACGAATCGAAAAAGCGGCACGACAAATCGGTAATGCCGTTCCGCCTAAAATGGCGGAAGCTTTCGGGAAGTATTTTCAAGCCCTTTCTTAGTATTTTATATTGTTAATAAAACTCACACCTAAACGTGAAATATGGGAAGAGTATTTTTGTAGAATATCAGCAAACAGACCATCATTTGCTCTGCCGATAAAATTTGTTCGAGAATCAGCAATACTTCCCATATACATCGTATTGAAGTCTAAAATAAAATAATAAGCTTGTCCATTATAAAAAATTGGGTGCAAAAAATTATAATACTTCGCTCCTTTTTTATTTTTTGCAATAGCAATATCACAAAACACGCCTTCCAAAAATTTTGGCTGAGTGCATCGACCCTGCGCAAAATCGCACGGGGGTGTTATCTCCAATAATACTTTTATTTGCCCATCAAATTCCGATTCTAAACAACTGCTGAACCCTTCAGGTACTTTATACACATTACCTGGCATAAAAAGATCTCGTGCGTACTCAGCGTTAAAATCAAATGCATAAATAGCATTTAACTGCCCAATTGTTTTTAATAATGAAGTATTATTAAGTATTTCTCCTTTTACATTGACACTTACTGCAACATCTGCATCCAATATAGTTTTAACAGTAAAACTGTCGCTGTAATCTTGTAAAACTTGGCAATCTTGAATCGAATCAGTTTTTTCTTTAATTACATCTTCAAGCATCCCTGCCATAGCTCTAAAAGAATGATTGGCAAGTTTAGTAGTATTATCTTCTTCATAACCGATATGTACTTTAGATAGATGATAAAGAAGAAAAGCTAAAATTGAATCTCTATCGGAATATCTATAATCAGCCAATATACGATTGATTTTCCCAAAAGTATCATAAACGGCATCTTTCATCAGATATGACCATCGAAAATAATACATTGCACTCTTACTCGTTTTTAACGAATTTTTAAAATGATCAAAAAACTCACTCCATTCATAAGTGCCGTCAATATATTTTAATTTATCTACTATTGATACATAATATAGAGGCGGATTTGCTAAACTTTTATCTGCTATGTCTGAGTCAATTCTAATCTTTATTTCATCGAATAATTTTTTACCTGCATCTTCATCAAAATGATCTTCACTGTGTTTACTCCAAAAGGCAATACCGTAAACCTTAAGATTGCTCGTTACTTTAGAGAGTACGTTTCTTATTGTGGCAATATTGTCTTTATGTTTGGCACCTTCAATGAGCTCAAAGTCAAGAATTATTAGCGTATTACCGCATTTAACTTCAACAGATTCAATTTCTGTGGGATTGATATATTTTGTTTGAATACTTTTGCTTGAAAGTTCCTCAATTAAGTTTTCAACTTCTTCATTCTTATCATCAACCACCAAAACAGAATCAATCGCGGAAGCTATATTAAAACTCATTTATCGCCCTTTAATTTTTTTTGAAACATAATGCTACAACCGCATGAGTAGAATCTCGTTCATCTGCTTCACTACCAAAGTCAATGTCGCCTTTTTCCGGAAACTTCAATTTACCGCCTATTTCTTTCATAAAAAGATCAACTAAATACAATCCGAGTCCCGTCCCGGAATTGAGAGGTTTACCGCTTACAAACGGTGTGGTTAACATCTCTTCCGGCATATTAAACTCATTCCCCGAATCAGCTATAACAATTGAATGATAGCCGTCTATTGCATCGGTTACTTTAATCGTAATACTTCTATTTGACTCGTCTTTTGATATACACGTCCAAAAGATTGCGTTATCAAGCAAATTTAGTAACATTGAAATTGATTGAGTTTCCGGCAACTTGCCCATTAATTCAGAACTTGAATATTCATTAATTAATTTAATTTTATGATCTTTAAATCTAAAGCGGACGGTATCCAAGGCTTTTTCAACCAACTTGCTTAATTGAATACTTTTAATGTCGCTTTTTTTCAATATATAGGAACTGCGTTCTACTATTTTATTGAGCATCTGAACATAATACAACGAATCATCATAATTCTTTTCTTGTATAGCTTTTATACTTCTAGCAATCATTTTCTCTGTCTCATGTACAATGACACCTAAACTAAGCCCTAAGCCCGCTTGTTTGATCAAAAGGTCTTTTATATTGTCGTAACTATTTTTGATTCTTCCGACATAACTTAATAACTGTGTTTTTGTCTCTTTTGCTATATCTTTATCATCGGCTACGCGGATATAATCTTCCAAATCATTCAAATCGGAAACTACCGGTTCAGATCTCTTCTCACTATTAAATACAGCCTTTATTCTTTGCTTGTCGAGATTTATTTCACGTACAAAAAGACTTAAAACACATTCAATTGCTTTTTCAAATGCCTCGTATGCTTCATTTTCAATAAAACCCTCTCGATTCGTTTTTTCTTCTAGCGCTCTGCTCGTTTTTCGATCCAAATTCACCGCACCGAGAATAATATTATTACTAATATTTCCTCCAACCCTTCCGACACGTTTAGCATCAATACCTAACCAATCATTCCCCTGTTCACCGTAATTAAATACCCGAATCCCATCTCTAAAAACTCTTACGCCGCCGTTATATTTTAAATATTCATTTACGCTTTGAATGCCGAACGGATAAAAGTTTTTCAATAAAGTATTTTTTTCAAAAACAAAAAGTTTAAATTTTATTTTTCCTATTTCATAATCTTCTAAATCAATAACTTCTTTCTTTTTTGTATCTATCTTTTGATATAAAGTTTTGTCGATTTCGTCCAACGCATCTTTATTTCTACCCTCAATCTTATCTATTATTGTTGTCCAAGGAGCAAATTCATAATCGAATTCTAAAATTGTAGAACCGCTAATAGTGGCTTCACATTTATACATTGCCGTCTGCAAGATATCTTGTACTTTCGGCAAATTATCAAATAGTTTCGGGTTATTTGAAGTTGCCTCTACCGTAAAAAGTTCAGTAGACTCAAAAGGCGTACTAAAGGTTAGTAAAGTGCGATAAATATCTCTTAATTTTCCTCTTGAATCCCAATTGCCTTTCAATTGACGAACTTTAAGAAATGTGCCGGTTGAATTATTTTTAAAAATAACCGGATTGTCTTTTTCTTCAATTTTGATTATAAACTGTTCAAGAGAATGAATATTTTCGATCTGATTCCAATCGATATACACATGTACTTCTTTGTCGTCTCTAGTCTTCGTATACATTTCAATTATATTGCCCAATTTATGTACGCTAAGACGACCTATTCCTTTTTCACCTAAAGGTAAACGGCCGCATGAATTTTCTTTGGTATTTTTTGCTTTATTGTCCGTTCCTATCGTTAGCCATACATTTTGGATAGTAAATAGGTTCATGCCAAAGCCGTTGTCTTTAATCATAATTTCATTAACAATATTCGGATTATTATCAGATGTCTGAAAGAAAATATCACATCGAGAAGCACAGGCATCATAACTATTTTTCACGAGTTCAAAAATAGCAATAGACTCGTCTTTGATTAAATCATTGCCCAAATGTTTCAATACTCTCGGTGATATGTTGAATGTTTGATTTATAATCATAATATTGATCTCTCTTCTATAATATTAATACACTGAGTTACATTGTTTTTTATATCTATCCCCCAGAATCTTAATACCTTCCATCCCTCGGTTTCAAGGATTCGATTCACTTCTTGATCTCGTTCAATGTTACGTTTAATTTTTGCTTCCCAAAACTCGTTATTGGTTTTAAATTGTTCTCCTGCGAGAAACTTTTTACCGTGCCAAAATTCGCTATCGCAAAAAATTGCAATCTTTTGTTTATGAAAAACAATATCCGGCTTGCCAAATACCGTTCTATCGTTTACTCGGTAACGATATCCTCGTTTCCATAATTCGCGACGCAGTAATAGCTCAATACCGGTATTTTTTGATTTGATTTTTTTAGCTGTTTTGGAATCCATTTTAAAGATATTATACAGAAAAATATTCTTTATTAAACAAAAACATTACACTACCTTCGCTTTGTAATTTATACTTTAACATGTAACTCAACCACCTCAACCGTTAAACGGTACACTCATACATGTAAGACCCGCTTCGGCTTTGACAAATTCAGTGATGTTGCAGGAGTCGACGTTGTAGCCGAGCGATTTTACAAGGGCTATGCTTTTGGGGAAGGCTTCGTTCATACAAAGAATGTCGCCCATTTTAAGGACGTTTGCGCCGAAAGGTTCATCCTCTGGCACGGCGATTTGCGTAAAACCTTCAAAGGCATTAGCGTCCACCCACGCGGCGTTGATCAGTACGGTTTTTTCATCGAGCGCGGTGCATCCGGTTTTGAGGTGCAAACACCCCGTGACGTTGACGGGAATGACGCTGTAGCCGTACGGTTTGATGATGGCTTCCAACGCTTGGATGCCTTCCTTATTCGTGCGAGGCGAAAGCCCGACAAAGATCTTCTTGCCGACTTTAAGCACGTCGCCGCCTTCGATTTTGGCGGGAAGTTCGATGCGTTTAACCGTGCGATACTTCGCAAAAACTCTTGCCATCGCTTCGCTCTCTTTTCTTCGCGACGCCACGCCCATGGAGGTCAAAACGGCGATCTCGTCAAAGACGATAACGGGGTCTTCCACAAAGACGCTGTCGGGACAATCTTGATTTTCGTCCAAAACGACGACGGTTGCACCGCATCGCTCCAACATCGCGCAATACGCCGCATGTTGGGCGGTCGCTTTTGGCATATCGATGGGTTCGCTTTGTAAAAACGTGAGTTCACAGTTTTGCAATTTTGGGGAAGGTAGGTGCGTTATGGCGTAAAACATTAAAAAAACTCCAATTCTTCTTCATCGTTCGAAGGCGTGAGCAGCATCTCAAATTGAATAATGCTCGAAAAAAGCGATGCGTCTAGATAGTGAATATCCACGGCGGTTTTTTCTTTCAACACCGCGTCCGTCCACGCGATTAAATCCTCGACGATCGCGTTTAATATCACCATAATTTTCTTTTGATCGCCGTGCGTCGCCAACAAAGGCATATGTGCCGACAATAACGCAGAAAGTTTCGAGAGGGTGAATCCCAAGTCGCGAAATTCCATATTTTTTTCCAAAACGGCGGCATAGGATTGAAATCGTTCGTTGACATGTAAGAAATACGCCTCATCATGCGCAATCGTTTCGTCTTGTACGCTTTGAGCAAGATCGTCGCAACTTTCCAAGATATCTTCAATATCCAACTCGTCGATGCTACCCTCGGCACAAAAATCAACGGCGCTTATTTTCACCGCGTCTTCGTAGTGCATCTTTTGCATATCCGAAGAGAGCACTTCCGAATCGTAGATGAAAAACTCCTCTTTGCTCTCGTTTTCTTTGGCGAACGATTCGTAAACGAACTGCTCGATGCTCTCTATATTTTTTCCGAAGCGGTCTTCGTTTTCGAAATGCTTTTGGTTCCACTCTTTGCACAACGTAAAATAGAGCGAATAAAACTCTCTAAGATTTTCAACCGGAATAAACTTCTCTTTATGCTTGAGCGCACCCTCTTGGATGTAAGCCCGCGCTCTTTTGAGATTCGCGTAAATATAAACGGTCAGCTTCGACACGGCAAGGTTATGTACTTTGGCGACTTCGGGATCTAAAAGGTACTCCGAAAACCTCGGATCTTCGATAATAAATTTTTCAAAAGGTAAAACCACATCGTCTACCAATGCCTCAAGATTTTTCCTGCTAATTCCCATGCCGACCCTTTCCGTTTAAATCAAAAAAAGCATTGTAGCATAGCTTTAAAGCCTCACGCTCTTTTTCTTTTAAGCCGAATCGAAGTAGCATACAGACGCGTGAACATAAAGGAGATACGATGAACGATCACGAGCTTTCTTTATCCGAAGTAGAAGCTATCGATGCGTATTGGCGTGCGGCAAATTACCTTTCCGTCGGACAAATTTACCTTTTGGACAACCCGCTTTTAAAAGAGCCTTTAGCGTCAAAGCATATCAAACCGCGCCTTTTGGGGCATTGGGGGACGACGCCGGGGCTCAATTTTATCTACGCGCATATGAACCGGCTGATCCTTAAATACGACATCGACGCCCTGTTTATCGCAGGTCCAGGACACGGAGGTCCCGCCCTCGTCGCCAATACCTATTTGGAAGGCACGTACAGTGAATTTTATCCCGATATTACCCGTGACGAAAAGGGACTTCAAAAGCTCTTTAAACAGTTTTCCTTTCCCGGAGGTATTCCCAGCCACGCCTCACCCGAAACGCCCGGTTCCATTCACGAAGGGGGCGAATTGGGTTATGCGCTTTCGCATGCCTACGGAGCGGTTTTCGACAATCCCGATCTGATCGCGTGTTGCGTTATCGGCGACGGCGAAGCGGAGACGGGAGCCTTAGCGACCGCATGGCACTCGAACAAATTTTTAAACCCCAAACGCGACGGTGCCGTTCTTCCGATCTTGCATCTCAACGGCTACAAAATCGCCAATCCGACCGTTTTGGCACGCATCTCGCACGATGAACTTGAAAAGCTTTTTATCGGCTACGGGTACGAGCCTTTTTTCGTTGAAGGCGACGAGCCTATGAGCATGCATCAAAAAATGGCGCACATCCTCGAAACCGTTACGCTAAAAATTAAAACGATTCAGCATGAAGCACGAAACGAAGGCAAAACGGCGCGTCCTATGTGGCCTATGATCGTGCTCAAAACGCCCAAAGGCTGGAGCGGTCCCAAAGAAGTGGACGGACTTCCAACCGAAGGGTCGTGGCGTTCGCATCAAGTCCCGCTTGCCAATCTCGATCACAATCCCGAACATATCGCTCTTCTTGAACGCTGGCTCAAAAGCTATCGCCCCGAAGAGCTTTTCGACGCAAACGGCACGCTCGTAGCAAAACTTGCCGCCTTAGCCCCCAAAGCCAAGCGACGTATGGGAGCCAATCCGCACGCCAACGGCGGCTTACTTTTAAAACCTTTAGCCCTGCCTCCTTTTAAAGATTACGGCGTTTCCATCGACGCACACGGTACGACGACCGCCGAATCTACCCGCGTTTTGGGCAACTTTTTACGCGACGTTATGCAAGGCAACCCCGATACGTTTCGCGTTTTCGGCCCCGATGAGACGGCATCGAACCGTCTCAGTGCCCTCTTTGAAGTTACCGAACGCGCATGGATGGCGGAACGCCTCGACACCGACGATCATTTAGCACCGCACGGACGGGTAATGGAAATACTCTCCGAACATACATGTCAAGGGTGGCTTGAGGGCTATTTGCTCACGGGAAGGCACGGTTTTTTCTCATGTTACGAAGCGTTTATTCACATTATCGACTCGATGTTCAACCAACACGCCAAATGGCTAAAAGTCACGAGCCGCGAAATTGCGTGGCGCAAACCCGTCGCATCGCTGAACTACCTTTTGACATCACACGTCTGGCGACAAGACCACAACGGCTTTTCGCACCAAGACCCCGGATTTATCGACGTCGTCGTCAATAAAAAAGCGTATATTATCAACGTCTACTTTCCGCCCGACGCCAACACGCTCTTACATGTCGCCGCGCGTTGCTTAAGCAGTTACGATGCCATCAACGTCATCGTCGCCGGAAAACAACCCGAATTGCAATGGCTGGGCATCGAAGAAGCGGTGCTTCATTGCGAAAAAGGAATGGACGTTTGGGCGTGGGCTAGCAACGACGCCAACCAAACGCCCGACGTCGTGATGGCGTGTTGCGGAGACGTTCCTACTTTAGAGACACTTGCCGCCGTGACGCTTTTACGAACGCTTGTGCCGGAATTGATCGTGCGCGTGGTCAATATCGTCGATTTGATGTGCCTGCAAAAAGAGCATCCTCACGGTTTTAGCGACGAGGCATTCGATGCGCTTTTCCCCAAAGACGTACCGTGCATCTTCGCGTATCACGGCTATCCGTGGTTGATTCATCGCCTAACGTACAAAAGAGCGTTTCACGACCACTTACATGTCAGAGGCTACAAAGAAGAGGGAACGACCACGACGCCTTTTGATATGGTCGTTTTAAACGATATGGATCGATTTCATTTGGTCATGGACGTCATGGAACGCGTCGATAAAATGCACCCTTACGCCGAAACAATCAAAGCGTCGATGCACGCAAAACTGACATGTCATAAAGAGTACATCCAAACCTACGGTCAAGATATGCCCGAAATCCAAGAATGGCAATGGAAACCTTTCGTTTAACCTACTATGCTACCATACGCTCTTCAAAACACGTCAAGGATACACGATGAGATCTATATTTATACTGCTTTTTGCCTTTTTAACGCTCTTCGCCGCCGACAAAAGTTACGAATACGGCGATTTGGAAGAGCGACACGACGGCCTTTTAATCGAGGTTAAAACCCACAACCTTGCCAACGGCATAGGGAAATTTTACTACGCTTCGGGAAAACTCCGCGGTGAAACGCCCTTTAAAGACGGTAAACGCGAAGGAATGGGAAAAACGTATTACGAAAGCGGCGAATTACAAGGCGAAGCACCTTTTAAAAACGACGTGATCGAAGGCGTTAAAAAGAGCTATTTTACCTCCGGACGCCTCCAAAGCGAAACACCGTTTCAAAACGACCAAGCCGAGGGAATCGCCACGTTGTACTACGAGTCGGGAAAAATCCAAAGCCAAACGCCTTTTCACGCCAATAAAGCCGAGGGCGTCGCTAAGATTTTTGACGAAAACGGTAAGCTATCTTACGAAGTAACGTTTGAACACAGCGTCGCGATCAAAGGCTTTGCCTACGATGCCAAAGGCTCCAAAACTCCGATGAGCGAAAACGAACTTAAAACCGTCGGCCTATAAAACCGTGCGCGCCAACGCTTGCATATTTTTTGCGCTGACATGTAAGGCTTCAAGCTCTTCGGGGAGGAGCTTGTAGTTTAATATTTTCGTAGCACCCTTGCGCGTCACGACGACCGGCACGTTTAGCACAACGTCAGTTAAACCGTACTCTCCTTGTAAATACACCCCCAAAGGAAGCACCGAATGTTCGTCGTTGGCAATTGCGCGAATAATGCGAAACACGCTTGCGGCGGTACTGTGGTTGGTGTTGCCTTTATGCTTGAAAACCTCAAATCCCGCGTTAATCACGTCTTGGTAAATCTGCGCGCGATCGAGCAAGGCTAAACCGTTGAGTTCGCAAAACGTATCGACGTCTAGCCCGCAAATATTGCAAATACTCCACGGAAGCGTGCTTCCTTTGCCGTGTTCGCCCAAAATATAGCCGTTGATATTTTTAGGATCGATGCCTACTTTTTTGCTCACGATTTTCATAAAACGTGCCGTATCGACCAACGTTCCCGCACTGATCAACCGCTCTTTAGGATACAATCCCTCTTTATAAGCGATGTGCGTTAAGACGTCGACGGGATTCGTGACCATAATGACGATCGCTTGCGGCGCATACATGTAAAGTTCGCGAATGATTTTTTGAATCAGCGCGGCGTTTTCACCCAAGAGCTCGTCCCTGCTTTGTCCCTCTTTGAGCGTAATACCCGCCGTAACGACGATAACGTCGCAATGCGCGCAATCGACGTAATCGCCGCTGTGCAAATGCGTATTGCGGGCGTAGGTAAACGACTCGACGAACGAAAAATCCGCCACTTCGCCTTGTGCTTTTTCTTGGTTGCGATTGACCAAAACGATCTCGCTCGTACTGCCTAACGTTAAGAGGTAATTAACCAATTCGACGCCCACGCCGCCCGCTCCGATAATTCCAACGCGCATCTTTTGTTCCTTGATGAAAATGGAAAAGTATAGCACGCTTGCACCCAAAAAAGATCGTAAAAATTAAGCAGTCTCAAAGTGCCGCCGAAGGAACGGGGCGACTCAAAAAATAGCCTTGAAAAAAACGACACCCCATGTCGCATAAGAGGGCGTATTGCTCGTACGTTTCCACGCCCTCGGCAACGACGTCGAGGTGAAATTGCCGAGCGATACCCAAAATCGTCCGCACCAAAATAATGTCGGCAGAATCAAACGTCAAATCGCGAATAAAAGTTTTATCGATTTTGAGCTCATGAATCGGCAAACGTTTCAAATAGGCTAAGGAAGAGTACCCCGTTCCAAAATCGTCGATCGAGAACGAAATACCGAGTTTGCTTAGCGTATGAATTTTACGCAACGAGCTTTTCAAATCCTGAATCAAAAGGCTCTCGGTCAATTCAAAACGCACTTTGGTCGGGTCACATTGCACATGTGAAAGCAATGCTTGGACGGTGGAAATAAAATCTTCTTGCTCGAATTGTTTGACGCTGATATTGATCGAAAGTTGCCAACGGCATTTGAAAGGGTCTTCTTCCCAACGTTTTAGCTCGCGAAACGCTTCGCTTAATATCCATTTTCCAAGCGGCACGATCAATCCGCTCTCTTCGGAGAGCGCAATAAAACGATCGGGCGCGACCTCGCCTTCGCCCTCTTTGTACCAACGCACCAAAGCCTCCGCGCCTATCACGCTCATAGGTGCGTCTTTTGCGTCGCTCGTCCACTGTTTTTGGTACACCAAACGCATATGACCCAAAGCAATCGCATCGCGCAATTGCGCCAATAAATCGACCCTTTCTTCCAATTTGCGTTGAATCGAGGGATCAAAAAAAGCGATCGTATTGCGTCCTGCTTTTTTTGCTTCGTATAACGCGTTATCAGCATATTGGATGATTTGATCGACCGTGTATTCGTCTTGGTCGAAAACGACGATACCGATGCTAGACGTTAAGAGAAACGTATGCCCTTGCACGTCTAAAGGTTCGGCAAGCACTTTGAAAAATGAGGCGGCGTGCCGATGCATTTGAGCTACCGTATCGTCAAAAGTACCGAATTGAGAGTGCAACACGATAGCAAACTCGTCGCCGTTTAGATGCTCCAACTCCGAAAATTTCACCAGAGACGCCAAGCGCTTCGTTATCAGCGACAACACTTCATCGCCGATTGCATACCCGTGCACGTGGTTGATCGTTTTAAAATGGTCGATATCGAGTAGACATAACGCACTTAAGCTTTGATGCAACGCGTTATAACGCATGGCTTCTTGCAGCATCGCATGTAAAAATAAAAAACGGTTAGGAAACTGCGCTAAAAAATAACGCTTCAAAGGAAAACGCGTCTGCGTCTTTTGTTGCAACATCAAAAGCATTAAAGTAGACCCGCTTGGATGCAACAGTCTTTGATAAACGACGACGGGAACGCATTCGCCCCGTAGGTCCAATAAGGTCGAGTATTGCGGACGATCCTTATGAAAGACCAAGCAAGCGTCCGCAAAAAACGTGAGAACGCTTGGATACGGACGTGTCTTGTCAAAAGAGGCTAAAGCGTCTTGAAGCGACCGGCTGAGTGCCAGCACGCGGTACGCTTCGTCGCAAACAAAAACGCCCTCACAAAAGAGCTCGGGCATCGCATCGCAAAAAGCAACGATGTCTTCCGCCGTTTCTTCAAGCGACGGCGACTGCCGTGATTTTCCCGTTACATACGGCGTCGTCATGACCTCACGCTCACGCCGTTTTAAATGCTGCAAGCGTCACGCTGAGTCCCTCGGACAACTTCGCCAAATGCTCGGCGGCGGAAGCAACTTCTTCGACGCTACGGGCATTGGTGTTGGAAAGTTGGCTGATATTTTGGATACGTGCGATCACTTCGGACGTTTTGATGCGTCCCGTTTTGGTATCTTCCACCGTTTGCTGCGCCATCGCTTTTGCTTCGTCCATATTGTTGACCGTTTGCAGCATTAGAGTTTGCGCACTTTGCGCCTTCTCGCCCAAAGCTTTGATCTGTGTCGCGCCCGTTTTCATCATCTCTGCCGTCGTGTTGACCGACTGAACGATAATCGCCACCGTGGCGTTGCTTTCTATCAAACTTTTTTGCGTTCTCTCGGCTAATTTACGAACCTCGTCGGCAACTACCGCAAACCCGCGTCCGTGGTCTCCAGCACGCGCGGCTTCGATCGCGGCATTCAGTGCTAACAGATTCGTCTGTTCGGCAATATCCGCGATGACCGATAAAATTTGCTTGACTTGCTCGACGTCGCGATCCAACTGTTCTAAGCGCGTCGACAAATCCATTTGCGTAACCACGACCTCTTGCAAATCGGTCGAAACGGTTAAAACTTCCTGTGCCGAGCTTTGCAATTCAGTAGCGACTTTGGTAATCAGCAATCCCGAATGATTGGAACTCTCTTCGCTTTTTAGTAAAATTTCTGCGACGGCTTTAGTCGCTTGCGTCGTCTCCTCGACGTCTTTAGCGGTCTCTTCGCTACGAACGCCTATTTGCATCGACGTACTCGAAAGCTCTTCAGAAACCGCCGCATTTTCAACCGCCGTTTTTTTGGCGTCGTCTAAGGCTTTTGCCAATTGCTTCAAAAGGTGGTTGAGCACGGAGGTGATGTGCGAAATTTCATCTTTATTTCCCGTATCGATCACGTAATGCAAATCTTTATGCTCTTCGATATAACGACACCCATCGATCGCTTTTTCGATGGCACGGCGAATCGCTCGGTTAATCACAAAAAAAATGAAAGATGCGACGACAAAAATCGCAAAGGCAAAGGCAAGTCCCGTGGTTTTTGATTGATCCAACTCGTCAAACGAACGTTTTTCGATTTGTTCTACCAAGGTCTTGACCGACTCCAAAGTTTTATAATAATACGTATTGGCGTCTTGACTGATTTGCTCCAACTTCTTTCCGTCCGCCGAAGCGCGAAATTCCGCCGTTTTAATTGCATCTTTATACTGTCCGACCAGTGCGAAACGCTCAAGATTGACTTTATGGTACGCCTCAAACGTTTGACGTGCATTTTGAAGAATTTTTTGCGTTTCTTCACTTTTTAATAAAGGAAGCAAAGCTTCGGCTTGTTGTAAAACCGCTCGGTACGTTTTGGTGTAATTATCGAGCATTCGCTCTTCGTAAAAGAGTTGATAGCCCCTCGTGTGCACCGCAAGTTGAGAACTAAGCAGCTGCATCTCTCCTGCACGCTTGATCTTATCCGCCGCAACTTTGGCTCCGTCGGTATTGTGCGAAAGCAAATACCCTAAACTCACAATAGCCACCAAAAAAACCAAGAACAAAAAAATCAAGAACAAAAAAATCAATTTAGCACGAATCGTCTGAAGCATAGAAGTCCTTCGATGAGAGTTTTGAACGGTCGTTTTTTCATGCATTGCGATGCTAGAGCGCGCTTTAGGGCTTACATGTTAAAACGCTATCCTTTTGAAAAGCACTGGGAAAATCATACATGTGCTTTCGTCCTAAAAGCGTCATCGATCTTCTCGTGCGTTATGACTTAAATATGACTTTCGTATGCTAAAATTTAAAAGCATCCACCTATAATGGTTATCCGAATTTGGACTCAAGGACGTATCGTGCAAAGCAATCTTCTCATGATGAAAAATAAATCGATTTTATTCGTCGAAGATGATATCATCGTAAGAACGCATATCGCCAGCACGCTTCAAATGCTCTTTTGTAACGTTTATTGTGCGCAAAACGGCGAAGAGGGATTTAACATGTACGAAGATTCCCGTCCCGATATCGTCTTGACGGATATTCAAATGCCCAAACAAGACGGTATGAAGCTAATTGCACAAATTCGCCGTATCGATTATGCGACGCCGATCGTCATTTTGACCGGATACGACGACAAACACCTCATTTTAAAAGCCGTCAATCTTGCCGTCGACGGCTATTTAATCAAGCCTATCGAGTTTTCGTCTCTCGTGAAGACGCTTTCGCAAGCAATCAAACGCATGCACAATACGCCCAACCTAATCACACTCAACGAACATCTTTTTTTCAACCGAGATACCAAAGAATTTTATTATAATAATGCGATTTATCGTCTGAGCACCAAAGAGTTAGAACTGGTCGAACTTTTAATCGACAATCACCACCGTATTCTCTCCAAACAGACCATTGAACTCTCGTTATGGAACCGCGACATCCCGTGCGAATCGGCCGTAAAAAACTTGGTTTTGCGCATTCGAAAAAAACTCGGAGATACGCTTATTTTTTCACAAAGAGGCCTTGGATATCGCATCAACATCAACGACGCACGGTATTTCGGCGATATGGGGTGACGGGCGTTTCCCTGCCGAAAACTTCACACTAAAAGCGACCGTTTTTATGAAATCTTGGGTCTTTCTTTTTTACTTTCTGACACCATTTTTATACGGAATTGAAACTCCGCAACCGACCCGCCCACGTCTTGAAAACGTCTCTTTTTTACGCGACACCGCCGCTTTATCGCACGAAGACGCGCTGATACTCCTTCGCTACGGTACATATCGAGCTTTACCGAACAAAGCGATCAGCTTCGGTGCCGATGATGCAACGTACTGGATCGCATTTGCCCTCCCGCCCAACCCTTCACAACGTTTTTATCTGGAATTCCTTTACGACCAACTGAGCCGCGTCGAAAGCTTTGTTTACGACAATGATCGACTCGTGCATACGTCGATCAACGGCAATAGCGTCCCTATCGATCAACGAGAAGTACAATACCCTCTACTCGTTTTATACTTCTTAGCTCGGAAAAAACGCTGACGTATCTCTTTAAAATCAACTCCCACCGCCCCTTAATCCTTGCGCTTCTCGTCGGGACACAAGCCGAATTGGACTATCAAACGTATCAAAACGTCTTGCCGATTATCTTTTTTTTAGGTGGTGTCGTTTTGGTTTTTTTCGTCAATTTAATGCTTTTTTACGAATTTAAGATGAAAGCTTACGGCTATTATGCGCTCTATCTGATGAGTGTGTGCTTCTTTGTCTTATGCGTGAATAACTTTGTCGTTTATGCTCTACGCTCGTCGGAGAATTTAGATCAGTGGTTCAAAACGCTCAGTATTACAGGAGTATACGTTTCTATGCTACTTTTTACGATTCACGTACTGGATTTGCGACGCTTTTCCGTATTCTGGCTAAAATCAACCTATCTTTTTTGCTTTGTCATTGCACTTTTATTTCCGCTTTTCTTCGCACACCGTATGCTCTTTGCGATTTTCGCAACAAGCGCTTTCATCATTCCGATTTATACCCTTTTGATCGCTTTTTTCGCCGTTTTAAAGCGTATCCGATTTGCCGTTTTATACACGATCGGACTTTTCGGTTTCCACACGGGCATGCTTGTGTATTGGTTAACGCAAATGGGTTTTATACCGCTTTTCCCGTTGGCAAAAACGGGCATTATCGTCGTCGGCAGTTTTTGGGAAATGATTTTTTTTATTTGGATATTGGTTTTAAAAAGCAAACAGACGCAAAAGCAGTACCATAGCGCTTTGATGCGTATCCGTGAAAAAGAGCAAGAACAACTCACTAATGCCAAATTTATCTCGATCGGCCGTACGATCGGCAACATCACCCACCAATGGCGACAACCGCTCAATGCTTTAGGCGCCGTTTTAACACACGTCAAAGCTTCGCTTCTTTTGCACAATACGGTGCGAAAACAACCGCTTCTCGAGTCGCTCGACACGAGTTTCGAAATACTCCAACATCTTTCCGAAACGATCGATACTTTTTACCGATTTTTATTGAAAGCCAAAAGTAACGATCAACCGTTTTGCGTCTCCAAGCAAACGGAAATTCTGCTCAATATGCTCGCATTTTCCTTTAAAAATCTCGGCATCGAGATACAACTGCGTATCCAAAGCGACGCGATATTGTTAGGAAACGCCAATGAATTTATGCAAGCGATTTTAAATATCCTGCAAAATGCGAAAGATCAATTTGAAATCGTTCACGTACCGCATCCGCTGATTCGTATCGTCGTCAAACAACGGTGCCGCCGATGCCGTATCGTCATCATCGATAACGCCGGAGGGATTCGTATTCATCCGATTGAGAGGATTTTTCTTCCGCACGTCTGTGCCAAAGCCGATAATTCGGGCATTGGTTTGTTCTTGGTCAAAGAGATTATTGAAAAACGTTTTCACGGTACGATTAGCGTTCGAAACTATCCCAAAGGTGCACTTTTTATCATGCGACTTCCGACGGTTGAATGAAAAAAAATAGAAGAAACGCTCGGATCGGGCAATCCGAACGTTTAGGTTAAAACAAGTAGGTAATCACAAAAAGGAGGTTTGTGTCTTGACTTTGAAAGTATAATCGTTTAGCTTAAACAAGACGTGAATCCTTTTTAAACAAACGGTAAATCGCCGTTAAAAATCGTATCGTCAAAACCGATACATGATCGCCAATCATAAACAACTAAGTGAAATTGCCCTTTAACATTATTTTCTTGTTCCATTTTTGATAATTTTTTTGTTCAGTAGGGCTGACACCTTCTAATGCCATAGCTTTATATTGGTCTCTTATTTTGCGAGCATTGGCAAGGCTTACTTGAGGGTATTTTCCAATAGTTGTTTTAGTCGTTTTACCACAAATTGTATATCTTACTTCCCAAACTTTAGAGCCTATTACTTTAACAAGTAATTGTAATCCATCACCATCTGGAAGAGTATAATCTTTATCTTTTGGTTTTGCTGTTTTGATGAGAGTATCGTTAAGTGGAGCAACTCGCCTATTTGCCATAGTTTTCTAACCTCTTAATGTACTTTTTGTGGAAGCTTTTCATAAATCTTATCCGAAGTACATTAAAAAGTACATTAATGTTGTAGATGGTATTGGTTTTTATTGGATTTCAGCAGACGAACAAAACCATCAAAATCTCGATATTTAGGGAGCTTATAGACTTTATTGGGTTATATTAAAAAAAAGTGGCTCCGGATGCTGGGTTCGAACCAGCGACCAAGTGATTAACAGTCACCTACTCTACCGCTGAGCTAATCCGGAACAATCTGAATGAGGTCGAAATTATAGTCAAAAAATAGTGTATTGTCAAGACATATAAGAGCTTCTTCTAAAAAAATACTAAAAAGCACAAAATGTCACCGGTTCATTCAAGATAAGGTAAGACGAAACATTGTAGGATTAAACGATTTAATTCTTAACGACTAAGGAGTCTCCATGCAAAAGAAACTGATCGGCTTGGCATTGGCGGGAACACTCAGCGTTCCTATGTTTGCGGCAGAATTCATTACGATCGGCACGGGCGGCGTTACGGGAACGTACTATCCCACAGGCGGCGCAATTTGCCAAATGGTTAACAAAAACAAGAAAGAGACCAATATTCGTTGTTCCGTAGAATCAACCGGCGGATCGGTCTATAACGTCAATACGATCAAAGCGGGCGAGCTGGATTTCGGTATCTCTCAAAGCGACACGGCGTATCAAGCCTATAAAGGCGAAGGTAAATTTGAAGGCGCGGCATCCGTACCCGAGCTTCGCAGTGCGATTGCGATCTATCCGGAACTTTTAGCACTGGTCGTCAGCCAAAAATCGGGCATTAAAACCATGGCGGATTTGAAAGGTAAAAAGATCAATTTAGACTCTCCCGGATCGGGCACCAATATGACGGTCGACGTCGTGTTTGAAGCTTTGGGCATCAAACGCTCCGACTTGGCGCTCGCCAACGAACTTAAATCGACCGAAGGTCCGACGATGCTTCAAGACAACCACATCGACGGTTATTTCTTCGTAGCGGGTCACCCGACGGCCAACATTAAAGACGCCGCCAATTCCGTAGATATTAACATCGTTCCTATTGAAGGTCCCGCCATCGACGCATTGGTCAAAAAATACCCTTATTACGCTAAAGGCATTATCTCGGGTACCTACTACAAAGGTGTTCCAAACGATGTTCCGAGCATCGGCGTCAAAGCGGTTCTTGTGACCAGCAGCAAAGTCAAAGACGAAGTGGTGTATCAAGTCGTTAAAACCATCTTGGACAACTTCGACAAATTTAAAGAGCTTCATCCCTCCTACAAAACGATTACCAAAGAGAGTTTGTTGGAAGGCTTAAGCGTACCTCAACATCCCGGTGCTATCAAAGCATTTAAAGAAGCGGGTCTGTTAAAATAATTCCAGAAAAGTTACATGTAGGGCTGTACGTTAAAAGCCTTACATGTACGACAGAAAGGTTTACGCGTGAAAACACTTGAAGAACGACTTGATGACGCAAAGCTCATCAGCGAATTCGAAGGTCATAGAGACTTTGAAAGCACGACGTGGCACTATTGGTTTGTCGCCGCTATCGCTTTTTGCTGGTCTTTATACCAACTCTACATTGTCGTCGATCCGGGGAACAGTGCGCATGTAAGGGCAATTCACTTGGCATTTGGACTGATCCTCGCATTTTCGATGCATGCTATTCGCAAAAGTGCCAAACTTCGATCGACGATTACATGGTACGATTTTCTTTTTATGATCATCGGCGCGGCCGCCGTTTTATACCAATGGTACGCCTATAAAGAGCTTGCGATGCGCGCAGGGGCATGGACGCAAACTGACATTATCGTGGGTATCGCAACGATTTTAATCGTCCTTGAAGCTTCACGAAGGGTCATGGGACTTCCGTTGATGCTTGCCGCGGTTTTGTTTTTACTTTACGACTATTTGGGTCCGTATCTTCCCGATATGATCGCTCACAAAGGCGCGAGCGTCACTAAAATGATGGGACAAATGGTTTTAACGACGGAAGGAATTTTCGGCGTTCCGCTCGGCGTGAGTGCTAGCTTTGTCTTTTTATTCGTCCTTTTCGGCGCATTGCTCGATCGCGCCGGAGCAGGCGAATATTTTATCAAAGTCTCCTACACCATTTTAGGTAAATACGACGGCGGTCCGGCAAAAGCTGCCGTTGCGGCTTCGGGAATGTTCGGTATGATTTCCGGTTCGTCCATCGCAAACACCGTCACGGTCGGTACGTTTACGATTCCGCTGATGAAACGCCTCGGTTTTAGTTCCCATAAAGCCGCCGCCGTCGAGACGGCCGCTTCGGTCAACGGGCAATTGATGCCTCCGATTATGGGTGCGGCGGCGTTTATCATGGCGGAATTTCTGGGTTTGGATTATACCGACATCGTTTTTGCGGCGTTTATTCCGGCGTTTACCTGTTATGCGGCGCTCTTTTATATCGTCCATATTGAAGCTAAAAAACAAGGGCTGAAAGGTGAAGACGCGAGCGTTTTAGGGCGAACGTGGCCTATTTTTATTCGAGGCATTCACTATCTCATCCCGATCTTCTTTTTGATTTACACACTCATCGTTTTAAGGCAATCCGCACAAAGTGCCGCTTTTAGTGCCATTATGTTTTTAATGCTCATCATGGTCGTGCAAAAACCGTTTAAAGCGTACCTCAATAAAGAAAAAATTACGCGCTACGTTATCCTTGAAGGTTTCGCCGACATCGGATACGGCATGGTCGCCGGAGCGAAAAATATGGTTTCTATCGCCGTAGCTACGGCAGTTGCCGGCATTATCGTCGGTTCGGTTACGCTTACGGGTATCGGCTTGGTTTTAGCCGAAGTCATCGACAACCTTTCCGGCGGATACATTGTTGCGGTGTTATTTATGACGGCGTTCGTATCGTTAATTTTGGGAATGGGGCTTCCGACGACAGCGAATTACATCGTTATGGCGGCACTGACTGCGCCGATTATTATGGAATTGGCGGGGAATAACGGTTATTTGATTCCGACGATTGCGGCGCACATGTTTGTCTTTTATTTCGGTATTTTAGCCGACGACACGCCTCCTGTGGGAATGGCGGCATACGCTTCGGCGGCTATTGCGAAGAGCGATCCGATCATTACAGGCATTCAGTCGTTTATCTACGACATACGAACGGGTATTTTGCCGTTTATGTTCTTCTTCAACAACGAGCTTTTATTGATCGGAGGTGTTGACCCGAACGATCCGAACGATGCTTCCAAATGGCAATGGATCACCAATCCGTTTGAAATTGCACTTATTTTCGGCGGAGCCGTACTCGGTATGTTTGCCTTTACTTCGGCGACGCAAGGGTTTATTTTAAAGAAAATCACTGTGATCGAGCGTATCGGATTGATCGTCGTTATTCCGTTTTTAATGCTACCCAAACTCGTAGCCGCTAAGCTCGGATTGCCGAGCCATTACGTCGCTTACGCGATCGGTCTTGGCATTTACGGCTTTATCTACCTCAACCAACGCATTCAGTATAAAAAAGACCAAAGCGTTCTTGCCTAAATACGTAGCGGACAGCCCTGTCCGCTACACGACTTTGTAAAAATCGACCCCTGCAATATTTTTCACATGTAAGCGTTTTTCGGAGAGCAAACGATTAAGGCAAACAAGACTTTGCTCATCAAAACAAAAGGCGACGTCTTCCGTACTTTGAGGCCTTCGCTTGAGAAGTTCTAAAATCTCCTCTTCGCTAAAACGACGTTTAGGCGCATCGTAATTTTTCCGATACGCAATATTGACATGTAAGCCTTCCAACGCGCTTGTAAGCTCGACCAAACGCTCGATACTCACACCCCTGACCGCGTATGCCGGAGGACGATCGATCGTTCCTACGTCGATGCGGTCGGGTCGTATCTTTCGTAAAGCCGCACTTAACGCTTCAAATTCCGCTTGCGTATCGTTAAGCCCTTCAACGACCAATATCTCGATCACCAATTCGCCTTGATAGCGTTTTCGAAACGTTTGCATTCCTTCCATAATGCTTTCGATTTCAATGCCTTTGCGGGCACGGTCCAATTTCTTAAAGCACTGAGGCGTTGCGCAATCAAGCGAAAGTTTGACGATATCCAAAGGAAAAAGCGCTTCTTGAACCAACGGATCGCCGATTGTCGAACCGTTCGAGAGTATCAACAACTTTGGACGATTGGCAAGCGCATGCATCGCTTCGATCAAAAGTTTCAAGTCGGGATAAAGCGTGGGTTCCCCGTTGGCGGTGAGCGTAACGACGTCGAGATTATGATGTATTTGTAAAGCTTTTTGCAAGGCGTCTAAGACGCTTTGAACGCTCGGTGCATCGTGGATGGTATCGACCGTTTTAGCACCTTTGAGCTCACAATACAAGCAGTCGAAGTTACATTGTTTGGTCGAAGGACTTAAATCGATGCCGAGGGATTGCCCGAAACGCCTAGAGGTAATGGGACCGAAAATAATCTGACTGATGGAAAATCCTTTACATGTGAAGAAGTTTGCCCTCTTTTAGAGGGCAAATTATTAGATTTTCGTGCGGGTTTGAACCTGTTCGATAAAATATTGGGCGTTTTCAACCGGAATGTCCGGCAAAATACCGTGTCCTAAGTTAAAGATATGTCGCTCATTTTTCATCACCGTGACAATATGATCAATTCCTTCATCAATCGCCTCTTTACTGTAAAGACGCGTTGGCTCCATATTGCCTTGAAGTACGTATTTATGACCTAATTTTGCTTTGGCAAGCTCAATCGGTGTCGACCAATCCACGCCAAAGACATCAAATTCACCATCGATTTTATCCAAGTATCCGCTAATGCCTTTAGGAAATAAAATGACAGGAACATGCGGGTATTTTGCTTTTAAATAGGCACTAATCTCTTTCATATACGACCAACTAAATTCAAAATAGGCACTCTGTTCAAGTGCCGCTGCCCATGAATCAAAGATCATCACGACATTCGCACCACTTTGAATTTGACGTTCCATATACCCCTTAAGCACTTCGGTCACTTTTTTCAAAAGGGCGTGCATAAACTGAGGATTCGAATAGATCATTTTCTTTACAAGTGCATACGTCTTAGTGCCTTGTCCTTCAATCATATACGTTGCCAATGTCCAAGGCGCCCCACAAAAACCAATGAGGGCTTTATCGGCAGCAAGTTTTCCACGAATCAATTTAATCGTCTCATAAACATATGCTAAGCTATCAATCGCTTTTTGAACATCAAGTTTGTCAAGATCGGCTTGATTGGTAATCGGGTGTGAAAACACCGGTCCTTCGCCTTTTAAAAACTGAAGCTCCATGCCCATTTCTAAAGGAACTACTAAAATATCGCTAAATAAAATCGCTGCATCCACACCCAAAATATCCACGGGTTGAAGGGTGACTTCACAGGCTTTTTGCGGGTCTTTGCACAACGAGAGAAAGTCTCCGGCTTGTGCTCTGACTTCCATATATTCGGGCAAATAGCGTCCGGCTTGGCGCATCATCCATACGGGCGTATACGCCGTTTTTTTTCCGAAACACGCATCGACAAAAATCATCAGTGCTTTCCTCCGTTTTTATGAAGAAAATAGAGTCCCAAAGAGAGCGCTAAAATCGAAAACGAAAGGTAAAGCATCTCTAAAGCGCCTTTATACTCGGCATGAAGGACGCGCTGAAAAAAACTAACGATCAAAACCATAACGATAACTTTTGCGATTTTATCCTTTAGTTCGTCCAAAGAACTAACGTATAAAATCTTATCGCCGCCCGTACCTTTGGCTACGTCGATTTCGGAAACAAACAACTCATAAATACCGAAACCGAAAATCAGCAACACGACGGCAATCAGATAAAGATCGATTGCACCGATAATATCCGCGACGATGTCGGCATGAAAGTTTTCGGGATGAAATCCCGCAAAGAAATACTGATACGTCTGTATCAAAACGTGGTACAAATCGGCACTGGCTAAAAAGAAAAGCGCAAATGCCGCAAAAATACTAAAAATGACCGCTAAAAGGGTCATAAGTCTTGTCGACCACAACCCTTTCTCAAATAGTTTTTCAAACATTAAGCCTCTTCTCTTTGAATCCATTTTTGAGCGATTCGAACCGCATTGGTTGCGGCACCCACACGAATTTGATCGGCGACGCACCATAAATGAAGCACGTTATCGCGGTTAATGTCTTTACGAATTCTTCCCACGTACGTTTCGTTGGTATCGGTCGAAATAATCGGCATTGGATACTCTTTTTTCGCCGGATTGTCGATCACGACGACGTTTTCGGCGTTTTGAAGTGCTTCAACCGCTTTTTCGACGTTCACGTCTTTTTCAAAATGAATCGTAATCGCTTCCGAATGGCTTCTCATAACGGGAACCCTAACGCACGTTGCGCTGATTTCCATCGTTTTACCCAAGATTTTTTGGGTTTCGTTAACCATTTTCATCTCTTCTTTAGTATAGTCGTTCTCCACGAAAACGTCGATATGAGGGATAACGTTTAATGCAATTTGATGAGCAAACGTTTTGGGTTCGCACTGATCCAATTTAAACGCAAAAAAGTCTTGCATTTGATTGACCAACTCTTCCATACCGCCTTTGCCCGCACCGCTAACGGCTTGGTAAGTCGCAACGTCCACGCGCGTAATGTTAAAAAGTTCGTCCAAAGGTTTTAAAACCTGCACCATCTGAATCGTAGAACAGTTCGGGTTGGCGATAATGCCTCGATTTTGCCATTGATCGATCGCTTCGGGATTGCATTCGGGAACGACCAACGGAACGTCCGGATCCATTCTAAAATGGCTGGTATTATCGATCACGACTGCTCCCGCTTCCGCCGCATAGGGTGCGTAATGCGCTGAAATATCGCCGCCGGCACTAAAAAATGCTATCTCGACATCGTTCTCTTCAAACGATTTTTCCGTTAATTCTAAAACTTTATAGGTTTTATCTTTAAATTCGATTTCAATGCCCACGCTTTTGCTACTTGCCAAGGGGACTAAATTATTTACGGGAAAATCCACTTCTTCAAGAACCCTAAAAAGTTCTTCGCCAACCGCACCCGTCGCTCCGACGACGGCTACATTGTACTTTTTCATCCATTTACCTTTTTATGATGTGAGACTTTTTTAATAACCCAATAACGCTATTAAGTTATCAAAAAAGTCTAAAGTATCTTGCTTTTTTTAAGCACTAAACCAACTGCGACTCTCTAAAAAGAGATCTTCTTTACTGATCGCTTCGCTATCGCTTAAAATAACGGCACGTTCGACGACCGAAATAAGCTCACGAATATTTCCCGGCCAACGATAGCTCATCAGCGACTCAATCGCTTCCTCGGAAAAATAACGTCTTGCAAGACCGTATTTTTGAATAACGCGTGCCAAAACCATCTCGCCGATCGGTAAAATTTCCTCTTTTCGTTGACGAAGCGGAGGAATTTCCACGGGAATCGTATTGAGCCTGTAATAAAGATCTTCTCGAAAACGTCCCTCTTTAATACTCTTTTTAATATCGGCATTGGTTGCGGAGACGATGCGTACGTCGATGGGAATTTCTTTGGTACCTCCCACGCGTACCATCACACGCTCTTGAATGACGCGAAGCAGTTTTGCCTGAAGCATAATCGGCATTTCACCGATTTCGTCCAAAAAGAGCGTACCGCCGTTAGCAACCTCAAAATAGCCTTTTTTTTCGCTCGTCGCATCGGTAAATGCGCCTTTTTCATAGCCGAACAATTCGCTTTCTAAAAGATTTTCCGGAATCGCCGCCATATTGATCGCCACAAACGCGTTTTTTGCCCTCGGCGAATTCTTATGCACGTAATTGGCGAAAAGCTCTTTCCCTACGCCGCTTTCACCCAAAAGCAAGACACTCACGTCCGTTTTTGCAGCTTTTTTGGCGATATTCAACGCTTTATCCAACTCCGGAGAGGTAGCGACGAAATCGCCGTCGTTTTCGTTCGTATGTTCTGTTTTTTCAGGATTTTCTTTAACTTTCGTACGGATTTTATCATGGCGTTTAATCGCCTCGACTAAGGTCTCGATTTCAAAAGGTTTCGTTAAAAAATCTTTGACACCCAAACGTACCGATTCGATGGCACGACTGAGCGTCGCGTTACCTGTAATAACGATAATATCATATTGTCCGTCAAGTTTTTTGATAAACTCGATTCCGTCCATACCGGGCATATTGATGTCCGTTACGATCAAATCGACGTTTTGGTCAATTTTTTTAAGAGCATCGATCGCACTTTTGTACGTTGAAATTTTAAATTCTTCATACTCCCCAAGTGCTATTTCGAGGGATTTTCTCATATTAATATCGTCTTCTACAATCACAACATGCATATGCGGTATGTCCTAAAAAAGTTTTACCTAACCGCATTTATGGTAGCAAATTCATCTTTAAAGTCTACTGTAAAGCGCACCGGCTCGATGATTAATTCGATTCTATCTTGTTGATGTTTGAGGTTACGTTCGTTTAAGGAGAGCATGTGCGTCGAGAGTCGATAAAAACAGGGCAAAATCGTATCAAAATGCTTTCTAAGAAAAGCCTCTTTCGACAAGGTCGTATCGAAAAGTAGCGGAATCGTACATAAAAGAGTCGATTGCCCGTCATAAGGAACCATGACGGGCGCAATATTTTTTTCTTCATAAACGACAAGACCGTTTGAGGTGGCGATTTTATACGAAAACCAAAAAAGATCGCCGCTAAAAAGTGCTTGCGTACCGAGTGCTATTAGTATGCAAAAAGTTCTTGCCACCTGCGTCCGCTCATGGAAACTTCCATTCTCACGCTATACAACCCGTCTTTAAACGTCGCGTCCGTCACAACCGCATCTTTGATTAACGCATTGACTTGCGCTGTAACGCGAGAGTCGCGCAACATCGCGTCTCTGACGGTTTCGGTAGAGTTGATTTTTACGCCGTACAATTTCTCGCCGAGTTGACGATACCCGTCGGTAATCGCCGCACGTTTTGCTAAAGCAATCGCTTGTGCGGGAGAAACCGTATTTTGCGGTGCAATGCCCTCACCGTAAACGACAATCGATTTATCGCTATTAAAATCGTACAATGCCGCTTTGGGGTCTTTGACGGGTTCTTCTTTTTTCGCTGCACATCCCACGATCAGAAGTAATACACATAAGCTTGCCGTACATGTCACAAGTCTTTTCAACATAGCTACGCCTTTTTAGAATTTTTTAATGAAAAGCAACTATTATTCCACCTCATCGGTCGCTCCGGTCTCCTCCGAGAGTAAAGAAGCTTCGTTATTTTCTCCGCCTTCTTCGTCGAGCAAGTCCGTCTCTTCGTCTTCTTCTTTCGGACAACGTGCGATACTGGCTACAACGTCGTTTCCTTCGATCGAAACCACTTTGACGCCGCTTGTGTTACGTCCCGCTTTGCGAATCGTTTCCATATCGACGCGAATCATTTTACCGCTACTGCTTAATGCCATCAAATCTTTGTCTTCATCCACGATAACGACACCGACTAAATCGGCCGTTTTCGCCGTAAGTTTCATGGCGATGACGCCTTTTCCGCCGCGATTTTGTAAGCGATACTCTTCGGCGGTCGTTCGCTTACCGATACCTTTTTCGGTAACGGTCAATAACTCTTCTTGATCGTTATAAATGACTGCCGCACCGACGACACAATCGTTTTCTTCTTTAAAACGAATTCCCGTAACGCCTCTTGCGGTTCTGCCGATTTCTCGTGCATCGCCGACTTCAAAACGGATACACATGCCTTTTTTCGTAACGATAAAGAGGAATTGCGCCTCTTGCGTGACGATTTTTGCAGTTACTAAATTGTCGTCGTCGTCTAAAGTAATCGCACGTACGCCTACGGAACGAATGTTTTTAAATTCGCTTAAATTCGTACGTTTGATAATACCGTTTTTCGTAAAGAAGGCTAGCGATTTGGTTTCGTCAAAATCGGTCGTCGGAATAATCGCCATAATTTTTTCTTCGGCTTGAAGCTGAATAAGATTAACGACCGCCTTGCCTTTTGCCGTACGGCTACCTTCTGGGATTTTATAGACTTTAAGCCAATAAAGCTGCCCTTTGTCCGTTACGAACATCAGCGTATCGTGCGTATCGGAGACGAAGAAACTTTCGATAAAGTCGTCGTCGTACGTCGTAACGGCGATTTTACCTTTTCCGCCGCGTTTTTGTTTTTCGTATTGTTTGAGCGGAACGCGTTTGATGTAGCCGCGGTGCGTAATGGTGACAACCATCGGCTCGTTCGCGATCAAGTCTTCCACGTCGATGTCGTCGTAGTCGTCTACGATTTCGGTAATACGTTTGGATTTGAATTTGTCTTTAAGCTCGATCAACTCTTCTTTAATCAAATCATTCAATAACGCTTCGCTGCGTAAGATATCGCTTAAGCGTTGAATCTCTTTGAGCAATTCGGCCAATTCGTTTTCGATTTTATCGCGCTCCAAGCCTGTTAAGCGTTGTAAACGCATATCTAAAATCGCGCCCGCTTGTACTTCGCTTAAGTGAAAACGCTCGATTAAGCCCTCTTTTGCACTTTTCGTATCGGCACTGCCTTTGATCAATGCAATGATTTCGTCGATGTTGTCAAGTGCGATTTTCAGACCTTCTAAAATGTGCGCTTTAGCTTTGGCTTTTTCAAGATCGAAAATCGTACGTCGGATAATAACCGTCTTTCTGTGGCGCAAGAAGAGTTGCAGCAACTCGATAAGTGTAAAAATTTTCGGCTCTTTATTGTAAATCGCCAACAAAATAACGCCGAACGTTACTTCCATGTTCGTCGATTTGTAGAGGTTGTTCAAAACGATGTCGCTCATCGCCTCGCGTTTAAGTTCGATTACCAAACGAATACCGTCGCGATCGCTTTCGTCTCTAATTTCGCTGATCCCTTCGATCATCTTCTCTTTCACGAGGGCTACGATTTGCTCGATCAAACGAACTTTGTTGACTTGATAGGGTAGTTCGTCTAGAACGATAATGTCTTTGTTGCCTTTTTTCTCGATATGCGTTTTAGCACGAATTCTCACGCGACCTCGTCCGGTGCGATACGCTTCGATGATACCTTTTTTACCGAAAATGATACCACTGGTAGGGAAATCGGGACCTTTGATAAATTCCATGATCTCTTCAAGCGTGGCTTCGGGATTGTCGATGAGCAATAAAAGACCGTCTAAGAGTTCGTCTAAACAGTGTGGAGGGATATTGGTCGCCATACCGACGGCAATACCGCTAGAGCCGTTTAGCAGCAAGTTTGGAACGCGACTCGGTAAAACGTCCGGTTCGACCATACTGTCGTCGTAGTTCGGTACGAAATCGACCGTGTCTTTATCAAGATCGCGTAAAAGTTCTTCCGCAAGCGGTGTCATACGAGCTTCCGTATAACGCATCGCCGCCGCGTTATCGCCGTCGATGGAACCGAAGTTTCCTTGCCCGTCAACCATCGGAATACGCATCGAAAAGGGTTGTGCCATACGAACAAGGGCATCGTAAACCGCCGTATCGCCGTGCGGGTGATACTTACCGATAACGTCGCCCACGATACGCGCCGACTTTTTATACGGACTTCGAGACGATACCGCCAAATCGTTCATCGCGTATAAAATACGTCGGTGAACCGGTTTGAGACCGTCTCTAGCATCGGGAAGCGCACGCCCGATAATAACGCTCATCGAGTAATCGAGATAACTCGTTTTAATCGACTCTTCGATGTTAATCGTTTTAATATCTTGGTTGGCATCAAAAATAGTATCCATTCATTAACCTTACAATATAAATTAATTTGATTATACTTTACTTTTCTTTTGTTTTCCATAGGGGTCAGGGCTAAACTTTTAACTTTTGAGGATTTTGCTCACTCCTGCAACGCTTAAAAGCAAATACCGTGCAATCTCGCTTTTACTGTAGCCATCCGCATAAGCTTTTTTGATAGCATCGTTACGTTCTGTTTTATGAGTTGCATAGGCAAAATGCGTCGCAAGTTCTTTGACATGTAACGCAACAATCGTCTCATCTTCTTTTTTGTACCGCGTACGATGAAACCGTTCGATCGAAGAACGCTCGTTATCGCTTAAAGGAATTGCCAATAAGTTAAATAACTCCCCTGTAGGATAGTCCCTTAAAACAAAGGAATTTTGCAAAAATGCAGGAATCGCATCTTTTAAAATCGCATAAGTGGCGCAATAAGGATAAAGACCTATTTTAGAACTTATTCCGGCTTTAACGGGATTGTTTTCGATATACTTAAACAATGTCAAAAGATAGTTTTCATCCAAGACATACCACGACTTGAAGCGATCTTGCCATAGATGTCCTGCGCGATTATGCCGCTTGTTAAAATACGAAGCGTACTGCGAATTGAGCTGACGCATCGCCGAGGAGAGATTTTCACGCTTGTTTTCAATCAAAAGGTGGTAATGATTGTCCATCAGGCAAAACGCATGAATGTTGAGCTTGAACTCACGCGCGATACTTGCCATCAGCTCAATAAACTTCACTTTATCGTTTTCATCTTCAAAAACATTGCCTTTGGCAACGCCTCGATTGTACACATGATGGTAGCCTAAATTTTCAATACGTAATCTTCGCGGCATAATGACTCTTTTTTTTGCTAAAATTATAACACGAAACGCTAAAAAGTAAAAAGTTTAGCCCTGACCCCTTTTGAAAGAAAACCGATGAATGAAACCGTTTTAAAAGTCGTGGTTATTATAGCGATCTTAATGATGTTTGTGCTTCTTTACGTCACGGGCATTGCCTTTGTCTTGAACCATTCGACGGCCGGCACGCTTTTTGGGCACAAACTTGCCGCATTGATTATTCTTATTCTCTTGGGCATTCACGCGTATTTGCGACGCTGTACGATTCGAAGGCTTTTACAAGAGTGTATCGCTATCGCGCGTAACAAGCACATTCGCCATGAAGATAATGTCGAATTTTTAATCCGTAATACTAAAAATCAATCGTTTCAAGAGCTCTGTACGTGGTTTGGTTGCGATGCTTCTTTGCTGCGGCAAAAGCTCTTAGAAAATCACGTTCTCATCCAACATACGGAAGATTCTCTCAAAACCATTGCCAAAGAGAACGATAAAGATTTGTATGAAATTTTTTTGCTGATGATAAAGCTACATGTAGAGCAAAAAAACGCCCTTAGTGAAGATTGACTCGATTTTAAGCAGATTATTACTATGATTAAAAATAAAATTAAAGGGCATGTATAATGAAAAAGTTAATACTGGCAATATTATTAAACTCTATGATGTTTGGGTGGGATTGTAGTTACGTCACCAACTCAGCCAAAGTATCGGACGATCTAATATGTCGAAGAGCCGCTTATCTTGAAACATCGATCCATACGGACAACTACCGAGATAACACAAGTTTTAGCGTCTCTCAATTAAAAAATGAAAAACATAGCGAAGTCGTACAACTTTTGATGCAAGAAGCCGAAACGTGTTTCACTTCGTGTATGAAAGCATTAAAATCACGAAAATAAAAGCTTTTTCAAGACGATTTGAAGCGTACACGCCTCCGGTCGTCTTTTTCTATCAACGTACGCTTTAGACTCAAAACTCCGTATTTACCCCTCTTTGGCATCTGCCAACACCAGTGCGAACAAGACATTGACACCGTGCTTTTTGAGTGTTTCATGCGCCTCTTCCAACGTACTTCCCGTAGTGATAATGTCGTCGATCAAAATAGCGTCTATTTCACCTTTACATGTAACGATAAAATCCCGTTTATTGGCTTGCCTAAAGGCTCTGCTTTTACCCGAATAACTCTGATGGTTTTGTGCTCTTAAACTCCCGTACAACGGTGTTAAAAAAGGCTGGGTCGCTTTGGCTAAAATCGCGCTGTGTGAATAGCCGTGTCTGACATGATCGTCAATGGGAACGGCGCAAATGCCGCTTGGAAGCTCAAAGGTTTTTAGAAACTCAAAAAAAGTGTGCTTTCCAAGTTGTGCGAAAATCTTTGCGCCGATGTAGGTATGTTTGGTATGAAGCAGTGGAGCAATATCAGAATAGTTGTAAAAAGAGTAGACCTTAAGTCCGCTCGGTAAAATTCGAAAAGCAGGCATTGGGGCTAAAAGGGTTTGCAGACACGTTTTACAAATCGGTTGCCAACTGAGTTTTAAACAAAGATGGCAACGCATGACATGTAAGGATCAATCGATTTTAAGAATGGTCAAAAACGCTTCTTGCGGGAGTTGGACTTTCCCGATCGATTTCATACGCTTTTTGCCCTCTTTTTGTTTTTCCAATAACTTTCGTTTACGGGTAATATCGCCGCCGTAACATTTTGCCGTGACGTTTTTACCCATCGACTTGACGGTTTCTCTTGCGATGACTTTGTTTCCGATGCTCGCTTGAATCGCCACTTCGAACAGTTGACGTGGAACGATCTCTTTCATCGCTTTGACAAAGTCACGTCCTCTACTTTGCGCGCTGATGCGAGGCACGATAATCGAAAGGGCATCCACGACTTCGCCCGCCACCAAGACGTCGAGTTTGACCAGATCGCCCGCTTGATAGCCGATCGGCTCGTAATCAAAACTCGCGTATCCTTTGCTGACCGACTTGAGCTTATCGTAAAAATCCATCACGATTTCATTGAGCGGAATCTCATACTCCAGAAGCACGCGCTCGGGACTCAAATAGTCCATCTTTTTTTGAAGCCCGCGTTTGTTGTTCATCAAAATGATAATATTGCCTAAAAATTCACTCGGCGTTAAAACGGTTGCTTTGACGTAAGGCTCTTGAATCTCTTCGATCTCGTTAACCGGCGGTAATTCGCTGGGATTTTGAATATCCAAGCTCGTACCTTTGGTTGTAACGACTTTATAGGTAACGGTCGGTGCGGTGGCGATCAAATCAAGATCGAACTCCCTCTCCAAACGCTCTTTGATGACTTCCATGTGCAGTAAGCCCAAAAAGCCGACGCGAAAGCCAAAGCCAAGGGCGGCAGAGGTTTCAGGCTCGTATGAGATGCTTGAGTCATTGAGTTTGAGTTTATCAAGCGCGTCTCTGAGTTCTTCGAATCTATCGGTTTCAATCGGATAAAGTCCGGCAAAAACAAACTGTTTGACTTTTTTAAAGCCGCCGACCGCTTCGGCAGTTTTGCGTTTGGCATCGGTAATCGTATCACCGACTTGGACGTCACCGACGTTTTTCAGACCCAAAACGACGATACCCACTTCACCCGTTTTAATTTCGTTCGTTTTTTGCATCGCCAAAGGGTGCGGGTACATGAGATTTAAAACCTCGTGTTTTTTACCCGTTCCCATGACGTAGACTTCCTGTCCCTTGACGATCGTCCCGTCGTAAACGCGTACCAAAGCCAAAGCTCCCAAATAGTTGTCAAACCAGCTATCGTAGATCAACGCTTTGGTCGGTGCATTTTCATCGCCCGTGGGGGCTGGGATTTTATCCACCAAGGTATCAAGCAGTTCTCTAATGCCGATACCGCTTTTTGCACTCACGCTTAACGCTTCAGAGCAATCGAGTCCGATGGTATGCTCGATTTCATCTTTCACGCGCTCAGGATCTGCCGCGGGAAGATCAATTTTATTAAGAACCGGAATAATTTCTAAGTTATTTTCTAAAGCGATGTATACATTGGCAATCGTTTGGGCTTCAACGCCCTGAGAGGCATCAACCACTAAAAGTGCACCGTCGCTCGAAGCCAAAGAACGGCTGACTTCATACGAAAAATCCACGTGACCCGGAGTGTCGATAAGATTCAGAATATAGGGCTGGCCGTCTTTGACGTAGGTCAGACGTACGCTTTGTGCTTTGATGGTAATACCGCGCTCTTTTTCGATATCCATCGTGTCCATCATTTGCGTCGTCATTTCGCGTTCGCTGACCGCACCGCACTCTTGAATCAGACGATCGGCTAAGGTACTCTTACCGTGATCGATATGGGCAATGATTGAAAAGTTTCGAATACGACTCTGCATTAAATAAACAATCCGTTAACGCTTTCGTTATGGTACACACGACGAATTACTTCGGCAAATACCGGAGCAACGCTTAGCACTTTAATTTTTTCGCTCGCTTCTTTGAGAGGAATCGTATCGGTAACGATAAGTTCGTCCAACTCGCCTTTAGCTATTCGCTCATACGCAGGGCCGCTCAAAACCGCATGCGTACAACATGCCATCACGCTGGTTGCGCCTCTTTTTTTGAGCACTTCCGCCGCTTTGACGATCGTTCCCGCCGTATCGATCATATCGTCGACTAAAATGACGTCTTTACCGTTCACGTCGCCGATAATATTCATCACTTCCGATTCGTTAGCGCGTTCTCGGCGTTTATCGACAATGACCATATCGACGCCTAAGAGTTTTGCAAAACTACGCGCTCGCGCAACGCCGCCGATGTCGGGACTTGCGATAATAGGGCTTTTAAGGTTTTTAGCTTTAACGTAGTCGTTGAAGACAATAGAGCCGTAAAGGTTATCGACGGGAATATCGAAAAAACCTTGGATTTGTCCGGCATGAAGATCGATCGTGACAACGCGGTCGATTCCCGCCGTTTGCATCATATTGGCAACGAGTTTTGCCGTAATCGGAACGCGTGGTGCGGCTTTTCTGTCTTGTCTGGCATAACCGAAATAAGGAACGACCGCCGTAATACTGTTCGCAGAACTGCGTCGTAACGCATCCGTCAAAATCAATAACTCCATTAAATTTACATTGGCCGGAGCACATGTAGGTTGAATGATAAAAACATCTTTCCCGCGAACGCTTTCGCTGATCTGTACGCTAATCTCACCGTCACTAAAACGTTTGATTTCAGCCGCCGACAAAGGGAGAGAAAGGTGTTTGGCAACGCGTTTAGCGAACTCGGGATTCGCCGTTCCGGCAAAGACTTTGTAGCCTCTCATAGTTGTGTATCCTTTAGCATCAAAAAAGTGTTTTATTCTATCTCAAAGGGACTTAAGAAAGCGTTAAGATTAAATTTTGCCGCATTAACATTTGCTTAACACTTTCATGCCATACTTTCAAAAGAGTTGTTGTAAAACTTTCTCTAATTATCCTAATCGGAGTCTTTTATGATTCGTTTACGCCGTTTAATCTCTTTTTGCATCGCTTTTTCGTTTCTAGCCATGAGCTATACGGGAATTTTACTTTTTATCGCACCCAAAGGCCGTGTCGCTTACTGGACGGATTGGCATCTTTTAGGCTTAGATAAAACGCAATACACGAACCTACATGTAAGCTTTATGATTCTTTTTTTAATAGGCTCGATCGTGCATATATACCTGAACGTGCCGGCGTTACTGAGTTACCTTAAAACGAAAGCATCAACGTTTTCGTTTTTCAATAAAGAGTTGTTACTAGCATTGGCGTTCAATCTTTTCTTTTGGGTCGGAACGCTCTATTTTTGGCAACCTTTCGATGCCTTTTTGGACTTTTCCGATCAGCTTAAGAACTCTTGGGAGCAAAAAGCGGATTCAAAAGCACCTTACGGTCATGCCGAACTTTCAAGCCTAGAAGAGTTTGCGATGCGTACCGGCACACCGCTTTCCCAGCTGGTGCAAACCTTAACCGATGCACAGCTTATAGCCGTCGATCCTTCCAAACGTATTATCGATATTGCACAATCAAACGGTTACTCGCCCGCACAAATGTTCGGCTTGATGGCAAAACAAAAACCTGCTTCGTCATCGTTACAAGAAGGCGGCGGATACGGTCGATTAAGCCTTGAGGAGGCTTCCAAACGCCAAGGATTTTCGCTACCGCGTGCTCTTGTTTTTCTTCGCGAAAAAGGATTTGACGCACGTGAGACATCGACACTCAAAGAGATTTCGGACGCACTCAATACAAAACCTATGATGCTCTTAGAGCAACTTAAAACGCTAGAAAAGGATTCCCAATGAAACGTTTTTTATGGCTATGCGCCTTTGCCTCTTTACTCTTAGCCGCCGATACGACGCGAGGACCGATGAGCTTTGACGATTTCGATACCAACAAAGACGGAACACTCAATCAAGAAGAATTTGATGCGGCAAAAGCGCAACGTATGAGTGCAAGAGCCCAAGCGGGCGGAGGCATGAAAAATGCGGCGGATGCTCCCGATTTTGCTTATTTTGATATCAATCACGACGGAAAAGTAACCAAAGACGAGTTTCGTCAAAAACAGTTGGAACGGCTTAAAAACAGACGTAATTAACGCAAGAGGCGTCTTTACGCCTCTTGTTTACCCTCGACTGGAAATAAAAATACCCAGCACGATCAATGCAAGCCCGAGAATTTTATACAGTGTCACACTCTCGCTAAATAAAAAGACAGAAGAGACAAACACCACGACAAAGGTGAGTCCCATAAACGGATAAGCGTAGCTCAGTTCAAACTTAGTCATCGCCGCCATCCAGCACAACGAGGCGACAAATGCGGAGATAAAGCCACTTAAAATAAACGGATCTAAAAAAAGTTTCAATAAAAAAATCAACTTTTCAACCGATGCATCGGGCAAATGCCCGTGAAAAGGAATGCGCCATTTGATAACAAGCTGTCCGTAAACGGTGAAAAAAATTGTTCCAAAAATGTATAAATGCGCCATTAGCATGCACTCCATTGTTTTAAGACATCGCACACCGTTTCGATCTCTTCGTTGGTAATGCCATAATAAAGGGGTAAACGAATCAATCGCTCACTCTCTTTGGTCGTGTAAAGATCTTCACCAAACATGCGTCCAAATTTAAGCCCTGCTGGAGCACTGTGCAATGGAATATAGTGAAAAACAGCGCCGATATTGTGTGTTTTAAACTGCTCGAGTAAAGCTGTTCGTGTTTCCAAATCTTTCACTTTAAAGTAGAACATATGCGCATTATGCACACACCCCTCAGGAATAAACGGAAGCTCGATTAGCCCTTTTTTCGCTAATGGTTCTAGCATTGTGTAATACGCTTTCCACGCATTCAAACGGTGGTTTTGAATCACATCCACCTCTTCTAAATTCCCCCAAAGGTACGCGGCTTGAAGTTCACTGGGAAGGTAACTGCTTCCGATGTCCATCCAGCCGTATTTATCGACCATACCTCTGAAAAATTGGCTACGGTTCGTTCCTTTTTCGCGAATAATCTCAGCACGGTGGGAAAAACGCTCATCGTTAATCAGTAAAAGTCCACCTTCGCCGCCACTGGTGACGTTTTTCGTTTCATGAAAACTAAACGCACCCAAATGTCCAATGGTTCCAAGAGGCTTTCCTTTGTAGGTAGCTTCAAACCCTTGCGCCGCATCTTCAACAACAAACAGATTGTGACGCTTTGCAATATCCATGATGACATCCATATTGCATCCTACCCCTGCGTAATGCACGGGCACGATCACTTTGGTTTTCGGTGTAATCGCCGCTTCAATCAAGCGCTCATCGATGTTCATCGTCTCAGGTCGGATATCGACAAAAACGATTTTCGCCCCACGCAAGGCAAAAGCATCAGCCGTGCTCACAAAGGTGTAACTGGGCATAATGACCTCATCGCCCTCTTTGATCTCCAAAAGTAACGCCGCCATTTCAAGTGCGTGTGTACAAGAGGGGGTTAAAAGCGTTTTAGCACATTTGTAACGCTCTTCAAACCATTGTTGTGTGCGTTTGCCAAAGGGGCCATCACCCGAAATTTTAAGGCTGTTCATCGCCTCTAGGACATATTTGTCTTCATTGCCTGTTCGTGGAGGTTTATTGAAATGGATCATTTGTTTACTCTTGAATAAGTTTTAGAGAGTTTTTGCAACTCTGTACACGCTTTCAAAGCAAAGCTTCTCAAGCTACGCTAACGCTGAGTTTTCCTCGGCGGAAAGCCCGCGCACCTTTGGTGCTTTAGTGACTACTTTTAAGAAAATTTTTGGCATTTTCGCCTTCATTGAAGATGAGATCGATCACACTCACACCATGTTCAAACGGTGGAAACAGTTGACGGTACTCAGCGTACCCACTGTAATCCATCCATTCAACCGCTATTCCTGCTTCCACAAAAATGGATTCATCCAAATAATCTTTTGCCGCAGGACCACTCAGATAGGTCGTGGCACCTAACTCTTGACATAACGCCAAAAGCCGCTCGCTTTTTCCTTCAGCCAAGACAAACTCTCTAGAATCACGAATCACCGTTTTGATCTCTAGCATTGCGCAGATCGCATCGATAAAATGACGATTGATCTCGCTAATCGTCTCCATCGTCGCATTCCTATACAACGCTTCAAAGGACTCTTTGTACGCTTTAAAATAAGGCGCTTTGGCATAACTTTGCGCGATGCTTCGCCAATGGTTCACGTTCCATTTGGCATCGGTGATTTTTGTCTCATTGATCTTTTGGTGCAAACTCTCCTGACGCACCGGAATACTGAGCCATTGAAGCCCGTTTTTCGTCTTAATTTTGTTGCGATTGCGCCAGTCGTTTTTAGTGTACTGCATATCATCGTACAAAACAAACTCGTCTACGCTGCCGATAATATCGAAATACCCTTTCCACGGGATATAATTCGATTGTAAAATAGCGATTTTTTTCATAAATTGATCGTTTCTTGAATAATATAAAGCGGTCGGCGTTTGACCTCGTCAAAAATCTTGCCGATGTAAAGCCCCGTAATGCCGATAATGGCAAACAAAAGTCCAAACATAAAAAACATCGACACCATCAAACTCGTCCAACCTTCAGCCGGTGTGTGGTAGAAAAAGTAGCGAATGACCAACCATCCCGCATAAAGCAAACTGGCAAAAGCAATCAAAAATCCCAGTTGAATCGAAAGCCTTAACGGTTTATTAGAATGCGAAATAATCGAATCGATCGCAAGATGAATTAATTTTTTGAGGCTATAGGACGATTTTCCGTAAGCACGTGCAGCATGATCGATGTCGATCTCGGTTTTTTTAAACCCGACCATTTGGGCAAAAAGCAAAAAGTCGCGACTGTGTTCACGGTAGCGATTGATCGTTTCCACCACTTTTCTCGCATAAATACCGAAATTAGCGATACTGTTATCGTGCTTGGTATCGGTAAAATACTCTAATATGCGGTTAAACGCGTATGAGCCGAAACGCTTAAACCAGCCGTCTTTGCGCTCTGTACGTCTGGCAAAAACAATATCGTACCCTTCGACGACTTTGTTGTAAAGCTTGCTAATTTCTTCGGGACGATCTTGTAAATCGCAATCCATCACGACGACCCATTCGCCTTTAGCATGATCGAGTCCGGCGGTAATTGCGTAATGCTGTCCGAAGTTGCGTGAAAGATTAATGCCCTTAACGCGTTCGTCCCTAGCGCATAGCATCACGATACGCTCCCACGAACCTTGAGGACAGGCATCGTTGACAAAGATAATTTCAAAATTGTCGCTGATAGGACTTACGGTCTTCACCAAGCGATCGTATAACTCGAACAAACACTCTTTACATCCGTAAATAGGGGAAACAACGCTGATTTTTACAGACTCCACATGTAACCTTTATAGCAGGGATTAAGGAGCCGTCATTATACGCTTTTTCTTCCTAGCTTCCGCTTTAGTTCGCTTCACGTAAAGCGGATTTTTTTCGAAAACAAAAAAGGTATATTTGCCCAGCGTAAATTGTTCCAGCGGATCGGGCATATTAAAATCGCGTATCGCTCGGTACATGTCGTCTATATCTTCGGGGATAACCATAAAAAAGACTTTACCGTCGGTCGTATCTTTTTGGTACCATCTGTCGCTTGAGAGCCATTTAACCAGTTTCATGCCCTCTTTTTCGTCAAAGTCTATCGGACGAATATCGACCTCGCCGTCGCTAAAAACGGTATAAATATGCGAATCCCAATACTCGGCGTAGCCAAAATGCAACCCTCTGCTTTTGAGCTCTTCCACCAAAGCGATGCGCTCATCCACAATGCCGCGCCACTCTTTGGGCGAAACATACTGCCATGAAACGCCTAGAGCAATCGTAAGGCTGACGCTTAAAATCAGTTTCATAAAAAGCGAAAAAAAGCGCCACATAATAACGTTACAAATGAGCACCATCATAATAAAAGGCGAAAGATACCGTATGTTGTTGCGTGCCGCCCATGCGTGTTCATGCAATGCCGTCGTAGAGTAAAGCACCAAAAGCAACGCAAAACCGACGTAAGAAAACAAAACGAAAAGTCGCTCGGTCGAGCTCATTTGGTAAAACGCTTTTTTGATGTGCAATGCCGGAATGACAAGCACAAACGGGAAGAGAACAAATTTTGCCAACGAGACGATGCCCTCAAGCGAAGAAGCTCGGACATTCGTTCCCCACTCCGAACCGATAAAATTCCACAACCCCAATAAAGCATGCGCGGCGTGAACCGGCAAATCCTCCAAAGGCACTAAAGGCGCGTTATTTGCGCCTCCCGCAAAATGTAAACTCTCCAAAAGCGTAAAATGGGTAATCGTCGCTCCCGTCATTACGGCACAGGCGAAAATAGAAATTGCGATGCGCTTGATCGAAAGCATACGCAACATCGCTCCTTTAAACGTACGAAGACTGTCGCGTGCAAAATAGACTAAAAGGGCTAACGCACCGAAAAACGGCGTGATGTAATAGACGAAAAAGCGTATCGGATTGGCAAGAACCAACAGATACAGCAAGATCATAAAGGCAATAAACGCTTTAATTTGCGTCCGCTTGCTAATGACATGCGGGCTCAATTTTCGGAAAATAAACATAAATGCGATCATAAAAATAAAATACCACGTGTACGCCGCTTCGCCGTAAAGTTCGCGTAAATACATCGGTGAATAGCCGATGCTGACGACTACTCCTCCCATCACGCTGGACGCTCGCGAGAGCATCAGCGAACGCAAAAAGAGGTAAATAAAAACGATCATAAAAACGCTAACTTCAAAAACGGTAAACGCATGGGCAAAATAGCCGTTTTTACCTGCAAGTACCCAAGGAATGACTAAAAGCTGCTTGTAGAAAACCCATAAATCATTATTGACGTACCACCAATGACTCGGGAAAAAGCTCTCGGCCTGCACGATCTCTTCGGCCAAGATATTGGCGATTGCGGCATCGGAATTGAAAAAAGCGCGATAGGTTTTAAAAATATAAAAGCTAATTTCGTAAAGCGTAAAGCCTAAGAGCAACAATGCACCCAAAAAAGGGAGGTTTTTTTTCAAAAGCGTTTTATAACAGAGTTTGTGTGGAGGCATCGTTATTCTTGGTTCGATAAATGTTCAATCGCTTTTTTATAATAGCGACTCTCTTCCAAGCCTTCGGCTTTGAGAGCGTTCGTATACACGATCAAGCGTTCGTCGATTTGTTTGACGATTTCGTCAAAATCATCGGTTAGCGTAATTAAATTCACGTCTTCCTCTCGAATCACACGGTTTTCGACCATCGTCGTTTTAATAAAATCATACAATTTTTCCCAATAACTTTTGCCGTACAAAAAGATACTGATCTGCGTAATTTTCCCCGTTTGCGTCAACGTCAAAGCTTCAAAAAGCTCATCCAGCGTTCCAAATCCGCCCGGAAAGATAACATACGAAAGTGAATATTTAATTAACATCACTTTCCGCACAAAAAAATAGTCGAAACTTAGATGTTTGGTCGTATACCGATTGCCCGATTGCTCATGCGGGAGATTGATATTGAGCCCGATCGATTGTGCCGATTTAGCATCGAACGCACCTTTGTTCGCCGCTTCCATAATACCGTGCGATCCGCCGGTCACGATCGTGTACCCTTTTTTCCCGAGGCGATGAGCAAGGGCATAAGCTTCTTGATAGTAATGATGATCGGGATGAAACCTTGCACTGCCGAAAAACGTCACCGAAGGTCCTAAATCCTGTAATTCGTCAAACCCTTTAACAAAATCGGACATAATGCGAAGCACGCTCCACTCGTTAGAGTGTTCGGTATCTTTAATATGGGAAGGTATTTTCATCATGCTACGCTTATCGTAATTTTTCCAAGCGTTCGCGCTTCGTGCCGATTTCTCCGATTTGAACACCGAAGTTACCGTCGACGATCACGACTTCGCCCATAGCGATCAGCTTATCCCCGACCAAAATTTCCAGAGGATCGTTCGCCAATTGATCCAGCTCGATGACCGATCCGATGTCCATGCTTAAGACGTCTTTGAGCAACATCTTCTTTGAGCCGATACGCACGCGAATCGGGAGCTTAACGTCTTTAATCAACTCGATATTATTCAGCTCTTCTTGCGTCATTCCTCCCGAGGAGCGTTTCATTTCGGGTGTGGGAGCTTCTTCGAATAAGGAGACGCTCGGACTTTCTTTGGGAACGGTGACCGTCTCGCCGATGAGCGGTGCCAACTCGTGCGTAATCGCAAAAGAGATGACATCATGCGAATGGTGAATTGCCAAGTGGTAGATAAACAGTTTTTCAAACGCTTTAAAATCGACTTCTCCCGTGGCGTCGATATACTCGACGTTATCGATTTCAAACTCAATTTTAGGCATATTTTTTTGACTGCCCAAAGAGCGTGAAAACGCACTTAAGATATTCGAGACGATCTCTTTAATCGCATCGAGGTCTTCTGCGTCCATCTCCTCCTTTTCGTTTCCTTCTCCGCCGAGCATCATATCGCCGATAGCCGTAGCAATCGAAGTCGCAACGGTCACGCGCATCTGTCCGTGAACTTGACCGCCAACCGTGACATCGAGCTTTGCTAAAGGCGGACTCAATTTTAATTTGCTTTCGCCGTTTTCTTCTTTATTGAGTTCAACCGTAGGGGCAACGCCGGTAAGTCCTTCGATCGTCGATACGATCTCTTGCTCCAATAACTGTACGAATGTTGTATTCACGTTTTTCCCCTATGCCTATATTTGCGTTTCAAACGACGATATTTTTGATTTGCGGATCTGTTCCAACTCTTCAAGCGCGCTTTTAATTTCGTCTTTATCGGTACGAACCAACTCTTCGATTTTAATCGATTTTCGAAAACGGTGCAAGCCGATTTCGGCTAAGAAAAGCTCTTTTTTATCGATCATAACGATCGCCTTATCGTCTGCGGCGCGATCGAGACGGATAATATCGCCTTTTTTAAGATCCAAAAGTTCTCCGACGCTTAGTTCCGCTCTGCCGATAATCGCCTCGTTAAAGACTTCCGCACGCGAAATCAAGGTATTGAGCTCTTTGTTGCGGCTCTTTTTGGCACTCGTTTCGCCGAGCATAATATCGCGGTTTGCTAAACGCGATAAAATCGGTTCAAGGTAAATAACGGGATAACAAAGGTTGATCATACCGCTGGAGTTACCGATGATAATTTCCATAACGACCATAATGACGATTTCGTTTTGCGAAACGATCTGTACGACGTTGGGACTGGACTCTTTGGTTTCGACGGTAGGGTACATGTCGGTAATCGGAGCCCAACCCTCTTTCAAACGTTGCATGATAATGCGTAAAATCGCATCCAAAAGATTGAGTTCGATATCGGTAAGCTCTCTGGTCGCCTCATACGCTTCGCCCATGCCTCCGAGCAATCGATCGATCATAGGAAATGCGATGGAAGGGTTAATCTCGATAATACAATTGCCGTCAAGCGGTTTAATCGAAAAAACGTTAAAACTCGTCGGACTCGGGAGCGACATCAAAAATTCGCCGTAGGTCATCTGATCCACCGAATGAAGTTGGATTTCGACGATACTTCGCATAATAGACGAAATCTGCGATGCCAAGTTTCTCGCCATTTTGTCGTGAATACCTTTCACCGCGCGTAATTGTTCTTTTGAAACGCGGTTTGGACGTTTAAAGTCGTAAAGAATGACTTGTTTCGTCTCGCCGGTATCGCCTTCACTAATCAGCGAATCGCCGTCTTCCTCGACAACTTCTAAAAGGGCGTCGATCTCTTCTTGACTTAAAATATCAGCCATGGTATAGTCCCAACCGTTCTTTAATCTTCGCTAAAAGCTTCTTATGAATCTGAGAAATTCTCGACTCGCTGATCTCCAATATTTCGCTAATCTCTTTTAAATTGAGTTCTTCAAAATAGTACAGTTGAATAATCATCTGCTCTCGTTCGCCAAACGTCGATAAAATAGCGTGAACCATCTCTAAAAGCTGGTCTTTTTCGACTTTTTGCGCCGTATCTTCACCGGAAAGTACCGTGATTTGTTCATTCAGCGACATGACCGAAACAATCATGGCACTGTTGCGCGCTTCGGCGATTTTTTCGATGTCTTCGTTTAAGATCTTTGCCAAATAAGCATCGTCGGGTTCTTCGCCGTGCTCGCCTAAATAAGCGGTAATTTCTTGATCGACCAGTTTAATCAAACGTCGGTTAGAACGGCTCATCGTATCCAAAGAGCGTAAAAAATCGAGCATCGCTCCGTAAACGCGTTTTTTTCCGTAGCCCCAAAAGGAGTCGTTTTGCTCTTTATCGTAACGACGCGAAAGTTTAATCATCTCTTCGGTGCCGATCGAAATCAAATCGTTCACGTCCACTGAAGAAGGCAGGCGTTCCCTTAAGCGATACGCCATCGCTCTGACCGCGGGAAGGTACTGCAAAACAAGCTCGTCTTGCTCTTTTTTTAAATTTTGACTGTACGGGTTAGGCTGCTTTTTTAACGTAGGATTCATGACTCTCCGTTGAGCCTTTCACGAGCTTTTCATACTGTTGGTTCATCAAATCGATACCGCTTAATAAATTATCCATAATTTTTTCCCTGTCCTCAAGCTCATGGATAAAATAATCCCCGATCTCTTCATGATCTTTTTTATTAAAAATATAGGTGCTCAATCGATCAAAATCAAAGAAATTCATAATGGCAACATGAATAATCAAATAAAACGTCAGCGTAATCTCCAAGGTGTAAAAGAGCATCTCCTCGGGTTCGCTAAAATTTAAAATTGAAAACGCCAAACCGATAAAAAACCCGCACACGGTAAAAAAATAGATAAAATTGTCTGATTTGACCATGCCCAACCTTTGTGAAATGTATCTAAAATTGCTCTATAATACGCTTAAAGAAGCTTCCGAAGCTTTTATTCGTATCACTTTGAAGCACTTTTCGTTCCAATTTATACACCAGATTATTGACGATACGCTTCATATCCAAAGACGCCAACGAATTGGGTGCGTCGTTGGTAAACAGCGTGCGTTGTTTAATGCTCTTTGAGACGATTTTATCTTCGGGGAGTTTTCCGATCAGATTTAGTTTTAATCCGTTGCCGATATTGGCTTGAGCGACTTTATTAATCTTATCAAAAACGAGTTGCGCCTCTTTTTCGCTCTTAACCATATTTAAAATCAGATGAATATACGATTGGGTTTTACTCGTAATTTTAATCGTCGCGTACGCGTCGGTAATCGCGGCAGGATCGGGGACGGTTACGACGATGACTTCGTCGGCGGCTTCAAGAAAAAGCTGAATATGCTCTCCGATACCCGCTCCCGTGTCGATAATCATAAAATCCAAATCATCAAGCACTTTTGTCTCTTCCAAAAAACGTTCGAATAAAAACTGTTCGGAATACTTCAGAATCTCGTCACCGCTTTCTCCGGGAATCAAGATAAGATTCTTTTTAATCGGAACGATGACGTCGTTTAAAGAGCATTCGCCTTTGAGTACATGTAAGATATTTTTATCGATACGCACGTTTAAAATAACGTCCAAATTCGCAAGACCGATGTCGGCGTCGAAAAGCCCGACTTTATAACCGTTATTGGCTAAAATATTTGCCATATTGGCGCTGATAGTGCTTTTACCTACGCCTCCTTTACCGCTCGTGATCGCGATAAATTTCGTGCGGCTTGCCGCCTCGCCGTTCGATGCCGCACCGACGAGCTCTTGAAGTTTATTTGCTTGCGTTTGCATGTTCACCTCTTTTTTTCTCAAAACCGTCTAAAATACACTCGACTAAAAAATCGCTGGAGGCGGGAACGATATCGTCCGGAACCTCTTGCCCGATCGAAAAGTAACTCACGGGCTTGTCGATATCGTAGATCAAAGAAAAAATCGTTCCAAAAACTTTGGTTTCGTCGAATTTGGTAAAAATAAGCGTGTCGATCGTTAAAAAGGAGAAGTTATGATAAATCTCTTTGAGGTCTTCGAGCTTGCTTCCCGCGGAAAGCACTAAATTGACGTCGATTTGAAGATCGCTTTTTTGAAGAAACGTGTTGAGCTTCATTAATTTTTCTTTATCGTACTGCGAACTTCCGACCGTATCGATCAAAATGACGTCGCAATGGCTGAGCGACGAAAGCGCTTGGTTAAAATCGTTCGGTTCTACCACGTCTTCGATCGGCAAGCGCATCATTTTAGCGTATTGAAAAAGCTGTTCCACCGCTCCGATTCGATAGGTATCAAGCGTTATAATGCCGACTTTGGCGCGTTTTTCCTGAATATACGAATAGCGCGCCGCCAACTTGGCGATCGTTGTCGTCTTTCCCACGCCAGTAGGTCCGACGAACATCATAATGCGCTTGCTTCCTTTGGGAAGCTCGGTTTCCATACGTACGGGAATCAATTTGCGAAGCAAAACTTGAAAATAGCGTTTAATCGTCTCGGAACTGTTTTTCATACGACTGGGCATATGTTCCAACGTCAAATTCATAATATTTTCAAGATGATCTTCGCCCATGCCGCTGGTTTTGGCAAGTTTATAAATTTCGGCAAACTCGGAGGGAATCGCCAAATGATTGCGATGGTGCGCTTTTTCTTCCCAAAACATCTCTTGAATCAACTTGATTTTATCGGCAAGTTTAGTAATCTCACTTTTAATTTCGCCGATGCTTTCGATATTTTGAGCTTTATCGACGGCTTTGGAAGCACTACCGAAACTTCCCGTATCGCCCGTTGCTTGGGCGATTTGAGAAATCTGTTTCGCCGCCTCGGAGAGGCTCAACAATACGTCCTCGCCGCTTTTGTATTTTGACTCGATCTTAGGTTCTGACTTTTGCACTGGAAGCTGTTCTTCGTCCACCGCGACCACCACTTCGTAAAGTGCGCTCGTACTAATCGTCTTTTTGCGCAGTTGTTTGGTGCTGATGACTAAAGCATTCTCGCCGCACTCACGTTGAGCGAGTTTGAGTGCTTCTGCCGGTGTTTCACCGCTAAACGTATGAAATTTCACCCATTATCCTTTGAAACGTTTTAGCATAAAAAGCGGAACGACGACCGATAAACGTTCGCTCCATCGAGGATGCGGGAGCGTCAACCGTGAATCGTTGCGTCGAAGACGATCGAAAAATATTATATCCAAATCAAGCGTTCTTGGTCCATTTTTAAAGCGTCTCACGCGTTTAAATCGTTTCTCTACATGTAAAAGCATCGTAAGCAACGCTTTAACATGTAAAGAAGTCTCTACGAGCATTACCGCATTGTGAAAATCGTTTTGTTCGTAATAGCCAAAAGGCGGATTTTGCAAAACGGGCGAACTCTCTTGGATACGCAAGCGCGGATCGTTTATAAAAAACCGATAGAGGTTGCGAAAACGTTTTTTAACATCTCCCTCATTGCCTCCGATACCGATCAATGCTTCGTATTTAAACCGTTTGGGCAAAGACGAACGCATCGGAAAAAAACGGATTTTTTCTAATTTCACCCCAGAACCTCAGCGCCGTTTGCTCGTACGACGATCGTATCTTCGATACGCACGCCAAACTCTCCGGGCAAATAAATCCCCGGCTCGATCGTAAATACCATATTTTCTTCGATGATCGAGGAGGAACGTGCTCCGATCACGGGCAGTTCGTGAATGTCCAATCCCACGCCGTGCCCCGTAGAATGCACGAAATACGCTCCAAAGCCCGCTTTTTCGATAACGTCGCGCGCGGCTTTGTCGATCTCTTTGGCTTGAATGCCCGCACGTACCGCCTTAAGTGCGGCTTCTTGGGCAAACAAGACGGTATCGTACACTTTTTGTCGGCGTGCATCGTTGAAACGTTGCTCTTTTTCAAAGCCGAAATGTTCGTTAAAATAGCTCGTACGCGTACGATCGGAACAGTAGCGTCGGTATTTTACGCCCGCATCGAGCAACACGAGTTCGCCGTGTTCTAAACGCTTACCGGTAGGAAGCGCATGCGGTTTGGCGGCATTTTCGCCGAATGCAACGATCGGATCGAAACTCAGCCCCAACGCACCCTCGTTTTTAAAAATCGCTTCGGCTTCGAAAAAGGCACGTTTTTCATCGAGTCCTTCATGCGTTTTTAAAAACTCCCCAAAGCGCGCAAACGCCTCTTTGCCGTACCGTGCCGCTTGTTTTAAAAGCGCCAACTCGGCTTCGCTTTTCACGATACGTTTTTCTTGCGAGAAATTGGCTTTTCGTTGAAAATGGACGTTCAATGTGGAGCTAAGACGCTCATAAGCGTCCACGCTCCACTCGCTTGGATTGTAAACCAAACGTGAAATGCCGCTTTTTCGTACCAACAGACGAACCGTTTTCAACAAATCGCGTCTGTCGCCTAAAACAACCTCGGCATTTTGAATCGCCTGCGTTGCTTCGGTCGTATAACGTGCATCGGTAATGAAAAACGCTTCACTGCCGAGTTTCAGAAAAATCGCATTATCGCACGAAAAACCGCATTCGAAATACTGTGCGTTTTCGTCTTTGAGGATATAATTCATTTACGCTTTGGCTTGTCCGGCGGCTTGCGCTTTGCGAAGCGCGTCGAGTTCGCCTAACATTTGCATCATTGAGATCATGGCAAGGTGATAGCCAAAAGGTCCAAAACCGCTGATTTGTCCCGTACAAACCGCTGCAGTCATACTTTTTTGACGAAACTCTTCTCTACGGTAGATATTGCTGATATGCACTTCGATCGCGGGAAGCGAAACCGCACTGATCGCATCGCGAATCGCGATAGAGGTGTGCGTATACGCCGCCGGATTGATGATGATACCGTCGGCATCGCCCAAACACTCTTGGATCTTATCGACGATTTCGCCTTCCAAGTTGGATTGAAAAAATTCGATCTCAAAATTATTTTGTTTGGCGACCGCTTCCATTTGCGTATGAATTTCTTCTAATTTCATCGCACCGTAAACGTTTGGTTCGCGGTAACCGAGCATATTGAGATTAGGACCTTGAATCACGACTATTTTCATGAATAACCTTTATTAAAAATTTGTTCTTATTATATCAGCGGTTAGTTTAGGATACAATTACGCGATTTTATTCGCATTTCACTCAACGCAAAAGAACGCAGAACACGCCTTTAGAGCTAAGCTCTAAAACGAAGTTTCCGTGAAAAGCTACGTTAACACTGGGTTTTGCCAGACGCAATGCCCGCGCACCCTTCGGTGCTTTTTTATCTTTGTCACGCCTTTAGAGCTAAGCTCTAAAAGCTACGTTAACACTGGGTTTTGCTCGGCGCAATGCCCGCGCACCCTTCGGTGCTTTTTCTTACGAAAAGGTATTTTGTAGGAAGTTGAATACTCTTCTTTGGAAGAACATAAAGGAAAAACGTGAAGTTATTGATTGCCGATTTCGTCCTAACATGTAACGCGACGTTTGAGATCATCGAAAAAGGCGGCGTCGTTTTCGACGAAACGATTATCGACATAGGACAAAGCGATGCGCTTCAAGCGCGTTATCCGGACGCTACGCTGATTCAAACACCGCCTCATAGCATTATTTTGCCGGGCTTGATTAACGCCCATGTGCATTTAGAGTTTAGCGCCAACCGTACGATGCTTCGTTACGGCGACTTTATTCCGTGGCTTCAATCCGTCATTCAACACCGCGAAGAGCTCAGCGCACTCGCAACGCATGAACACATCGCCGCCGCGCTTCGCGAAATGCTTCAAAGCGGAACGACGACCTTAGGTGCCATCAGCAGTTTCGGAGCCGATTTACACGCTTGCGTACAAACGCCCCAACGCGTCGTTTATTTCAATGAAATTTTAGGCTCCGCTCCTAGTGCGGTCGATGCGATGTACGCAGACTTTGCGAGTCGCTTTGAGGACTCAAAAGCTCACGAGGGCAATCGTTTTATTCCGGCTATTTCGGTTCATTCACCCTATTCGACGCATCCGATTTTGGCGAAAAAAGCCTTGCAAAAAGCACGCGAAGAGGGGTGCATCGTTTCGACGCATTTTATGGAAAGCCTTGCCGAGCGTGCTTGGCTCGATAACGCCGAGGGGGATTTTCAACCCTTTTTAAGCGCGTTTAATCCCCACGCAAAACCGATGTGCGATGCCTTAGAATACCTTGCCCTGTTTGAAAACGTTCCGACGCTCTTTACCCATGCGGTTTATGCCGATACCGAAGAGCTGCACGCCCTTTCCGATCAAAAAGCAACGCTCACGCATTGCCCCGTTTCCAATCGTCTTTTGGGCGCAGGCAAACTTGACATCGCCAAAGTGCTTGCCGCAAAAATAAACCTTACCTTAGGTACGGACGGACTCAGCTCCAACACCTCGCTTAGCCTTTGGGACGAGATGCGAAGTGCTTTGATGATGCATTACGAGCGCGATCTTACGACCTTGGCAAAACTGCTCTTGCAAAGCGTGACATGTAACGCGGCAAACGCCTTAAAACTTCCGTGCGGATCGCTTGAAAAAGACCGCTATGCCGACCTTGTCGTCGCAACGCTTCCGCAAGCGTGCGACCGAGAAACGCTGATCGTACAAACGCTCCTACACACCCGTCGCATGGAAGCGATTTATATTCACGGAGAAGCCTTATGTTAAACCTACTCAAAAAACCCTTTATCGTCTTAGGTGCGATTTTAAACTACGTTCAAACCCACTTTAAAACCGTCGTCTTACTCTTAATCGTCGCATGGATCGTCGTCTCGCAAGAGGAGATCAAAGAGCCGAACCTTGCGATCGTCAAAATCGAAGGCGAAATCTTAAACATCGACGAAATTTTGGATACGATCGAAAAAGCCGAAGAAAACGACCAAATCAAAGGCGTACTCTTACATGTCGACTCTCCCGGCGGCGCACTTGCTCCTTCCATCGAACTCTCGTTAGCGGTTAAGCGATTGGCGGAGAAAAAACCCGTCGTCGCGTACGCGGCGGGAAGCATGACCAGCGGCAGCTATTACGCTTCGATTTGGTCGAACACCATTATCGCCAATCCGGGTGCCTTTATCGGCTCGATCGGCGTACTTTTCCAAGCACCCAACGTCGCCGAATTGGCTAAAAAACTAGGTATTTCGGAGCAGATTATTACCGCCGGCGAATACAAACAAATGGGAACGTTTACCAGAGAGTGGACGCCTAAAGAGAAAGAAGCACTCAAAGGTCTGATCGGCGATGCATACGACCTTTTCGTCAAAGACGTAGCAACCGCGCGCGGGCTGAACCTTGCGAAACCCGACGAATTTGCGAACGCACAGGTTTTTATCGCCTCTAAAGCCTTAAACGTTCACCTCATCGACGAAATAGGTTCAGCACAAGAGGCGAAAAAGAGGGTTGAAGCTTTGGCGAACGTCGCGCATCCCGTTTGGGAAAAACCCGACCCGATGGACAAGTGGATGAAAAAACTCGAAAGCTCGACCAAGCTTCCGCTTCTCAATTTAACCGGGTATCTTAAATGACAAAAGCCTTATTGTCGACGCAACTTCTCCAAACGGCGTACGTCTTTTTAGGCGCATTATCGATGGCGTTTGGCGTCGTATGCTTTCTCTCCCCTAACGGTGTGATTACCGGAGGGGGCATCGGTATTGCTTTGATTTTGCACTTTTTCATCACGCAACTCACGTTAGGAACGCTGATCGTATGCGTGAGCATTCCTTTTATCGTTTTAGGGTACGTCTATTTCGGCAAACTCTATTTTCTAAAAACCTTGGTCGCGCTTTTTGCAACCTCTTTTTTTACCGATCTTTTTCGCGAAGCCTTACACCTCAAACCGCTGAGCGACGATTTATTGCTTGCGGCGGTATTCGGGGGTATTTTTATCGGTCTTGGCGTAGGCTTGATTATCAAAGGACGTTCTTCGACCGGAAGCACCTCCGTTGTGGGAGAAATCGTCGCGCAAAAGACGAAGTTCAAAGCTGCCGAAGTGCTTTTGAGCATCGATCTTTCGATTATGATCGTCTATATTTTTGCCTACGGCGATATTTCAAGAGCCCTTTACAGTATGTTCGGCGTGTACGTCACGACCAAAGTGATCGATACGATCATTACGGGTCGTCCGTCTAAAAAAGTCGTCAAAATCATCTCTAACAACGTTGAAATCCTCACCGAGCAGATTCGAGATCGCATCGAAGAGCACGGTACGATCTTTACGGGAACGGGATTGCATCATGAAAAGCAGATTAAAACGATGATTTTACTGTCCGTCGAAGCCTCGAAAATTCAACTCTTAAAAGATATTATCCGTGAATACGATCCCGAAGCGTTTCTGATCATTTCCGAGGCAAGCGAATTTTTAGGTAGAGACTAACGCGCTACAACGTCAAAGAAAATTTAACGATGGCAAAGCCTCCGAAAATCAACCATACAAATAAAATCGTCGCTAAATAGACCGGCTTCATACCCACGTTTTTAAACTTGCTCGCATTGGTTTCCATGCCCAAAGCACTCATCGCCATGGTCAACAAAAACGTGTCCAAGGCGTTGATCGTATCGACGACATGTAAGGGCAGAAGATGCAGCGAATTAAACCCCGCAACGACAATAAACAAAACCGCAAACCACGGTATCGTAATCTTAGTTTTGGTTTTGTAAATCGACTTGGAGGCACGCGTTAGCCAAAGTCCCAAAAGAATCAAAAACGGCGCCAACAACATAACGCGTATCATCTTAACGATCACGGCACTTTGCGACGTTTCATCGCCGATGGCATTTCCGGCGGCAACAACGTGCGCAACTTCATGCAAAGTTCCTCCTACGTAAATACCCATTTCGGAGGGACTCAAAGGCACAAACCCGGCACGGTACAAAAAGGGGTACAAAAACATCGCTATCGTTCCAAACACGACGACCGTGGAAACGGCAATCGTGCTTTTATACGCTTCGGCTTTGACGACGGGCTCGGTTGCCAGAACCGCCGCCGCTCCGCAAATGGAACTGCCCGCCGCGGTCAAAATCGTCGTCTCCTTATCGAGTTTTAGCAGTTTCGTCCCGACCAGATAACCGATGATAAACGTCAATGAAACGACCAATACGCTCGTAACGACGCCCGCCAAACCGACTTCGAGGATATTTTGAAACGTCAAACGAAAACCGTAAAAAACGATCCCCGTACGTAAAATCGTTTTAGTCGAAAATAAAATACCCGCAACCCACTCCTGCGGCAACTTGGAACGCAAGGTGTTAGCATAGAGCATTCCGAGCACAATGCCCACGATCAACGGGCTTAACCCCAAATGTTTAAACAGCTCAAACTCGCTCAAGTACGTAGCACTCGTCGCAAAAAGTGCGACAAACAAGATACCGCTTAGGGTATGAGACCGATTTTCTTTACGAAACATTCCGCTTCCTTCTAAAAATTTCAACCATTATAGGAGCTTTTTATTCATAAACAAAATAAATTAAATTTGCTATAATCATTAATATTTTAAATCAATTTCGTGTAAAAACGATTCAATAAGTCCTACGACCTCGCGTTAGCACATCATTTCTAACGTGTAAAAAGCGCTTGACGCTAATTTTGAAGAAAGAAAGAAAATGACGCTCAAAGAACTCTCTTTTTTTTACCGTTTATGCGAAGAGCCCCATTTTTCCAAAACGGCACAAAAGTTAAACATCACGCAATCGGCACTCTCCTTGGCGATCAAATCGCTTGAGCACGACATCGGTGAACCTCTCTTCGATCGCATCGGGAAAAAGTTGGTTTTAAGCGAAACGGGAAGACTTTTTAAAGAGCTAACCTACCCTGCTTTTACGGCACTTTTAGAGGCTCAGAGTTTGTTTAGCGGCAATGCGCTTTTGGGTATTTTGAAAATCGCTTCGAGCAAAACTATCGGCGATTATTTGACGCCCCGCATCGTGTTTGATTTTCTACTGTACCATGAAAACGTACGCATTCACAAAGAGATTCATAATTCGGCAACGATCATTCAGATGGTTAAAAACGGCATCATCGATGTAGGATTTATCGAATCGGCATGCGATGAACGCGAAATCGTCAAAGAGACGATCGGCTATGACGAACTCATCGTCGTCACCGGCGATGGCGCATTGGCAAATCGGTGCGTCTACATCGACGAATTATTCGAAAAAAAGTGGATTTTACGGGAAAAAGGATCGGGTACGCGCGAAGTTTTTTTAGAAGCATTAGGGGAGATTGCGCGTTCTTTGCCCGTCTTCACGGAATTTAGCGAATTTGAAGAGGCGAAAACCCTTCTGTTACACTCTGCGGATATTATGACGTGCGTCTCGCGCGTCGTCGTCGAAAAAGAGCTTCAACGTCGCGAACTCTTTGAAGTTCAGCTCAAAAACGTCTCGATTCGTCGTCCGTTTTACCTGATTTACCACAAAGACAAGTACCAAAGCAAACTTTTGAGTACGTTTAAAACGCATGTCCTAAACGTACTCCGTCCTTCTTAAATTAACACGCGTTTTGGCGACGATAGTCGATAATCTCTTCGATAGAGACGATCGGGAAACCGCTTTTGCGCGCAAAAGCGCGTACGTCTTCTCCTTTAGTCATCGTGCCGTCCGGATTGGTCAGCTCGCACAACACCGCATAAGGCGAAAGTCCCGCTAAACGCATCAAATCTACCGAAGCTTCGGTATGACCGTCCCGTTCCAGCACGCCGCCTTCTTTGGCGCGAAGCGGAAAAACATGCCCCGGAGAGACAATTTTGGTTTTACCGTTTGGATGAATTGCGGCTTGAATCGTTCTCAGACGATCTTTGGCACTCACGCCCGTACTGACGTCTTCTTTGGCTTCGATGGAGACGGTAAAGCCGGTGTGAAATTTGGATTGGTTGTGCGCGACCATCATCGGCAGTTCCAACGCATCCACTTTTTCGGAAGGCAAACACAAACAGACGATTCCGCTGCATTCGCGAATCAGCAACGCCGTTTGTTCCAACGTTAGCGTTTCGGCATGAAAGATAACGTCGGCTTCGTCTTCACGATCGTTTCGGTCGGTAACGATAACGCCGCTACGGTTGCGTAACGCTTCCAAAGCGTTCGAGAGGGAGGTAGGCGCGACAAAACGCGCGCAAGGTTGATTCATGGGTTACTCCTAAGAAAATGAGTAAACTTACCAGAATCAGGGCATGTTTAATACTTAGAGACACGACCTTGTCATACAACAATGGTAATAAAGGACTCTATTCTCTCTCATCCGGACTGTAACCGTTGGTTTTGGAGTTGCACCAAATCTGCTTGACCCTTCACATTCTTACATGTAAAGGCGCTCGCGGACTCTCTTACATGTAAGATTACCGCCAGTAGGGAATCGCACCCTGCCCTGAGAAATAAGTTTCGTTGAAATCATACAACCGATTGGCTTAATTAAAAACGCTTTTTAAGACTATTCACGATACCCGAACTTATCACCAACGCCAATCCGATAAAATAAACGGGTAAAATCGGCTCGTCAAATACCGCGATGAGAAAACTTGCCGACAAAACGGGCGTGATAAAAATAAAAGGAGCGACAAACGATGCATCGGCGTTTTGCAGCGCCTTAATCCAAAAGAGATACGAAATGCCGTTTAAAAAAACACCGTTAACGGCGATAAAGAGCCACTCTTGTGCCGTGGGAAACGTAAAGCTTGAAAACGTCTCCATCGAAATAAACGAATACACCACCGCCGTGAAAAAGTAGACGCTCACGGCATTGGTTAGATTGATGCTCACTTTTTTACTGAGCACCGAAAAAAGCGCGAACGAAAAAGCACCGATTAAAACGGTGATAATGACGCCGATATTACCAAAATCGACTTGCGCCAAATCGCCTTTGGTAATGACAATCGCCACGCCCGAAAAACCCAAAATCAACGAAACGATTTTAGCAAATCCGAGACGTTCTTTCAAAATAAAGAGCGACAAAAGTACGATAAAAATCGGCCACGTGTATTGCATGACCAAAACTTCCAAACCGTTGGCTCTTTCGTAGCCGAAATAGAGCAACAAATAAAACAAGAAGTCTAAAAAACCAAGACCCAATAGCGCAAGATACGTTTTAGCCGAGTATTTGAGCAATTCATGCGTCCGTTGACGATACGTCGCCACCGCCAAAAGCGATAAAAACGACACGACGCTGGAGTAAAAAAGATACTGATGATGATCGAGTCTGGATTGGGAAAGTTTGGCAAACGTCGGGATCATCGACCATAAAAAAATACAAAGTGCCACATAAAAGATGCCCTGTGCTTTTTTGGAAAGCGGTTTCATTCACGTCCTTTTTGAAAAATTTTATTATAACGTGTTCTTTCAAAATTGCTATAATTACGTAAAAAGAGCCATAATGAACGATCTTATCGCCAAACTCCCCAAAGCCGAACTTCACCTTCACATCGAAGGCACCTTAGAGCCAGAACTCCTGTTTACGTTGGCGCAAAAAAATAACGTCGTTATCCCTTACCCCAGCGTTGAAGCTGTGAAAGAAGCTTACCGTTTTACCTCGTTGCAGTCGTTTCTGGACATCTATTACGCTGGAGCGGCGGTACTCGTCGACGAATCTGATTTTTTTGAACTGACGTGGGCGTATCTTCTTAAATGCCAAGCCCAAAACGTCTTACATGTAGAGATTTTTTTCGACCCGCAAACCCACACCGCCCGCGGTATCGCGTTTGAAACCGTCATAAGAGGCATTACCCGTGCGTTAGAGCGCGCCGAAGCGGAGTTGGGTATCAGCGCGTATCTCATCATGTGCTTTTTACGCCATTTAAGCGAAGAATCGGCGTTTGAGATGCTTCAAGCATCCCTTCCGTTCAAAGAGAAGATTATCGGCGTAGGACTCGATTCCAGCGAAGTGGGACACCCGCCTTCCAAATTTAAGCGTCTCTTTGAAGCCTGCGCAAAAGAAGGCTACGCCATCGTCGCGCACGCCGGCGAAGAGGGAGATAGTGGCTATATCTGGGAAGCGATTCGATTATTACATGTGAGCCGTATCGATCACGGCATTCGCTGCGACGAAGACGACTCGTTGGTTGCTTACCTTAGGGCGCACCGCATTCCCTTGACCGTTTGCCCGCTTTCCAACGTCAAACTCCGTGCGGTCAACGATATGAAGCACCATAACATTCTCAAACTTCTGCATCAAGGGCTTTTAGTGACGGTCAATTCAGACGATCCGGCGTATTTTGGCGGCTATGTCAACGAAAACTACGAAGCACTGATTCAAAACTTACATGTCAGTCCCGAAGAGCTCAAAATTTTGGCGAAAAATTCGTTTGAAGCCTCGTTTTTACCGCAAGAACGCAAAGAGTATTTTTACCGATACATCGACGCGCTTTGAGGAATACTCCTTGCACTCTTCTTGCATGACATGTAAGGAGTTAACGATGGACGAAAAAGAGCTTAAAAAAGAGTTGGCGCGTCTGAAGCGCATTGCGGTAGAAATTGCCGGAGAGATTCACGACATCGTCGAAGATACCTTATGGGTCAAGTACGAAGAACTGCCGATTCTCTCGGCTAAGGTCGTCGAAGCGGTCAAAGAAGCTGAAGCGTTTAAAAAAACTTACGGACTCTAAAAGGCTACGAAGAAAAAACCTTCGTAGCCAAATGATTACTCTACCAGACGCTTGCCCGGAGAGTCTTGGTATTCCGCGTCCGATTCGCTCGGATTGGGGATACGTTTGCCTAAAACCGCCGCCGTGATCTGCATTGCGACCTCTTCGACCGCCATATCGACGACTTCGTCGGCAGGAATGTAATCTCGTGCGTCAAACGTTTTGGATCCTTTGCCCGTAAAGGTTCGAGCGAATACCGACGTTCCGTCGCTTGCACGCGTAATCTTGATATTGATCTTACATGTAGCGTTAATTGCATAACGTCGATGCGTACCGTCGGGAACTTTACGAATACCGCCCAATTGCATTTTCACAATATCGCCGGTTAAGACATAATCTCCCGCGCGTTTAGCAATCGCCTTTTTAGCCGCTTCTTCCGATGTCTTGGCACTCATATATTCGGGATTTCGCGTGCCCAGTTTCACACCGCCTTCGCTCAAAGCCGATTCAATCATACCGGTCAATTTTTCCGAGTCGAAACTCTTCTCGACGATCACTTTATCGGTGCTCGCGTGAAATTCGCTCTCGTCTTTGGACTTAAGATCGTATTTGCCGTCAAAACTCCCTTTGGATTGGGCACTTGCGCTTCCGCTGTAATAGCCCTCGCGATAATTTGCATCGTAGGAAGCGGAGCCTTTTTCATGAGCATAACCTTTGAGCGACGACTCGGCTCTTGCGTATTCGTCGTAAAACTCGCGCGTCACTTGATACGTATAGCGCAAAGGCATTACCACGACGCTTTTGTCAAACGGAACCACCTGAGCATACGCTAAGCATTCCGCCAGCAAAAGAGCTACCACTATTTTTAGGCTAAATCGTTTCATACGTTACCAACCTAAAGAGGGTTTTTTGCTAACCTTACGAATCTCTTTTTCGTCTTCCCACAAAATCTCGCTGCTTTGAGGGTCAACCAACTGCAACATAATACTGTAGTAATTGTCTTGGACGTTGGCGTTGGCTTTTTTAATCGAGCGAACGGTTCCCGTAATCACATAATCAAAATCCGTCATTGCTTTGACGTTCTTTTTCTTCGTCGAAGTCTCTAAGAAATCTCGTGCCTCATTGACTTGTCCTAAGTTCGCGCTGTCCGCAACAAAGCGAACCGAACCGGATTTAAGAAGTTTCGATCGAATTTTTTCGGTAATCGCACGCGTATCGATATGCTCGTAACTTTGGTTTTTGACTTCCATCAAACGTACTTTCGGAGGTTGTTGCGCTTTCGCGATGTAGCGAACTTCCAAAAGCGATTGCGCCATCATTTCGGCCGTTGCTTGAAGATCGGTCGAACCGAAATCTGCCGTGACCGTTTCAACCGCTTTGGCATCGCCGTACGCAACGTTGCTATCGCCGCCGTCTACTTTTCCTGCTCCTCCGGTCGTGGCACATCCGGAAAATAATAATGCGGCTACCGCCGCGCTACCGATAATTTTTGAAATAGAACCCATAGGCGTACTCCTTATTTTTTGGTTGAAATAATTAATTTATAATCAACGATAGAAGGTATTGTAGCAGCTTCTACCACTTTAATCTTTTGATTTCCGATGACGGTTTTCGGTCTCCAGCTGGTCGTCTCTTTGAGTTGACCGTACTGATCGTACCATTCGACTTGGTACACGAAATCGCGTTTTTCACCGTTATCCGCATTGATAAACTCTGCCATCAATTTCAAAAAACCGTTCTCTTTAAACAACTTAATATCACTGACGAGTACGTCCATATCGTCAACGTAATTGACTTTATCGACGCTAAGTGCTTTATTGCGTTCCATCACGGCATCGCGTTGCATTTGCGAATTTTGATTGGCGCATCCGCCGAGCATTAAAAGAGCGATCGCACTCAAAGCCAACGATTTAATATTCAACATGATCGACCTCCACGTTTTGACTAGAAAGATACGAAACGAGAATCAAAGAGCCGTTTTTGGTCTCCTGAGGGATTTGAACACCGAACTCTTGACCTCCCAGTTTCACGATGACAGTATCGCCTTTTTTCGCTGAAACTTTCGATAAGTATCCGGAGTTAGGAAGCATCTCCCAGTTTCGATAACTTTGCTCCATCGTGCTTGACGTAACGTCCATCAAAATCGACGCCGCCAAACCGCCGAGCAAGCCGCCGTGATCGGACGCTTGTTTGGCTACGACGCCTTTGGTCGTCGCACGAACGACTGATTTCATAATTTCCAAAGGAAGCTCGTCTTTGAGCGTTTTATACGCCATTTTGTCCGTTTTTAAAAGTCTAGGAGAAGCACTCTCGCCCATCAACGGCGAATAGATATTGACGTAAGAAATATCGTCTTTGGGGTGTTTGAGCGAAGGAAGGTCTAGCACCGTATAATAATTTAAACTCGGTAAGGGAAAGCGAATCTTGTCGATACTTTGCACCGGCGCTTGTCCCGTAAACGTTACGACGTAAACATCTACCGTATCGGGTGTTGCTTTTTGTTTGGAAGGTGCAAACACCGTAGACGCTTCCGGAGAGAGTGCTACCGCTCTTTTTTGGCTGATTTCAGAGTATTGCGTGTCGTTGGAGATACGACTGACGACGGCACTTAGAGCATACGAAAAAGCATCTTGATAGTTGTTTGCCATCGCTCTCACGTCGGGGTCTTGTAACATTTCGCCCATTGAATAGCCTGCGGGAATTTGATCGGTATTGGGATTGCCCTTAACCTCTTCTTTCTTTTTTTGCGTTTCGGAGAGTTTTTCTTCGGACTCTTTGAGCCAGAATTCTTGACGTTTTTCCATTTTACGCATTTCAACCGTCGCACCCTCAAAATTGCCCAGCATCGCATAGTTAAGCCCGTTTAACGTATGCATCAGCGTTCGCTCGTACCCTTTGCCGTAGTACGTTTCCGCACCTTTAGAGAACAACAACGATCCCATACCTGCTCCGACGTTTCGCATGCTTACTTCCGCGCGCGCTTCGTACTCGTCTAAAATCGCCTCTGCTTTACCGAAAGCTTCGATCGATTTTTCGTATTGTTTATTGCTTTGATACAAGCGTCCCAAGTTCAACCAATGCCACATTTCGCTTTGTGCCGAGGTATCTTTTTCCATCTGTTCGATGGTTTTAGCGACCGTCTCTTTTTGATTTGCCCCCGCTTGTAACTGTTGCGTCGACACCGCCGGCGTACATCCCGTTAAGAAGAAAAATGCGACAACACTACTGATACCCAATGCCCCAAAACGATTCATAGCAATCCTTTTTATGGAAGATAAATAACCTGTCAAACATCAAACCTTTACATCGTAAAAATTTGCCTATCATAGGCAAAAAATATTTAAATTTTTATTATTATGGTAAGAAAAGAATCGAACGATATACGACCGCATTGTAACCTACTATCGTTACGTCTTGCGTTATAAAAAAGGTACCGATCTGCTCGCCGATCGCAAAGAAGGTTACAGGTCTAAAGGTCGTTTGCTTAAAGCTTGGGCTAGAAGGATTGTCGAGGGGGTTTGAAGTTCAAATACTTCGTCGATTTCGATGGTTTCGAGTGCTACTTTTTTACCCTTTCGGACGATTTGTGCATAACACTCTTTTTGCTCTCGTTTGGGCTCTTTTGCGCTCAACGCATTGCGATACGTTAAGAGACGTTGCTCGTGCGTGCTCAAATTTTGGCGCGTTTGAAAGACAAGGCGTTCGAGTAGACCTTGACGCGCATACGCCTTTTCGCGCAATAAACGTTCGAAACGTTCGTTTAATTGCCCTTGCAATAAAGTGATCTCGCTTTTCCATAATGCCATTTTACGATCGATAGAGTGTTGATGAAACAACTCTTGAAGCCGCGTTAACGCAAGAACTTTCGTATGCAATAAACGTTCGACCAAACGTTCGTAGTGTTGCGCCGTGTCGTCTAAGCGCTGGAGCATTTCGATTTGATCGGGAAGCAACATCTCCATCGCCGCAGAAGGCGTGGGAGCGCGAACGTCCGCTACAAAATCGCTAATTACGTAGTCGATTTCATGCCCGACCGCGGAGACGATCGGCGTTTGACATGTAAAGATAGCATCGGCGACGATCTCTTCGTTAAACGCCCACAAATCTTCGATACTACCGCCGCCGCGCGCGATGATAATCACGTCTACGTTTAAGCGATCGGCTTTGGCGATATTCTCCGCAATGCTAAACTTGGCATTTTCGCCTTGCACCAAAGTATCCAAAAGCGTTATCTTTACGAGCGGCCAGCGTTTTTGAGCGACTTTGAGCATATCTTGGAGTGCAGCTCCCGTCGCCGACGTTACTAATGCGACATGTTCGACGAATTTGGGAAGCCTCTTTTTTCGCTCCGCATCAAAATAACCTTTGGCAGAAAGTTTTACTTTGAGTTGTTCGTATGCTTTAGCAAGCGCACCGCTACCGGCGGGCTCCATGCTAAGGCAATTGATTTGGTACGTTCCTCTGGGAGAAAAAACCGATAATGCGCCGTGAACGATCACCGCCATACCCTCTTCGAGCTGAAATTTGAGGGCTTTGGCGTTGCCTTTGAACATCACGCAAGCAATCGCGGAATCGGCGTCTTTAAGCGTAAAGTAAAGATGCCCCGAGCTGTGGTACGTTGCCCTTGAAATTTCTCCCTCGACGCTAACATGTAAGAACGTCGCTTCCAAAAGCGACTTGATCTGGTTGTTGAGGCTTGAGACGCTTTGCGTTTGACTCATCGTTTTCGAGCAATAACCAAAGTCGAAATATCCATCGAAAAACTTTTGCAAAATTCGGTTTCAAATCCCGCATCGTCCAGCTCTTTTTGGAGCATGCTTGCGGTTAAAAAACCTTCGATGGAGTTAGGAAGGTATTCGTACGCCGCTTTATTTTTGGAGATGAGTCCGCCTAAAATCGGCAAAATTTTCGTGAGGTAAAAATCTTTAATCGTAAAAAACAAGCCTTTTTTATCGTCTTTCGTAAACTCCAAAATCACAACGTAGCCGCCTTGTTTGAGCACCCTCGCAAACTCTCTAAAAGCTTCTTGACGTTTCATCACGTTGCGAATACCGTAACTGATGCTTACAATATCCGCGCTTTCGTTTGCTAAAGGCAATGCCGTCGCTTCGGAGATAAAAAACTCGAATTCCGGAAATTTTTGCTTCCCGACGTCACTCATTCCCACAGAAGGATCGACGCCCATGATTTTGCCGATCTGACGGTCTGCTTTAGTCGCTTGTTTTGACCAATAGCCCATCATATCGCCCGTTCCGCATGCGACGTCGACGATAAGTTCGATAGGTTTGTTATAGCGTTTAAACGTTTCGTCGCACGCTTTTTTGCGCCACTGAATATCGATCCCCATGCTTAAAACACGGTTTGCCCTGTCGTACGTACCTGCGATCTCATCGAACATTTGAACGATTTTTTGCTGTTTAGTGTCGGTATTTTCCAAAAATGAATCCTCTTAAGGCGAACATAAAAAGAATATTGTAGCGAATGAAGTTTTAGATAGCCTTAGCGTATCGCTTTTTTGAGGCGTTTTACCAGTGCATTGGGCTCTTTTTTGACCATTTTTTTGATGAAAAAGAGTAGAGGTTGATTGCCTTTTTTTTGGAGAAAAAAGTCGCTTTTTTCCGTTAAAAGCGTCTGTATATCCCATAAAAAAGCCTGATAAGCAGAGCTTTGCATACGATCTAACAGTGCCGTACGCTCTTTACATGTCAAAACACCCAAGACGTTTTGCAAACGATCGATCATCGCCGTATCGAATAAGAAGCGGGAAATTTTAAGCAGCATCGCGATACGTTTGAGTTGCCGATACGTTTTTTTAAGTGCGTCGCCTTCATCGTCGAGCAAGGCTTGCACCGCATTTTTTAAACGTAAAGTTTCATGGTAAAGAAGCACTTTAAACACTTTTTGGGCACTCATCCCGCCCATAAACGTAAAGTCCATCGAAACGTCCGCCAATCTATCGCATTTGGCAAAAACCGTCTGTTCGTCAAAATCATACTCTTCGGGAAAGCCGAAAAGCTTCACAAAGCGGTTTTTATAGCGCCGATCGTTCGTGACGTCGCGCAGAATATGCAAAGCGGCGTCTTCGTTCAATACCGCAAGCGTCGCTTCGTCGTCATAACGTACGCCTAAAACACCGAATGTCGCATACGTGTCGCAATAAAATTGATCGATATTTTTTTTATATGGAGTCGAAGTGCTCTGCAAATAGCCAAGCACTTCATGGGGGTGTTCAATCAGGTATTTTTTTTTCCAAAACGACTTTTTCACAAAGTACGCTTTTAAAACTGTTTTTCCATGACGGGAATTACCTGTTTTTTACGGCTTAAAACGCCCTCCACCCACATCTCATGGTTCACAAGTTTGGTGTTAAACGCGTTTTCGATTTTGCTTTCGTCGTCGCTTACGACTAAAAATTGAGAGCCTTCGATCATGATGTCGGTTAAGAGTAGCATCACGGTATGGCGATGACCTTCGTGTTTATACGCCTTCATATCGGCAAAAAGTGCCTCTTTCATCTCGTCGAATACTTTTAAATCCACGACTTCAAGTTGACCGATGCCGATTTTATGACCGCCCATATCAAAATCTTTAAAATCACGCAATAGGAGCGTACGAGGGCTTGCTCCTTTGACCGCGGATTTGACTAAAAACATCTCCATTCCAAGTTTTTTGAAATCTTCCACGCCCGCAATATGCGCCAACTCTTTTACCGCTTTGGTGTCCGCTTTGGTACATGTGGGCGATTTAAACAAAACCGTATCGCTCAAAATTGCCAGCATCATAGCACCCGCAATATTTTTCGGAATGTCGATTTTATAGTGGTCATACATCTCTTTAACGATCGTATTCGTACAACCCACCGGACGAATCCAACACTCAAGCGGCGTGGAAGTCGTAATGTCTCCGAGTTTGTGATGATCGACAATGCCTAAAATATTCGTCTCTTTGAGATTGTGCGGTGCTTGTGCAAGATCGGAATAGTCGGTAATGTAAAGGTTGTCGCCTGAAAAATCGTTCTTTAAAAGAGGTTTTTCAAGTCCGAACGTTTTTAAAATAAACTCCGTCTCGGGGCTAATTTCGCCTTGGCGTGCAGGCGTACAAGCTTCGCCGAGTTCGGTTTTAAGGTACGAGAGTGAAATCGCCGATACGATCGAATCGGAATCGGGATTGATGTGTCCGCATGCATACGTTTGCATTCAAATTTCCTTTAGTCTTTTTACATGTAATTATAGCCGATTCGTCTTTACTTGCACAAGAGGCACGCAACTTTAGGGACGATCTTGCCTCGGATCGTGACCGTGCGGTGATTCGGATCTTCGTTGCTCGGGCTGATGCACGGGGGAACGATATTCTTGTTCACGAGGGGAAGATGGCGAAGCTGCTTCTACGCGCTCTTTACGTACCGGACTTGCTTCCGGTTTTTTACGCACTTCTTCACGGCGATATTCGGGAGAGGCGGACGATGGTTTTGGCGTATAATCACGTCGTATCGGTTTTAAAGAAGGTTTAGGCGGTACGACGTAATAACGATTTTCCTCGTAATGCACGGGCGGTACGTAGCGATAAACGATGTCATGATGACGGCGCAACTCCATAAACGGCGGCGCATAAACGGGAATGTCTAAATAAAGTGCCATATCGTCCCAATGCGAAAAACGTCTTTCACGGTACAGACGCAACACGTAACGCGGGTCTTTGTTAGAGAGTTCCGCCAAACGAAAAATCATATACGCATCCGCCGGCTCGTAGACGCTATCCAAAATAGAGACGACTTCGGCTTCGTTGTAGCCGAAGCGATCCATCAAACCGTAACGATAGGCGTACGGATCGGAATGCGAACGCAAATTTAAAGTGACAACCCAATCAAAATCCGCCGCACAAAGCGTTTGCGACGGGAGTGTTAACGCCGTCAAAACCGATAAAACTATCCACAAATAGCGTTTCATTTATTTCCCTTTCAAGGATTCTTTCGCGCTATTATGCTACAAAAACGTGAATTGAGCGTGAAATTCCCCTCTTTTTCTCACGTTTGAGCGTTATAATCTTGCGTACGAATTAAAAATTTACATAAAAATTACTTTTGTTACTTATAATAGCGGCAAAAGAAGGGCTTTAGAAAGGAAATTTGATGTTACGCCATCCCTCAAAAATCATTACGAGTGCAACCAGTTATTTTATGCACCAATACACTAAGCACTATTTAAACGTCGACAATCCTTCCAAAGGATTGCCGTTGCCTCCGGAAAACAAACCTTACTTACTCTACGTTCACGTACCGTTTTGTTCGATGTTTTGTCCTTACTGTTCTTTCAACAAATTTACCTATACGAAAGAAGCGGCAAGCGTTTACTTTCAACACTTGCGCCAAGAGATCTTACATGTCAAATCGTTAGGGTACGATTTTGATTATTTGGTGATCGGCGGAGGTACGCCGCTTATCGACGAAGATGAACTGATCAAAACGATCGAGCTGATTAAAACGCAGTTCAATATTCAACACGTCTCGTGCGAAAGCGATCCTAACCATATCAAGCCGAAAACCGTTTTACGCTTAGACGGGCTCATCGATCGCCTCTCTATCGGCGTACAAACCTTCGACGACACGCTTCTTAAAAAACTCGGTCGTTTTGAAAAATTCGGCTCCGGCGAAGAGGTGTACCGCAAAATCGAATCGATGCTCGGCATTTTACCGATTACGAGCGTCGATTTGATCTTTAATTTTCCCGAACAAAGCGAAGCCGGACTCGTTCGAGATTTGGAACTTCTTAAAAAACTCTCTCCGGAACAAACGAGCGTTTATCCGTTAATGACCTCATCGTTGGTCAAAAACAGCGTGCGTAAAAGCCTCGGAGAATTTAGTATGGCGCATGAAATGGCTTTCTTTAAAACGATTAAAAAGCAGCTCAAAACCGCCTATCCTTCACGTCACGGTTGGTCGTTTTCCAAAGAGCAAGACGCGATCATCGACGAATACATCATCGATCACGAAGAGTACGTCGGCGTGGGCTCGGGTTCGTTTAGCTTTTTAAAAGATACACTTTACTTAAACGAGTTTGCGCTCGATCAATACTCAAAACATATTCAAAACCGCAACAGTGCCGTGATTAAAGAAAAAACCTTTCCTCAAAACTCGCAAATGTACTACCGCCTTATGGTCGATCTTTTCAACGGCAAACTTTCCAAGAGAAAATTTCACAGTATGTTCGGCGTCGAGATCGAAGAGGCGTTGGGCAAAGAGCTGATGTTGCTTCGTTTGGCAAAAACCGTCGTCGAAGACGAGCATACGATCAAAACGACGGAATTTGGCGACTACCTCTTTTTGGTCTTAATGAAAGAGTTTTACATGGGTATGGATCGTATCCGCAACAATGCGCGAAAGAATCTTATCCTTTAAACGACGCCAAGGAGAGGCTTTCGCTCCACGTTAAGACGAAAAAGCCGACATATTCGCCGTTAATATCGACTATTGGCGTGTAAAGCACGTAACTGTCTCCCATTTTCATATAGCCCGTGCCTTGAAAATTGGCACTTTTGATAAAATGAAGCCCGTTGGTTGATTGATTGACGATCGTGTAATTATCGAGCCTAAGATTTGGAGCATACTCCGAAGCATTGGCGATATCGGCGTATTCGTTTTTCATCAAAACGTACAGCTCCACGCCGTCTTTTTTGAAATAACGGCTCATATCTTTAAAATCCACAACCGTTTCGATCGTTCCGACATACTCTTCTTGGTTAAAAACCGGAGCGATCGCACGCATAAACATACCGTTGCGTCCGATCTCAATCCCTTTAATAGAACGTTTGGTCGCTTTAACTTTTTCAAGCGCATGGCGAAAAGCACTTAAATCGTCGTTACTTTCATTGCGATAGTCCCATAAGCGCATAAAACTTTTGAACTCTTTGGTGTGCAAGTGTAAGCGTGCGTTTTCAAACACGCCCGAGAGAGCCATCGTATTTTTAATGTCGAGCAAATAATCCAAACACTGCGTTCGATCTTGGTTTTGAAGGCAACCGATCACGTGAGGGCTTTTGGCTAAAATAACCGAGCTCGCCAACGAGACGTGCGTCGTCTCTTCGATCTTGTTGTGTAACGTCAAAAGCAGCGCGTCCATCTGTTTTTTAAGGGTTTCGTCCTCTTCGAACGAAATCGATTTGTTGTATAAAAAAAGCAAGCAGAGCCCAAAAAAGAGCATTACCAATGCGCTGAGGAAAAAGCGTTTTTCTTTCATCATGTCAAACCCTTTTGTTCGTTTTCAACTTTATCGAGCCATTTTTGGTGATCGAGCTTAAAAACGTAGGTAAAGCGCGATCCTTGATTCTCGTACGATTCGATATCGATATCGACGTCGTTTTTATTGCATATATTTTGAACGATATTGAGTCCTAAGCCAAAGCCGCCTTGCACGCCGTCTTCTCTTTCAAAACGCTCAAAAACTTTATAGAGGTCTTTAATGCCTTGCCCGTGATCGATAAAGCTCAAAATACAACTGCTTTCGTCTTTACGGTGAAGGTATATTTCGACGATGCCTTGAAAAAACGAATACTTAATCGCATTGGAAAGCGTATTATCAAGAATGCGTTGCAGTTCGACCTTACTGATAAAAATCATCATCGCCTCTTCGATCTCGTACTTTAAAACGATGGATTTCGAGCGTGCAATATCTTCGAAAAATGCGATGCGTAACCCGAGGTATTCCGAAAGGTTGATCGGCTCTTTCGCATACACCACTTTTTTGTGTTTAATATAATATTCCACGTCTTCGTACGTCATTTGCATCTGTTTCGTTGCCGCTTTAATGCGCTGAAGGTGTTTGGAAGAGGTTACGTAATTGGAAAGCAACTCGACGTTAATGTTAATGACGCCCAAAGGCGTTTTGAGTTCATGCATCGAATCGTTAAAAAAATCGTTCATATAGCGTTGCATCCGCTGATACGGATAGATGCTCGAATGCACGAAGACGTTGCTCAAAAGATAGATCAAAAACAAAACGATAAAAAAAAGCATCGTCGTCACGAAAATAATCTTGGCATAATTTAGCTTGGTTTGAACTACTACGAAAAAAAGCCCTCTATCGTCGGTTTGTACCGCTTTTTGGTAGTACAAAAACGGATACACCACGCGTATCTTAAATTGCACGTCCACTAACGTTGCTTCGATGCCTCGGTACAAAAGCGTATGCATTTCGTCGTAAATATTGAGATGAAACCGTACGCTACGCGGAATATCAAACTCCTCTTTGGCAAAAATGCTTTTTTCGTGCGTTGCGACCCATTCGAAAAGTTCTTGCGAAGCTTTGTATTTTTCTTCCGTCACCGTACTTTGAATCGCAAAAAAACTCGGAACGCTAAAAAGTGCCATGACGATTAACGTATAAAGCCAAACCGAACGAAACGGATTAAGCGTCAACATCGATTTTATATCCCAACCCGCGCGAGGACTTGATGAATGCTTCGACGCCTACTTTGAGTCTGATTTTTCGAATGTACATTCGAATGTCGGCATAACTGATCTCTTTGCCTTCCCAAACGTTTTCACGCAGGGTCTCGATATCGCAAAACGTATTTTTGCGTCGAATTAAAAAACGCACCAACTCTTGTTCTTTGGAACTTAAGATAATCGTTTGATCGTCTTTTTTGATCTCACCCGTTTCAAAATTGAAACGAAGGCCGCATGCTAGCTCAAACAATCCTTCGTTTCCGGTTTGGTAATGCTTTTTAATCAGCTCTTTAACGCGAAGTTCCAACTCTTTGAGCTCAAAAGGTTTTTTGAGATAATCGTTACAGCCAAGCTCATAGCCGATTGCGATATTGTCGATATCGACCAAAGAGGTAATGATGATGATGATCGGCGTGGTAATCTTGGCTTCTTTGATGTATTTGATCAGTTCGTGACCGTTGAGCTTGGGAACTTTCACGTCCAACAAAAACAGATAATAGGTTTTTTGCATAATCGCGTCCAGAGCACTCTCTCCGTCGAAAAACGCATCGACTTCATAGCCCAAAAACTCCAAATACTCTTTAATGCTTTCGTTGTAATTGTAGTCGTCTTCGAGCAATAAAAGTTTCATGATCGTCCTTATCCAAGATAGATTTGTCCGGCGTAAATAATGTAATAACGTAGCAATAAAACACCTAAAAGCACCGCCGTTGCATTGGTTAAAATATACCCCACCCGATAGACGTGGCTTCGTAACGCCAAAATAACCGTCGCAAGCGGCAATAACAACCCGATGCCGATGACTCCGAGCCAAAAGACCAACGCCAATCCGCCGTGGCTCAGTGCCGCTTTCGCCACCGACGAAACTTCGCCGCCGCCGTAAAAAAGACCGACGAAAAAGATACCCAAAAGCGGCAATTCGGTCATAATAACCCGCAAATCCAGCACCAAAAGGTACTTGATGCTCTCCGTGTTGATCGTACTTTTAAAAAACACCAATCCGATCAAAATATTCACCGCAATCCCCGAAGAGATGCTCGAAGTCAAAAAAACGATCGGCAAAACAGGACTGTTCCACAGCGGAATCGCATACAATGCCGAGAGTAAAAAGCCCGTATAAGAGCCTACGCACAATGCCGCCGCCATTAAAAAATACTCGATCGTTTTTGCATACGAGTGCAAACTCTTGACCCATTCGATAAAGCTTCCCAAAGGCAAAAGCCATGTGTATTTCACGATCGTCCGTTCAAACACCAAAAGCGTAAAAACCAACACGATCGGCGTGTAAATCAGCAAGAAAAGAACGCCCAAGCTCATAACCGAGAGAGGATTAAAACGAATCAAAAGCCAATAAAACGACAACGGACGCCCTAAATCCGCGACCAATAAAAAAAGTCCCGCTAAAATCGATACGGGAGCGACCAAAGTTCCAGACTTAATCATCGCATCCCAAATCGAAGAGTTACTACGTTCGTGTCGATTCCATTTGACCAGCAGCGCAACGATAATCGAACCAGCACTCATACCGGCTAAAAAGAGATAGACCGCAATCGCCCACGACCAGTGCATCACCTCGTACTGCGCCGTACTTCCCCACATCGGGCTCATACTTTAACTCCTTTGCGTGCGGGGATAAAGCAGACTTTCGGTTTCGTTCCCAAATGCGCTTTGGGAAATAATAGAGTCTCTTTGCGTGAAAGCATCGCAACCGTCGAATTCTCTTGACTCACATCTCCAAAACGTAATGCTTCGGTCGTACAAACGCTGACGCATGCAGGATCTAGCGCTTTTGAAAGCCGGCTATCAAAACAAAACGTACATTTTTCGACCACGTTTTTGAGAGGATTGATAAAGCGTGCATGGTAAGGACACGCCAAAATACAATACTTACATGTAATGCATTGCGACTCGTGAATATGCACCAAACCGTCTTTGCTCTGAAACGACGCTCCCGTAGGGCATACGCTCACGCATGGAGGCTCGTCGCACATCACGCACGAGCGTCTTTCAAAGTGCATTCCAAGGTGCGGAAAAACGCCTTGCGTCGTGACATGGACTTGCAAACGATAAACACCCTCAGGCACGTCGTTCTCCAAACGGCACGCCACATTACAGGCTTGACATCCGATGCAAAGATTTTCGTCGAAAATCAGTCGATACGCTTTTGCCATCGCTATGCCCTCACGATACGAACGCCGGTATTGGTAATCATCGCACCGCAAACAGGCGCGGTTTTTAACGGAAGCAGTTTGGAAGCACTCGATCCTTTACGATCAATCTTAGGCAGTAAAGGTGTTTGCCGTCCAAATCCCATATACAAAAAGAGCGTATCGGGGCGAATGCCTTCGGTAAGAAACACTTTCACCTTCTCTTTGCCGATCTCGTTTTCGATGTAACATGTATCGTTTTGACGCAAACCGTGAGCTTTTGCCGTACTCGGATGCATCCAAAGAGGATTGTCGGACATCAGGGCGTGAAGGTAAGGGACGTTTTGCGTATGTCCGTTGGTATGAATCGCGCTTTTGCCCGAGATCAGCGTATACGGATAGTTTTGTTGCACGTCCATATCGACCGCGCAAGGTACGCCGTATCCCTCAAACGCTTTTTCGATATGCGCGCAAAAGAGCTCGATTTTGCCTGAGGGCGTTTTGCGTCGGCGTTCGAACATCTCTAAGACATGTCTAGGCTCAACGTGTGCATAACGTTCGCAAAAAGCACGGGCACTCGCCTCTTCTCGTAAAAAAAGATGCGGTATCGTCGCTTGAACGTAGCCTCGTTTCACAAGACTTTCCAACAATGCGCTATTGCCTTTGGCTTGGTACGCGCGAAGCTCTTGCATCGTTTTCCACGGATACGCATGCGAAAAACCCAATGCATCGGCTAAGCTTCGAACGATCTCGTGCAAGCTTCGAGTGCGGTGCAGGGGCGTTAGGGCACGATTGCGCATCGTATAGGAAGGAACAAGCCCGTGATGCAGGTGAATACTTTCGTCCCGCTCTAAATAGGTCGATTCGGGTAAAACCACGTCCGCCATCATCGCCGTATCGCTCATGTAAATGTCGTTCACGACGATCAAATCCAACGATGCCATCGCCGTTCTCATTTTTTGCGGATCGGCAACGGTTACCAACGGATTGTGGCGCGTTAAAAACCATCCTTTAATCGCGTAGGGTTGTTGCGTTAAAATCGCGTCCGCAATCGCATTGAGTACGCCGTGCTTTTTCGGAACGAACCGATACGCGCTTCTCTCTTCACCCGCACCGTCGATACGCGCAATGCCGACTTCCGGAGTCGGATAGGGCGATTGCAGTAAAGGAAAAAGCGGCTCTTGAATCAATGCGTTGAGCATTTCGGGCGTTTTTGCAAAGTAGATACCGCCTTTTTTCTCCACGTTTCCCATCAAAACATTGGCGATTAAAATCGCGCGGGTACGCTGAAACTCCGCCGGAGACGTCGTCGCTTTGTGCCCCCAATCAAGTATGCAACGCGGTGCGGCGCGGTAAATTTCGTCCGCCAAACGCTCGATCGTTTTCGCGTCGATTCCGGTGTAACGCTCTTGCCATTGCGGAGTCGTCTCTTTCAAAGAGGCCTTTAACGCGTCCAAACCGATGCAATAACGTCGGACAAATGCGTGATCGTATTTAGCGTCTCTGAGCCATACATGTAAAAGGCTTAAGACAAACGCAAGGTCTTGCCCCGCCTTAATCGGATACCACTCGTCCGCCTTGCCCGCCATGATCGAAAACCGCGGGTCTAGCACGATCAATTTTTTGGAAGGGTTCGCCGCAAAACGCGCCATGGCTTTGCTTAAGGGAATGTCTAGCCCTTCAAAGAGGTTGTGCCCGAAATTGACGATATAATCGGCATGCTCGAAATCCCGATACGCCCGTTCGCCGAACGTCTGCTCCAAGGCACTCTCAATCGCGATCGGACAGGAACTCCAATGTGAAAACGTATTGGGAGAGCCGTAATTGGCGGCAAAAGAGGATAAAAGATCGAACGATTCGCCCGTTTTGGACGAAAACAGCATACTCTGCGCACCGTAGTTTTGTTTCAAACGCTGCATCGACGAAGCGACAAACGCCAAGGCTTCGTCCCAAGATGCTTCCCTCCAGCGGTTTTCCCCGCGTCGCCCGACGCGCATTAACGGCGTCCTCAGGCGGTCTTGATCGTATAACTGCGAAACGCCCGAAAGCCCTCTGGCACAAATACTCGAGTGCATACGTGCATCAAACGCGTTGCCTTGAAGCCATACGGGTTTTTGATCCACCACGCGTACTTCGATAGCGCAACGGCTGCTGCACATTTCACATACGCTTCGCACCCATTTGTCTTCGCCTTTGAGTATGCTTGGCTCCCAAGCGCGGAGGCTTCCTTGCATGCTAAGGGCGGCGGTTGAGAATTGAAGGAATCGTCGTCGGGCATAAGACTCTATCACGTATGGCTCGCTTAAAGATTTTTCTCTTACGCAAAGGATGTAAGAATTCTGTCTTATTGTAAGGTATTTTCGCTTTAAAGCTCTATAACCCGATGCGGTTTGCTAAAAAGATAGCCTTGAGAAAAGTCGACGTTTAAGCGTTCCAGCTTGGCTTGCACCGTTTCTTTATCCACAAATTCGGCGACTATTTTATAACCCATTTTATGCGCGAACGAGACAATCGTCTCGACCGTCATCTCTTTGGTCGGATCGGTATCGATCTCTTGGATTAACGAGCCGTCGATCTTGATATAGTCGATTTTGAGTCGCGCCAGATAGGAAAAATTGGAGTAGCCCGTACCGAAATCATCGATAGCAATACGGCATCCTAACGCTTTTGCCTCTTGAATAAAAAAGCTCATCTCTTCAAAATTGTCGATACCCTCGCTCTCGACGATTTCCAAAATGACCCGATCGCCGCAACCGTATGTGCGAATCGCGTCGTACAAACACTCCTTAACCGACACGGAGAGAATATCGTGGACGTTGAGGTTTAGCGAAAAAGCGACGCCTTTGTCGTGAAGATAGGCAAAGGATTTTTGAATCATGATTTTCGTCAGCTTTTCGTAAAGCCGCGTTTTTTTGGCTTGTTCCAAGAAATGGTACGGACTTAAGTAACTCCCGTCCTCTTCTTCCAAGCGCATCAGCACTTCGTACTTGGTAATTTTTTTTTGCACGTTGTCGTAAATGCCTTGATAAAACGGTACGATGCGATCGTTTTCGACGGCATGTTGAATTTTATGAATGATTTGAATATTGTGTTTTGTTTTATCTTTGAGCGTTTCGTTGAGGTTGTACGTCACAATCACCTCATCGCGTTTTTTAGCCTCTTTGAGCGCAATATGCGACTGCATGTAGATATGCTCGTCGCATCCAGAAGCGATGCCGACATTCAGGCGCACAACGATTTCATAGCCTTGAATGAGAAAAATATGCTTTTCCAGAGAATAAATCATACGGTAGAGTTTATCGCTGTTTTTATGCTGCCATACGTGATCGTTTTCTTTAATCAATAAGGCAAATTCATCTCCGTTGATGCGAAAAACGACGCGGTGTTTTTCCGCAAAGCGTTGATCGAGCAACACTCCGATCTCTTTGAGCAATGCATCTCCCACGTCGTACCCTAGATAATCGTTGATCTCCGAAAAACCGATCAGGTTGATAAGCATCAACATCTTTTCGTTCGTATCGCTGCGTATTTCGTTAAAAAGAGCTTGACGGTTTCCAAGTCCCGTCAATTCGTCGATGAGCTGTTCTTGAATGATGCGGTCTTTAACGATTTGTTCCGTAATATCCGTGCTACTCGTAATATACTCCATCGTTTGCCCGTGTTCGTTGATGACGGGAACCAAGGTACTTTTGATGTAAAACGTTTCGCCTTGGCGGTTGAGGCATTTTAAAACGCCTTGCCAAATCCGTTGCGACTGAATCGTTTCCCATAGCGTACTATACGAAGACTCATCGTGTTCGGGATGGCGAAAACGGCTGTGTTTCGTACCGATAATTTCGTCTCGCGTATATCCCGTAGCGGCGCAAAACGCATCATTGACGTAGGTGATGTAGCCTTGGGGACCCATTTTCGAAAAAATAGCACTGTGGTCTAAAACGGTTTTATACTGGCGTAGGAAGTTGACGCTTTCGTCCAATTCGCATTGCGTCGTATTGACCAAATGCGTCAAAAATTTTAAAACCGAATCCGTGGGGCGAAGCATCGTTTTTTTGAGAGGAATTGGGCGAATGGAGGATTCGCTAAGGGCTAAAATTGTCGTCGTAACGTTTAACAGATGGTTGGCAATGCGACCGCGGTAAAACTCGCCGTAGGTAAAAAATCCGACCGTAGGAGCGATTTGCTCCAACAATGCCAACTCGTAATGCAGTTGATCTTTTAAAAAATATTTTCGAACGGCACAGGAGTAAATAAACATCGCTTCAATCGCGTTTTCGCAAAGAGTTTGTTGTAATGTTTCGGCTTTTTCCATAATCTCTTCGATATTGCCGATCGCAAAGCGCACGCGATCTCCTTCGCGAAACTCTCCGGCAAAACGATACGAGCGGTCTTTGTTGACACCTACGATTGAGCGGCATACTTCCACGTTCTCGCTTTGGCTCACCAACGGAAATGCGATGGCACTCGCGGGCAATCCTCGAATCATATCGTTGCCCAAATAGTGCCGATAGACCGTTTCGATCGGTTGATGATCGAGTTCGTACAAATCGTTTCCCTTGCAACGCGTAACCGTCATCGTTTTGCCGATTTGCGTCCATCCGAACGAGTAATCTTGATGTACATGTAAGCTATCGCCTTCCAAAATCGCCAAAACGACGCCGTGATCTTCAATGCGGTCGGCATGAAACAGATACGTTTGCGCAAACGCAAAACTATCGGCGGCGTTTCCTCCGGCGACGACGACGTGTGCGGCGGCTTCGCCCAAGGCTTGAATAAACGCCTCGTTCTCCTTACTTTTCAAAGGTTCGGTAAAAGCGATGCAGACTTTCGTCAAAGGCGTTATCGCGCGCGATGCGATTTCGTACGCGCTTTTTCGATCGGCAACGTCGAGGTAGTAAACGCCGGCGCGTGAAGTTTCCAAAAGGCAAAACGAAAGGACGATCGTTTCTTGGGACATTTGAGCTCGGTGAATTTCTCCGGCACTCGTCGCTCCGATGACCACACTTTGCGGTAAACGGGTATGAAGGTAATCTAAAATATTTTGAAGAACGACGCAATCGCCGCTTCCGCTAAAAAGTTGTATGAAAAGATGCTGATCGGGTTGGAAGCGCGTCTCGACGAAGTTTTGTAAGGTCTTAAAATCATCATAAATAAGAGAGTACAACTTCATGACGATTCCTTTGAAAATAATACGAAAGACGTATTGTATCACAACAAAAGAAAATCTTACGCTAAGATTGTGTCACGGTACGAAAAAACCCCTTAGAGCCTAGCTCTAAGGGTTGACATGTTCTTTATCCGACGAAGGTTTGTCCGGCATAAAGCATGTAGTAACGCAGTGCTAAAACACCCACAAGAACGATAAGGGCGTTAAAGATCACAAAGGCGTGGGAGTGTTTGACTCCGTGAGGCAAAGCAAAGTTCAATCCGATAGGCAAAAGCAAGCCTAAACCGATGACGCCCACCCAAAGAAGGGTCGAAAGACCGCCCGTACTGAGTGCCGCCGCTCCCGCATGTGCCGTTGCGCCTCCTTGGTACATCATTCCCACGAAAAGAATGAAGATGAAAAAGAGTTCCGCAAAGATCACTTTGACGTCCAGTCCGTGCAAATAGCTCACGTTGGCGTCTTTCGTCGAGTGGGTAAAGAACAAAAGTCCGACGACAAGGTTTGCCGAAATACCCGCCGATACGCCCGAAGCCAAAAAGAGTGCCGGAAGCACGGGCGTATTTAAAAGCGGATAACTGTTCATCGCCGAGAGCAAGAAACCGGTGTACGCACCTACGCCCACCGCCAATACAAGCGTAATCGCTTCAAGCGCTTTGCCGTAATTGAGTGCCAAATCTGCAATCGGTGCTAAGAATTTAAACGGTCCATCCACGGCTAACTCTTTTTTGAAAACGCCGAGCAAGAACAAAATGGAAACCGGCATATACGCAAACAAGGCTAAAACACCGATCGTCATGACCGAGCCGAAGTTATAATGAATCAACAATTTCCAAAACATCAACGGTCGGGTAAGATCGAAAATCAAAAGGCACAAACCCGCACCGATCGTAACGGGTGCTAAGATCGCGCCCGCTTTAATAATTCCGTCCCATGGGGAAACATCGTTACCTTTCATCCATTTCACGACGATGGCGGAGATAATCGCACCGGCGGAAAGTCCTGCCAAGAAGAGATAAACCGCGATCGGCCAATGCCATACGACCGTATTGTATTGCTCCATAGAGCCCCAGATTTGATTCATGAGTTGATCCCTCCTTTATGGTTGGGTACGATATACATTTTCGGTTTGGTTCCGAGTCTCTCTTTTTGGCGGTACGTAACGCGTTCGGAGAGCACTTTGTTGATTTTACTTTTTGGATCTAAAAGATCGCCGAATACCAAGGCTTCGGTCGGACATACCGTGACGCATGCGGGCTCTTCGCCTCGGCTTAAGCGCGATTCGTGGCAGAACGTACACTTATCGGGTGCTTTGGTCACCGGATGAACGTAACGCGCTTGGTAAGGACATGCCGCGACGCAGTAAAGACAACCGACGCACAAGTCGTTATCGACTAAAACGATACCGTCTTCGTTGACATGGGAAGCTTTGGTCGGACAAACGCTTACGCACGGCGTATTTTCGCAATGCACGCACGATTGTCTGTGGTATTCGTAGCCTAAACTTCCGTTAGGATACTCTTCTTGTTTGACCCATACTTGTAAACGGTAAACGGAATCGGGAATTTTATTTTCGGACCTACACGCAACGTTACAGGCTTGACAGCCGATGCATAAATTGTTGTCGTGGACCATTGCATATTTTTTTGCCATTGTTTTCTCCTTACCTTACGCTTTTTTGACTTTAACGCCGACGACGTGAAGGTTCATACCGCTATTGGGCGATACTAACGGCGAATAAAGCGAGTTACTGTTCACGCCTTTGCCGTAAGCTCGTTTTAAATCTTTACTGATATGTCCGAATCCGAAGTACGCAAACACGGTATCTTCGCGCACGCCTTTGGTCACGAGCGCTTTGCCTTTTTGCGTGGCATATTTGTTATACACTTCGATCTTATCGCCGTTTTTAATGCCTAAACGCTCTGCCGTTTTAGGGTGAATCCATACCGCCGCATCGTCTAAAAGATTGTTGAGCCATGCGTTGTTGCCGTTGTGACCGTTGGTGCGAACGGCAGATTTACCGTTGATAAAATAGAGTTCGTCGGCCTCTTTGTATTTGTAAGGCTCGTAATGAAGAGCGCCTTTTTTGGAAACGGTCTCGAGTTCCGGACTGAAAAGTTTGATTTTGTGCGGAAGGTCTATCGTTCCTTCTTCATTGACTTTAGAGGCCGCGCTCGGGAATTTTTTCACGAACTCCGCAACGCTTTTCTTATCTTGAAGCAAGAGCGGTACGCCGAAACTCGCACTTCCGGTCGCTTTGAGTTTTGCCAAAAGATCAAGATTGTCGCCGACTTGTTGCAAGCGGTAATCTTCGATGTCTTTGTACGGGAAATAAGCACCTAAGCCCATTTTTTCCGCTAACTCTTTAGCGACTCTCCACCCCGGACGACATTCTCCGATCGGTTCGACCACTTTTTGGCGACCTACGCCGTAGCTTGGGTTTTTACTGCCGCTGGCGGTAAACTCTTCGTCTCGCTCCAAATACGTCGTATCGGGAAGGACGATGTCGGCAAACCATGCGGTATCGGAAACTTGAATATCAAACACGACCACCAAGTCCATCGCTTTGAGCGCTTTGATGACGTTTTCGGTATTGCTTTGTGTCATGACGGGATTGTTACGGGCGATAAACCAACCGTGCAACTTGTATCCCACACCCGGCAATTCGTTGAGTGCGGCATGCGGAACAAGGGTCACGATACCGTTTCCTTTTTTACAAAGGAAAAATTCGCTGTCTTTTTCGCCGATACGGTCGATTCGAGGTACTGTGACTTTCGGATACGCCGGTGTTTTAGGTTTTTTGAGCACGGGTGCTTTAGGATCGTTTTCGCCTAAGTATTTGTTGTAAAACGCGGCACTTTTATTGAGGTAATAACCGCCTTCTTGCTCTATCGCACCGACCAAAACGTTACACATCATAATCGCGCGACGAAGTTCCAACTCTTGCGGCGTTAGGGTAACGCGATGGCACCAGTCGAAAATGGCTTTGGGAGCCGCTTTGGCAAATTCACGCGCCATTCGTTTAATCGTATCGGCGGGAATATCGCATTCGACCGCCATTTTTTCCGGCGTGTATTCGGCGACGCTGGCTTTGAGTTCTTCAAACCCTTCGCAATACTTCTCGACGAATTTTTTATTGTAAAGATTTTCGTTGATTAAAACGTTGATAAACCCTAAAACAAACGGAAGATCGTGTCCCGGTTTGATCGGATGCCATTCGGTGGCTTTCGCCGCCATCGTCGAAAATCTCGGATCGAGTGAAATGACTTTCGCGCCGTGTGCAAGTGCGTCCATGTATTGACGGGCGTAAGAGATAACGATACCTTCAAAAACGTTGTGACTTGGGTTGATAATGTATTTTGCTTTGGCAAAATCACGGCTTATGCCGCCCTCAAACACATCGTCCATCGCCAAATCGTACGCCAAAGGACAGGTCGCTTCGTGTCCGAAAAGGTTGTGTGAACCGTAGGCTTGCGCTAAATGGTGAAACCATGTTTTGTTCCAACCGCTACGTGCGGTAAATGCCACCGTGTGCGCGCCGTATTTTTGTTTGATGTCCTCTAGTTTTTTGGCAATGAAAGTGTATGCTTCGTCCCAACTGACCTCTTTCCACTTTCCTTCGCCTCGCTCACCCACACGCATAATCGGCTTGACCAAACGTTGCGGATCGTAGAGCTGGTTAAATCCCGAACTACCTCTTGCACAGACTTTACCGCCTCGGCTCTTATCGGCGGGATTGCCGCGAATAAACATTCCTTTACCGTCCTCGACACGTGCTTCGATGGTACACGAACTCGTACACATCTCGCAAATGCTCGGGGTAAACTTTGTGTTTCCCTTGTATTGCTTTTTGGCCTCTTCCATCGCCCCGAGCGTGCCGGGAATGCTAGAAAGCCCTGCTACCGCCGCAGCAGTTGAAGAAAGCTTGAGAAAACTTCTTCGACTAAGCATTTGAGTCATCTTTCATCCTTTTCATAAGATTTCATAGTGCAATCTTAGAAAAGCTATGTAAATTTTATGTAAATTTTAATGACGACTTTTATCTTTATTTTTTGAGTTTACAAAAGCTCATTATTGCCTTAAAATAGTTATATATAAAAAAATATGACGATAAAATATAGCATAAAACAATCAATAAGAATCTATTATGAAAAAAGGAGGAAGCTAAACTTTCAAAAGGGCTCAGGCAAACATTAAAAAGATCGTTCTTCTTATTTGCGTACCGTGCGATACCATTACGGTAGAGCTTACCGTGCCAACGTTTCTATCCAAATGGTATTGAGAAGTTCTATAGCATCACTGATCTCTTCTTCCCTCAGTCCTCCAAACCCCATACGAATCGCTTCCCATGTCTCACCGTACAGATCGCTTGCGCAATAGAGTTTCATACCCTTTTTAAGGGCATTTTCACGCAAACGTTGCAGATCGATCGCAACCGTTGGACGCATGATGATCGCTAAACCTCCACCTTCGCTGATGATCTCGATCTGATCGCCTAGCATGCTTTTGAGTTTATTGCGCATGAGGTCATGTTTTTTACGATTGAGCGTGCGAATCTTACGCAAGTGTCGCTCCCAATGCCCCTCTGCCATAAAAAGCTCTAACGTCTTTTGCGTACTCAGTGCCACGCCACAGCGTTGATGGCTCATCTGACACATCGTGGTGTAGGCTTCCAAGTAACGATGCGGCAAAACGATGTAACTCACCCGAAGAGCAGGAGAAAGTGCTTTGGAGAAGGTTCCCATATAAATGACATTGGCACCGTTTTCCAGTCCTTGCAGTGCTGGAATCGGACGGTTTTGGTACCTCAGTTCGCTGTCATAATCATCTTCGATGATCACTCCTCCCTCCCGTTTTGCCCAGTGCAACAACCGCATACGATGCGTTATGGGCATACTGACGCCTGTGGGGTACTGGTGCGATGGGGTGATGTAAACCATCTTTGCCGTTGTCTGCTCTAACGCATCGATGTTAAGACCACTCGCATTGACCTCAATGGGTGCAATGGCATAGCCGTACTGTTTAAAAATAGTCCCTGCCGCGGGGTATCCGGGATGTTCAACGGCGATTTCATGAAAGTGCGTTTGAAAAAGGGTTGCGATCTGCCGCATCGCATCGCTAGAGCCTGCACAAAGAATGATTTGTGAAGCATCGCAAAGCACACCACGTGAATGCCTCAAGTAGCGTGCTATCTCACTTCGAAGCCCTTCCTCTCCTTGTCTATTCGTGTACGCACCAAAATCGAGCGGTGTTTTCATTGCTTTGATAAAAAGGCGTTGCCACAGTTTGAGTGGAAAGGTGTCTGGACTGAGTCTTGCGGGGAAAAAATCGTAACGAATAGATGGCTCAGATGGCGTCTCTTGCATGGGCGAAGAGAGCGCTGTGGGGGTGAGTTCATGTACGATGTCGGCGACGAAATAGCCGCTTTTGGGCACGCTTTCGATGTACCCTTCGCTGTAAAGTTGCTGATACGCTAGCGAAACGCTGTTTTTGCTGATGGCGTATTGAACTGCCATTTTACGTACCGAAGAGAGTTTGGTGCCTTTTTCGAGCTGATGGGTGACGATGTCGTGCTTGATCGCATCGTAGAGTTGAATGTAAAGTGGCTTATTTTGGTTAAGATCGTACATAACTGACCCTTAAAATATTTCAAAAACTGGCTCTTGTGAAGAGTACAGATTAGGATTATAATACCACAATTTAAATCAAAAGGAGTTCGTATGATTTCAGACACACTCAAACGTGTGATGCAAAAAGAGGGCGTTGTCGCCATCGTCGCTCAAGGCAAAGAGTTTCCCTGCGTTGTCAATACATGGCATTCGTATGTGCGTCTTACTGAAAATAGCTTGATTATTCCTGTGGGTGGTATGCACAGCATCGAAGAGGCATTAAGTCGCGATAACAGAGTTTTAGTGACAGTAGGCAGTAAAGAGGTCGAGGGATTGCATCATATGGGAACAGGATTTTTACTGCGCGGCAACGCCTGCATGATAGAAGAGGGCGATGCGTTTACGGCTGTCAAAGAGAACTACCCGTGGGCAAGAGCGGTGTTGGAAATCAACCTGACAGAAGCAACACAAACCGTTTAGGAGAGAAAGCATGCGAAGAGCTGAGTTTGAAGTGCATGATCCCGCACTCATCGAAGAAGTTTTGAACAGTTGCGAGTATGGAACGCTCAGTCTTGTCGATGGCGACGAGCCTTACGGCGTGCCGATCAATTTTGCGTGGCATGAAAACCGTCTGGGGTTTCATGGATCGCTTGAAGGTCGCAAGATGGACGTCATCGCTAAGAGTGCCAAAGCCAGTTTCAGCGTAGTCAAACCGCTTTCGCTTTTGCCCTCGTATTTTAGCAACACGCGCTCGGCGTGTCCGGCTTCACAGCTCTATATTTCTGTCCATTGTGTGGGGGAAGTAAAGGTCATTTCGGATTTACATGTAAAGTGTGAGATGCTCAATGCGCTGATGCAAAAACTCCAACCTGAGGGCGGGTACGACCCTATCGAAGCGGACAATCCTGTCTACGCAAAAGTGGTTGAACGACTGGGAATTTGTGTTTTAGAACCGACGTCTATGAGCCTTAAAGTCAAAGCCGGGCAAAATCTTACGGAAGAGCGAAGAACACTGTTGGTGGAGAAATTGCGTCAAAGAGACAGTGCGATCGATCGTTTGAGTCTTAAAGTGATCCAACAGCTCAATGAACAACATTAAAGGATAGTGTGTATGCCAAAGAATGAAGGATTAGGGGAGATAACGTGATGTGTTGAAGAATAAAATTCTTACATGTCAAGATGCTTAGGCAAAATTTAGATAGAATTTAATGCATCAAATGACATTGAAGAGGTGATATATGAGTAAAAAATTTAATCTTTTGCATACACATATTAGCCTTGAAGCACTTTTTGAATTAATGCCTGTAGCAATGGTTCTCATCGATAGGTCCGGTCGGAATATTGCCTTCAATCAAAAGCTCAGAACGTTACATGGATTTACACCCAACATTCTTCTTCGACGAAGAGTAAAAGAGTTTTGCCAAAAAAGCGCAGCCAATATTGAACGCGATTTTTATATGCACGATAAAGGCTTAGATGTGCCAGACCACGAAATACAGATAAACAATAAAATTTACCTTGTTGCCGTTAGACCTATCCGAGATAAGAGTGGTTTTGCCGTCGGAGAAATGGCAAGCTTAACCGATATTACGCAACAAAAGAACACTGAAAGAGCACTTGTATTAGCCAATGAAAAACTCGAGTTTCTGGCAAATAACGACCCTCTAACCGGATTGTTAAATACGCGCGCTTACTATACCGTATGTGAACAGATGATTAATATATCTCATCGTAACCATACATCCTTTTCTGTTCTCTTTGTCGATCTTGATCATTTTAAAAATATTAACGACACCTATGGACATAATGTCGGAGATATCGTTCTTAAAGCCGTCTCAAAATGTATCATTGATTTTTGTAGAAAAAGCGATCTTATCGGTCGAGTCGGCGGTGAAGAGTTTTCAATATTCCTGCCTGATACCGACAATACAAGTGCCGTCAATTTTGCCGAAAAACTACGTGCGAAGATAAAAACATAAGTATTACGGCGAGTATTGGGGTAGCTTCAAAAATGACACATCACAAATCTATAACAGATATTCAGCGCGACGCAGATCATGCCATGTATCATGCTAAAAAAAATGGTCGTAATAGGGTTTCATGTTTGCATCACCCCTGCTATGTTGAAGCAAAAAAGGAACTATAAGCTTGTAACGTTTATCTTTACATGTAAAGAGTTGTAGACAAGATTGAGTTAGAATTTAACCAATAAAATTGACATTTAACGGAAGAAAATTAAAAATTTAGTTGAATGAAAGAAAGTTGAATTCTTTTCCAATCTTTCTTTCCATAATTGCCTTTTCCATTAATTAAAATCATATTAGACATTGAGAAGATAGTTTTCTCTTGTGACGAATGTCAAATACGATTTTTTAAAAAATTGACGACATCATGTCTATTATGCATAACTGCAAATTCTTTCAGAGATTTTCCATAAGAAACCTTTTGTGTAATATCAGCTCCTTTTTCAATCAAAATTTTTATCATTTCAAGATTTCCATGCTTAAAAATTGCCAATGCAAGTACTCCGTCTCCTTCTCCATGCTTTTTTTTATTCGGATAAGAGAAAATTGATTCTCTAGGATTTACCCCGTTTTCAAGTAACAAGTTAACTGCTTCTAATTTGTTGCAATTTACAGCAAAATATAAGGGGGAATAGCCTGCTCCAAAAGAATCATATTCAAGTTTATTTGGGCTTGTTCCATTAGTAATAAATTCATACATCTTTGACAAATCACCAAGTCCAGCACATAAATGCAAGTTCAACGATACACCATGTTCAACAAAGATTTTCGCTACAGTTGTTGAATTATCGCAATACAATAGAGCTTGAGCTAGAGGAGTTTCTAATTTATTATTTTTCAATCCTTCAATATTTGCTCCATTATTTAGAAGTAATTTTACTATTGACTCATATCCATGTGTGGCTGCTATACTTAATGGCGTTCTCATAAATTTTTCAGCACTTTTTCCACTACCATCATATGTGTCGTATGTTCCATCCACAAACGCTCCACGCTCAAGTAAAAGCTTGCATATTTCTATATTCCCTTCAGCCGCTGCTATATATAACGGACGACCTTCGTCAAGATCTGCCCCATAGTCTAATAAAAGCTGGACTACATTTAAGTTACCATTCTCTATTGCACACGAAATAGGAAGTTTTTTATAGCTGCTTTTCCCATCATTTCCATATTTGTTAGCGTTAACACCGCCTTCTAAAAGTTTTTTTACAAGTGCAATAGCACCATTCCGTGATGCTTTACAAAGTTCATCAGCTCTATTATCAAAAAGACCAAATAACCCCATTGTATTCCTTTTTATTTTTGTTGTTAGTTTATTATATTATCCATCAATTTACCTACATTTTATGCGTAAAAAGATAGAAGTTGAGAACTAACCTTTTCACTTCAATCTTTACATGTCAAGACTTTTTGACGTTCGCTTTCGATCTCTTTATCGCTTAAGATACCGTAAGGATCACGGTACGGCTCTTTAACATGTAAGGACTTCGACACCTTTGAGAGTGTAGCGACGACACCTTTGATGTCGCTGTTTTCGTCATTGGCAACGTGCACGTCAAAGCCTGCGAGCGTGAGTCCCGCTTGGCTGACATGTAAAGCGGTGGAGGCGACCAAAATGCCATCTAGTTTGAGCCGTTTTCGCAGGTTTTGGAAAAATTCTAACGTCACAAGCGTAGCGTTATTGCTCTCGATAAACGGGTCTGAAAAGATGACGTCGAAGCACTCGTCCAAACGCGTCATCGCATAACGTGCTTCGGCGTTGAGAAATTCAACCTTCGTAAAATCGCCCTCATAGCGTTGATCCGTCAAAAGCGACTCCAGCAATTGTACATGTAAGGCATCCGAAACAACCTTGGCACTTTGGCTCAACAGCAGACGATCGTGGTCGATCGCCTTGACATGTAAGGTGTGTTTTCTGAGGATTTGTGCTACTTTAAGAGCTTCAAGCGTGTTGTACCCCATCCCAAAACCGATCTCCAATAACCTTACGTCGCCTTGTTCCAGCCGCTTTTTTAAACACGATTTTTCCAAAAAAAGCCTTTGCGCTTGAGCGTACGCACCCGCTTTAGGATGGTAATAATCACGGTACATTTCGTTCCAAAAAGTCGTACTTCCGTCTTTTAAGTCTATTTTTTGCGGTATTACACTCTTTGGTGCGCTTTGGTTTTCGATGCGATCGCCTTGAGAGATTCCGCGATACCGCATCGTTTGAGCGACGTATTCACTAAATTGCCCCTTTGCCATATGCCATTTTGGAGCGACCAATTCGCGCTCGGGCGTGTCGGTGGCAAGGCGCACGATCGGTATAGACGAAGGCACGTAACGAAGCAACTCGATCAAGGCTTCGGCATACGCGTATTCGTTTAAAAGCGTGAAGGGCTCTTGAGCATATTCGCGCGCCAAATCGGTGTTTTCGATGATATGCAAATTGTGAAATTTAATGCCATCGATGCCCTCATTCACCAAGCCTTGCAGACTCTCTTTCCACATATCAGGCGTTTCATTTGGCAAGCCGATGATAAGATGCGCATAAACCTTCAACCCTTTTACATGTAAACGTCTGATCGCATCCAAAGAACACGCGACGTCGTGCCCGCGGTTGATGTGCTTCAAACTCACATCGTGCAACGTTTGCACACCCAGCTCCACAACCACGTCTATTGTTTGGTTTAATTCTGCCAAATACTCCAACGTCGCTTCGCTCAAACAATCGGGTCTCGTGCCTACATGTAACGCGCGAAACGGATAGAGCGACAGCAGTTTTTCATACGTCTTTTTTTGCGTAACCAACGACGCAAACGTTCCTGTGTAGGCTTGAATGTAAAGCGCAAAAGACGAGGCTTTGTAACGCCTTTTGGCAAACGAGAGTGCTTTTTGGATCTGCTCTTCCACGCTTTTAGCATCCGCAATCTGCGCGGCGCGCGCTCCGTGTTCGGGGCAAAACGAGCAGCCGCCGCTTCCGTCTTTTTCACGGTTGGGGCAACCAAATTCCACATTGACGGGAATAGTGTACAACGCTTCGCCGTAGCAAGCGCGCATAGACGCTTTATGGCTTAAATACGGAAGCATTTACTTGAAAAGAAATTGGCGCATCTTGGTCAATCCCAAACGCATACCGCTGTAACGCATAATCTTCGCCATCTTTTTCCACACCGGTTTTTCATAGCACGGATTGAGACATTTGCGACAACTGGGTTTGGGTTCTTGCGTGCAGTTTCGAAGCCTCTCATAGGCGTACAAAAAAAGCGTTTCGCACTCTTCGCACAAACGATACGGCACTTCGCATACGTTCTCTTCGTGAAAACGAACCTGTAACGTACCCTCTTTTTTGGGAACGTCGTTGTGTTCTTTATCGCAATGCAATTGTAAAAAACGGTGTAGGGTTTGGCTATCGTTAGCAAGTTTATCGCGCGTCATGATCTCTCTTTGCATGTAAAAATAGATGCTCTAGCAAAAAGCAATAGTATCACAAAATCATTAACGCGGCGTTCTCTTTTGAACTTAACGGTTCTTTTTAAAAAAAGAGCGACCTAAATCGCCCTTTTTCGGAAGGATTATTCGGCTTTTTTCGCGGGAATAATAATGCCTTGGTACGGTCCGAATTTATGTTGATGACGATTTTTTCCGTCATCGTACGGTCCGACGTCGCTATCGGGCACTTTAACTTTTAAATCGGGAAAATCTTTTTCGCGGTTGGCTTTAATATCGCGCGGTTTATCGTAGTTGTTAATATACGCCGCAACGTTATACGCTTGCTCATCGGTTAAAACGCGATTATGATTGTCCGCGCCTAAAGGCATATTGGCGACGATCCAGTCTGCCGCACGAAGCACGCGGTACATACCCGCACCCGTATTGTAACTGTCTTTGCCCCAAAGCGGCGGATACTCGTAACCGTTGGCTTTGCCTTCGCGTTTCACGCCTTGTCCGTTATCGCCGTGGCATGACGCACAATATTCTCGATACACTTTTTCGCCTTTGACCGGATCGGCGGCTTGCTTCATGACCATTTTACGATCTACCTGAGGAAATTCCGCTCCTTCGACCTTAGCACCGACGGGAATGCCTTGTCCTAACCAGTACATGTACGTTACGATCGCACGCATCTCTTTGCCGTTTTCGGGAAGCGGCTTTCCGTTCATACTGCGTCCCATACAACCGTTGACGCGCTCTTCGATGCTACCGATCGTCTCGTCGCGATTGCGGTATTGAGGGAAGTTGGCGAATGTCGCCATAAACGGAGCCGACCATCGTTTCGTACCGGCTTCTTGATGGCATGACGAACAGGCGAGGTTATTGCCCGCATAGCGCATTTTTGGGTCACTCACTTCCGGTCCGATGTATTTGTACGTTTCATGAACGAGAGCCTTACCGTAACGAACGGTATCGCCGAATAAATTGTTGGGAATCGTACTTTCATCCGGTGCCTTCCAATCTTTGACGACGACGGGTTTAAATCCTTTGTCGGCACGTTTATTGAGTTCGCCTACGTCCAATGCAAAAAGCCCGCTTGCATACGTTAACGCCAATGCCGCCGAAACTAAAGATAATCTTTTCATTTCTGCCTCCTTTTAAATTTTTAGACTATCGTAATCATAAACATTTATCGTCAATTTATCGTCAAAAACGCTCAGAGCGTTTTTCGGTATAATACTTTTCATCTTTATAGCAAAAGGAGATGCCATCAAAACCGTTCGCATTTACGCCCTTTTGTTAGCACTTTTTAGCCTATCGATGCTCATCATCGGCTTTTTAATTTATCGAACCAACCACAACCTTTACGTCGAAGACGCCAAAAACAGCGTCGAGAGCGTTTTAAATCTTACCCAAGAGCTGATCTCCCATAAAAAACAACTCGCTCTCAGCGTGGCATTGATGCTTTCTCAAAACGAAGCGATCAAAGAAGCCTATCGGCACGAAGATCGACATGCGCTTTTTACCGTTATTAACCAAGAGATTGTCAAGACGAAGCAGTACCTTCAAATGGAACATATGGAAGTCCAGTTTCATACCAAAGACGCCAAAGCGTGGGTCAGGAGCTGGGACTATGAAGACTACGGTAACGAACTTGCCTCATGGCGCAAAGGCATTGCCTTGCTTCATCAAACGCAAACGCCTTTGGTCGCGATCGAGCTTGGAAAACGCCTCAATATCAAAGCATTGACGCCGATTTTCGATCGGGGCGTTTTTATCGGCTCGTTGGAGGTCATTTTAGGCTTTGAAGAGATCGCGCAAAACCTTAAAAATAAAAAAATCGATTTCGTGGTTTTGATGCACCGCGACTTCTTGGAAATCGGTTCATGGATGAAAGATTTGGAACAAATCAACGATTTCGTCGTCGTGAATAGCAGTTGCCCCGCTTCATGCCACACCGCTTTATACACCATCGCGACGCCCGAAACGTTGGATAAGGGATTTGCGCGCATCGACGGTATGTTATTCGGATTTACGCCGCTCTTTGACATCGAATCCAAACCCATCGGTTACGTCGGCGTTTGGTTTGACGAGTCGCTGCTCAAAGACTCCCTGCTTTTGCGCGCGACGCTAGCCCCTCATCCGCAAAGTATGCATACCAAAACGCTGATGCCCTCTTCCCAAACGACGCAAGAGGTTTTAATTCGATGAAAATTTTACTGCTTGAAGACGACTATGCCTATAAAGAGAGTATTCAAGACTCCCTCGAAGAGATGGGCTACGCCGTAGACGCGTTTGAAGACGGACAAAAAGCGTTGGATGCCCTGTTTGAGAACCGGTACCATCTGGCACTTTTAGACATTCGCGTTCCCAACGTCGACGGCTACGAGATTTTAAAACAAATTCGCAAAGCCAAACTCGATCTGCCGATTATTTTTATCACGTCGCTTACCGACATCAACAACCTCAGCCTCGGTTATGAGCTCGGATGTAACGACTATATCCGAAAACCTTTTTCGCTCAAAGAGCTTCAATACCGCGTTACGCAGGCTTTAAATGCTTACCATATGCGAACGACCCTCGACATCACGCTTTGCCACGGTTTTAGCTATCGCTTGGAAGATCAATCGTTATGGTTTGACGCGATGCAGATTCCGCTGACGCAATACGAGAAAAAACTCCTCTTTTTGCTGGTCAAGAACCGCGGTAATTATATCTCGACCGAAAACATTCATGCCTACGTGTGGGAAGACAAAGCCGTAGGCGACAACGACATTCGTATGTTGGTCAAAAAATTGCGCGACAAAACCGACAAAGAGCTCATCGTAACCGCCAAAGGCATAGGATATAAAATTGAAAAATGCCACGCATAACGTCCTTATCTTTGCCCTTGCCGTCACGTTTCTAACGCTTTTGGTCGTGTTGTTTCCGACGCTCAATTATCTCTCCGCTTCGTTACGTCTTTCGCAATTTAACCAAGAACGCGAATTGCGGCTCTATGCCAAAGAGGTCGAAAAAAGCATTTACGCTATTTCTCCGATGCAAAAAACCTTTATTTTTCCACGTTCGATTCTTTACAAAGGGGCGCTTCTCGATGCTTCCAACCGTATCGTATTTTCGTTGATCGAAGAGCCGATCCCCCTCTTTGAAGACGCTTTTTACAAAAGCGGTCAGTCACTCTTTTACAAACAAACGTTACTGAACAACCCTTTACATGTCAGCTTCCTCGTCGTGCAAAAAGAGCTTTCGTACTCGCAAGTGATTTTTGACATTTTGATTATGATCGGCGTCGTCTTAACGGGGATGTTCGTGATTTCGTTTTTGCTGATGAAGATGCTTTTAAAACCTTACATCGAAACGTCCGCTCGTATGAACCTCTTTTTTACCGACGTGATGCACGAGCTTAAAACACCTTTAGGCATCATGCAACTTAATATCGAAGGACTAAACAGCAAATACAAAGACAAACGCCTCAGTCGCTCTCTAGCGGCACTCTCGACGCTTGCGACGCTTTACGACGATTTGGAGTACCTCATCAAAAACAAAACCATCACCTACACGCACGAATATCTGGATTTTTCGATTTTTTTGGAAGACCGTATCAGCTACTTCGAATCCCTCGCCGCGTCTAAAGAGATTACGCTCTTAGCGACGATCGCTCCGGAGCTGTTCATTACGATGAACCGTATCGAATTGCAACGCCTCATCGACAACAATCTTACCAACGCGATTAAATATTCCCATCCCAAAAGCACGATCGAGATTTTTCTTTATCCCTGCGAAGAGGGTATCGTTTTTGAAGTGAAAGATTACGGTATCGGAATTAAAGAGATCGATAAAATTTTTACGCGTCACTATCGAGGGGATATTTTTAAAGGCGGATTCGGAATCGGTTTGAGTATCGTGAAAAGTATTTGCGATAAATACGACATTGCGATCAACGTCGAATCAAAAGTGGGAGAAGGGAGTCGATTTTCGTATCGATTTTTAAAGAGGGAATCGCTTCCCTCTTAAAAGGCTTACAGACCTGTAACGTTCTCGGCTTGTGGACCTTTTGGACCTTCGCCTAGTTCGTAAGTTACTTTTTGACCTTCGGCCAAAGATACACGACCGTAACCGGTTCTGTTTACTTGGCGAAAGTGTACGAATACGTCTTTGCTGCCATCATTTGGTTGGATAAAACCAAAACCTTTTTCGTTGTTAAACCATTTAACGGTTCCCTCTAATAAAGCCATTCTAAGCTCCTATGTAAAATACACTCCCTCACGGCAGTGGTTGAAAAGTAGAAAATTGAGTATTTTTGGAGTGTTTTAGAGAGCTTTCGAAGAGCCGTGACACAAAACCTACCAAAGATGAACTCGAACCTCATCTTTCTAGAAAAATAGTTTATCTTATTTTTAAAAATAAAGCAAATTTAAACGCACGATTCGCTATACTCTTTGCATGAAACTGACCAAAACCTATACACTTTACACTTTTCTCATCTTAGTATTGACCGTTTTGCTGATGATGGGCGTATGGTTTGGCATCAAAACGGACGAACATCGAAACATTTTAAAAGAGCAATGGAGTGCTTTTGAGAGGTATCAAAGCGTTTTGGAACTCGAAAGCCGTTTGATTCGTAAAACCGTCTACGATTATGCGGCATTAGACGCGCTTCAAGCTTTTATCGTTTCCAACGACACGGCATGGGGACGTTCCCATTTGGAACCTCTTTTAAAACGTTTGGACGTCGACGCGATTTTACTTTTTAATGCACGTAAAGAGTTGATTTACCGCTTCGATACGTCAGCCGCTTATACGATACCCGATTTGCATCGTTTTTCAGCTCAAACGCCTGCTTTCAAAGAATTTTTTTCGTTAGACGCGCAAACGCGACTTAACCAATATTTTTTAGCACCCCTTTACGCTCACAATGCCTCAGAGGAACACCCTATCGGTTTTTTCGTGATCGTACGGCAATGGGATCAGGCATTTTTCCATGAAATCGCTCAATTGACGCGCGCTCAAACCGCAATTATTCCTCCCTTGAGCGACAAAGAACAACTCGAAATGCCGTTTTTGCTTCCTTTAAAAGCCTTAGACGACACGACGGTCGGCTTTTTACGCTTTGAGTATCTCCCCTCGGCATTGATGTTTATGACGGAACTTCAAACCGTTTTATTTACGGCGGGATCGGTGATTCTTCTTGTCGCATTTTTCCTTTTTTTCCTTCTAACGCGCAAAACGTTTTTCATTCCGATTCGCTATCTTTCCAAAGCACTGAAAACAAAACGTTACATGTACATTGCAGCACTTTCAAAACAAAAGCACGAACTCGGCGAAATCGCACGGCTGATCGTCGAACACGACCAGCAATCCCTTCAACTCAACCGCTATACCGAAGCCGTCGATGAAATAGCCATCGTCTCCAAAACGACACCCAAAGGCATTATTACCTACGTGAACGACGCTTTCGTGAACATTTCGGGCTATGCCAAAGAAGAGCTGATCGGCAAACCTCACAATATCGTACGCCACCCCGACAACCCTCCTCAATTTTTTTACGACATGTGGCAAACGCTTAAACACGGACGTACGTGGAAGGGTATTTTGAAAAATTTACGTAAAAACGGGCAAACCTACTACGTCAAATCCGCCATCATACCGATGCTAAGCGCCAAAGGCGAGGTCGAGGAGTTTATTGCGATTCGCTACGATATTACGGACCTTTTCGAACAAATGGAGCATCTCAAAAAAGAGAACGTTTTGGATCTTCCCGGACGTAAAATGCTTTTTGAATCCGTCGAGCAATGCCTCGATCCTCATCTTGCCATTTTAAATATTTGCGGCTTTCGCGATATTAATACCCTGCACGGACAAGCATTTGGGGACTCGGTTCTGCAACACCTCTGTTTTAAAATCAAAACGGCACTGACGCAATGTTTTCAGCTTTTCTACCTCCAAGGCGATGAATTTGCCCTTTTATGTTGCGAAACCCTCTCCTACGACGATTTTCTTCAAAAATGCGACACTTTGTTGACACGCCTGAACGATGAAGGACTCATCATCGCAGGCAAGCACTATGCGATCACGCTTCGTATGGGCATCGCCAACGGTAACGACTATACCTACAATCGAGCGGAAATCGCTCTGGAAGAGGCACGGAAAAGCCACAAAGCTTTAGTCGTCTACGACGATAACGAAGGTTTTTCCAAAAAACTTCAAGGCGACATCGCATGGAACGAAACGCTACGCGATGCCTTAGTGCACAACCGTTTTACCGTCTTCCTCCAAGAGATCGTCCCTTTAAACGATACGGCGGAGCGAAAAAAATACGAAGTGCTGATCCGACTTATCGACCGCAACGGAACGATTATCGCGCCGTTTCACTTTTTAGATTTGGCAAAACGCATGCACGTCTATCACCAACTAACGCGCTTTGTGATCCAAGAAGCGATCCAAGCGGCATTAGAACTTCATTGCGACGTCTCGATCAATCTTGCCAAAGAAGATATTCTCAATGTCGAAATCGCTTCATTTTTGCTATCGACGCTCCATCACTATCCGATGCTGAAAAAGCGTATTACGATCGAGCTGCTGGAGAGTGAGGGTATCGAGAATTCGCCCGAGGTCAAAGCTTTTCTGCAAACGGCACGGGCGGAAGGGTGTTTACTGGCAATCGACGATTTTGGCTCCGGATACTCGAATTTTGAATACCTCTTACAGCTTCAAGTGGATTTTATCAAGATCGACGGTTCGTTGATTAAGAACATCGATACGGATAGCAATGCCTACGAAACCGTCAAAGCCATCGTCACGTTCGCCAAAAGCTTGGGCATTCAAGTCGTTGCGGAATTTGTTCATAAACACGAAGTCTTAACGCGCGTGAAAGAGTTAGGCATCGACTTTGCACAAGGATATTATCTGCATGAACCCGCCCCTAAAACCAAACTCTAAAGTATACGAAGCGTTAAAACGCTTTTTGATCGTCGTCGAAAACGAAGACTTTGTCGAAGGTCATGAGGTTTTAGAGCCTTCGTGGCATGCTTTTAAAAAACTGCCCGAATCGCTCAACGATGCTTTAATTTTAAAAGGATTGATTAACGGTGCTACGGCATTGGCATTGGCGAAAAAAGGCAAAATTGAGGGAGCCAAGCGCGTTTGGACGACGTTTGAGAAATACACCCCGCTGATTGAGCTCTCTACTTCGGAACTAACGCCCTACTATCGCCAAGCATGTCGCTTACTGCAACATAAAAAACGTTTTGACATGTAAGGCTTTTAAGCGCGTTTATAGTACCACGAAAGCGTATCTTCTCCGATGGTTTCGCAATAACACAACTCTAAACCTTGCGGTAAAATCAACGCTTTTCCCTCTTTGGTATGCGGCGAGCGAAAAATCAAGTACCATTGAACGCTCTGTTGTACCGCATCGAGCATGCCCTGAGCACCCTCGATCATCACCATACGGTACGCATCTAACGCTAGCTCCTCCGAAATGCTTACATGTCGATTCGCAACGCTAAAAAGCGGGATACTGTGATCCCATGTTTTGTGATGTGAATAGATCAAAATATCGGGAGCTTTTCCTTGAACCAACCGTGCATCCAAAATCGGACGATCGACGCGTACCGTATTTCCGCCGATCACTAAAAGATCGCAACGATCGCGAAGCGCATGCACTCTTGTACGAGATTCCAAAGAGCTAATCGTTCCGCCCGTCGCAACGCCGTTGGCGCTCAACGCCACTTTAAAAAAGAGAAACGGCCGTCGATGAAGCTGACATGTAAAAGGTGCCAACAAACGATCGCATGCCTCTTTTTCACACCCGTATTCAACTTCAACACCGTATGTTCGCAAATAAGCCCCGCCGCCTTTGGCTTGTGTGCTCTCGTCGTAAGAACCGATAACAACGCGTTTGATCCCCAACGTTTGAATCAAATGCGAACACGGAGGCGTTTTTCCGTAATGATGACACGGCTCTAGCGTGACATGTAAGGTTAAAGGGTGAAATAACAAACGGTGGTGAAGGATTAAATAGTCGTGAATTTCTTGCGAATCTTCAAGAGCGTTTATCGCGTGATCGTGCGTCAATGCGACGTACGCTTCTTTAAGCGCGATCACTTCGGCATGAGGAGAGCCTGCTCGAACGTGGGCACCGATACCTAAAATAGTACCCGCATCGTCGCTGACGACGGCTCCGACGGCAGGATTAGGGAAGGTAAGAATCTGATACGCCCAAGCGGCTTTTAAAGCCTTTTGCATCAAAGGCGTATCACACGCCCTTACCATTCAAAATACGTTCGGGCTTTTTCGATCGATTCTAAAGGAATGCGTCTTACGTCATTATCGATACGAACCGACACAACGCCGTTTTCATACGCCTCCAACACTCCGACCATTTTTTCTTTATCGTTTAATTTCAGCTTGACTTTTTCACCGATCGAAGCGGCAAAATGTTCGGGTTTGACCAACTTACGCTCGATACCGGGGGAACTGACCTCAAAAAAGTATTCGCCCTCAAGCGGCGGTTCCAAATCAAAAATCGGCGATAAAATGCGGCTAATCTCTTCGCATTTATCCAAACCGATGCCCTCTTTTGAGCTAATGTAAATACGAAAAATTTTCTTGTCGAATTCGCTTGCGACTTCCGTATCGTATAAAGATACGCCGCAACTTTCGACGATTTTTGTAATTTGTTCTAGATTAATCATCGCTTTTAGTACCTTTTTTCAACTCTTCTTCTACTTTGGCAAACAGTGCATCCATCTTCGTGTAGCGTTCTAAACTATCATCAAAACGAAAACGAAAATTGGGACAACGAAACCAACCTTCCGTTTGCATACAATGGGTTTGAATATGCCTTTTCACGCGCTCAAGATGCGATAAAATATAGCTTTTTTCTTTTTCGTCGTACACCGAACCGTCTAAATAGACGATTGCGTCGTATTTTCCGCGACTGCATTCCACGTCCACGACGCAAACACCGCGTAAGAGCTCATCGTGAAGCGTGCATAAAGCCTCTGGAATCAGCTCTCGTAAAACGCTTTCGGTACGTTGGATTTTAATACTTTTATCTATCATAATTTCGCTTTTTCTTCAACCTCTTTGAAGCTTTCGATGTAGTCGCCGACCTTAATATCGTTGTATCCGTCGATGCCTACGCCGCATTCATACCCTTTGCCGACCTCTTTGACATCGTCTTTGAAACGTTTCAACGATGAAACGCTTCCTTCAAAAATAATAACACCGTCGCGAATAACGCGAATTTTCACGCCGCGATTAATCGTACCGTCCGTTACGATACAACCCGCAATCGCTCCAAGCTTCGGAACCATAAAGACTTCTCGAACCATCGCTTGACCGATATTCTCTTCACGAATTACCGGAGCCATCATACCCGTTACGAGATTGGTGACGTCATCGATCAGGTCGTAAATAATACTGTATGTTTTAATTTCGACGCCCGAACTTTTCGCCTTTTCTTTCACCGGACCCGTCGGTCGTACGTGAAATCCTAAAATAACACAGTTGGAGCTAGCACTTGCCAAAGCAACGTCGCTTTCGGTGATACCGCCGATTCCCGCACTGACGATATTGACTTTGGTCTCGGCATTACGAATTTTTTCAAGGCTTCCTTTGATCGCTTCAAGGCTTCCTTGAACGTCCGCTTTGATAATGACCGGTAACGTTTTCAACGCGCCCTCGGCAATCATATCGCTTAATTCGTCAAGGCTCACTTTAGTCGATTTGGAAAGCTCTTTTTGGCGGAGGTATTCCGCTTTTTTCTTCGCATACTCGCGCGCTATTTTATCCGTTTTAACGCTGATGAGCGTTTCGCCCGCACCGGGAACTTCGCTTAAACCTAAAACAACGACGGGCTCGCCCGGTTTTGCCTCTTTAACCGAAATACCTCTATCGTTAAGTAAAGCTTTCACTTTACCGAAGGCAATACCGGCAACGACAATGTCGCCGACGCGCATCGTACCGTCTTCGATCACGACGGTTGCCACGGGACCTCGTCCTTTTTCCAACGAACTTTCGATAACGGTCGCTTTAACTTCACGCGTAGGATCGGCTTTAAGCTCCAATAAATCGGCTTGCAATAAAATCACTTCCAAAAGTTCTTCGATTCCCATACCCGTTTTAGCCGAAACCGGAACAAATTCGTGTTCGCCGCCCCAATCGATCGGCGTAATGCCGAGTTCTGCCAATTGCGCTTTGACTAAATCGGGATTGGCGGATTCTTTATCCATTTTATTGACCGCAATAATAATCGGTACGTTTGCCGCTTTGGCATGTTCGATTGCTTCTTTGGTTTGAGGTTTAACTCCGTCGTCTGCGGCAACAACGACAATAACGATGTCGGTTACTTTCGCACCGCGTGAACGCATTTCGGTAAACGCTTCATGCCCCGGAGTATCGATAAACGTGATATTGCGTCCGTTTTTCTCGACCATATACGCACCGACGTGTTGCGTAATTCCGCCTGCTTCTCCGGCAGCGACTTTTGCGTGTCGAATATAATCCAAAAGCGACGTTTTACCGTGATCGACATGTCCCATAATCGTGATGACCGGAGCGCGTTCTACTAGATGCTCATCCATGCCCTCTTGCTCTTCGTCGTAAGCTTTAACGTAATCAAATGCCTCTTGATCGTTGACGGTCGTCACGTTAATACCGAAAGTTTCGGCCAAGATTTCAATCGAGTCTTTATCTAAAAAGTCGTTTTTCGTAAACATGACGCCCAAAGAGAACAACTCTTTAATGACTTCACCGACCGGTTTATTGATTTTTTCCGCAAATTCGTAGACACGAATCTCTTCGGCGATTTCAATCGCGCTGATCGCTTCGCTTTCTTTAGCTTGTACCGGACGGCGTCTTCGTTTACGTCCTTCTCTTTGAATGCTTTGCATCACAAAATTGGTTTTTTTCGTCGTACGAATTTGGCTCGGGTCGATCTGCTTTTTCTTTTTGACCTCTTCTTGGATATTTATTCCCATATTGAGATCCGGAAGAACGATCATCTCCTCGTCCTCGGCATCGATATTCGTATCCGCCATTTCGATATTAATCGATAGGTCTAATTTTTCCGCATTCGTTTTCTTCTCTGCCGGACCTTTTTTAACTTTCTTTTTCTTTTTTTGCATTTCGCTTTGTAAACTACCGGAAGCAAACATCGCTTCGATGCTTTTAGGCGCACTTTTAAAAGATGCTCCGTAAGATACGTTTTCATCTTCGTCATCGGCTTCGATTTGCTTCGTCTCGGGGCGCTTTTTCTTAACGATGACAAGGCCTCTTCGTTTACGCACGTTGGTCGGGTCGACTTTTTCTTCGCCCTCGTCGTCTTCGCTTACGACGTCGGTTTTACCTTCGTTAGGAAGCTCTTTAGGCATAACGCTTGCAGGTGCAATCCCTAATTCGCGCTCTTTTTCTTTCAATGTTTTGGTTTTAGGCTGAGGCATTGTCTCGACCGCTTTGGGGGCTTCGACCGGAATTTCTTTTTTCTCCGGTTTTTTCTCTTCAACCGGTTTGGTAGGAGCCGCGGATTTCGTCGTTTGTGCACCTTCGCCCGTTAAAATATAGTTGGCTAATTTTTCGGCATCTTCCGCGCTAATGGAGCTTGCATGCCCTTTCACGTCTAGTCCGATATCTTTGGCTTTTTCCAAAATATCTTTATTATTCATGCCTAATTCTTTTGCTACGTCGGTAATACGAACTTTATCCATTCGACCCTGTCTCCTTAAAAATTTTACCAAATTCACTTAATGCTTGGTGGTGAGTTTTGCATTTATGGTTGAGTACTTTTATAACTTTTTTCTCATTTTCTTTCATACATGTTTCGCAGAGATAAAAGCTCCTTCCGTTTCCCGAAAAAAGCACGAGTTCGCCCTTAAACTGTTGAAACCGTCGCAACGCTTTTTGTTCGATGCGCGTTCTGCATACAATACACATTCGGATAGGTTGACTCATTTTTGCGCCTGATTATATCAAAATTTAGCTGTTTTTCAGCTTTGTAGAATTTGAAAACCGCCGTTATCCAGCTCAAAAATTTCTACTCGGAACGATTCAAAACGATTTTTGAGTGCCTGCGCTACTTTAGCGGCGTTTTCTTGCTTGACTAAACTGAAAAACGAAGAGCCGCTACCCGAGAGCGTACTCATTAATGCTCCGTTTTGAAGAGCGACTTCTCTGACCTCAAACAACTCTCTTAATTGACGCATCCGGCGATGTTCGTGCATGCAATCTTTGGATGCCGCTCGTAAAACATCCCAATTTTCGCTAAAAAAAGCGGCACTCATTAACGATGCCCGAGAGAGATTGTAAACGACGTTTTTCATCAAATAGGATTTCGGAAGTAAGGTTCGTGAGTGCGCCGTCGACATCGGACGATCGGGAATGACCATAACTGCTCGTAACTGTGAACTCAACTCTTTTTTGAGTGTTCTGACTTTCGCGTTTTCGACGATAGAACTTGTAAAACCGCCGTATACGGCAGGTGCGATATTATCGGGATGGGTTTCATAGAGAATTGCTTTGTTCAAAACGGCTTCACGCGACACTTTAATACCCGCCATACTATACGCACTCGCAATGGCTCCGACGATAACGGCGGAACTGCTTCCAAGACCGCGCGAAAAGGGGATACGATTGTAAAATTCAAAACGAAACGGGTCTTTTTTCCCGGTTATTTCTTGGTAAATTTCATAAAAAATAGAGACAAAAATATTGTTGCTTTTGAGTTTGGCATTTTCTTCGCCCTCTCCTTTAACGGAGATACTTTGATAACGTGAGGGTTTAATCGTCACTTCGTTGTATAAGGCAATCGCAAGCCCTAAGCAATCAAACCCCGGTCCTAAATTCGCACTGGTTGCGGGTATACAAATTTTCACCTATTTTCTCCTAAACTGCCGGTAACATGTAAAGCGGTTCCGTCTCCTCGCCGAAGAGCGAAACATCGAGCAAAGTCGGCAACGTAAACGGTTGCGTCACGGGCTCGTCGAGACGGACAGTTGAAATCGTGTCGTTTTCTTTGATGAAATAAAGATTGCGCATCGCTCGAATCGGCGCAGAGCCGTTCAATGCAAAACCGTCGCATGCCAAAAGAGGAATTTGCAAACCGATGCTCATCGTTTTTAAAAAAATATAGCTGATTTTTATCGCCATAAAACTTCCGGGGCCTCGGGCAAAAAAGAGTCTTTTCGGTACGTAGTTTTTTAATACAACGTCAAAAAGTGCAGGCAATGCATCGCTTGTTTGTTCGTTCGATTCGTATGTTTGAATCAAACGATTGTTTTCGTATACGCCTATATAAAGAGGAGACGCTAATGTTATAACGACGATGTCGACCGATGTTTTTATGCAAAAACCTTTTCGAACGCTTGCGCTTTTTCGTCACTCAACGCTCTGACTTCATAATTACTCGGATCCCTTAAAATCGCTTTGGTTAATTCGTGATTGAGATGGTGGCTTCCGGCGAAAGAGGTATAATTTCCCGCAAAAGGCGAACCTAAAAGCGATAAATCGCCGATAGCGTCCAAAATTTTATGACGCACGAATTCATTGGAAAAGCGAAGTCCTTCGGGATTTAAAATCTTATGCTCATCCATAATAACGGCATTGTCTAAAGAACCACCGAGTCCGAGTCCTCGTGAACGCAACATCTGCACGTCTTTGAGAAAACCGAATGTTCGAGCTTTGGCGATCTCTTCAAGAAAATTTTTCTTGCTAAATTCAAAACTGTACGATTGTCGTCCGATAGAAGGGTGGGAAAATTCGATTTCAAAACTGTAATGAGGCGTTAAACTCGGACTCACGCGTACGAATTTTTTACCATCACTTACTTCGACTTCTTTTTTGAGGATCAAAACGTTTTTCGTCACGTCCAATTTACGAATACCCGCTTCGTCCAACATCATGCAAAAGCTGGCGCTACTACCGTCCATCACGGGAACTTCAGGACCGTCCAATACGACACGCACGTTATCGATACCGTAGGAATAGATTGCCGAGAGCAAGTGCTCAATCGTCGAAATCGACCCGCTTGCGTTACCGATGACCGTAGCCATTTGCGTATTAACGACGTTTTCGGGCTTAGCCTGAACCAACAAACCGATATCGCTTCGATAGAATACGACACCGCTGTTTGCTTCTAGGGGTTCTAAGCGGATTTGAATCGGTTCGCCCTTGTGTAATCCTATGCCTAAGCTACTAATCGCTCTTGCGAGTGTCGTTTGCTTCACACTACTTCCTTTATTTCTAACGCATGATCGCGTATAACGATTTTTTGCAATACGTTGGCTCGAATCTGTTCGCTATCCACGATTTGGCCGTTGAAGATCAAGTGCCCCCTTGGACCGATTCCGCTTAAGACAATGTATTCGCCGTCACACTGCACTAATCCGTCTATCATACCATAAATACTCATACTCTCTTCACAAAAGACTTTTGCGCCGCTGTTAATGCGTCCGAAAATAACCGTCGGAAGCGTCTCGTGCAACTCTTCACCCGAACGAATCGTTCTATCGTAAAGCTTTACTTTACGCTGTTGCGTTAATTCGTGCGACTCTTTAGATAAAGGTTTTTCGTCACATGTCTCTTTTTGGGACGGCTCTTCTACGGCTACCGCTTCTTTTTTAATCGACCCGAATCGAATACGGCACTGATTAATCTCTTTGTAACACACACCGCTTTGTTCTAAAACAAAGGCGATTTTCGGTGTTATTTCCCCTTCGATAAGCAAAAAGAATTCCTTCAAAAGAGGACTGTTTTTTCTAAAATATTCTAAAAAAGCACTCTCGTCGTCGATTTCGATATGAAATACCCGAACGTTCTTTTGGGTTACTTTCATCGATCGACCAACTTCTTCGCGGCATCGATCACGTTAAAGACGCTCTCTTTAAGCCATTGCTCGTCCATCCACTCTTCGGGTCTTACGTCTACGCCTTGCACGTACATGCCAAAATGCAAGTGATCTCCCAATGCCAATCCCGTCATACCGGTTTTTGCGATCGCATCGCCTGCTTTAAGCGCATCGCCTTCTTTCACGAGGAAACTAGAGCAGTGACCGTAAAGCGAATAAACCCCCAAGCCGTGATCGATAATAATATTGTTGCCGTAAATACCGTTCTCACGCGCTAAAACAACAACGCCGTCGTTGGAAGTTTGCATCGTCGCTTGAGCATTGCTCGCCAAATCCAGTCCGAGGTGATAGGATTCGCTGGTCGGTTGTTTTTGGTATTCGTAAAAACGATGATCTCCAAAGCTTGCAACGACTTTACCGTTACGCAACGGATAAAACGGCTTTAAGAAAAATCCTTGAACCGGCGTCGTGGGTACTTTGGAAGTTACGTTTAAGATCAACTCTTCATTACCGCCGCGCATGGTTTCGTTAACAAATTTAAATTTTTCCAAACGATCTAAGCTCGAGCGCTCCGGTGCCATTTCGGCGACCAAATCGGCAATTTTACCGTCCAAGAAACGATCTTCCAATTGAATCGTCGAAGTGCGGTATTTACGATCTTGTAGAAAATAGGGAATATGCGTTTTCGTGATATTTCCGGCGCGATCGATTGCGACGACCGAGGCACTAAAGTTTTCGACTTGCGTCGGCCATGCGACCAAAGAGAGATAATACCCTTCTTTGTAAAAAGGCGTAGGATAGAATTTTTTGCCGAAATTCGTCTCGATATAAAGCGACTTCATCGCTTCGTCTTGCGCTTTAAAAACGACGACGGCGGCACCGCCCTTCATAATTTTATACGAACTTCCCGCTATCGTCACTTCCGGGCGTTTGGTGTCGACTTTGACGATTGCTTTGACATGTGCGGCATTGCCCGCAAAAAAGTTCCATTTGCTTCGATCGATCGCTTCTACGGTTAATTCAAACAGTTTTTTATTAGCACCGAAGCCGGTTTTAGGGAACGTGACGTTCAAATCAAGAAGAGCCTCGGACGTTTTTAGCTCTTTACTTTCCAAATCGACGCTTTTTTCACCGTCGAATAACGAGACTTTCACACGTTTTAATCCGCTTTGATCGCTAATTTGAATATGAATAGGATCTTTTAAATTCCATTCGATCTCTTTGGGTAAATTGACTTGCGGTGCATCTCTTTCGAAAAGGCTTGAGTTAAAAACATACGCTACGCCGCCGACTAAAATCAAAAAAATCATCCCTAAGCTTAATGCCGCTAATGAAAATTTACGTTGTCGTTTCATACCTCAGTAATCCTTTTAATTTTTGCTACGATTTCGTCCCGCAATACCGTCGGATCACACGAGGGCACCTCAAAACCGGCTGCGGTTTTATGCCCTCCGCCTTGATACTCCAACGCAATTTGCGAGACGTTAATATCTTTACTTCTTAACGAGACTTTATAGCCTCCCTCTTTCTCTTCCAAAATCATAATCGCACTGGTCACGTTAACGATGCTTCGCAACATGTTGATGATATTTTTCGTATCGTGCCGCTTTGCACCGGTCGATTCCAATGCCGCTTTATCAAAGATAATCGTGGCAATCGTGCCGTTTTCATGCAAATCAAAATGATTTAACATGTAGCCGTAAAGCCTGATTTTCGATAAAGGTTCTCTTCGTTTTACTTTCGAAGCGATCTCTTGCGGATTGGCTCCGCATTTGACAAGATGCGATACGATCGAAAACGTTAATGCGTCCATATCGCCGTAGAGGAAAAACCCCGTATCATCGGCAATCGCCGTATAAAGGCATATTGCGCACTCTTTGCTTATCTCGATTTCGTTAGCTTTGAGAAGCTCGTAAACGACCATTCCGGCACTCGTAAAACGATCGACCACAAGGTTCATTTGCCCGAAATACCGATTGGTGATGTGATGATCGATGTTAATGATTTCGTAATCACCCTTGGGTAATTTCAAACGATCTCGCGTCGAACAATCGCAACTGACGACCAAATCAAATGTCTTCGGCAACACGTGCTTTGTTTTCGCAAAACCGGGTAGAAAATCGTACACTCTAGGCAATTCGTTATTGGTATTGTAATGCGTTACTTTTTTTCCGACGCGCGTCAATACGTCGTACAAAGCTAACGCACTGCCCAACGTATCTCCGTCGGGATGCACGTGGGAAACAATAACGATATGATTGGCTTCGAGCATTCGCTTCCACGCCTCTTGATACATCGATAAACCACCTTGAGATAAAGCCAAAATTATACTTAATAATTGCTAATAAGTAGATTATCTCATTTTTTTAGAACTTCGATAGACAAAGGCAAGTACTTCGGCAACCGCTTTGTACAGGGTTTCGGGAATGATTTCTCCCAAGTCGCATTTTTTGTACAGCTCGCGAGCCAAGGGAGGATTCTCGACGATTTGAATCTGATGGTTGAGTGCGATCTCTTTAATACGAAGTGCCACGTAATCAGTTCCTTTTGCGATCACTTTGGGCGCAGCCTCTTTTTCTTGGTTGTAGCGAATTGCAACCGCATAGTGCGTCGGATTGGTAATGACGACGTCGGCTTCGGGAATCTCTTGCATCATTCGCTTGCGGGTCATTTGCATTTGAATTTGGCGAATTTTCGCTTTGATTTTCGGATCACCCTCCATCTGCTTATACTCGTCTTTAATCTCTTGTTTGCTCATACGTAAATTTTTAAAATAGTTATAACGTACAAATAAAAGATCCATCAGCGCGATAACCAGAAAAATAATTAAAATAACCGCCGCAAGAATGAGCATCTTTTCTTTCAACCACGCCAGTTGGTCATATAAAGGGAAATAGATCACCGTCGGCAATTCTTTGGTAAACGACCATAAAAAGTAGTAGGCAACCCACATTACGATACTGACTTTAATCAAAATTTTAACCGTCTCAACCAATTTTTTTAACGAAAGAAGATTTTTAAGCCCTTTCATCGGATCTAATTTGCTGAGATCGGGCATCAGCGGTTTTGTGGTAAAAATAAAGCCCGTTTGAAGCACGTTTGCCAAAATACCCGCTATTGCGACGGCAACCGCTAAGGGAATAACCATAAAAATCACTTCTCGACACGATATAAGCGACATTTGTAAAACAACCTCTTTGGTAATCTCGACGCCGATGAGGGAGTGATAGTAGTAATACAAATAAACCGTTCGCGACTCGATCCACGATAGCATCGCTAAAAACGTTCCCAGCGCGACGATCAGCGTAATGAACGCCGACGTATCCATACTCTTGGGAACGTTTCCGTCTTTGCGCGCATCTTCTATTTTCTTGGACGTGGCTTCTTCGGTCTTTTCTTGGTCATCCGCCACGCATTATCCTTTGGGTATTAAATTACGGTTTTGTGCGTAATCTTCATCGAAAAATCAAGCCATGTCGCATGATGGATCAAACTGCCGCTGCTAATCGCGTCAACGCCCGTTTGTGCATATAAAACGATATTTTCCTTCGTGATATTGCCGCTTGCCTCCAAAAGGACATGCGGGAAAAACTGTTTTTTGTATGCGACCACTTCGCGAATCGTATCGTGAGACATGTTGTCGCACATAACGATATCGGCGCCGCATTGCATCGCAAACTTTGCAAAATCGACCGTTTCGCATTCGATTTCGATCTTACATGTAAAGGGAAGTTTTTCCCGTGCTTCTTCGATAAATCGTTTTAAATCGTCGATGGTTTGCAGATGCGTGTCTTTGAGCATCAAACAATCGTCAAGTCCCATACGGTGGTTGTTGCCGCCGCCGCAACGAATGGCGTATTTTTCGAAAATACGTAAATGGGGTCTCGTTTTTCGCGTATCTAAAAGTTTAAGCGTATACCCTTCCAACGCTTTTTTATACGAAGCAACGTTGCTCGCGATGCCGCTGGCATGTTGCATGAGATTCAAAATCACGCGTTCACACCGTAAAATATGGGTTGATTTTCCCTCAATAAGAGCGACCAAATCGCCTTTGTGAAGCGTATCGCCGTCTTCAAAATAAAACGTAATATCAAGCTTGTTCATTTTACACAATGCTTTGACGTACGGTTTACCGGCAAAAACGCCTTCGTCTTTGCAAATGATCGCAGCGGTGGCAAAACTCTCTTTTCCGACCAACGCAAATAAATCGCCTCTGCCGACGTCTTCTTCCAACGCCTTTTTGACAAACGTTTTAATCATAGTTCAAACATCCTGTGCAGTGCTTTGTGCGCCCAAAAACGCGTCTCTTCCGAAATCGATATTTCATTCTCGAATCGCCTCTCTTGAATGCTGATAAGTGTGCGATACACGTCCTCAAGCGTCGTTTCGTTCATGGTCGGACACTCGGGCTTAGAAGATGAGAGGACGTACGTATTGTCGTGGCGTAAACGTTTGATCATATTGTATTCGGTGCCTATCGCCACTTTTTGCTCTTTGGGAAGCTTGGTGACAAAATCGATAATTTGGCTAGTCGAGCCCACAAAGTCGGATTGGTCGCATACTTCGGGTTTGCATTCGGGATGCGTGACGATTAAAATACCCGGATACTTCGCACGGTAAAAAGCAATATCCTCAACGTCGAAAAGCTGGTGTACCGAACAAAACCCGTTGTAACAGATAATATCCGCCGCCTTTACGTCCGTCCCGTCTCCGATGACGCAGGAACGCAATCCCATCTCTTTGGCAATATTTTGACCCAAGCAACGATCGGGTACGAAAAGTATTTTTTTGCCGCTTTCACGTGCTTTAACGATAATTTTTTTAGCATTGGAGCTGGTGCATACCAATCCGCCCATTTTCCCGACGGCCGCTTTCACTTCCGCCGAAGAGTTAATGTACGTCACGGGCAAAATGTCTTCTTTGGCGATACCCGCTTCTTCCATGAGGCGAACGTTTTGCTCGTAATACGCCACGTCAATCATTCTTGCCATAGCGCAACAGGCGATTTTGGGCATCATGACGCGTTTGGTTGGAGCTAAAATTTTGACGCTTTGCCCCATAAATCCCACGCCGCAAAACAATAAATTTGGATTGGCGTCATTGGCGGCCCATTGGGCAAGTTGCAACGAATCTCCCGTAAAATCGGCTAATTCAAAAACTTCGTCTTTTTGATAAAAATGGGCAACGATACTGACATGTAAGGTTTTTTTGAGTTCTAAAATCGCTGCTTTTAACGCTTGATGATCCATGCTCCCATCCTTTGACTATCTCGAAAAACCGCATTATAGCGTTAAAGGAATAATAACAAAATAATTGCTATACTGCCCTCATCATCTTAAATGCAAGGACAGCATTCGTGGAGTTTTTGTTTAATATCAACGTTCAATTTTATATTTTAGCGTATCTAATCGGCGGCATACCTTTTGGGTTATTGCTCGCAAAAAGCCTTACGGGGAAAGATATTCGAGAGAGCGGAAGCGGCAGTATCGGCGCGACAAACGTTCTTCGCGTTTTAAAAGAGAGCAACCCCTCGTTGGCGAAAAAACTAGCCATTTTAACCGTCGTATGCGATGCATTGAAAGGCATCGTCGTTCTCTTGATTGCAAAAATGATAGGGCTCGAGAGCGAAACGCTTTGGGCGATTGCGGTTTTCGCGGTTATCGGACATTGCTACAGTCCTTACCTTAAATTCGAAGGAGGCAAAGGCGTCGCAACGGGTGCGGGCGTGCTCTTCGTGATGCTTCCTCTCGAGACGCTTATTGCTTTCATCGTTTGGTTTATCGTCGGCAAAGGACTCAAAATTTCTTCAATCTCTTCGTTATCGGCACTTTTAACGCTGATCGTTGCGTCCTATTTGATAACACCCGATATGCACGGCATTTATTCGCATGCACCTCTTTACATGATCGCATTTATCATCGTATACAAACATATTCCCAATATCGTACGACTTTTTCAAGGTAAAGAATCGAAAGTCGTTTAATGCGCATTCTCATCAAAGAGCTTCGGTTTGAAACCATTATCGGTATTTTGGATACGGAACGTGTAACGCCTCAACCAGTCGTTTTACATGTCACCATCGACTACACCTATCAAACGGGCTCTTTTATCGATTATGCCGAGATCGCAACTTTTTTAGAGCAAACGATGCAACGTGAACGCTACGCTTTGATTGAAGAAGCTCTTGAAGATTTATTGCAAAAATTGTTGGAAAAATATCCGCCGATAGAGAAAGTAAAACTCACCCTTTTAAAACCTACGATCTTAGCAAATGCCGTCGTAGGGCTTACGCAGAAAATCAAACGTAATAAAAATTAAATTCTCATTAAAAAAACTTTAAATCTAGCTAAAGTTGTGGTATAATCCCGTTTAAATTTTAGCAACTAAGGATTTTATAATGCGAATTTTAATCGTAGAAGATGAAGTAACCCTCAATAAAACCATTGCCGAAGGTTTGCAAGAATTCGGCTACCAAACCGATAGTTCCGAAAATTATAAAGACGCCGAATACTACATCGGTATTCGAAATTACGACCTTGTACTCACGGACTGGATGCTCCCTGATGGCGACGGTGTCGATCTCATCAACCTCATTAAACAAAAATCGCCTCGTACCGCAGCGGTCATTATCTCTGCCAAAGACGACAAAGAGAGTGAAATCAAAGCTCTTAAAGCAGGAGCTGATGACTATATCCGCAAACCGTTCGATTTTGATATTTTAGTCGCACGCATCGAAGCACGTTTGCGCTTCGGCGGTACGAACGTGATTAAAATCGACGATTTGACGATCGATCCGGATGAAGAAAAAATTACCTATAAAGGTCAAGAGATCGAGCTTAAAGGTAAACCGTTCGAAGTGCTAACGCATCTTGCACGCCATAGCGATCAAATCGTCTCTAAAGAACAACTTTTAGATGCGATTTGGGAAGAACCCGAACTCGTTACGCCGAACGTCATCGAAGTTGCTATTAACCAAATTCGCCAAAAAATGGACAAACCGTTGGAAATTTCGACGATTGAAACCGTTAGACGAAGAGGTTATCGATTTTGCTTTCCCAAAAAAGTATAAGAGATAGTTTTATTTTACAATTGGTGTCCGCTTCGGCGACACTGATTGTAATTTTTTCCGTTATTCTCTACAACTACATCAAAATTTCCATTTTTGAAGATATTATTCAAGAATTAACAAAGCAGGCTCATATTATTGCCACCTCGCGCGTGAGCTCGATTGAACGTATGGGAATTAATATTTTCGATCCATCCCTTAGCTCTATCAATCGTCCCTCCGATGTCCAAGTAACCATCGCCATACGCGTCAATCAGCCCGATGTCCCGACCTTTGAGCAGAGCGAACAAAACGGAGAAAACTTCTTAACGATTTTTTATCCGCTGGAAAAACGCCAACATCATTTCATTTCCATTACCAAGAACATCTCCAACACCTATGTTTTACTCGATAAAATCTTAAAAAACATCTTGATTATCAACTTAACGGCAATCTTTCTCATCCTTTTTTACGCACTTTTTCTTTCACGTATGTTAGTGCTACCGATACGCTCTTTAACCAGTAAACTTGCCAGTATGAACGAAAATTTTTTACAAAAGATCAACACCCAAAAACTCCCTAACGAATTTTTACCCTTAGGCAATAGTATCAATAAACTCGTCGAGCGTATTCAGATTTTCGTAAACTCTCAAAAAGAGCTTTTTATCGGTGCGGCACATGAGCTTAAGACACCTCTTGCCGTTATGAAAACAAAAAACGAAGTGACGCTTTTAAAGCCAAGAGAAAATGAAAAATACGTCGAAACACTCAAAAGTAACAACCAAACTATCAACGATATGAATAAAATGATCAGTAATATCCTAGAAATCGGACGCCAAGAGGGAGCCCAATTTGAAAAACCCGTCGAAATCGATTTAATAAACTTTTTAAAAGAACAGATCACCAACTACACGATTTTAGCGAAAATGGAAGAGAAAGAGATTGTCGAAGAGATTTCACCCGAACAATATAAAATTCTGACCCAACCGACTCTTTTAATGCATATCTTGCAGAATTTCGTCCAAAATGCCGTTAAATTTACTCCCAAAGGCGGAAAAATCTCGATTCGATCTTATCTGAATAAAGACGGTTTTTTTGTTCACGTCATTGACGAGGGTATCGGTATCGACGAAAGTAAAGACCTTTTTGCGCCCTTTAAACGCTACGGTAACCAAACGGGTGCCGGATTAGGGCTCTTTCTTGCCAAAAATGCTGCCGATGCTATCGGTGCTCGTATTTCTCTCAAAAATCGTGACGATGCTCAAGGTACGATTGCAACGCTTCTGCTTCCTCTACGAAAACACGCTCTTTAAATTTCGTTAAAGTATTTTTAGTGTATAAACTCGTCAACAAAATTGACTTTAGTCGTAAGGAAAGCCAATGTCTTTAATGATTACCGAAGAGTGTATCGCCTGTGACGCGTGTCGCGACGAGTGTCCAAACGGCGCGATTGAAGAATCTGATCCGATTTATATTATCGATCCCGATGTCTGTACCGAGTGTGTAGGTCACTATGACGAACCGGCATGTATCTCCGTATGTCCCGTAGAGTGTATCATCCCCGATCCCGATAATATCGAGAGCGTCGAAGAGCTTAAACTCAAATACGAACAACTAAACAGCGACAATTAATGTCTAAGCGAACGGCCATTATTGATATCGGATCTAACTCCGCTCGAATGGCTATTTTTGAGAAGAGCAGCCGTTTTGCTTTTCATTTGATTCATGAAACCAAAAGTCGCGTTAGAATCGGAGAAGGTGCCTACAATTTTAACGGCATTTTGCAAGAGCCCGCGTTAAAACGTGCTTATATTGCCTTGGAAGAGTTTGGACATATTATTAAGAGCTTTAAATGCACGAAAACACTTTGTCTTGCAACTTCTGCCCTTCGCGACGCACCCAATGCTTCTGCTTTTATTCGCAAAATCCACTCCGAGCTCAATATTCAAATCAAAATTATTGAAGGGCCTAAAGAGGCGTATTACGGTGCCGTAGGTGCCCTGAATTACCTTAAAGAGCTACAAGACGCCGTAACGATTGATATCGGAGGAGGCTCGACGGAACTTGCCAAAATCGAAAACGGAACGATTGTGGAGACTATCTCGCTTAATATCGGTACCGTTCGTCTTAAGGAACTATTTTTCGATAAAAAAATACCGCTTCAAAATGTTCGCGCTTTCCTTCACCAAGAGATAGAAAAAATTCCGCAACGTTTTAGCGCGCATGCAATGATCGGTATCGGCGGTACTTTACGTTCACTTTCCAAAATCATTATGGAGCGTATGAATTATCCTCTTAAAACCGTTCACGGGTTTGAATACGACGTAGAAGAATATGCCGAATTTATCGATGCCATCGTTAATTCGGACGTTTTAGGATTAAAAGATTTAGGAATTCGCAAAGACCGTCTCGATACGATGCGAGAGGGGTGTATCATTTTCCAATCTATTTATCAAAAATTGGGAATTTCGCATATCGTTACCAGCGGTGCCGGCATACGAGAAGGAGCTTATTTGTGTGATCTTTTACGCTCTTGTCACCATAAGTTTCATCCGGAATTTAAACTGAGCCTTCGAAGCCTCAAAGACCGTTTTAGTATGACCGAAAAAGAAAATCTTTTTATTAAACAAACAGCGTTAACTCTTTTTGACGTACTCTTACCGATTCACGGTATTTCTTCGGACTACAAACAAGAACTAGGTGTTGCTGCCGAACTTCATACGATTGGAACAAAGCTCGGCTTTTACCAAAACCAACTACACAGTTTCTACTTCATCTTAAATAACCTCAATTACGGCTTCTCTCACGAACAAAAAATGCTGATTGCGATGTTAGTGAAGTATCATGTCAATAAATTACCGAGTGTTGAAGATATGCTCATTTATAAAGCTTTGCTCCCCGATATACAAACTGTACAATGGCTGAGCTTTTTACTGGCTCTTTCCAAAGCCATCAATAGCGATTTACGGCAAAGCCCCGTTGTATTAAGCTATCAAAACCATACGCTCACGATTCAAAGCCAAAGTAAACTTTTCTTAGCAAAAGAACAAATCAAACAACTTCTGAAACCTGCATCGTTTGCAATCATTATTAAATCTTTATAAAAAATTGAGGGAACTAAGAAGAAGAGGGTTTGTAAAGCTCACCCTCTACAAGATAATTTAAAATTTTTGTCCGATCGTAAATTCAAACGTTGCGGTTCGATCGCCGGTTTCTTTCATTAAAGGTTCAGCAAAAATCAAGTTAATAGGACCAAGAGGCGAAATCCATTCTAAAGCAAAACCGGTGCCGGCTCGTTTAATGTCCAAGCTGTCCTCGCCGATCATACCGTAATCCAAGAAGAAAGCACCGCGCATTTTCAGACGCTCAATCAACGGTATACTCATCTCAATCGAATTCACGAACATTGTGTTGCCGCCAAGCAGGGTACTATGATCTTCCGGAGCTTTTGGAGAAATTGAGTTGGATTCATAACCGCGAATGGTACGCACGCCGCCCATATAAAACTTTTCGCCGAAAGAGTATTTTTCGTCAGAATCGTTAATCGCAAGGTATTTAAATTGCGCTTTGTAGCGTAAAATTAAATCGTAATCGATTAAATCTTGCAATCCGTAATAAATGGCAAACTTATTCACGCTGCTCATAAACTTTTCATCTCCGCCGAGACCTGCGATCTCCAATGTTGTACTCGCCGTCATACCGCTACGTGGAAGATAATAATCGTCGGTGTTATTAAAGGAGATTCCAGGAACCACAGAACTTTTAATCGTTGTTTCGTCTGTCCATAAAACGTCTTTATATTTTGTATACAATAAATCGGTACTGTCAATATCCAATTTACTTTGTTGGAGGATATATCCAAGAGAGACGCCCCAGTTACGGGCAATTTTGCGTCCTAAAACAACATTAAATCCGTATTTCTTTTCGTCGTAGTCGTAGTAGTCGTTATCGGCGGCATAAATTTTCCCGCTTAAGCTGTACACCGAATCAAACAACCTCGGATTCGCAAGAGAAATCGCTCCGTTAAGTTCTTTATCGCTTCTTTCGACGTCAATACCGGCACGCAAGCCCGATCCGAAGATATTACCGTCGGAGAGGCTGGCGCTCAAAAGCAATCCGTCTGAAGAACCGTAACCGATACCGCCGCTAATGGTTCCGGTCGAAGCCTCTTTAACGTTAATCACTAAATCAACGCTATTTTTGCTCAGACGCTCTTCTTTAATCTCGACGTCTTCGAAGTAACCGGTTCGTTTTAACGCTTTTTTCGTATCGTCTACGTCCGTACGACTGTAAAGATCACCGTTTGCCAAATAAACTTCACGTCGAACGACGCGATCGATCGTACGGCTATTACCTGCAATACGTACACTATTAATATAAACTTTTTCGCCGGGAACAACATGATAGACAATATTGGCAATATGGTTTGTTTTATCGTTTTTAACATCGGGAGAGACTTTTACAAAAGCATATCCCAGATCGGCAACTTTTGTTTCAATCAACGTCATATCTTTACGTAATTTGGCAACGTTGAAGACTTTACCGTTTTGAAGAAACATCTCTTCGATTACCGCATTCACATCGATAAATCCGTCCGGAATATCGATATTGATCGTACCGACTTTATATTGTTCGCCTTCGTTAATACTGTATGCTAAATCGGCGGTATAGCTGTCCATATACGTTCGAAGGAACGGCTGGCTGACTTCACAATCCAAATAACCTTTTTGCATATACGTATCTTTGATACGAGCCGAATCGTGTTCTAAATCGCCCGTGCGCAATTTTCCGTCGTTAAAACCCCACATCCACGGAAGCCATTCTGCCTCTTTATTGGCGATATTGGGTTCGACGTCGTCATAATCAAGGGCTTTGGAACCGCATAAAGTGACTTTTTTAATAACGATATTTTCACCGCGGTTAATGGCAAAGTCAAGCGATAACGATAGTTTTTCACTCATCGGCGACGTTTTAATTTCTACTACCGTGTCAAAATAGCCTTTGTCTTCGTAAAATTTAATAATTTTGAGCTTAGAGACTTCTGCACGTTCAGCATCGTACACTTCGCCTTTTTTAATACCGGCAAGCTTTGCAATTTCGTCTTTATCGCTATCGCTAATACCTAAAAAATCGACTTTGGCGATAACCGGTTTTTCTTTCACGTGAAAAAGGAGCGCTCCTTCACTAACTTCTTCAACCCACACATCCTCAAAGTAGTTTTGTTTATAGAGGGTTTTGATCGCTTTGTCGATCTTTTCCATATCGACGGAGTCGCCGGCTCGCATATCGATCATTTCCGAAGCCGTCTCAGGAGAGAGATGGATCAAACCGTCAAATTGAAGGCTTTTGAGTTGAGCCGCACACAATGAAGTGGCGACAACAAGAGACAACGCAGTTATTTTTTTCATACTGATTCGCCCTAGAATATAATTTTTAGATATTTTGAAATATAATACCATCTCTAGAATTAAGTGCCTATTAAACCTTTAAACGGTCTTGAAAAGGCACTTGGCAAGAGTGAATAAAGGAGAAAAAATGGTCGTCGGAATTGTCGGACTTGGGCTTATGGGAGGATCGCTCGGTATTGCCCTTAAACATACAAAATTTGTCTCTAAAATCGTCGGTTTCGATCATAATCTCAGCCACTGCGAAGAAGCTTTAAAATTAGGTCTTGTGGAAGAAATCGTCTCATTCTCGGAAATCAAACAATGCGACGTCATCTTTTTAGCTATACCCGTCGGGGGTATCATCAAAGCGATGCAGGAGATGCAAGACGTTTCTCCCGAAACGACGATTATTGATTTGGGAAGTACGAAAGCTCAAATCGTCGATTCCGTTCCCGAGTCTATTCGCCAAAATTTTATTGCGGCACACCCGATGACAGGTACGGAAAAATTTGGTCCGAGTGCTGCCGTCGCCGAACTCTATCACGATAAGATTGTTGTATTGTGCGACACGTATCACAATAGCGAACAACACAAAAACAGAGCGATTCAAATCTTTTCACATATCGGTATGAAAATCGTTTTTATGGATCCAAGCGCACACGATGCGCATGCTTCATTTATCTCCCACTTACCGCATGTGATTAGCTACGCTTTGGCCAATACGGTTATGGGGCAAGAAGACCCCAAAAGCATCTTGTCATTAGCGGCCGGCGGGTTCAAAGATATGAGTCGCGTCGCAAAGAGTTCGCCGCAAATGTGGTCGAATATTTTTAAGCAAAATAAAGAAAATGTTTTGCGTTCGATTGAAATTTTTGAAGAAGAGTTGGAAAAATCAAAACAGATGATTCAAGCGGAACAGTGGGATGAGTTGGAAGCATGGATGCGTAAAGCTACGACGCTTCATAAAATTCTTTGATGCACGTTATGCTTTACATGTAATGCCGAAAAGCTTACATGTAAAGATTATTCCTTAATTTAATTTCCGCCAAATCGTACGAGAGCACTCGCCCACGTAAAACCGCCTCCGAACGTATCAAGAAGCATCAAATCACCCTTATGAATACGCCCCGCCTCATAAGCGTCGTTAATCGCCATAGGAATAGACGCTGCGGAGGTGTTGCCGTATTTTTCAACCGTTAAAACGGTTTTTTCGATCGGAAAATTGAGTTTTTCCCGCACTGCATCAATGATACGGAAATTGGCTTGATGAGGAATAAAATGATCGACTTGCGACGCTTCAAGGCCGTTACTTTGCAAGATATCAACGACATCGTTGGTTAATGTTTTTACGGCGACTTTATAAACGTCGTTGCCCTTCATTTTAATAAAGTTGAGGCGTTCGTCTAAAGTCTCTTGTGAACACGGATATTTAGATCCACAACCGGGAGTAATAAGGTAATCGGCATAATTTCCGTCCGCCGACGCATGCACGTCTACGATTGCTTCGTTTTTATTGTCGGTTGCTCCGATAATAGCTGCACCAGCTCCGTCTCCAAATAAAATACACGTCCCTCTGTCGGTATAATCCACCACGCTACTAATCTTTTCGGCACCGACAAGCAGAATCTTTTTCTTCATGCCTGATTCGATATAAGCCTTTGCCATGGAAAGCATGTAGACAAATCCGCTACATGCCGCACTTATGTCGTAGGCCATAACGTTCGTAATTCCTAATTTTGCGGCAATAATGCATGCGGTTGAGGGCATGCAAAGATGATCGGGAGAGAGTGTCGCACAGATAATCAAATCGATCTCTTCTTTTGCGATACCGGATCGTGCAATGGCTATTTCAGCAGCTTTAGCTCCCAAATCACTGGTTGATTCTTCGGCACTGGCAATACGCCTCTCTTTGATTCCGGTACGTTTTTCAATCCATTCGTCGCTGGTATCGACCATTTTTTCAAGGTCAGCATTACTTAAAATGCATGAAGGGACATAAGCTCCGATCGATTTTAACGATGCGTACACGACTCTCCTTTATTGTGGGTGAGCTAAACGCTCTAGCTTAGTTTCGATATCGGTATTAATATTGGAATTGGAAAAGTTGATAGCTTGAAAAATCGCGTTTTTAACGGCTTTGGCGTTACTCTTTCCGTGTCCGATAATAGCACACCCGTTAATACCGATTAACGGCGCTCCGCCGTATTCCGCATAATCGACTTGCTTTTTTAAGACCGTAAATACTTTGCGCATTAATACGGCACCCGCAATTGCAAGAGGGGATCGCCTCACGTTTTGTTTGATAATCTTAGTAATCGAATCGGCAACGCCTTCACTGGTTTTGAGTAAAATATTACCGACAAAACCGTCACATACGATCACGTCGACGGAGCCGTCAAAAATATTGTTCCCCTCAACGTTTCCGACAAAGCTCTCCAATTTTTTTAAACTGAGAAATGCTTCTTTGGTTGTTTCGTTACCTTTGCTTTCCTCTTCACCGTTAGACAAAAGCCCTACTTTCGGCTTAGCGATTTTTAAAACGTCCTTAACGTACGTTTCGCCCATCACGGCAAACTGCACTAAATGCTCCGCTTTACAATCCACGTTAGCACCGACATCCAGAACCAAACTAAGTTTTCCGGATATTGCCGTCGGCATCATGGTCGCAATAGCAGGACGAAGTACGCCTTTGAGTCTTCCGATGCGAAGCGTTGCCAAGCTCATTGTTGCACCGCTGTGCCCCATCGATACGATGGCATCGGCTTGTCGGTCGCGCACTAAATCAACGGCTTTGTAAATTGAGGTTTCTTTACGTTTTAACGCATTGGTGGCCGCTTCATGCATGTCTAAAACGTCGTTTGCTTCAATAAAGCAGATTCGATCAAAAAAAGATTCGGGGATAAGCGGCTTTAAAAGGGTCGTATTTCCAACCAATAAAGCCTTAAACTGACGCTCTCTTAGCGCTTGGAGCGTTCCTTCAACAATAGGCGCGGGACCGAAGTCCCCACCCATGGCATCAATTGCTATTGTTAGCATTTAGTTTTTATATTCGCCTGTTGTTTTGTTAATTCTATGAGGCATTTTCCATGTGCCGTCATTGTCTTTAACCGGCATAGGAAGAGTTACTTTATAATGTGTTCTTCTTTTTGCGGCTCTGGTTTTGCTCACGCGTCTCTTTGGTACTGCCATTTTATTCTCCTTTTAATAATTCACATTGTCCACAATAGTGGTAATCGCTTTTAAATGCTTCAATCTCACTTTGCATCATCATGTCAAAATCGATAGAACCTTCAAAAAATTCTATTACGTTTAGAAGTTCTTCACCCTCTTTGTCGGTATACAACCCCTCGCTGGCAAAGACTTCAACCGTCTCTTCAATCGGCAAACAAAACGTTTCGGCACAACGATCGCAAGCATGTTGAAGCGTGCCTGAAAGTTTTCCGTTACATTTGACGAGAGTCTTGTCTACTTTGACGGCTTCGCCGCAAAAATGTACGTCTCCCGTATGTGTTTCAAAATGAATTCCGCTTACGGGAATCTTTTTGAATTCGACGACCATAAGGATTAGAGAATCTCTCTTCGTGCAAAAAAGAAATCAATTTCAATTTTTGCATTTTCCAAACTGTCGCTTCCGTGAACCGCATTGGCATCGATACTCTCGGCAAAATCGGCACGAATCGTTCCTTTTGCAGCTTCTTTGGGGTTTGTTGCACCCATAAGCTCACGGTTTTTTGCCACCGCGTTTTCGCCTTCTAGCACCATAACAACTACCGGACCGCTAATCATAAACTTAACAAGATCGCCGAAAAACGGTCTACTGGCATGAACGGCGTAAAAAGCTTCGGCATCGGCTTGGCTTAGTTGTACTTTCTTCATTGCAGCAATTTTTAATCCGTTTGATTCAAATCTGTCAACAATTTTACCGATAACGTTTTTAGCTACGGCATCCGGCTTAATAATGGATAGTGTGTTTTCCACAATTTTCTCCTAAATAGATCATTAAATTTTATAAACTTTACAGGGAATTAGAACGTGGGAGTATAGCAGAATTTTTTTTTAATATCAATTAAATTTTATTTTTGATCAAAAACAAAGAGGGAAGTCCCTCTTTGCATATGAGCTTATTCAGCACAAGGCGTCGTGCCTTTTCTCATCTCGGCACCGATTTCGTCACGGCTAGGTTGACCGGGATATGGCGCATCCCATACGATACAACCTTCCGTTGGACAGGCTTCCGCACAAGCGGGCGCATCATGATGACCTACGCATTCAACGCATTTATCTGCATAAACATAATAAATATCGGCACCTGTCGGGTTATCGCTATCGTCAACGATTGCACTTACAGGACACTCATCAATACACGCACCGCATGCGATACAAATATCACTAATCTTTACTGCCATTATTTCTCCTTTACTCGATGGGTTTACTCACAAAAAACTATATCGAAACTAAATTAAAATTGATATTAAATCCAAATGCTCGTTTTGAACGCACAAATGGCTTAATTTAACCGGCTTCAACCGGAACCTTTTCTCTCCGTAGCAACCAAGATATCTTGCCCGACACTATTGTATCAGAGAAATCTTACATTAATTGCGTAGCATGAAAATAGCTTACTGACTTCATTTTTTATTTTGTATGCTTGTAGTAAACAAGTGTTGCATTTCTTTACATGTTACGATTTATAAGGTTCTTTTTTCTAAAAAGGTAAATAATAATTTATCTTTTTGCGTGTCGTTTAACTTATCGAAAGGTTTTTTTTCATACTATTATTCCAACATAATTTTAATGCGAGGTTCCAGATGAATTCATTAGCTAAAAAAGTGACGATTTTACAAGTCCTAATCGTTTCAATTTCTATTTTCGCATTTATCGTATATATCAACTTTTATTTAGGTACGTATATCAAACAAGAGACCGAACAAAAAATCACGATGAGTATCACCGAACTTGAAAGAACCGTACAAGTCTACAACAGTGCATTGGAAGATACGGCTTTGAAACTCTATAGAATCTTTGAATCCCGATTCGGTAGCTTTGCACTCCATCCTAACGAAACTATCAATGTAAACGGGGTTAAAACTCCGCGCATCACCGCCGGTGATTTTACGCTCAATAACAATTTTGCTTCCGTCGACGCTTTCACGAGTTTAACGGATGCCGTTGCAACCGTTTTCGTCAAAAGCGGCGATGATTTCGTCCGTATTTCAACTTCTTTGAAAAAAGAAGACGGTTCCCGTGCTATGGGTACTTTTTTAGGAAAAAACAGCCCTGCTTATACTCCGATTATGAGTAAACAAAACTATATCGGCAATGCCCGTCTCTTCGGTAAAGACTACATTACCGTTTATGCGCCCATTATCGAAGACGACCAAGTTTTGGGTATTCTTTTTATCGGTTACAACTTCACCGACGGTTTAAAAAACCTTAAAAAACAGATTAGCCAAATGAAAATCGGCGAATCGGGTTATTTCTACGCGATTAATACCAAAGGCGAATCTTACGACATTCATCCCCAATACGATACGAAAAAAATCGCATCTGAATTGGATAAAAAAATTCTGACGCAAAAACAAGGCTTATTTCATATTTCGCAAGACGGTGCAGAAAAAATCGTCAGCTTTAAACCGTTTGACAAATGGAATTGGATTTTAGTCGCAGAAGCAAACGAAGCCGATTTTCAAGTCGCCAACCAAAAACTGCTCAATACCCTCATTATCGCATCGCTTATCATGACAATCGTTATGTTAATAATTATTTGGCAAATTATCAACCGCATTATCGCAAAACCGCTTCATCATTTAATTGTGAAAGCAAAAGAGCTTTCAAGCGGTAACGGAGATTTGACGCGTAAATTGGAAGTCAAAGGAACAGATGAGATCGCACAGGCGAGTGAACAAATCAATCGATTTATCGATAAAGTCCATGATTTGATTTGTAATGCCAAATCTATGTCAAGCGAAAACTCTTCTATCTCCTACGAACTTTCAACAACTTCGTTACATGTCGAAAAATTAGTCGAGCAATCAACCGATATTGTTTTGCAAACAACGACGCAAGCAGAGCAAGTCAAAAACAATATGACGCAATCGATGTCTTATGCCAAAAACAGCAAAGAGGATATGACAAAAGCTAACCAATCCCTCCGATCTGCCAGTCAAGCCGTTATCGAACTAACCAAAGAAATTCAACAAAGCTCTATGACCGAAATAGAACTTGCGCAAAAACTCAGCCAATTAAGTGCCGATGCGGAGCAAGTGAAAAGCGTCTTAACGGTTATCAGCGATATCGCCGACCAGACAAATCTTTTGGCTCTCAATGCCGCAATAGAAGCCGCACGCGCGGGTGAACACGGACGAGGCTTCGCGGTCGTTGCCGATGAAGTACGAAAACTAGCCGAAAGAACGCAAAAAAGTCTTTTTGAAATTAACGCGACCATTAACGTTATCGTCCAAGCCATCGTCAACTCAAGCGATCAGATGAGCCAAAACTCTCACAAAGTCGAAGACCTCGCCAATCGTGCTCATAAAGTAGAATCAAGCCTACAAGAAAGCTTCCAATTGATTGATGCTGTAACGAAAATTACCGAAAATACCGTTGACGATTACCTCAAAACAGGTAATGAAATCGAAATTATTATTGCTAAAATAGCTCAAATTAATAAAATCTCAACCGAAAATAGCCGTAGCGTTGAAGAGATTGCTTCTGCGGCAGATCATTTGAGTAAAATGACGGAAAATCTCAATCAAAAACTCGGCGAATTTCGAACTTAAAAGTTGGGAAAAAGCTTATGGGAGCTAATTAGTCTTATTTATTAAAAACGATTTTTTGTATTTAACTATATAATTTCCGTATCAATAAAAATTCTTATTTAAAGGATATACATGTTAGTTACCAATAAAGCTCCGGATTTTACGGCGACGGCTGTTTTAGGCGATAATCAAATTGTGGATAATTTCAACCTCTATCAAAATTTTGGCTCCAAAGGAACCGTACTTTTCTTTTACCCTTTGGATTTTACGTTCGTATGCCCTTCCGAAATTATCGCTTTCGATAAGCGTTTAGGAGAATTTACAAGCCGCGGTATTAATGTTATCGGCGTATCAATCGATTCTCAATTTTCGCACTTTGCATGGAAAAATACACCGGTTGACCACGGTGGAATCGGACAAGTTAAATTCCCACTGGTTGCGGATATTACTAAACAAATTTCCCGTGACTACGACGTACTATTCCAAGAAGGTGTTGCACTACGCGGATCGTTTTTGATCGACAAAGACGGTACTGTAAGACATGCAGTCATTAACGATTTACCGCTTGGTAGAAATATCGATGAAATGCTAAGGATGATCGATACGATGCTCTTTACGAACGAGTACGGTGAAGTATGCCCTGCCGGTTGGCAAAAAGGCGATAAAGGCATGAAGGCGACGACTGAAGGTGTTGCAGACTATCTTGCACATAACTCCGATAAACTTTAATCTTTAAGAAAGAGAGCATTAGCTCTCTTTCTTTTTCTTTAACTCTCTCAACATTCTCTATTTACAAAATCGACAATGCGAAACGGAAGCGATAACATCCATGCGTAAAATATGAATATTTTGCTTTTCTTCCAATGCCGCTTGATAATCGAATAAATTTTGATCGTAATCGCTATCCTCGATCGCGCCACAAGACGCACACACTACATGAATATGAGGTTTTGAATAAATATCGTAACGCATTTTACCGTCGGCGACATTAACTTCAATAACAATACCTTTTTCTTTTAACATCGCAAGGTTTTTATAAACCGTCGCAAGCGACATAGAAGGATTCTCTTTTTTCAGGGAATCGTATAAATCGTCGATGGTCGGATGCGTTTTTTTGTCCAGTTCTTTTAAAACAGAAATGCGTTGGGGCGTTGCTTTAAGCTCTTTGCTTTTGAGTAGCTGAATAAAATCATTCATCTCATTCCCCTCCTCTTTAAAAATTTTCTATATCATGCCATACGATCGTTCAAATTAGATGAAAAATTTCTAATTAATATTTTTTATTTATTATTATACAATAGTAGAATTTTCTGAGCGATTTGAGGTGCCGAAATGCCGAGCCGCTCTTCAACAAGATGCGTTTCTCCATGTGTAATAAAGGCATCTTCGTACTCAAAAGTATGGATTTTAGCGGATAAATCGTGTTTTTCTTTAAACGATAAAAGCAACGTGCCGATACCGCCTATTTTAGCGCTATCGCTTATTACGTACCATGTTGCGTAATGCTTAGAAAGTGACAATAATGTTGTCTCGTCTAACGGCTTGGCAAAGCGTAAGTCAACAAGACCGACTTGAATGCCTTGTGCTTTTAAAAGGTGCGCAACCTCAATCGCTTTTCCTACGCCGCTTCCGTAGCCGACCAAAAGAATCGAGTCTTTTCCTTCTTGTAAGGTTTGTGCTTTTGCATATTCAAACGGTAGAGAGGCAAAAGCACTACAGTCGCCGAAAGAACCTCTTGGATAGCGAATAGCAAGAGGACCTTCATGCATATACGCATAGCGTAGCGCTTCATGCATACTTGCTTCATCACGCGGTGCCATCAGCGTCATATTCGGAATTGCGCTTAAATACGAAATATCAAAAGCTCCTTGATGCGTTTCACCGTCTTCACCGACAATGCCGGCTCTATCAATCGCAAAAACAACGTTCAAATTCAAAATACAGGCATCATGAATCACTTGGTCGTATGCTCGTTGTAAAAAAGTAGAGTAAATACTTACGAAAGGTTTAAAACCCTCTTTTGCCATAGAACACATCGACGTAACGGCATGTTGTTCGGCAATCGCTACATCCCAAAAACGATTGGGATACGCTTGAATTAACGGAGACAAACCCGTTCCACTCGGCATTGCGGCAGTAACACCGACGACATTGTCATGCTCTTTTGCCAGAGCCATCAATGCTTCCGAATACATCGTTGTGGCATTTTTACTTACACCTTGCTTGATCGCTTCGCCGCTTGCAACGTCAAATGGTCCCACGCCGTGCCATTTTTCATAATACCCTTCCGCCATTTCATACCCTTTTCCCTTAAGGGTCTGTGCATGAATAATAACGGGCTTTTTAAGGCTACGAGCCGATTGCATCGCGCGAATAAGGCTTTCTAAGTCATGTCCGTCAATCGGACCGATATAATCGATACCTAACTCTTCAAACAAAATTCCCGGCGTAATCAGTTTAAAACTCTCTTCAAATTTTTTCGCCATATACGTGGCACTTTCGGGGAGGTACTGTAAAATCTGTTCGGTTGTTTTTTTAATTTTTTGATAAAAATCTCCGGCCATGGCTTGAGAAAGAAATTTACTGATAGCTCCGATAGGTTTTGCGATACTCATTTTATTATCGTTCAGGATAATTACGACAGGATAACGTCTATCGCCTAACTCGTTTAATGCCTCATACACCATCCCCGCACTTAAAGAACCGTCGCCGATTAACGCGACCGGAAGACGTTTGGCCTGTTCGCCCTTTAATGCAATAGCTTTAGCGGCTCCTACGGCTAACGAAATCGATGTCGAACTGTGTCCGGCAATAAAATAATCGTAAGGAGATTCATCCGGCCTTGTATAACCGCTAATGCCGTCTAAAGTTCGAAGCGTATCAAACCGTCCCCATCGATCGGTTAAAAGCTTGTGCGTATATGCCTGATGGCTCACATCGAAAATAAAAGGATCATTTTGGGCGTCAAAGACGTAATGCATCGCAACGATAAGCTCAACGGCACCGACGTTACTGCTTAAATGTCCCCCGTTATGGCTGACCGTTTGAATAATTTTTTGCCTAATCTCTTCACATAAATGGGTTAATTCTTCAATCGATTGTTTGCGTAGCTCTTTCATAGTTTCCAATACTTCTTAATTTTCTTGTAATAAATATTTTACTTTTTCCAAACGCACGGCTAGATTACCGTCAAGATTCCCTACGTCGCTCAAAACGATAACGCCGCCTAAAGTAACGGCATCGTCGGAAACCACCGTAATTTTCTCTTCTCCCGCATAAAGTTCTTTGAGAAAATCAAAATCTTTCGGGTTGACTTTAAGTTCGATTTTCATCGCCTCTTTAACTTCTTTGAGCAAAGCTTTTGCCAAAGAAGCCGCCACTTGGGAGCTTGAGCTTGCTATCTCTTTTTTAATCACTTCTTTTGCGATTTCAAAAGCACTGACGCTCATATCGGTTTCAATTTTTTCTAACTTTTCATCGATACTTTTATAAAGCGTATCTAAATGCATAATAGACTTGAGATAACGCGATTTTATCTCGGAGAGCACGCCCTCGGACTCTTCTTTTGCTTTTTGATACCCTTGTGCATAGGCATTTTCTCTTTCACGCGTTAACTCTTCCGTGAGTCGCTTGCTAAAATCTTGTTCTTGTTTTTCGATTTGAATTTGTAACTTAACGACATTTGACGTCAATTCATCGGTTTTTTTTAAAAGTTCTTCGATAAATTGATTTTGCGCGCCCTCTTCAATACGCGTAATCGTAACGACTTCGTCGGAAGGCGTCTTTATCTCTTGCGGTTCAAAAGCATCTTGCATGTATTCGTCTTGCGTCGTGACGATAGCATCGAGATTCCCGTTCGTACCTAAGACTTTAAAACGATAGCGCTGAATCGAATGGTCGTCAATGCGATCTTTATCAATAATATTATCTGCCATCTTAACCTATCATTTCTTCGGCTTCGCCGATTTGTAATATGCCTTGCTCGGCCAGTTTTTGCACCTCTTCGACAATTTTACGTTGAGCTTCTTCAACGTCCTTGACGCGCACCGCACCAAGGAAGTTCATCTCCTCGACAAATGCTTCTTGAGCACGTTGAGACATGTTGTCGAAAAATTTGCGTTTGAGATCGTCGATTGATCCTTTTAAAGCAATCATCAAATCGCGTTTATCGGCAACTTTTAGAATTTCTCGTACCGCATTTCCGTCAAGTTTCATAATATCTTCAAACGTAAACATCATATCTTTGATAACCGATGCTAATTTTTCATCGGCCTGCTCAATATAAGCAATGGTTGTTTTAGATGCTTTTTGCCCCAAACGGTTCAAAATTTCGGCAACGGCTCTTGGACCGCCGACTTCGACCTTATACGATGTCAACGATTCGAGTTTGTTTTCCAACACTGCCGAAACACGTTTCACGACGGAGGGTGAAATTTCACCGAGGTTTGCCATTCTGATCGTTACTTCGCTTCTAAGCTGATCGGGGAAAAAAGAGAGCGTCTCTGCCGCACTCGTAGGATCCATATGCGCCAAAATAAGTGCCACGGTTTGAGGATGCTCATTGATAATAAAATCACCCAACTGTTGAGGCTTAATTTGGGAAAGATACCCAAAGCTTTGCGAATTTTCCATCGATTTAGAGAGCTTATCTAAAATTTTTTGTGCATCTTCGGCACCGAACGTTCGGTATAAGATCTCTTTTGCGTATTCCAAGCCTCCGCTTCGAATATATTGATTAGACTGAAGAATAACGTAAAACTCTTCTAACACGGCATTGGCAACGGCTTTATCAATATTTTTTGCCGTTGCGATATATTTGGAGATATCCGTTACGACATCGATTTCCATATGTGAAAAAAGATTTGCCGTAGAATCTTCCCCGAGTTGTATCAATAAAATAGCCGCTTTTTCCGCCATAGTTAGTTCATTGTAAAGGGTTTTTTGTTCTTCCGTTAATTTCATTATCCAAGATCCTTTGAACTATTACGCGTATCGAAATCCCCCTCGTTACGAATCATCGATTGCAATAAAGAGGCAAACTCCTCGCTCTTTTGTTCCGCCAAGTGTTTCAGTTTCTCAAGTAAGACGTCGTATTTTAAACTTTCTTCATTAAAGTCTTGCCCGATACCCAATTGATCTTCGACTTTTTTACGTGCCTGTTTGAATTTTTCTAATGTATCTTCCGCACCCTCTTCTTCGTCTAGTTTAATCGGTTCAACTTCATCTTCGAAATCGTCCAACTTTGTCTCAACCATTTTTTGACTAAACGGAAGAATAACTTTTTTGTAAAAAACGAAGAGTAAAATTGCAACCATAAGATATTTAAGCAAAGGAACCAACGGCATAACGTAACGAGAAACTTTTTCCATAAAGTCTTTCGTCGCAACACGCGTTCCATCGCTTGAGAGCGGTTTAAACTCGAAATTGCTGACGGTCACTTCATCGCCTCGCGTCGCGTTATACCCTACCGTTTGGCGTACGATATCACGAATAGCGTCCATCTGCTCTTTGCTCAAAGGCGTATATTCTAATTCGCTTTTTTTATTTCCTTTTTCGTCTAAACCGTATTTATACGCACCGTCAACGACGACTGCGGCAGTAATGCGTTTAATTTTGGCAAATTCGTCTTTGGAGTTAACAACTTTTTTAGAAATTTCATAATTCGTCGTGGTCGAACTTTTTTGGTATGTTTCACCCTTTTTCGTACTCTCTAACCCTTGCACCGGACCGATATTGCTAATAGCACCCGGTACGCCTCCGACGTCTTGAGGTTCTTTGCCTTCACGTTTCTCTTCGATGCTTTGTTCGCTTCTCGGTACCGAATTGGGATCGTAAATTTCACTGACGGAATCTTGTTGCGAAAAATCAAAATCAATCGTTACTTTAGCGTTGACTTTATCGATACCGCCGATAACAGGGGCTAATACGTTAATAATTTTCTGTTCGATATTGTGTTCAAACTCTTTTTTATAGCGGATTTGACTCTTAACAAGTTCGCCCTGAAATAAATTGCTGTCGTTATCGCCTAAAGGTTCTCCGTCTTGATTAACAATCGAGACGTTTTCTGCCGTAAGGTTGGCAATCGACGCGGCAATAAGATTTTTAATACCCGTAATTTGTTTTAAAGAAAGGCTCATGCCCGATCGAATATTTAAAACGACCGATGCAGTAGGCGATGCTTGCTTTTGTGCAAAAACCGTCTCTTTGGGTACAGCGATATGAACGCTTGCATTGGCGATCGGTCCTAAGCTTTCGATCGTACGGGCAAGTTCGCCTTCCAAAGCACGGATATATTTGATTTTTTGTTCAAAATCGGTTGCGCCGAATTCCGTTTTATCAAAAATTTCAAAACCGACTTTGCTGTTTTTCGGGATACCTTGTGCGGCGATAGCGATACGTTGTTTATGCACCATCTCCGAGGGAACGGCTATCGTTCCTTCGTTTAAAATTTTATAAGGCACTTTATCTTTTTCGAGTTGTTGAATAATCAACGCCGAATCGCCCGCGGTAGTATTTTCAAACAAAACACTATACCCACTCGTATTGGAAGAGTTGCTGTTTTTATACAACATTAAAAACACTAGAAAACCGATCAGCACGACAATAGACATAGCCGCAACGATGCGCTGGCGTAACGTTAAGTTTTGAATAAGCGTCGCTATCTGATTTAAAAGCGTTCTAAACTCCATGTATCTCTCTTATTTATAAAGGGTTTTAAAGCATTCAAAAAAGCGTGCGTTTTGTTCCGGCATTCCGATAGTGACACGAATCGCATTCATACCGTACGAGCCTAAGTTTCTAACGATTATACCTTTTTCCATCAACTTTTGTGCTATCTCTGCGGAGTTTTTCGTAGCATCAAACTCTAAAACGATAAAGTTTGTGTAACTTTCCATCGATTTAAATCCGAGTTCTGCGGCAAACGCTTCGTACGCTTTCATTTGCTCAAAATTTTCACGAACGGAAGCCTCAACAAACGTTTGATCGCTCAATGCGACAATGGCGGCTTTGAGCGTCAGGCTGGTAATATTAAAAGGTGCTCTCAGTTTTAAAAAAGCTTGAATCATCTCAGGCTGAGCAATGCCGTATCCGCAACGCATACCGCCCAATCCGTATGCTTTTGAAAACGTTCCCGTATAGATCGCGTTAGGATATTTGCTAATCAAATCATGCGCATCGATATTTTTAGCGGGGTCTTTAAAACGTGCGTATTCCAAATACGCCGCATCGACAACTACCAAGGTTTCGCGATCGATCTGATCTAAAAATGCGTACACGTCTTTAGCGTCTAAACACTCGCCCAAAGGATTGTTTGGAATACAAAGCATAATGATAGAAATATCCGGATTGGCTTTGTAAATTTCCAACATCTCTTTCAAATTGTGTCTGGCGGATGGCGTTTTAAGTACTTTGGCACCTGTTTGTAACGTATAAATTTCATACATCGCGAACGTAATTCCCGCCATTAAAACTTTCGTACCGGCATTGGCTTTAGCATGAATCGCCATTTCAATCACTTGGTCGCTTCCCGAGCCGATGATAATATTTTTATCTTCGACGCGATACATGTGCGCTAAAGCCTCTTTGAGTTCATACATACTATCATCGGGATAACGATTCATATGTACGGCTTCCGCACGTACCGCTTCGATCACTTTCGGGCTGCATCCCCTCGGATTTTCGTTGCTCGCCAGTTTGATAACGTCTTTGGCCTCAATACCGTACTCTCGTACGACAAGTTCAATCGGTTTACCCGCTTCATACGTCTTTAAATTTGCTAAAACCCCGTTAAATTGCATTCTTCATCCTCCGCAAATATAGCTACCGAGCCATTTAATATCATAACGATCTTTATTTTCTTCGATCACTCTTTGGACATTTTCGTCATCGATATGTCCCTCAAAATCCATATAAAACATCGATTGAAAGCCTCGTTCTTTCGTCGGACGCGATTCGATCTTCGTAAGATTCACTTTTTGGGCTTGAAACGTCTGCAAAAATTCGACCAGTCCGCCCGGTTTATCGTCCGTCTTTGCCAAAATCGACGTTTTGTTATGAATACCTTTTTTATTTTTAAAATCGCTGAGAATTAAAAAGCGCGTTTGATTCGCTAAATTGTCTTCGATTTTTCCGAAAAGTATCGGTAAATTGCACAATTTTGCCGCAATATGCGAGCAAATCGCCGCAGCACCCTCTTCTTCACTCGCCTTTCGCGCGGCTTCAGCCGTGGATTTTGTAGGTACGAACTCAATACCTAAGAGCATATGTTCTTCTAAAAATCGTCGGCACTGATTGTAGCCCTGCGGATGGGAGTAGATGCGTTTTACCTTTTTAATATCCTCGCACGCGGTTGCGAACGAGTGATGAATATCCATGTAAATTTCCGCAACAATTTTGGCACTAAATTTCCCCAAACAATCAAGTGTCGTTCCTACCGCACCTTCGGTATTGTTTTCGACCGGAACGACTCCGTATTTTGCTTCTTTGTTTTCCAGCGCATGAAAAACCGCTTCAATCGAACTTACGCCGATGTAATTGCCCATAGCTCCGAAACGACTCTCCGCTACTTGATGCGTATAGCTTCCCTCCGGCCCTAAATACGCAATCTTTTCCGGAAATTCCAAATTGCGGCTGACGGCAAAAACTTCCAAAAAAATAGCGTCGATCGCCTGAGGATTGAGTGCGCCTTTGTTCAGCAATTTTAGACGATCCAAAATCTCTTTTTCACGTTCAGGACGGTAAATTGACGTCCCGCTCGTTTGCTTGACACGTCCAATCTCTTTGACGATTTCCATACGATCGTTTAAAAATTTTAAAATTTGGTTGTCGATCTCATCGATTTGTTTTCGATACGTCTCGATCTCTTTCATACCATACCCTTTAATCATACACTCATTTTTTTCACATGTAAGGCTTACCCTTACATATACGCTTCTTCCAAAGCGATCATATCCTCGAAACTTTCGCGTCGACGAATCAAACGTCCTTCTCCTTGCTCCAACGCAACCTCGGCGACACGCGCACGAGAATTATAATTGCTACTCATTGCAAAACCGTAGGCACCGGCACTCTTTACGATCAAAAGATCGTCGTGTTCCAGAGGCGGCAATGCAATATTTTTCGCAAAAAAATCACCGCTTTCGCAAATCGGTCCAACAACGTCGCACAGACTCGTATGCTCCTTCGATTTTCCTTCGGCTTCAATTTCGTGATACGCTTGGTAAAGGCTCGGACGAATCAGATCGTTCATAGCGCCGTCGATAATCACGAAACGCTTATGACCGTTTTGCTTTTCGTACAAAACCCGTGTTAAGAAGAAACCGCAATCGCCGACCAAATAGCGTCCCGGCTCGCATACTAAGGTGACGTCAAGCCCACTCATCGCACTAAAAATCGCTTGGGCGTAATCGTAAAGCGCGATTGTCTCTTCGTCGTTATAACGAATGCCGATTCCGCCGCCGACGTCGAAAAATTTAATGTCGACGTTCAAAGCTTTCAAGCTGCGCACCAGATTCGCAAGTACGACGGCCGCTTCTTTAAACGGCGTTACGTCGGTAATTTGACTTCCGATATGAAAATGGATTCCTACGGGATCAAGCGAAGATACATTTTTAGCGTAAAGGTACATACGTTTTGCGCTTTCAACATCGACGCCGAACTTGTTTTCATGCAATCCCGTCGAAATATACGGATGCGTTTTGGGATCGATATTGGGATTGACGCGAATACTAATACGTGCGACTACGCCTAAATTCGACGCAATGGTTTCAACACGCTTCATCTCTTCTTCACTCTCTAAATTGAGCATCAAAATATCGCTTTTAAGCGCTTCTTCGATCTCGTCGTCTCGTTTGCCGACACCGCTAAAGATAATTTTATATTTAGGAACGCCTGCTTTTAAAGCACGTTTGACCTCTCCGATCGAGACACAATCGCATCCGGCGCCTAAATCTGCCATATGCTTTAAAACCGAAAGATTAGAATTGGCTTTTAGTGCGAAGCAAATTAACGATTTACGCGCTTTAAAAACCTCTTTAAGCGCTAAAAATTTTTGGGAAATCACGTCAAAATCGTAAACGTATAAAGGCGTACCGTATTGTTGAGCTAAAGCAGAAAATTTCGTCATTGTGAACCTTAATAGAGATAACTGCTTTATTTTATCGAAAAGTTCAACAAAAAACGATTAAACCCTTTAACGTTTGGTGTAGAAATAAAGAGCGGTAAACACTAAAAGAACAATCGGAAGTAAAATAGCAACTTCCGAAAATAAAACGCCGCTAGCGGCTAAACGGCTCAATAAAAAAAGTCCGCTCCAAACAATTAGCGTAATAAAAGCGAACAAGGAAGCGATCAGCGCACTGTTGTAATACCTGCCCATAATAGGGGCTTTAAAATACAAAATAACCAGCAAAAGCGGTGCGAAAAACGGAAAAAAGAGCTGATAGAACAGCGTCGCTTTAATTTTACTCGTATTGATACCCTGAGAATCGAAAAAATGTAATGCGTCGATGCCGTCGCTGATGGACAAAGCATATTCGCTTTGATAGACGTTATCCATAATTTTAGGCTTAAAATCTTGCATTGTTTGCAGTTTAGCGACCTTCTCGATTTTTAAGCCCGCATCGTCTAAAGAAGCGACATGCGGTTTATGCGTGATCGTGACATTTTCCAATACCCAATAATGATCGATAAACGTCGCCGTATCTGCGCGTATCACTTTTGATAAATCCGTGTGGTCGACTTCGAAAATCGCAATATCGTATGCAATTTGTTTGAGCGGATCTAGTTTTTTAAAATAAACGTATTGATTATTGTGTTTGAGAAACAGGTCTTCGGAATTGCTTGAGATACGATTGTACTTTTTAAGATTGGAACCGTATTCATACGCATACGCAAAATCGGTACTGTTGAGCCCGATATAGCCTAACGTAATCGCTAACGCCGTAATCACGAAAGGGCGAATAAACGCTCTTTGAGAAATACTCGATGCGTACATACAAATAAGCTCATTTGTTTTCAGCATACTAAAATAGGTCACGATCATTCCGAAAACAACCGAAAGAGGCAAAACGTAATTGACCGCATTCATACCTTGAAACAATGCGTACAATAATTGTAAATTTGCAGAATCCGGAATCGTATTGTAGTTGGTTAGGATATCGACGCCGACGTAAAAAAGATCGAGTGCGATAAAGATAATAAAAAAGTTTTTGAGATAATTGACAACAATGTATTTCTCAAAAAGTTTCATACCTCATCCCCGCCGCATAACGTTTGTTTGAGGGAGTATTGTAGCGAAACTTCTTTTAAATCGTGCAGGAGCAATGCTTGAACGCTTTTGGTGACATGTACAAGAATTTCGGGTAGAAATTTTCTTTGACAGGCCGAGAAATCGGAAAGTACGTATTTTGCCACATCGCTTTTGTGTGCCGGTTTCCCGATACCGATACGAACCCGCGTATACTCGACTCCGATATGCGCGTCAATCGAACGAAGCCCGTTATGCCCTCCGTGTCCGCCGCCGATTTTAAAACGCAGGGTTCCGAAAGGAAGGTCTAAATCATCGTGAATGACGATCACGTGGTCGGGTTTAAAATAATCGCTTACCGCCCGTACGCTCTCTCCGGAAAGGTTCATATAGGTCGAAGGTTTAAGCAAAAGCATGGAAGGCGCTTTGAAAAGCTCGCCTTTAAAATTGGTTTTGGTAATTTTTTCACACGAAGTTTGGCCGTCGATAAGTCCATCGACGACCATAAAACCGACGTTATGTCGATTGTTTTTATACTGTAAGTCAGGGTTACCTAAGCCTACGATCAGTGTCATTAAGCGTTACTTCGCTTTAATAACTCCGGCTACGGAAACGCGGGTTTCATCAACGATTTTAACATTAGCGGGAACCGTAATATCGCGAACAAGAACCGTATCGCCTACGTCAAGATCGCTTACGTCGATCGTAAAGTCGTTCGGTAAATTCTCAGCCGTACATTTAACCGCTAAACGTTTTTTAGATTGAATCAAAACGCCTTTATTTTTTGTACCTTTCGGTACGCCGACAAGTTTAACGGGAACAAGGTATTTCGTCAATACGCCCGGAAGTGCAATACGCAAATCTACATGTAAAAGATTACTGTTGACTGGATCTCGTTGGTAATCTTGAATCACGACGTTGTACTCGGTACCCGCAACTTTAACAGGGAAAATGAGGCTGTCTTTGCTCTTTGCTGCTTTGATGAATTCGTTTGCTTTAAATGCAGCATTGATGTTTTGTTCACCTTTACCGTAAATATTAGCAATTAGATATCCATCTCTACGAAGCGCTTTAGTAGCCTTTTTTTCGATACTATCTCTAATGATGCCTTCTAACATAGTTTTCCTTTGTAAAAAATAAGGGAGATATTATATAAAAACAAATCTAAAAACTCTCTAAATTATTTTTTAAGACTGATAATATCTTTATCGTACGTTTGCAACTCTTTGATGTTGGTCGCAGATTCGGATTTTCGGATCTCTTTTTGACTCTTATCGGCATCGTAAAAATCGAGTGCCATCGTAAGATCGTTGCGGCTGGTTGCGCTTTTGAGAGCTTCGTCACGGGAAATTCTTCCTTCCGCATAGAGGTTTAAAAGCGATTGATCAAACGTTTGCGTTTTATAAACCTCTTTTCCTTCTTTGAGCGCATCGGGAATTTCACTCTCTCTTCCTTCCAAGATCAGCGATTCGATTCGAGCGTTTTTTACCAATATTTCCACTGCCGCCGTTCGACCGTGATTCACGGTTTTAACCAGACGTTGCGCAATGACGCCTTGCAAAACCGATGATAAAGACATCTTAATGCGGTTTTGTTCGTTTCCGGGAAACATTCCGATAATACGCCCAACCGTCTCTTTGGCATCGATCGTATGCAAGGTTGAAAGCACCAAGTGACCCGTTTCTGCGGCATGTATCGCAGTTTCTATCGTCTCCAAATCCCGCATCTCGCCGACGAGAATGACGTCCGGATCTTCACGTAATGCCGCGCGCAAAGCATCCGAAAACGTTAACGCATCTTGTCCGATCGCACGCTGGTTAACAATACATGCTTCGTCTTGATAGATAAATTCTACCGGATCTTCGATCGTGATAATATGCTTTCTTTGAGTTTTATTGATGCGGTTGATAATCGAAGCAAGGGTCGTCGTTTTACCGCTTCCCGTAGGTCCCGTGACCAAAATCAGTCCTCTGGAAAGATCGCTTAACGTATTAATAATCGGCGGTAAATGAAGCGACTCCACGGTCGGCAAAACCATCGGAATCGTTCGAAATACCGCCGAAACGCCGTCGACTTGGAAGAACATGTTAACACGGAAACGATAATCGTCGTTGAGCTTAAATGTAAAGTCGATGTTTTTCTTTTCGACCAGCTCGCCGAAACGACTTCGTAACAACTCTTTTGCCAACGTTAAACCGTCGGCATGGCTCAACGCTTCTTTCGTAAAAGGAACGATTTCACCGTTAATTCGCCCTCGAATCGTCGTTCCCGTTTTGATATGTAAATCGCTGCCTTCATGCTCGACTAATTTACTCAAATAAAATTTAAGCTTTTTCGTCATTTCAAACGTGAGTTCATTAACGTTGACTTCAACACTCATTTTGAAACTCCCTTGTCTTATTTTAGTGCGTCTAAAATCTCCGTAAACGCCTCTTTAAAGGCATCAAGTCCTTCGTGCATTAGCTCCTCGCAAACGCTTTCGATTGCAATACCGTTTGCCGCTAACGCATTAAAAAAGTTATCGATTAAGTCCGTACGAACCTCGACTACAAGATTGTCTCTCGTATCGGCGACAAAAGCGTAGATCGTTCCAAGAGGAGCCGTATTAATCGCATTTTTAACCAAAAGTTCTTTAATATAATAATCCGGACTTAATGCATTGCCCTTCACGCCCGTACTGGCAAATAACGCTCTAACGTTAGGCATAGCGTCGTGCTGAATCGCGGCATAACATCGTAATGCATTCATGACGCCGACTCTTCCGGTCGGGAAATCGATCGCTTTTAGCGCATCGTCGAGTTTGCGATCGAAACGGCTGACAAAAATACTGATGACGGCTTGCGGCAATGCATGAACGTTTCGTGCCTTTAAAGCGTCGTTCGCTTTGCGAAAAGCTTCCAAACAACGATGTGTTTGCTCGATGGAAAAAATGAGCGTCGCATTGACGTTAATGCCTTCACTCAAAAGTGCTTCCATCGCAACGAATCCCGCTTGCGTCGCCGGAACTTTGATCATCACGTTAGGGTATCCGATCGCCTTAAACAGCCTTTTCCCTTCCTCGATCGTCTTTTGAGCGTCGTCGCATAAAAAAGGATCGACTTCGATACTAATAAATCCGTCATCGTTTTTTTCATAAGACGGTAAAAGTTTGCTTGCGGCCAAAGTCACGTCTTGAATCGCTAAAGCCTCATAAATTTCCTTAGCCGGTCGACCTTTTAAAGCGGCTTTATCTTCGGCGTAAGCCGAAGAGCTTAAAAAAGCCGACTTGAAAATTGCCGGATTGCTTGTTGCCGCGTTGATAATTTTTTTCTCGATTAATTCCGTAAATTCGCCCTCTAAAAAACTGCGTTCGACAAAATCGCACCACAATGAAAACTTGATATCGTCTTTATACATGTTAACTACCTACTTACTTAAATAAAATCTAAAAGACGGCGCATATCTTTTTCGTCAATGACGATATTAGCCGCATTTTTTAAAATCGGTTTTGCGCAAAACGCTACTTTTTTTGCCGCGCATTCGAACATCGAAATATCGTTAGCTCCGTCACCTACCGCAACGGTATTTTCGTAGCTGACATGTAACAAATTTTGAAGACGGCGTAACATGTCGCCTTTGGAGAAGCCGAACATCATATCGCCGCCAACACGGCCGCTGAGATGATTATCTTTCACATGTAAGACATTCGCAAAATCCGCATCAAAATCCAAAAACGCTTTAGCCGGCGTTGTAGCAATGCGAAAACCGCCGCTAAACACGACAACGTTGTAGCCTTGCGCTTTCAGTCCCTTAATGGCATCTTTCGCACCGTTCATCAATGGAAGCGAAGCACAAATTTCTTCCGCTTTTTTGGCGTTCATCCCTTTTAAAAGTCCTACGCGCGTGCTCAAACTTTCAAAAAAATCGAGTTCTCCGCGCATCGCCGCTTCGGTAATCGAAGAAACTTCGCGAAATACTCCGTGTTCTTTTGCCAAAAAGTCAATCGTTTCTCCGTCCATAAGCGTTGAATCAAAATCAAAAACGCATAACTTCATTCCGTACAAGCTCCTTTACGACTCTTCGCATTTTTTATGCGGATAAAAGAAACTATTATAACACGTGCTTGCTTACAATCTTTATTGGACAAACAAGCAAAGAAGCACGGGATAAAAGTGCAGGCGTTATTTGAAAAAGGTATCAGCCAATGTTTTAAGCCAGCCTTCATTTGCCGTCTGCTTTGCGGCTGAAATCTGTTTTTTTTCTAACATGTCGATCACGGCTTCTTGATAATCTTTGTCGTCATGCTGAATATGGTTAATCAGCCAAATTTGAAGTTCGTTCATCAATTGCCGCGTAATTTCTTCGCCGTTTAAAGAGCGCTCTTTAAAAAAATCGATTCGCTTGATAAACGACTCATGAACTTTTTTATGGGGCTCCAACATCGCATATCCGGCTTCTTGCATCAAACTTTCTTCAAACGAAAAATGCGAAAGCGTGTAATCGACGAGGTAAGACAATACTTCTTTTGCCTTTTCCGAATCACGGTACACGAGTGCGTTATTTAATTCGTTAATGTAGTCGATAATACGTTTATGCTGGTTATCAATCACGGCGATTCCCACTGAAAATGCCGGCTCCCAGACCCAATACGCCATGCGAAAACTCCTTTAATCCGGTCTCGTAACGTAGTACTAAAATGGTTAAGTATACCACAAAAATAATTTAAACTCACAAACCTAATTTTTAACGATACCGGCTTTTTTCGTTTTCGAATACAATTGGTTATAATACGGAAAAGTTATACGTATTGGATATAAAATGGTTGAATCTTTCATCGAAAAACTACGCAGCGATACTTTCTTAAGTCTAGAGACGACACCGATGCACGAGCCGACGTTCGAACCGATTATCGAAAAAATAGCTTCTTTGAAATTGGATCAAAAAGTAGACGGCTTTAGCACGACCGACAATCCCTTAGCGCGTTTAAAGTACAATGCTTTAATGGGTGCCCTCAAACTCCAGCATCGTTTTCACAAACCCGTCATTGCAACGATGAGTATGCGTGATCGCAACAAATTGGCGTTGCAATCTGATTTATTGGGAGCCAATGAACACGATTTGCGAACGATTTTATGCCTTACGGGCGATCCGGCCGGCGCAAGCGACCAGCCGCAGCTGAAGGGTGTTTTTGAGGGAAACAGTACGCTTTTAATGGAGATTATCCAATGCTTTAACGCAAGCATCGACTACTCCGGAAAACCGTTTAAGACGCCACCTAAGCCGATCTATCCGTTCGCCGTATGCAATGCGCATGCCAATACGCCTAAGCATCTCGCAAAAAAAATGGCGACAAAAATTAGCCACGGAGCGATCGGAATTATCACGCAACCCGTTTACAGCGAAGAAAATGCGCGTATGCTTTTGGAACTTTTTGACGAAGCAAAAACACTCTCCGGAAAGAAAGAGTCTCCGTGCGAATTGATTTTAGGCTTTTTCCCAATCGTGCATCTTCGAACGGCCCAATTTTTAAGTGCTCACGTACCGGGCGTTCATGTTCCCGATATATGGACGGAAAAGCTTTTACATGCAAAAAAAATCGGTGAAAACGAAGAAAAAAAAGTAGGGTTTGAACTTTCGCTTCAAACGTTTCAAACGTTGCGACGCGTGCATCCGAAAACACACATCATGAGTGCCAACCATTTTGAACTGATTGCAGATATTTTAAATGCGTAAGAAAGAGACTACAAGCCTCAAAACGGTTTGTAGTCTCTTTTAATTAGAAATCGCGTTTGAGCAGAGCTTCGACTTTAAGAATCGTCAAAATATTTTCATCGCGCATACCGATACCGTAAACAAGCCCTTTCTCGGCATGAATCGTTTCCGGCGGCGGTCCGATACGACTGCTTTTAATACGAATCGCCTCAGTCAGACGATCGATCACGAAACCGGCGGTATTGTCTTTACCTTTCATCACGATGTAACGCGTCTCTTCGGTCACTTTAGAAGGATCCATCTTAAACTTGCTACGAAGATCGATCAACGGGATCACGCTTCCTCTGAGGTTAAAGACACCCAAGATATACGTCGGGACACTCGGAACACGCGTATATTCAATCGGTTTGATGATCTCTTGAATGCTCAAAATGGGCACGGCGTACTCTTCTTGCCCGATAATAAATCCTACCAATTGGACAACGTCATCCTCTTTTTTTTGAGGCTCTTCAATCTGTTTTTGTTGCTTTTGAAGAATTTGATTGAGTTTATCGTTCATCTTCTTGCCTCACTTATAGTTTAATATTTTTTCGTACGACACTCTCAAGATATTCCGGAGAGTACGGCTTGGTGATATATTCACTCATACCCGATTCCACGCCTCTGAGTCGATCGGATTTTGAGGTACGCGACGTCACCGCAATAAGCGGTAGGTTTTTGTATTTGGAATACTTACGGATCTCGCTCGCCAAGGTATAGCCGTCCATACGCGGCATTTCGATATCGATTAAAACCGCATCGATACTGTATTCTGCCGATTTGAGCATATTTAAAGCCTCTTGACCGTTGCTGGCTTCGATCACCGTTAAGCCGATAGGTTCCATCGATTTTTTCATAATATTGCGATCCATCGCACTGTCGTCTACGGCAAGTACGACGTAATCACTCGGTACACTTTTCGTTTTAACCGTCGTTTCCGCCGTTGCACGAATATCGACCGTAATGCCTTTGGCAAGATTCATTAACGCCGCTACATCCACAATCAGCGTAACGCGTCCGTCGCCTCGAATCGTCGCACCCGCAATACCCTCAATGCCTTGGAGGTAATCGCCCAAAGATTTAATAACAATCTCTTCTTGTCCGACCAAAGTATCGACGACGACGCCGAGTTTGGATTCGGCAAGTCCGATAACGACGACGTAGGTGTGTTCTCCGCCCTCATAAACTTGTTTCACTCCGAAAATATCGGAGAGTCTAACAAGAGAGAGCACCTCGTCGCGAAGGCGTAAAACATTTTTGCCTTCAATCGTATAAATCTCGTCCAAAGGAATGCGAACGGTTTCTAAAACCGATGCCAACGGAATCGCGTAATACTCTTCTTGCGCACCGACCAATAGGGCTTGAATAATCGCCAACGTCAACGGAATTTTAAGTTTGATAACCGTACCGCGCCCTAACTCGCTGTCAACGTCGATAATGCCGTTTAATTTTTCGATATTCGTTTTGACAACGTCCATACCTACACCGCGACCTGAAACGTTGGTTACCACTTTTGCCGTCGATAGAGAAGGTCTAAAAATCAATGAAAACGCCTCTTTATCGCTCATAGCGTCGGCTTCACGCTCGCTGATCATTCCTTTTTCAATCGCTTTGGAACGTAAAAGATCGGCATCCAAACCTTTACCGTCGTCGGTAATTTCGATGACGATATGGTTACCCTCGTTGTACGCTTTAAGCTGAATGAGACCCATTTCGGGTTTGCCTTTAGCACGTCTAGACGCAGCGTCTTCAATGCCGTGGTCGCACGAGTTACGAATAATATGCACCAAAGGATCGCCGATCTCTTCTACGATCGATTTATCAAGCTCCGTCTCTTCACCCGAAATTTCAAGCTCGATTTGTTTACCGAGCTCGCGAGAAAGGTCGCGAACCATTCGCGGGAACTTGTTGAAAACTTTTGCGATAGGAAGCATTCTTGTTTTCATAACCGCAATTTGAAGGTCGGTCGTTACGAGTGAAATCGACGATACGACTTGGTTGAGTTCTTCCAAGAATTTCTCGCCCTCGTAACGTTCTTCGACGTCGTCGTAGATTTTTAACAATCTATTTTTGCCCAAAACAAGCTCGCCGATAAGGTTCATCAGATGGTCGAGTCGTTTTACCTCGACGCGTATCGTCTGCTCCATCGTACTTGCGGACTCTTTTTTAGCCGGAGCGTTAGTGCTCTCGCCGCCGCTTCGTTTTGCCGTCGATTTTTCCGCCGGAGCTTCTTCACTCTCGTCGTGATCGCCAAGTCCCGCAAACGAAGGTGCCGCAGAAGGAGTCGGTGCGACCGGAGTCGGTGCGGCGCTTTCTTTCGCATGGCCTTCTTTACGCTTACGATCTTCTTCTTTACGCATTTTCAATAAACGTTCGATCTCTTCTTCAACCTCTTGATCGCTAAGTTTAGAATAGTCCGCATTGTCGTCTACCGCTACCGGTGCCGTTGCTTCTTCTGCGGATTGCGTTGAAACTTCGACAACCTCTTCACCGTTTGAAATGATGTCCAAGCGACGGCAAATATCGGTAATATCTAATCCGATAGACGTGTCGTCTCCGTTATCGCGAATGGAATGTAACAATGTCTTCATCAAATCGATCGACTCCAAAACGACGTCCATAACTTCCGGCGTCAATTTCAAGTCTCCATGGCGTGCTTTGTTTAAAACATCTTCCATATGATGCGTTAATTGCGTCAAAATGTTAAAGTTAAGAAACGATGAAGAGCCTTTAATCGTATGGGCAACCCTAAAGATGCTATTGAGGAGTTCCAGATCGTCGGGATTGGACTCAAGCTCCACTAAGTTTTGATCGAGTTGTTCAATAAGTTCGAACGCTTCAACCAAAAAATCTTCTAAAATTTCTTGAATATCTTCCATCGTTCTACCCCTATTGTGCAGTTTTTACATGCGATTTTATTACTTTAGAAACTTCTTTGTAAAAAATCGACGCATCAAATTTCGTTAAATAAGCCTCTCCGCCCGCCTCTTTGCCTCTGATCTCGCTGAAGTGATCGCTAATGGAGGAGTTGAATACGATCGGAATATTTTTAAACCTCGTATCTTCTTTGACGTTTGCGGCAAAGTGGAATCCGTCCATTTGCGGCATTTCGACGTCGCTGATAATAATCTTAACTTCGTCGCCGATACGCTCATTGTAGGTCGTGTAAAGCTCATTGAGCCTTTGAATTCCCTCCAAACCGTCTTTGGCTTCCACGACGCGCATTCCCATTTTTTTCAACGCATCGCTTACGAGTTTTCGCGCCGTCATACTGTCATCCAAGATGAGTGCCGTTCCTTCGACTTTGACGATTTGATGGTCGTCGATGTCCATTTTGGGCTGGTAAATTCCCAACGCCTGTACGACGCTTTCCAAGTCCAAAATCAACAGTACGTCGTCGTTTTCGATGCGCGTTACGCCCGTAATTTGGCTTTTATCCAAAGAACCCATGCCAGCAACGAACGATGCGGGTTCGATGTCTTTCCAGCTAATGCGACGAATTCGTTTTGCTTCGTGAACGACAAAACCGATCAAAATATCGCTAAACTCGGTAATGATTATACGCGGTTTAATCGATCCGTCGTCAGGCTCTTTAATATTCATCCACTTCGCAAGGTTAACGACGGGTATGACGATACCGCGAAGATCGAAGATGCCTTCGATGTACTCGGGAACTCCGGGGAGTTCGGTTAGATTGGGGATTTTGATGATTTCACGAACCTTGGCGACGTTGACGCCGTAGATTCCCTCATACACACCCTTCTCTTCCTTTTTGAAAATACGAAAATCCACCAGTTCCATTTCATTGGAACCTACTTTTAAAATACTCTCTTTAGCCATTGCTGCCCCTTATTTACTTGGACATGACCTCAATTGCATGGATGCAAAGTGTGTCTCTGGAGAGGATTGTACACTAAAATAGCTTTGATTGCACGCAAAAGAAGAAAAATTGACATAATGAACGCTAGATACCGTAAAATCGACGTTTTGATGGTAGTGCCCTTCGGCAATGACCTCGGTTTTTGGGTAAAAAGAGAGTTTACGTTGTATTTGCGTTGCAAAGTCTTCGATTTTCTTGCAGAGATTTTTTTTACGTTGATCGTTTTGAATCTTTTTGGAGATCGCATGCGAGAAGAGTCGATCCAAAACGTTCAAAACACTTAAAAGCTTTGGATGACGAATCGCTTTCGTATAACAACGGTTCAGCAAAGTTCCGTATTTGTCGCCGTGCAACAGCAAGCATGCTCTGCCGTCGGGAAGCCGACATGCTAACGGTTGGCGTTCAATGGGAACGACCGTGACATGGGAAAAGACTTTGGCTAGATTAAAATCGTGATTGCCTTCAAAATAATAGACTTCGCATCGCGCGGCAATCGTGTCGATCAGGTCGATATAAGGGCGGTATTGCTCAACGCCGTAGTCCACGTTCCCGACCAAAAGATCGAACATATCGCCCATCAAAAAGAGTTGCGGGGGAGGATTGTGCTTGACATGTAAAAGAAAATCGAAGAAGAAAGAGCGCTCGCTTGAATCATGCGCGTCGGCAATGAAAAGCGCTCCTTCTTGAATGTACAGATTAAGGGACATACGCGATCATAGGAATACCGGCGGTTTCGTCCAAACCGCACATCAAGTTGGCATTGACCACCGCTTGGGATGAAGCACCGCGTAAAAGGTTATCGATAGCAGACGAAACGAAAAGGGATTTGCCTTTTTGCGTCACGAAAATATCGCAAAAATTGGTTCCCGCCGTCGCTTTAATCTCTACAGGTGTTTCGCGCACGCGTACGAACGTCGCATCGGCGTAATACGCCCTCAAAACCGCCTTCGCATCAATCGTCTCGTCGGTTTGCAAATAAGAACTTACCAACATTCCGCGCGTCAGGGGAAGCAAATGCGGAATGAAGTTGACTTCAAATGCATGCGTGCTTATCTGGCGCAATTTTTCCGCAATTTCGGGTTCGTGGCGATGCTTTAGCGGATTGTAGGCAAACATATTTTCGTTAATAGCAACAAAATGCGCCGTAGGCGTTAACTTTTTACCTGCACCCGACACACCGCTTTTCGCATCGATAAAAATCGGTGCTTCTTTGTTCAGATACGGCAAAAACGGCAAAATTCCCAAAATCGACGCCGTAGGATAACACCCCGGATTGGCGATCAAACGAGCGTTTTGGATGCGCGCTTTGTGAATTTCGGGCAATCCGTAGACCGCTTCGCTTAAATGCTCTTTATCCTCGTGTTCGCAATAGTGTTTTTCGTAGGCTTCCAACTCCAAGCGATAATCCGCCGAAAGATCGACAACCTTGACATGTAAGTCTAAAAGCTCTTTCGCAAACCCCATCGCGGCTTTGTGAGGAAGTGCTAAAAATGCCAGCGTCGCATGTTTTGCCACCTCTTTGGCATCGGCTTTTTGCACGTCTTGTTCAAAAACGCAAGCGAGCGAGGGATGAAGCTCGCTTGCACTCACGCCTCCTTCGCTCGTTGCGATATAACGAATCGTGAAATGAGGATGGTTGATCAAGATTTTGATCAATTCCAATCCCGTATATCCGCTAGCCCCTATAATAGCTACATCGATTTTAGGCATGCTTATCCTTCAAAGTCGATCTCGCGATAAGCGATTTCTAGGATTTCGTACTCTTGCGAGCCGTTCGGTAATTTAATCGTTACTTCTTCGCCTTCGCTACGTCCCATGAGCTGTTTGGCAAGCGGAGAGTGAAACGAAATCAACCCGCGATCGGGATTGCTTTCGGTACTACCTACGATGGTATAGCTTACCTCTTCGCCGCTGTCCGTATTTTCCAACATCACGCTCGAACCGAATCGTACTTTATCGTGTTCGTACGAGCTAGGATCGATCACGTGGGCACGTGCCAAAAGATCGCTTAGTTCGCCGATGCGCGTATCGATAAACGCTAAACGATCTTTGGCTGCGTGGTATTCGGCATTCTCTTTAAGATCCCCGTGACTGCGCGCAATATCCAATTCTATGACCGTCTCGGGACGTTGTTTTTTTCGTAAATCTTGTAATTCGTTTGATAATTTTTGATAACCGAACTCGGTCATCGGCTCTTTATTTTCCATTGAGTTCTCCTTCAAAAAGCACCTATTATAGCTTCATTATACTTATCATTGCCTCTTTGCTTCCGTGTTCCAAAAGCGTTCGAAGTTTCGTGGCACGTTCGAAAAAAACCTCTTGATCGGTTTGCTCGTAAACGTGAAGCAAGTTGTCCGCATAGACTTCTTCTTGAAGCAACTCTACATGTAAAGGCTCCTCTTGTTCAAAATCAAACAAAATATTCGCCAATCCGACATGTTTAAGCTTAACAAATTGCTTCGCAATCCAATAATCAAACGCTTTGGCTTTGTACGCCAACACGAAAGGCACCCCCACAAGAGCCGCTTCCAAGGTCGCCGTTCCCGAACAGACAAACGCAAACTCGCTTTGTAAAAATGCGTCGTACGTATTGCGTGAAATTTTAAACATACCCAAATCCCCGTATATATCGACGATTTCCCGATACGTAAAATGCGCCGGAATGACCAGAAGCTTCTCTTTATCCTCGATTTTTGCCGCAAGTTCTTTGTAGATAGGCAATAGAGCCCTTATCTCACTCTTGCGGCTTCCGGGCAGAAAGGCGATCGTTCCCGTTTTTTCATGGCGTATCTTGAAGTGCGGTATCTCGTCCAACAAGGGATTGCCCACATACGTCGATTTGGTATAACATAAATTCTCAAACGGGAAAATCGACGCCAAAATATCGCAATATTTCTCCAATTTCGCCGCGCGTTTGGGTCTCCAAGCCCATACTTTCGGCAAAATGTAGTAAATGATCTGGACGTTCGGATTGATCGTTTTAATCGCTTTTGCCAAAGGTAAATTAAAAGCCGGAGAGTCGATCAGCAAAACCTTATCCACAAAAAAACTCATACGCGCCATCACTTTAATCGCCCGTTTCGCCTCGCGAATTTTAGGAAGTGCATCCAAAAAACCCATAATCGAAAAAGCACCGGAAGACAAAAACGGCTTCCCGAAACGCTCGTCGAAAATACCGAAAATTTCGCAAGACTCCAAGCCTTCTAAAATAGGTTCGAGATGCAAATTTGCGGAGGGTTCCAATGCCGAGATTAAAAGTTTCAAACGCATACCTTCTTTTTTGTATAAGTCTATACAAAAATCTCTTAAAAATAGACGCGCTTTGGAGCTTTAAACGAAGTCTACTATAAGCCCGTTTCGTTATAATGTTTTAAAAAAGACAGGTCTTTTCATGAAACGTATTTTAATTACCAACGACGACGGATTTGAAAGTCCGGGCTTACATGCGCTTGCACGCGCGCTTCGTCCTTTAGGGCATGTCACGATCGTAGCTCCCACCACCGAAAAATCAGCATGCGGACACTCTTTAACCTTAACGCGTCCGCTTCGCTTTATCTCCATTAGCGACGATTTTTTTAAACTCGACGACGGCACGCCGACCGATTGCATTTACCTCTCGCTCAACGCACTTTTTGAAGGAGAGAGCAAACCCGATCTGATCGTTAGCGGCATCAACAAAGGCTCCAATTTGGGCGAAGACATCACCTACAGCGGTACGGCGAGCGCGGCGATGGAAGGTACACTTCACGGCGTTCCGTCCATCGCGATTTCGCAAGTTTACGAAGGTAGCCCCCAAAACATCGAATTGACGCACGGCTATGATTTGGCGGAGCGCGTCGTGTACGATCTTTCCAAAAAGATTTTGGAAAAAACCTTTCCTTTGAACGAACGTCGCTTTTTAAACGTCAACGTGCCGCCGTTGAAACCCGAAGAGTGCAAAGGCTATAAAATCACGCGCGCGGGATACCGTATGTACGGAAACGACGCGCATCTGCACCGCAATCCTAGAGGCGAAGAGTTCTACTGGCTAGGCGTTCACACGCTGGAGTGGAAAAAAGGAGCACTTAGCGACTGCGATTTGAGTGCTATCGAAGAGGGCTACGTCTCGATTACGCCGATTCAACTCGATATGACCGCGCACGATGAACTTGAAGCCTTAAAAGAGTGGATAAAATAATGGACGACCGTTACTCTCGTGTTAGACGCGTTTTTGGCGACGACTTTGAAAAACTCCAAAGCGCCAAAGTCCTTCTTTTAGGCATTGGCGGTGTCGGAAGTCCCTGTTTGGACGCACTTTATCGCACAGGTATAAGCGACATCACCATCGTTGATTTTGATACCTACGATGTGACCAATCAAAATAGACAGCTAGGCTCAGAAGCCGTGGGTGAAGTCAAAGTCTTGCATATGGCAAGCCTCTATAAAGGTGTTACGCCTATCGTGGCAAAAGTCACCCCTGAATGGGTCGAGAGTTTTGACTTTGAACCTTATGACATTGTCATTGACGCGATCGATGATATGGAAGCGAAAATCGCCGTAGCACACAAAGCCCACACTAAACTGCTAAGTTCCGCAGGTGGCGCTAAAAAGATCGACCCAACCAAAATTCACTATGCCCCTATTTGGGATACGTATGGCGATGCACTGGCGAAAAGTTTTCGTGAAGGACTTAAAAAGACAGGCTTTCAAGGCACATTCTTAACGGTATTTTCCGATGAAAAGCCGATTTGTAAAGAGATGGGAAGTTTGATGTGTGTCACCGCTTCGTTTGGTTTGACACTCGCTTCACTGGCGATTCGGAAGATTACGGGAAAGATGTAGGGTTTTTTATATATTAAGAAGAGAGGCTATTTTAATTTATCAATCTGATCTAGTAAATATTTTTCTTTTTTCTCTCTAGGCATAATATTTTCATAATAAATTGCATAAGAAAAAAACAAGATAATTATAAAAATTAAAATCCATGTTGCAATTTTGTACATATAAAGTACTTCTTTAGACGGTCCATTATCATATACAGCCAATACATCTTTAGATGTTACACGCACTCTTTCCAAACTATAACTAGATAAATAGATGCTACCAGATTCATTGTATATAAACAATTTAATTGAAACTTTTTCTTTTGGTTTTATTGAATCTATAGTTAGTAATAAGTCATCTTTCCTTTCTTCCAATTTAGTTAATGGACTATCAGATTCCATTAAAATTTTTGGCTTCACTTCAATGATATTGATTTTACCGTCTTTATCTCTTTCAGTTTTTGTTGTACTATAAATTTTAATAGGAATCCATGCTTCTATTTTTTCTTCTGCTTTATTTCCCCTATTTTCTATCAAAAATTCAAGAGATAGAGAGTTTTTTACTGAAATAGGACCTTGAAAGGAATATATTAGTGCATTGTCAGGAAAAATACGATTTATTAACCAAGGCATTACACTAGCAAGAAGTGGGATTAAAATACCAATGATTATTCCACTTAAAAATTTAATATTGCTATTTTGAGAAGTACTGTTCTCCAAAATTTTTCTCCTACTAGATATCCGTCATACTCACAAATTTATGATTTGATCTTAAATTTTATTTAATAGCTATTTTAACGTAATTTTTAAATCTTAGGACAACTAAATTTTTAATTTTTTCTCTATTTAATCTTTACATGTAAAGACAAAAACTCTATTTGAAATTTAACTACTCTTCCATTGCCATCATTAAAAACCCTGTAAATCCTGCATTGTCATGAGGACTTATCTTCTCACTGACTTCTGCTCTCATGCTCTCTAAGACTTTTTTATACTTCTCGTAAAATTCATAGCTCGGTTTAGACTTATAAGCCAAACCTTCTATCTCAAAAAATGTGATGATATTTTTAGTGGTTGTAGGCTTGATGAAAAACTCTTTGTCTCTGTAAAAATAATATGAAATCAACGTTACGATAGACCATTTTGCCAACCCATAAAAAGAAAGTACCTCTACCAAAGTTTCAAAGCCTTCTTTTTGATCGCCATAAAGCAGTTCGTACAGACCAATAGCGAACATATCTCTTCGCTCCATACGCATCGACTTAATCATGTCTCTTACTTTTGGTTTTTCAAAGAGTGAAATTAGGGTCGATTTTGAGACGATTTTGGCAAAATTTTCGCAGATAAGCTCAGGCTGAGAAAAGTTCTCTTTGGCGAACAATTCACCAACTTGCTCGCCAATTTTGGCGGTATTGTGTCGTTTGATGATAGGCAAAAGTCCAACATCTTCAAAACCTTGTGGGTAAAGTTCAAAAAAGTAGGCTTCTGCCTCTTTGAGCTTTTGCAGATTCATGGTTGTTACTCTCTTGCATAAAGAAGTAGTCAACGCTTTACATGTAAAGCGTTGACTTTGCTCATTTTACATCAACTATTTTACGTTTTACGTTCTAAATTGATTGAGCATCGTATTGAGCCCTTCGGTCATTTCGTTTAGATGTTCAGCCGCACTAGCTATCTCTTCAACACTGCGAGCATTGGCACTTGAGAGGCTATTGATATTTTCTATTTTATCCACAATCTTGTCAATATTATCACCTGTTGCAATATAATCTTCAATCATTTTTTCATTCATAGTCGTAGCTCGATTCATCACTCCAACGGTACCAGTTATTTTTGTTTCAACGGCATTGGCGTAAGTGGTTAGCTCTTGAATCGTTTTTGAGTTAATATTCATCTGCTCACTCGAATTAAAGATAGACTGAACAATAACGCTGATTTTTGCATTGATTTCTAAAAGGCTTTTTTGCGTGCGTTCAGCAAGCTTTCGGACTTCATCGGCCACAACAGCAAATCCTCGCCCATGCTCCCCTGCACGTGCCGCTTCAATAGCCGCATTGAGCGCAAGTAAGTTGGTCTGGTCGGCAATGTCATTAATCACTGTCAATATCTCCTTAACTTGCCCCGCATCTTGGCTGAGTCCATCCATGCGTTGTGCCATTTCCATTTCGATACTGGCCGCTTTTTCAACATTTTGAACCATCAGCATAATCTCTTTTTGAGCCTCGTACAATGAACGGTTGGCTAGCTGAATCTCCTCTTTTGCATCTTTTGATTCAGCGACAGATGCGTTAATCTCAGCCTTAATGCCTTGTGAGATTTTTGTCGTATCAACGATTAAAGAAGTTGAGCTCTCCACCCTTGCACCAACTTGAATCGTGGTTGCAGAAAGCTCATGTGCAACAGAGAAATTCTCGCTTGAAAGGCTTTTCGCGTCTTGAATAATCGTGCGAACTTTTTGAATAAAGGTATTGATCTCTCGACTAGCATCGGAAACTTCATCATTGTTATTCACAACAAGTTCACGCGTCAAATCACCATCTCCTGTTGCTAAGTTGTTTGCATGATTTTTCATGTCGACTAAAGAGCGCAGGGAACGGTTAATTAAAACATAAACGACCATCAATGAGAGCATTAAAGCAAAAATGCCAATCACAACAAATTTTAATACTAATGTACTCAGTGGCTCGTTCACTTCATCCAAATTGACTGTAGCCACCACAATCCAAGGGACTTCCTCTAAGCTCTCAAAATAGGCAACTTTATCTGTTGTATCTTCATAACGATACATTATATGCCCTTCTTTTTTCCCTTTGATTTGCTGAAAAATATCTTCTATTACCTTCTTCCCTACTCGCTCATTGTCAGGATGCGATAAGATGATACCCGTCTCTTTATTCATCACAAACAAATACCCTGTTGATAAAATTTTTACTTTTGACAATGCCTCATTGATAGCATTGGTATGAATCTCGCTTCCTACAACCCCAAATGGTTTGCCCTCTTTAAACACCGTTTTATTCACAGAGATATAATAAACATTCTTGCCTTCGTTATCCTTATACACATCAGGCCCAAGAACAACCGTATCTCGAGTAGAAATTGTTTTGCTATACCACGGTTCTGTTTTGTAATCCCAATCAGCAGGAGGAATCCAGCCTGCAGTATCAAAATAATGAGCATCCTTAAAAACACTAAAAACACCATAGATATTCATAGCGTTCTTTGCTTGTTCCATATACGTAAGATGTGTTTCTTTGTCATAAGAAACTGTTTCTAAAACAGGGGCGAGTAACTCCATAACGCGTTTTTTTTCTGCAATAAATTTATCAATGTGCTGGGCATTAAGTGTAGTGATATTGGCGAGTTGATTGTCAACTTTTCCCATTAGGTTTTCTTTTGCTGTAGCGTACCCCATGTAGGATAAGACTACGACTATAACGGTTACAATGATCGAGACTACTAACAAAATCATTTGTTTGATTTTCATACCCACTCCCCCTTAATATTTTTTTAAAAAAAATTATAGCGTATCAGGAATACAAAATTATAACTCCCGTTACGTACTCTTAATGTGACTGGTTGTATACGCTAACTGTTTGCATTTTTCTGTGACTTCGAAACCACTGGATACAAAGCCATTTTTGTTAAGAATCCTATCAATAGAAATCTAGCTTTAGCCTTTGCAACGGGTAGTTTTACCCTGTTTGATCAGATGATAACCTACAACGCCATCAACGACTCTTTAGCGCAAGCGATGCGTTTAGTGATGTCTTGGCCCTCTTTATCCATAAAATCAATTTGCATTTTATACACCAAATCGGCTCCCTTGTAAAAGCTAAAAACCAAATACCCTGCATAGAGTTTTGCTTCTTTGGTTTTTTTCCCGGGGTCTAAAGGGTCGTTTTCATAAAGTAATACATACAAACGAGGTGCGTCTTGCGATGAAGCGTTCCCAAACTCCTTTAGCATATCATTGCGAACGGCTTCAAGGTCTAAAATTTCAAACAGTTTTGAAGGTGAATAGTGTGCTTTTTGCGTTTCAATCTCCAAAAAAACACCTTTTGAGCGAATCGTTTCTTTCAAAGCTTTGACCTCGTCTTGGAGGTAAATACGTTCAAACACGACCGTTTCTTTGTGGCATTCAAGGCGCATTGCACGGCAACCGCTTTTGGTAGCCTGCGTATAAATAGCATGGCTTAAGAGCAATATAACTCCAAATCCTAGTACAAAACCAAGCTTTTTAAGCATTTTTAGTCCTCTTTATTATGAACATATGTTAAAAAAATTATACCCGCATCACTTCTACATGTCAATGACACATGATAACAATTTTTGAGCATATGTGTATTATAATCCTTGACATTATGCACTTAAGTGTATTATAATGATCCCAATCTATTCAAAAGTGAGACCTTATGGCACGCAATCCAAAAGCAAGAGCGATTAGTCATCCTCCCTTATTTACAACCTTTAAACCCGCAGGCGTTGCAGGCACGAAGCTAACAACCATCACACTTGAGCTGGATGAGTATGAAGCGATTCGCTTAGCGGATTATGAAGGGCTTGAACATGAAAAAGCCTCTGATGCCATGGGTATTTCTCGATCAACCTTCACCAGACTCGTGGAACGGGCTCGTAAAAAAATGGCTTTGATGCTTGTTGAAGGCTCAAAAGTGGTTATTAATGGAGGAAGCGTTCATTTTAAAGAAAATGTTTACCAATGCAAAGCATGCAACCATCGCTTTAGAGCGAGTATATTGGAAGAAAAAAAAGAGTGTCCTCTTTGCCATTCAAGCGAACTTGTAGATTTTGCTAAGGGCTTTGGGCATGGAGTATGTTGTCATACAAAAAAGGAAAAAGAATGAAAATAGCTATTGCCAGTGGCAAAGGTGGAACGGGGAAAACGACCCTTTCCACCAACCTTGCCGCTTTTTTAGGAGAGCACGAAGCTGTCGTGCTTGTTGATTTGGACGTGGAAGAGCCAAACTCCAACCTTTTTTTAAACAAAGAGTTGTTAAAAAAAGAGGATAAAATGAAGATGATTCCTCGTTGGGATAGCACTTCATGCACCCTGTGTGCGGATTGTGTCCAAAACTGCAATTTCAACGCTTTGCTTTTCATTGCCAATGAAATTTTAGTCTTCCCCAATCTCTGCCACAGTTGCTACGCCTGTTCGGAACTTTGCCCGACAGGCTCACTCCCGATGGAGCCTCAAAAAATGGGAGAACTCAGCCATTTTCTTGCGGGAAACATTGAGTTTGTGGAAGGGCGTTTAAACATCGGGGAAGAGCAAGCCGTCTCCTTAATTGCTCAGACTAAAAAATACGTTGATGCGCATTTTGAGGAAGAAAGCATCAAAATTTTTGATTCACCTCCAGGAACTTCTTGCCCCGTCATGGAAGCGATTAAAGATGCGGATTTTGTTATTTTAGTGACCGAACCTACCCCTTTTGGTTTGCACGATTTAACGTTAGCAGTAGAAACCACACGCATTTTAAAGAAAAATTTTGGCGTGGTCATTAACCGTTATGGCATGGGGAATGACGATGTTGTGAACTATTGCGAAAGAGAATGTATCCCTATTTTAGGAAAAATTCCTCACCTTGTTGAAGCGGCAAAGCTCTATTCGACGGGGAAACTCATCTACCAAGAGATTCCTTCCTTTAAAGATGAAATCGAAAAGATCGCTTTACATGTAAAGAACTTCTTACAAGGAGTGGGACAATGAAAGAGATAGTGGTTATTTCAGGCAAAGGCGGCACGGGTAAAACGTCGATTACCGCCGCATTGGCGAGTTTAGCCCAAGAATCGTGCGTGGTGGTGGATTGCGATGTGGACGCTGCGGATATGCACCTTTTACTTCAACCTGATTTTGCACACAAAGAGGATTTTTACAGCGGATTACTGGCGCACATTGATGAAAATACGTGCAGAAATTGTGGACGATGTGCAAAAGTGTGTCGCTTTGGTGCAATTGTTTTGCGAAACGGTCGTTACGTTGTCGATGAGCTCTCGTGTGAGGGATGCGGATACTGTGAGAAAGTCTGCCGTCCAAAGGCAATTTCGATGAATGAACGCTTAGCAGGAGCGTGGTTTGCTTCTCAAACCAAATACGGAAGCGACATGGTACACGCCAAGCTTGGTATTGGGGCGGAAAATTCTGGCAAACTCGTCGCTAAAGTGAAAAAAGAGGGCAAAGCCATCGCCTTGGCAAAAAATAAATCATTGATGATTGTCGATGGCTCACCTGGTATTGGTTGTCCTGTGGTCTCTTCACTCAGCGGTGCTCATTTTGCCTTGCTCGTGACGGAACCAACGCTTTCGGGTTTGCACGATTTGAAACGGGTCTATGAAGTGGTCAAACGATTTCGCATTAAAGCGGGGTGCATCATCAACAAATCCGACCTAAACCCTGAAGTGCGTGAACAAATTGAAGCCTTTTTGAGAGAAGAATCTATCTTACATGTAAAGAATATTCCCTACAACAAAGCCTTTACACAAGCGATGGTGGAAGCAAAAACCATCACTGAATACACCGATGCACCTTTAAAAAAATTACTTGAAGAGAGTTTTGAAACCATAAAAAAGACATTAGGAGTCTAATATGAAAATCGCCTTTACAACAAAAGAGCCCTCATGGGATTCGATGATGGAAGCACGTTTTGGACGTGCGGAGTACGTGTTAATTTACGATGAACAAAGCGGTCAAATCACCTTTCACGACAACCGTGAAATCGTCAATCAAGAACACGGAGCAGGTCCAAAGATGGCAAAAGCGATGGCGGATTTGAGTGTTGATGTCATCATCACAGGCAATGGACCGGGAGAAAATGCCCGTGCGGTCTTAGCACAAATGAAAACGGTCATTTACGTCGGTGCGGGGGAGTTAAGTGTCGCCGAGGCGTACAAAGCGTACCAAAATAACACCTTGGAAAAGTTTTAGCCAAGCAGTGTTAAAATAAGTGTGACAAAAAATAAATAAAAGGATAAATTATGATTATTGTTTTTCCGACAATGAAAGAAGACGGGTTAAGCGCTAAACGAGGAGCTCACTTCGGTCGAGCCAATTTTTACACGGTCGTTAATGTTGAAGAAAATATCGTTAAAAAAATTACGATCCATAAAAATCCGGGACATGTTACGGGAGCATGTGCAGATGCCGTTACCAACATTCAGTCTTTAGGCGCCGATGCGCTGATTGTTTCCGGTATAGGCGGCGAACCTTTAAAAAAGTTTTTAGCAGTCGGTATTGATGTCTATTTTGACGATAAAAATGAAGTTTTAGAAGACTCTTTACGTGCCTTTTTAGCAGGAAACGTTGCTAAAATCGATCCTAATCATACATGTAGCCACCATTAAATTCAGAAGGCTACACCCTGTAGCCTTTTTACTACCGTAATTTCCGCATCTTTTGTTTTCCGAGTTTGAAAATCTTTGAGGGTTTATCTTCGAAAAAACCTTTACATGTAAACACAACGACATCTGCTTTTTCGATGGCAAAGGCTTCATCAAAGCCCTTTCCGCTGGGGTTAGACGAAGTGGAATAACTCCATGTCAGTTTTCGTAAAAATGCTAGGTGATCCGTGTCTTGGATCACACGAATTGCCAGTCCACACGGATAGGCGAAGGTAGTTTTTTTGGCTCTTCGGATACGGTTTTTATGCTCTTTTGGAACGCGGGTAAAAGTACGAAGTGTCTGTAAGCTGTCCACACTCATCAAAAACGCTTTACCGTTTGGGCGGTTTTTGATACGAGCAAGCGCCTCGGCATTTTGAGAGAGAAACCCCGCCGTTGTTTCTGTTTGGGCTAGATAAACAAGGTCGGGGTTCATGGTTTTAGTTGAGATAGTCTTGTAAAGCACGTGGTTCAAGCGCGCTTTTGTCTTGAATATATGCGATAGATTCCGTTGCCGCCGCTGCCGCCGCTACGGTCGTAAAATAAGGAATTTTGAAGCGAAGAACGGCTTGGCGGATCTTTTTCGCATCGTCTTTGCTCGATTTGGCGTCACTCGTGTTAATCACTAAAGCGATGTCGCCGTTTTTGAGTTTATCTTCGATATTCGGACGTCCTTCGGAGATTTTATAAACAAATTCCGCTTCCACGCCCGCATCGCGCAAGGCTTTATGCGTTCCGCCGGTCGCGACGACTTTAAAACCGAGCTGAACAAATTTTTCGCCGATCTGCTTAGCATAGCTTTTATCGATATCGACTAAAGAGATAAACACCACGCCGCTTTTCGGTAAGATATTCGCCGACGCGATCTGACTTTTCGCAAACGATGCCGGAAAGTTCTTGCTAATGCCCATAACTTCGCCGGTAGATTTCATTTCAGGACCCAAAATCAAGTCCGCGCCTTGAAGTTTATTGAACGGAAAGACCGCCTCTTTGACCGCAACGTGGCTGAGCGGCTTGGGTTTTAAAAGTCCGCCGACTTCGGTTACCATGTTAAATTTGTCGTAAAATTTAAGCGCTTCGCGGAGATTGCCTTGGAACATCACGCGCGTTGCGACTTTTGCCATCGGAACGCCGGTGGCTTTACTGACAAACGGTACGGTACGACTGGCTCTTGGATTGACTTCGATCATGTAAACGTCGTCTTGATAAATGGCATATTGAATGTTCATCAGTCCTACGACACCGAGATTTAAAGCAATTTGGCGTGTTTGCGTTTCTATTTTTGCCAAAATCGTTTCGCTGAGGCTAACGGAAGGCAAAGAACACGCACTATCGCCGCTGTGAATACCCGCTTCTTCGATATGTTGCATGATGCCGCCGATGTAGACGTCTTTACCGTCGCTGATCGCATCCACGTCGACTTCGATCGCACGATCTAAAAACTGATCGATCAAAACGGGCGAATTGTGACTCACACTGACCGCTTCGTTCATATAGGTTCTTAGTTCGCTTTCATTGTAAACGATGCGCATCGCACGACCGCCTAAAACATAACTTGGGCGAACCAAAACGGGATAGCCGATGATCTTAGCTTTTTCGATCGCCTCTTCTTCGCTGGTCGCCGTTGCGTTATTGGGCTGTTTAATATGATTTTCTTTAATAAATTGCGAAAACTTTTCTCGATCTTCCGCCATATCGATCACGCGAGCGGTCGTTCCGATGATTTTTGCACCCATAACGGTCAATTTCTTCGCTAATTTCAACGGTGTTTGTCCGCCGAAATGCACGATAATTCCATCGGGTTGTTCTTTTTCGACCACGCTTCTGACATGTTCAAAATCGATCGGTTCAAAATAGAGAATATCGCTGGTGTCGTAGTCGGTTGAAACGGTTTCGGGATTGCAGTTGTACATAATGGTTTTCACGCCCATATCGCCTAACGCGTATGCCGCGTGAACGCAACAGTAGTCAAACTCGATGCCTTGTCCGATACGATTCGGACCGCCGCCGATAATCATCACTTTTTTCTGTGCATCCGTCGTCTTAGACGGTTGAGGCACTTTCATAATATTCGTCGTCGAATACAAATACGGCGTTAAGGCTTTAAATTCCGCCGCACACGTGTCGACTTCGTTGTATTCAAAGTCGATACCGAGCTTATTACGCGCAAAATAAATATCGTTTTCGGTTAACTCTAAATTGTCCTCTTTGTTGATCAATTTTGCGATCATCTTGTCCGAAAAACCCATCGTTTTTGCTTTGCGTAACATCGTTTCGTTATTGAGGATAAACATGTCGATCTCTTTTTCAAAATCGACGATCTCTTTAATCTGTCCTAAAAACCATGGATCGATTTTACTCAAACGATACACTTCTTCGACGTCATAGCCTCTTCGAAACCCTTCCGCGACGTAAAGCGCGCGGTCACAATTAGGGCGTCGAATCTCGTTTTTAAGTTTTTCTTCTTCGACTTTTTGAATTTCAAAACCGCTCAAACCGGTTTCCAAAGAACATAACGCTTTTTGAAACGACTCTTTAAACGTTCGCCCGATCGCCATGACTTCGCCCACGCTTTTCATCGACGTGGTCAACGTCGAATCGGCAAGCGGGAATTTTTCAAACGTAAAACGAGGAATTTTTGTTACGATATAATCGATGACCGGTTCAAAACTCGCCGCCGTACCCGTAATGTCGTTTTTAATCTCGTCAAGCGTAAATCCGACGGCTAAAAGCGTGGCGACTTTGGCAATCGGGTACCCTGTTGCCTTCGAAGCCAATGCCGAGCTACGGCTCACGCGCGGATTCATTTCGATAACGGTCATGCGTCCCGTTTGGGGGCAAATCGAAAACTGTACGTTACTGCCGCCCGTATCGACGCCGATTTCACGCAAAATCGCAAACGAGGCATTTCGCATACGTTGGTACTCTTTATCGGTGAGCGTAAGGGCGGGAGCAATGGTAATAGAATCGCCCGTATGCACGCCCATCGGGTCGAAATTTTCGATCGAACAAACGATGATGCAGTTATCGGCACGATCGCGAATAACTTCCATCTCGTACTCTTTCCAACCCAAAAGCGACTCTTCGATTAAGATTTCGTTGATCGGACTCGCATCCAAGCCGGCACTCGCCAACTCTTTAAACTCGTCGATATTGTACGCGACGCCGCTTCCGCCGCCCGCTAAGGTATACGAAGCGCGGATAATCAAAGGAAAGCCGATTTTTTCCGCCGCCGCGTACGCATCTTCCATCGTATAAGCATACGCGCTGATCGGTAAATCCATACCGATTTTCATCATGGCTTCTTTAAACGCTTGTCTGTCTTCGCCTTTTTTAATCGCAGTAGGATTTGCGCCTAAAAATTTGACGTTTTCGAGCAAGCCGAGATCGTGCATGCGCATGGCAACGTTCAAGGCCGTTTGTCCGCCCATCGTCGGCAAAATCGCGTCGACATTCTCTTTCTCGATAATACGCGCGATAACCTCTTCGGTAATCGGCTCAATATACGTGCGATCGGCGAATTCCGGATCGGTCATAATCGTTGCGGGATTTGAATTGACCAATACGACGCGGTATCCAAGTTCTTTAAGTGTTTTTGCCGCTTGCGTTCCCGAATAGTCAAATTCACATGCCTGTCCGATAACGATAGGACCTGATCCGATTAATAATATGGTTTTAATATCTTGGCGTTTTGGCATCTCTTTCCTTTAATCTACATGTAGTATTCAACCCAACACCTTTTAGGTTCTGGGTTCAAGACTAATTTTGTAAAATCACATGCATAAATGCAGGGACATGAGCATTGGCATAAGGCTTAACGACCACGGTTTTGGATGACTCCTCTTCGATGACCTGCGTCACGGTTCCGACTTTAATTCCCTCGAAGAAAAGACCGTCCAGTCCGCTGGTGACCACTTCGTCTCCGACTTGCGGTTGCAACCATTGCGAAATATATTTCACTAAAATCTCTTTGCGGTTTCCTTGTAAAACGCCTTGCATTTTTTGATCTCCCACGTAAACCGAAAAAATCGATTTGGGATCGCTCAACAACAAACCTTGCGGATGCCCGTCATTTGATACGACGATACCCGCGGCATACCCTTGAGTTAAAAGGCCGTAAATTTTACTTTGATTAAAGTCTTTAAAATCAAGCCATACTTTACCGTAATCGTTAAGGTCGGTATAGCCGATCGACTGAATCAATGCAATTTTAGGAGAGTATGCCGTAACGTTGTTTTCTTTTAAAAGATCGTTTAATTTGCTCGCAAACGCGATGGATAATACGGCCGATTTTTGCAACGTCTGATTCTCGGCACGCAACCGTTTAATCTCTTCTTGTTGGGCAAAATGTTCGTTCACACGATTTTCAATACTCGTTTTTAAATCAACGTAAGCGGATAATACTTTCGTATTTAATCCGCCGATATAATGCTTTGCTTCCGTTCCGTACCGAAACGATACGAAAACAAAAGCCGCTAAGAGTATAAGAATTTTAAATTTATTCATTCGATAGTTGTTGCAATATCTCTATCTCTTCCAAAGCTTTTCCCGTTCCTTTAGCAACGGCTAAAAGCGGTTCGTCCGCTACGAAAACGGGGAGTTTGACGATGTCGGAGAGGTATTTGTCAAATCCGCGAATCAATGCACCGCCGCCCGTTAACACGATACCGTTTTCCACAATATCGCCCGCCAAATCGGGAGGCATAACCTCTAAAACGTCTTTGAGCGCATCGGCAATCTCTTTCAAAGGCTCTTTAATAGCGTCGCGTACATCCTCGCTGGTCAACTCGATACGGCTTAAAAGTCCGCTGACTTGATCGCGGCCTTTGACCATCATCGAAAGCGGTTCATCCATAGGCACGGCTGTTCCGATAGCAATTTTTATCTCTTCTCCGGTTCGTTCGCCGATCAAAAGGTTGTATTTTTTCTTCACATAATCTACGATTGCCAAGTCGATTTTATCACCGGCAACGCGAATCGATTTGCTGATAACCAAACCGCCCAAAGAGACTACGCCTATTTCGGTCGTACCGCCGCCGATATCGACAACAAGGCTTCCTTGCGGCTCTCGTACCGGAAGTCCGGCTCCAATAGCCGCCGCCATCGGCTCTTCGATCAAGAAGACTTCGCGCGCGCCCGCACTCATCGCCGACTCACGTACCGCCTTACGCTCGACTTGCGTCAAACCGTAAGGAACACAGATAATAATGCGCGGTCGTAAAAAACTTTTTCTGCGATGGGCTTTTTCAATAAAATAGCGAATCATTTTTTCGGTCATATCAAAATCGGCAATCACGCCGTCACGCATCGGACGAATCGCTTCGATATCGCCGGGAGTTTTACCCACCATATTTTTAGCCTCTTTACCGACAGCCAAAATACTCTGTTTTCCCATGCGATTTCTTTGTACGGCGACAACGGAGGGTTCGTTAATAATGATACCCTTGCCTTTGACGAGAACAAGCGTATTGGCCGTTCCGAGGTCAATACTCATATCGCTTGAAAAAAAGCCTATCACTTTGTCTAAAATCATCTCTACAATCCTTTATTTACGCACTTTTTTTATCTTTTTTGACATAAAGCGGTTTATCGCCCTTTAAAACGACGTCTTCGGTTATCACGACTTCGTAACCGGCAAGCTCGGGAAGTTCGTACATAACGTCAACCATAATATCTTCCATAATACTTCGCAGTCCTCGAGCACCCGTTTTACGTTTAATCGCAAGCTCCGCAACCGCACTTAATGCCTCTTTCGTAAACGAGAGAAGTACGTTGTCGATGGCAAAGAGCTTTTGATATTGTTTGAAAATAGCATTTTTAGGTTCCGTTAAAATGCGTACCATATCTTCTTGCGTAATAGCAGAAAGCTTTGCGGTGACATGTAAGCGACCGATCAACTCCGGAATCAAGCCGTAATGTACAAGATCGTCGGGCTCGACTAAATCAAAAAGTCCTTCATCTTGACTTTTGGTACGTTTTTCCTGCTCAAATCCGAGTACGTTTTTGCCGATACGACGTTTAACGATCTCTTCGAGTCCGTCAAAAGCACCGCCGCAAACAAATAAAATATTGGTCGTATCGATTTGAATAAAATCTTGGTTCGGGTGTTTACGTCCGCCTTTAGGAGGAATATTAACGACGCTTCCTTCGATAATTTTTAAAAGTGCTTGTTGTACACCCTCTCCCGATACGTCTCTGGTAATCGAACGATTTTCGCTCATGCGGGCAATTTTGTCGATCTCATCGATAAACACGATCCCTTGTTCGGCTTTTTTAATATCGCCGTTAGCACATTGAAGTAACTTCGTCAAAATATTTTCGACGTCTTCGCCGACGTATCCGGCTTCGGTTAAACTCGTCGCATCCGAAATAGCGATGGGCACGTCTAAAAAGCGCGCCAACGTTTGCGCCATAAGCGTTTTACCGCTTCCGGTCGGTCCGATTAATAAAATATTGGATTTTGAAATTTCCGTATCGTCTTGAATCGTGCTTTGTTTAAAAATACGTTTATAGTGATTGTAAACGCCCACCGAAAAAATCTTTTTCGCTTGGTCTTGACCGATGACAAAATCGTCTAAAACTTTTTTGAGCTCTTTGGGGACGAGAAGTTCTTGATTAAACGCTTCATCATGGCTTAATGCGGCGGTCGTCTCCGGAATATCGCCGAAGAAAATTTTATACGCCGAAATGACGCAATGTTCGCAAATAAAAACATCGTCGCCCGCAATCAACCTCGTATCGTTGCTCTCTTTCGTTCCGCAGAAACTGCACTCTCTATTCACCATTATTTTTCCTCTCAAATGGAATGCCGCGTTTGGACTCCATAATAAATCGACACATTTGCACGACGTACGCGTTAGAAGCGCTTTGCAATAACAAGGTCGCCGTCTCTTGAATGGGTTGACCCGATTCAAACAATTTTCGATACGCCGCCTTCAGCTCGTCGATATCTTGACGTTCCAAATGACGGCGAAGCCCCGTAAGGTTTAAGCCGCGTAACATCGCACGATTGCCTTCGGCTAAGCAAAACGGCGGGATATCTTGCGATAAGGCCGAAGCTCCCGCGATCATCACGTAATCTCCGACTTTAACGAACTGATGAATCGGCGTCATACCGCCGATTACCGTGTGATTCCCCAATTCCACGTGCCCCGCAAGCGTCGCCGCGTTGGCTAAGATACAGTGATTACCGACATGAACGTCATGTCCGATATGCACGTATCCCATAAATAAATTGTAACTACCGATAACGGTTTTTCCGCCGCCGCCCGCCGTTCCGGGATTGAAAAGCGTGAACTCTCGAATTTTATTGTAATCTCCGATAATCAGCTCGACTTCTTCTCCCGCATACTTTAAATCTTGAGGAATCGACCCCAAAACCGCATGCGAAAAAATCTGGTTATGTTTACCGATCGTCGTATTACCGTAGATGTGTGCGCCTTGCGCTATTTTTGTGCCTTGCCCGATCTTCGCTTGACTTGAAACATAGCAAAATGCGCCTATTTCGACGTCTGCGCTAATCAAAGCCCCGTCCTCTATGATAGCAGTCGGATGAATGTTCGACATGTTATTTATCCACGATCATTGCTTTGAGTTCCGCTTCCGCCACAAGCTTTTCGTCAACATACGCTTTGGCGTCGAGAACCCAAATATTTCCTCTATGCTTGATCACGCCGAGTTTATACACCAGCTGATCGCCTGGGCGAACCGGATTCCTAAATTTTGCATTATCGATACTCATAAAATAAACGACTTTGTTTTTCGTATCTTCTTGTTTTTCGCTATCCATACTTTGAAACGCTAACACGCCGCCGGCTTGCGCCATTCCCTCGATAATCATGACTCCGGGATAAATCGGGTGTTCAGGAAAATGCCCTTGAAAAATATGTTCGCCGATCGTCACGTTTTTGAATCCTTCGATGGATTCTCCCGGCGTCAATCCCGTAATACGATCAATCAACAAAAAAGGAAATCGGTGAGGAAGTATTTTTTGAATCTCTACAACATCCATTAACATCTTTAAAAACCTTATTAACAAAATTCAAATATTTTAGCTAATAAATACTAAATTTTCTCTAATGTCCGGGTAGCTTACGCTCTCGAGAAAAAGCGTATATTCCCTCGCATCAAGCGTGTCAACAATAATGATCGGGCTTAAAGAGAGTACCGCGGAGGGGAAAAGATGCGCACGAACTTTCATTTCACATTCGAGATCGGGAGGATTTCTTAGCATCTCTTTGACATCGCAAAAGCATGTATTTGCCGTCTCGTTAAACCGATCGATCGTTACGAAACGTATCTCTTCTTTGGTTGCGTACCCCACACCCGACGCCATAAAAGCTACTCGCGTTTTAGATATTTTTTTCTGACATGTCGAATAAAAAAGGATATAACTCGGCACGATTTCTTGCGCATCGTTTTGTAACCATGCCCGCAAAAGACGGTAATTTAAAAATTTTTCCCGTACAAGACGAAACGGCCGACGTTCTTCCTCCGCACAAATCACCGCTTCGTAAAGACGCAACCGCTCTTCGATCGAACCGGATAAACATTGCGGACGCAAAGGAGAACATAATTCGTCGGCAAAACGTTTTTGCTGTTCGCGTTGCTTAGCAAGAGCAAACACGCACCCGCAATAGTTTTGATGATAAAGCATCGCGTCTCGCGCTAAGGCAAATTGCGCTTGCGTACCGCCGTCTTTTCGAAAATCGGGCACGACGATTGCTAAACCGTATTTTTGTGCTATCGTTTCTAACGCTTGTTCTAACTGCTGTAAAGACTTTTTCGGACTTGTTAGTAAAGTGGTCGTAATGATTTTTTCCCCAAGTTCCAGTGCTTTTTTAGCACTCTCTTCTAACCTGTTATCAAAACAAATATTACAACGTTTGCCTTTTTCGGGTTCATATTCCAAGCCCCTTACCGCATTGATCCATGCTTCATAATCATACGAACCTTCCCATAAAACGATGCCTAATTTTCGGCAACTGCGGCGAACGTCCAAAAGACGTAAACGGTACTCGTCGTAAGGATGAATATTCGGATCGTAAAAAAAACCGATTAGCGGTTCGTCAGGATACGCTTCGCGTAATTTTTGAAGAAAAAAATGGCTATCGACCGAGCAACAGATATGAACGAGCATGCATGGTTTCTTTACGGAATAAATTTGCTAAAAGTATACCATCTCTTTGCTCTCATTCGTATATGCACTGGGTAGTATTCTCCTTTACGTAATGATGTATAAAAGACCGTATCGCGCTAGCAAAAGCAATGACAACCTCATAAAACTCATAGTTTTAAAAAGATTTTTTTGTTTTTAGTGTATAATAATTTCAATCGATAACAGGAGTGTTTTATGCTCACAAAAAATATGAAAACGATTGTATTTTGGCTGATTAGCCTCCCGTTGTTTTACACACTGTGCGGTTTCGTGATCCTTCCGTGGTGGGTACGCACGCAACTTCCTTCACTCTTGCACGAAAAAGTCGGTATTTTTATCAACGTCGAGCACGTTCGCTTTAACCCTTTTACGTTTGAAGTCAATCTCGAGTCGTTGGCACTGTTAGACTCTAATGCCGCTAAAGCCATTAGCATCGGACATATCTATCTCAATTACGATCCTTCGGCTCTGTTTAAAAAAGAGTTTTCGATCAAAGCGGTTCGTATCGACAATCCCGATATCGATCTAAGCCTCGATCAAGAAGGTTCGCTCAAACTTCTCAAACTTTTCCCTAACACGCAAACGCAAGAGAACAACGCATCCGAAACGTCGACCTCTCTTACTATGCCGCTCATCGTCAAACATGTGGAAATTCACAATGCGCATACGCTTTTTCAAGACCCAAGAGGTGAGCATCCTTTCCACTTTGAAATCGGACCTATCTCCTATACGGCCGATAATTTGAGTTTCCATAAAGACGATTTGAGCCTTCATGCGATCAAAGCCGTTTTACAAAATGAAGAAAAACTCTCCATCGCGAGCAGCCTTATTATTGAACCGCTTATTTTTTACGGAGAGCTTAACCTAACGAAGCTACCGCTTTCTACGCTTTGGGGATATACCTTAAGCACTCTTCCCGCACGGCTTTCCAAAGGCGATCTAACGCTTCGCATTCCTTTCTGGATCGATTTAAGTAAAAGCTCGCCTTCCGTGCTCATCGAAAAAGGCTCCTTACTGGTCGAAAATACCGAATTTACCGATGCAAATCAATCCGTGATTCACATCCCTTCGCTCAAGCTGGACGGAATCGATTTTGATCTACAGGCTTCACATGTCAACATTGCGGAAGCATCTTTGACACAACCGAATATTCGTTTGCAACTCGAAAAAGCGTATCGCGTCAATTTTGAAAGATTGTTTACGCCTGCTTCCAAAACAAACCCAGCAAGCGAAAACACAGTAGCCTCGTCCTCTTCCGCTACGCCTTCACCGTGGAGCTTTTCGCTCCGTCGACTCTACGTCGATTCGGCTCGCGTACATGTCGTCGATCAAAACGTGAAATCTTCGCCCATCGATTGTGCTCCGCTTTCTTTAATCGTCGATAACATCACCAATGATACCAATCAAACGGTTGCATTCGATCTCAACGGCACGATCGATCAAGATGCTTCCTTGAAGCTCAAAGGCACGTTTCTTCCCGCTCGTTCCTCCTTGGATATGCGTGTTGTTGCCGATACGCTCTCGTTAGAAAAAGTACAACCTTATCTTAAACCCTTTACGACGGTACTGATCCAAGACGGTTACGTTTCGCTCGATACACTGCTTAAAGCCTCGTTTGATCGACAAACCAAGCTTGACGTTCAAGGCGATATTACGGTTTCAAAGTTTTCGCTTGCAGATCGTTTTAAAACGCCTTTGGTTGCCTGGGAGAGCTTGAATTTAAGCGCATTATCGTATACCTTAGACCCTGAAGTATTGCGTATTCAAAAAATAGCACTTGACAAACCGTACGTAAATTTGGATATCAAAAAAGACCATAGCACGAATTTTGCCGACCTTCTTGTCCAACAAAAAGCCCCTCCTACGACGACTCACGATCAAAAATCCGTCTCCAAAGAGAGTGCTTTGACACTTTTTTTAGGCAATATCTCTTTAAAAAGAGGAACGGCGCATTTTCAAGACGCTTCATTGCCGATCCCTTTTGCAACGTTTGCGGATAATCTCAACGGCTCACTCTCCACGCTCGATACGAAAAGTACGAAACCGTCCACGTTAAAGATAGAAGGAAAGGTCGATAAGTACGGCTATGCAAAAATCGACAGCACCTTATTGCCGTTTGACATCAAAAACCATGCCAATCTCAAAATAATCTTCAAAAATATCGCGATGCCTAAATTAACGCCTTATTCAGGAAAATTCGTCGGGTATGCGATTAAAGAGGGAAAACTTTCATTGGATTTGAACTATAAAATTAAAAAAGGACTTATGGAGGGTCAAAACAAAATCAATTTAGACTCTTTGGTCTTAGGTGAAAAGATCGAAAGCGAAGATGCCCTCAATCTACCGCTAGACTTAGCGATAGCTCTTTTAAAAGATTCGAAAGGACAAATCGATCTGGATCTTCCGGTCAGCGGAGACCTTAACGATCCGGAGTTTCGTTACGGAAGCGTCGTCTGGAAAGCACTCGGCAATCTCATCGGAGGCATCGTTACCTCCCCGTTTAAACTTTTAGGCTCTCTTTTGGGCATTGAAGCCGAAAATCTTCAAAGCATCGACTTCGCGGCGGGTGAAGCCGTACTGATTGCTTCGGAAGAAGAGAAAATGGCACAGTACCGACAAATTTTGGAAAAACGATCCGCCTTAAAGTTGCTTATTACTCCTAGCTACAACGAAACACTCGATATGCAGGCTTTAAAAGAAAATAACATAACCGCACAAATCGAACAAAAGCTCTCTAAAAATAGCACGGAAGATGCTTATGCCCGAGCCGTGCAAAAACTCTTCATTCAAAAATACGGAGACGTTGCATACGGTACGCTGATGAAACAGTATAAGGAAGAACAACTCGATCCTCCCGCTATTAACGACCGCCTAATCACTAAAATTGCCGAAACGGTCGTAATCGATCCAGCGGTCCTTCACGCCCTTGCGCAAAAGCGCGCCGAGGCGATTGTTCAAAAGCTTACAAATTCCTACAACATCGCTCCCGAAAGACTCATTAAACAAGAGGCTCAAGCGGTAGACGCACAACGGGAATCATGGGTAGGCTGTGCCATTTCGATCAGCAATTAAGAAGGCGCTTTATACGAGCGCCTCTAATACTTTTTTCACTTCACTTGCGTGATCTTTCACTTTGACGTTGGACCAAATCTTTGCGATTTTTCCTTCGGGATCAATCAAAAACGTCGAACGCACGATTCCCATATACTCTTTACCGCAAAACTTTTTCAATTGCCATACGCCGTAGCGTTGTGCAATCTGGGTGGTCGAATCGGACAAAAGCGTAATATCTAGTTTTTGCTTTGCGATAAACTTTTGATGCGACGCTGTGCTATCGGGGCTAACGCCCAAAACGACCGCTCCTAGAGTATCAAATTGCGGCAAAGTTGCCGTAAAATCGCATGCTTCCGTTGTGCATCCGGGAGTGTTGTCTTTGGGATAAAAATAAAGAACAATCCACTTCCCCGCCAAATCGCGAAGCGAAATTTCAACGTCGTCTTGGTTGGGAAGCGTTAATTCTGGGGCATTATCGCCGATCTTAAGCATCAATCATCCTTACATGTAGAATTTTTGTAGCATCTTAACATAGATTAGCACGATCTTCTTTAAGATTGCAGCGTTGATTTTAACCATAAAACTATCTTTAATTAAAGTTTAGCTACTATAATTTCTCTTTACAAACGACTTCACGATAAGGCTAGACAATGGATAAAGCACAATTTATTTGGATGGACGGCAAACTAGTTGCGTGGGATGATGCAAAAGTACATATTTTAACCCATACGCTTCACTACGGTAACGGTGTTTTTGAGGGTACACGTGCTTACATGACCAAAGAAGGTTTGGCCGTTTTCAAGCTTAAAGAACACACGAAACGCCTTTTGAACTCGGCGAAAATTACACGGATTAAGGCCAATTTTTCACAAGAAGAGTTAGAGCAGGCTCACCTTGATCTTTTAAGAGCCAACCGTTTTACCGCCAACGTTTACATTCGTCCTCTGATTTATCTCGGATACGGCGTCATGGGACTTAATCATATCCAAGCACCCGTTAATACGGCTATTGCGGCATGGCAATGGGGAAGTTACCTCGGCGACGAAGGATTGGAAAACGGCATTCGCGTTAAAATCTCTTCGTTTACCCGAAATCCTGCCAAATCAATGATGGGCAAAGCCAAATCGGCTGCTAATTATCTCAATTCACAAATGGCTAAATACGAAGCTTTGGAAGCCGGTTATGAAGAAGCTCTTTTACTTGACGACGAAGGATTTATCGCCGAAGGCAGCGGGGAGTGCTTTTTTATCGTCCGAAACGGTACGTTGATTACGCCTCCGAACGATACGTCTTTAGAGAGTATTACGCAAGCAACCGTACTGGATTTGGCTAAAGAGGCGGGTATTCCTATCGAGCGTAGACGCATCACTCGCGATGAAGTGTATATTGCAGACGAAGCATTTTTTACGGGAACCGCCGCAGAAGTAACGCCGATTAAAGACGTCGATAATTACGTCATCGGCGATGGAAAACGTGGATCTATAACCCGCCAACTTCAAGAGGCTTATTTTGACGTCGTTTACGGACGCAATCCAAAATACAAGCACCTCTTAACATTTATTTAACCAAAGGAAAGATATGCCAGCAGATTTGAACGACTATTTTAAGAAAAAAAATAACGGCGGCGGTTTTGGAGGCGGAGGCGACAACGACAATCGTACGCCTTTCAACGTTGAACCTCCCGATTTTATGAAAAACTTGGGGAAAAAAGCCGGATTGATTTACGCCGTCATTGCGATCATCGTTATTTTTATTATCGCTAAACCGTTTGTCATTATTAATTCCGGTGAAATGGGAATTAAAGCGACGACGGGTAAGTTTGAACCGATTCCGATGGAACCTGGATTTCATCTTTTTCTTCCGTTTATTCAACAAGTTTTTATCGTCGACACGAAAGTACGTATTATGAACTACTCTTCAACCGAAGATTTGGGCGAAGTGGTACAACGCGGTTCCGGCATTAAGCGCAATGCCGCTATTTCCGTTTTGGATGCTAGAGGGTTACCCGTTTCGATCGAACTGACCGTGCAATACAAGCTCGAGCCTTCGACCGCACCGCAAACCATTGCAACATGGGGTATGTCATGGGAAGATAAAATCATCAATCCCGTCGTTCGCGATGTGACGCGAAGCGTTGTCGGTAAATTTAACGCAGAGGAACTTCCGCAAAAGCGCAATGAAATTGCCGTCAATATCGAAGAAGGTATTCGCAAAGCGATCGATGCCCAACCGGGTCAACCCGTCGAGCTTTTAACGGTTCAACTCCGTGAAATCGTGCTTCCGGCTAAAATTAAAGAGCAAATCGAACGCGTACAAGTCGCACGCCAAGAAGTCGAACGTACAAAATACGAAGTCGAGCGTGCAAATCAAGAAGCTCTAAAACGTGCCGCAGAGGCAGAAGGTCAAGCTAAAGCCAGAGAAATTAACGCGCAAGGTCAAGCCAATGCGATTAAAATCGAAGCGGACGCTGATGCTTATGCCAATAAAAAAATTAGCGAAAGTATCTCCGCTCCTTTGTTGAACCTCCGTCAAATCGAAGTTCAAGGCAAATTTAACGAAGCGTTAAAAGAAAACAAAGACGCAAAAATTTTCTTAACGCCGGGCGGCTCGGTTCCTAACATTTGGGTCGATACGAAAGATAGCCAAAAAGCTGTTAGCGTCGCCAAATGAGTACCGAACTTTTAAAAACAATCGATTGGGGGAAATTTTCCCTTCTTCCGGTAATCGCTCAAGCGTATGATACGCAAGAAGTTCTGATGTTCGCATACATGAACGAGGAAGCGTTGAAACTGACGTTGGAGACGGGAATTGCACACTATTTTTCACGTAGTCGCCAAACGCTATGGAAAAAAGGCGAGACGAGCGGGCATTTACAGTATGTCAAAGAGGCTTATTTAGATTGCGATAACGATACCTTACTCATCAAAGTCAAACAAGAGGGCGTCGCATGCCATACGGGACGTATGTCGTGCTTTTTTAATCGCGTCGATATCGATGAAGCACCTAAAGAACCTCAAAAAACTATCGAAGCATATTCGATCGCCGATACGCTCTATCACATTGTTCAAGAACGAAAACATGCCGATCCGAAAAGTTCTTACGTTGCTTCGCTGCTTCAAAAAGGCGATAATAGCATGTTAAAAAAAGTCGTTGAAGAAGCGGGCGAATTTTGTTTTGCATGTAAAGACGGAGAGCAAGAAGCTATCATTTACGAAGCGGCGGATTTGATGTTCCATACGATTGTAGCGCTCGGAGCAAAAAATATTCACCCCGATCGTATTAAACAAGAGCTTAAGCGTCGATTCGGCTTAAGCGGCATCGAGGAAAAAAACAGTCGCAATGCTCATTGACGCGCTTAAAATTTCACTCTTAACCTATTTTAGAAATTTAGGTTTGTATGATTATCTAGCGTTTGCATGGCTTATCGTGACGTTTTTAATGCTGATTGCGTTTGCGATTTTGATTGCTAAACGCTCTTCAGCGCTCTCCGTACTTATCATTATTCTCTCTTTGATCTTTTTTGCAGCCTCGCCTTTTTTGATTCACTACAAACTCAATACGCTTTTACGCCAAAATGTTACGGAAATTACGATGGTAAAAAAATTGGTTTTTTCGGATACCCTCATTGTCGAAGCCACCCTTCAAAACCTCTCTAAAAAACCCTTCAAACGTTGTTTGGTTCAAACAAGCGCAATCAAACAAACTTCGGCAAAAGGAATTAAAGCTTGGATGACTCGATTAAAGCCTATCGCAAATCAGTCGATACTAGTTCAAGAGAGTCTTTCCCCGAATGAGTTGACGAATATTCGCATTCTCTTTGATGATTTTACCTATCAAGGAGATGTCAACGCCACTTTAAAGGCGGAATGTTATTAAGGAGACCCAATGACTTATTTTACGATTTTACATTGGATTGCCGTTTCTATTATTGCCGTACTGTTTATACTTTTTTTGGTTTTGACAATCCAAAACCGTGACGAAAAATCTTCTTTAGCGGCACCTATTTTAACCAATATTTTAGCGATGTCGATTTTAACCTTTTTCAGTATTTATGTTTTGGACAAATACACCAAATTGGCACAACTTGATAACGTGATTCAGAAAAAAATGCTCGTGAACGAATCGTTTGCCATCAGCGGTCAAATTCGCAATATCGGAAATTTTCAGATTGCACAATGCACTTTAGAAGTCAAAGTTTCCAATAACGCTATCGAAAAAACGGGAACCGATAGTGCTATTTTTGTGCCCAAATCGGCGTTAGATAGTTTATTTAAACGCAAAGACGATGATATCGGCGTCGAGACGACCAAAGAATTCGTCATTGCCGAAGATCTTCGCCCCGGAGAATTACGTAACTTTACGGTCTTTATGCGCTATCCGTCCTCTTTTAGCAAACCTTATACGCGTTACGAACTTTTCTGCCACTAATATAACCAGCCCTGATGGGCAAACGCTTGACGAATATTGAACATTTGTCGATGTTTATCGTAACACCAATCGGGTGCTAACAACGACGTATCGCCTATGCCGGCACTTACGCGCTGAATCATGACATGTGAGGGAAGAAGCGCTACCGCTTTGACAAGTGTATCGATATATACCTCTTCCGTGATCGGCGTAAACGTCCCTTTATTTAAATCATGCGCAAGAGCCGTTTTTTTGACGACATAGAGCGGGTGAAACTTGAACGATTGTACATCAAGACTAAGCGCAAATTTAACGCTTTCAAGCATCATTTCCTGTGTCTCTTGCGGTAATCCAAAAATCATATGCGTGCAGACGTTCAATCCGTACCGACGCGTCAACTTAATACTGGAAGCAATATTGGCGCTATCATGCCCGCGATTGATACGTTGCAACGTTGTATCAAAAGACGATTGCACGCCGTACTCCACCCAAATTTCATGTGTTTGCGCCAACTCAGCCAAATATTCTAAAATGTCCGGTGAAATGCTATCGGTACGCGTACCGATACTCAAACCGATCACGTCTTCAAAACCAAGCGCCTTCGTATACAACGCCTTTAGAGTCTCCAAAGGAGCATACGTATTGGTAAACGATTGAAAATAGACGATAAATTTTTTTGCTCCAAATTTTTTACGCAAACTGTTTTGAGTTTTTTTAAATTGTGTTTCAAGCTGTAAAAGCTGAAAGTCTAAATAAGGGTTATGGGAAGTATTCGGTTGTAAAAAAAAGCGCTTTGGCCGCTCTTTACTATGCTCCAAATTGGGGCTAAAGGACTCATTTTCGCAAAAAATGCATCCGCCTTTAGCCACACTTCCGTCAATATTCGGACATGTAAATCCAAAAATTGAAATCGGAACTTTATAAACGTTAACATTAAATTTTTCTCTAAAATACCGTCCTGCGGTTAAAATAGCGCGCATTATTTAATAAAATAGTTTCCATCAAAACTCACGAGCGAATAGTTCATATCGTTCCCGATGCTCTCTTTAAGGGCTTCGATGCTTAAAAAAGCTAACGAATCGGCTCCGATATACTCGCGTACTTCTTCCACGTTTTTATTGGCGCTAATTAGTTCTTTGTAGCTTGGAGTATCGATACCGTAAAGACAAGGATGTTCGATCGTAGGAGAAGCGATGCGCATGTGAACTTCTGCCGCACCGGCACGCTTGAGCATTTTAACAATCTGGCGCGACGTCGTTCCTCGAACGATACTGTCGTCAATGACGACGATTCTTTTACCTTCTAGAATTTTATGAATCGGAGAGAGTTTAAGCTTAACTTTTAAATCGCGTACTGCTTGCGTAGGCTCGATAAACGTTCTACCGACATAATGATTACGCACGATCGCCATTTCAAAAGGAATACCGCTTTGCTGAGCGTAGCCTAATGCCGCACTCACGCCGCTGTCTGGAACGGGAATCACAAAATCCGCTTTCACGGGTGAGAGATCCGCCAATTTCATTCCCATTCTTTTACGTGCCGCATAAACGTTTTTACCCTCGATCACACTATCGGGACGAGCGAAATAGATAAATTCAAAGGCACAAATATGCGGATCGGGTTCAAAAAGTTGAATGCTTTCAAACGCTTCTTGTCCGTGTCGAAAAATAACCATTTCCCCCGGTCTGACGTCTCGAATAAATTCGGCATCAACCAAATCAAGCGCACATGTTTCGCTAGCAACAATGTATCCACCCTCTTTGAGTTTTCCGATCGAAAGCGGTCTAACCCCGTAACGATCACGAATTGCAAACATTTTGGTACGGCTTTGAATTAAAAGACAATACGCACCCTTAATGACGTTTAACGCTTCGACAATACGGTCTTTAAGTTTATCCTGCTGAGAACGTGCGATCAAATGAATGATATTTTCGGTATCCATCGAAGATTGGAAAATAGCACCTTGTTCAATGAGGCGACTGCGAACTTCGTGCTTATTGATCAGATTTCCGTTATGCACGATCGAAATATCGCCGAGTTTATAACTTGCCGCAACCGGTTGCGCATCTTTAACCGAATCGCTTCCCGCGGTTGAATAACGGTTATGGCCGATTGCCATATCGCCGTCTAAAAAAGTGAGTTTTGTTTCGTTAAAAACTTCGGTAACAAGTCCGTTATCTTTAATCGTACGGATTCTTTTTCCGTCACTTGAACTGATTCCTGTTGCCTCTTGACCTCTATGTTGCATCGCAAATAACGCATAATACGCTATTTTGGAAGCATGTTTTACATCAAATACACCGACAATTGCACACATACGCTTCTACCTTTTTAAAGACCCAAACAATCGCTAATCGTATAGAGACCGTTTGGTTGATGGACAATCCATTTTGCCGCTTTAATCGCGCCTTTTGCAAAGGTATCGCGACTGGTCGCCGTATGGTTCATCTCTATAAATTCCCCGTCATTATAAAAACCGACGGTATGGCGACCGACGATATCGCCTCCGCGTAACGCCATAATTGCAATTTCGTTTTTACTACGTTCACCGATCAATCCGTTACGCCCGCTAACGCGCACGTCGTCTAAGACCAATCCGCGAGCACGTGCGGCATGTTCGCCGAGCGTCAAAGCCGTTCCGCTTGGAGCGTCTTTTTTATAACGATGATGCTGTTCTACGATTTCGATATCAAAATCGCTAAGGCTTTTGGAAGCGAGTTCAACCAAACGATTTAAAACCGCAACGCCTAGAGACATATTAGTCGAATATAAAATCGGCATATGATTAGCCGCCTCTTTTAAAAGATTATGCTGATGTTCGTTTAATCCGGTTGTACCGATAACAAGAGGCGTAGGAGATTTGAGTGCATTTTCCAATAAAGTTTCCGTCCCTGTCGCAATCGTAAAATCGATCACGACATCGCTTCTCTCTAACAAAATACTCACGTCGTTTGTCGTGGAAATTTCCGAAGGTACGGAAAAACTAAACGCCTCAATAGCATGTAAAATATAAGGACGGGCTTGAGCGTCTTTCATAAGATTTTCAATTAATAATCTTCCGACTCTACCGGTTGAGCCGTGAATTCCGACATTGATCATACGTCTGATTCCTTATGCATGGTGATTAACGTATTCAAGGGCTTGAATACCCGCGGTTGCTCCGTCTCCGGCGGCACAGACGACTTGTTTTGAGGCTTTTGTCCTCAAATCTCCGGCGGCGAACAGACCTGCAACGGAAGTTTTCATCGAAAGATCGACGATCACGTTTCCGTTTTCATCCATATCGCACAGAAACGTTCCGTCTTGCTGTTTTAAGATACCGTTGTTAACATTCATACCGACAAAAACAAACACTCCCGGAACTGCAATATCACGCTCTTTTCCCTCTTTATCAACGACAATAATTCCGTTAAGTCCCATTTTATCGCCGTACGCTTTTTTAACCGAAACGTTTAATACCAATTCTATCTTCGGATTGTTTTTCACACGTTCGACGGTACTCGGACTGGCTCTAAAACTATCGCGTCGATGCACCAAATAGACTCTTGAACAAATATGCGAAAGATATAAAGCTTCTTCCAAAGCCGTATCACCGCCGCCTAAAGCGACAACTTCTTTATTTTTGTAAAAAAACCCGTCACATGTAGCACATGTACTAATACCTCTACCGAAAAACTCGGCCTCGCCTTCAAATTCGGCACGTTTAGGCGTGCTTCCGGTACAAACGACGACGCTTTTAGCTTCTTCGCTTTTACCGCCTGCAAGGCTGAGGGTAAATGTCCCGTCACTGTTTTTTGAAATGCGCGTGACTTCGTCCATTGCATGTTTAAGCCCAAAGCGCATGCACTGTTCGGACCACGGCGCCATGAAGTCTAAGCCGCTAAGGACTTGCGCCGAACCGGGATAATTTTCTATTTCGCTACTGCTCGTAATTTGGCCTCCGGGCATTCCTTTTTCAAACATAACCACGTTTTTAAGTCCGCCTCGCGTCGCGTACAATCCGGCACTAAGTCCTGCGGGACCTCCGCCGACAATCGCTAAATCTAACATGCTGATTTCCTTATTCGTTTTCGGACTGTTTTGCGAATGACCGGCAAAAGGTCATCTACCATTTAGTCTCAAGAAGTCGAGGATACAAAAGAGTGCTGTCTCTCCTTGGTATCCTCGGTTTTAATAATTAAAGAAGAGAGTTGATTTTATCCGCTAATACTTGTTTAGACGATGCACCGATCATTTGATCGACTAATTCCCCGTTTTTAAAGAATAAAATCGTCGGAATCGAGCGAATACCGTATTTAATCGCAACGTCTTGCTCTTCGTCGGTATTAACTTTACAAATTTTTGCTTTTCCGTCGAAATCGCCGGCAAGTTCATCGATAACGGGAGCAATCATACGACAAGGTCCGCACCAAGGTGCCCAGAAATCAACTAATGCGACGCCTTCGGCAACGGTGCTATCAAAATTTGAAGCGTTTAATTCTAGATATTTACCCATTTTTTTCCCCTAAAACGTTATTTTATAGATACTCAATTATACTCACTCTAACTTTAAAATTACCATAGCGAGTAAAGTTATTTTTTTAGTAACTAATATTTTTTATTATTTCTATAGTTTCAGGCGTGACGAGAATCGCATCGATTTCATAATCGTAAGAAGAGGGATGTCGCATAAAATAGTATTGAACGGTTTTGATAATTTTTTGCATTTTAGAAGGCGTAATGCGCGGAAGCGGATCGTAATGATGCGAAAATTTTACTTCGCAAAAATGTAAAATGTCGCCTTTAAGCGCAACAATATCAAGTTCGCCGAATTTAGAATGAAAATTACGCTCTAAAATACGGTAACCTAACGATTGAAGGTATAAAGAGGCTTTTTCTTCGGCCTCTTTTCCCTGTTCAAGTCCCATTTACGACTCGATACGAATCATTGTCGGTTTGCGTTCGACAAACTCTAAATCACTAATGTCGCATAAAGCTTTTTGAATATCTTTTTCTTTACATGTATGCGTCGAAAAAAGTAAAACGGCACATTCGCTCTTCTTCGAATCTTGCTTTTGAATAAAGCTACTGATAGAAATAGAGTGTTTGCCTAACACTTCCGAAATTTTCGAAAGAACGCCGATCTTATCGATAACGCTCACGCGAATATAGTACTGCGTGGCGATATCGTCCTTACACATTAAGGTCAAGCCGCTTTTTTCCAAAGAGCTAATAAACCCTAACATCGGCGAATTTTGCGTATGGCGAGCAATATCGATCAAGTCGGATACGACCGCACTTGCCGTTGCACTTCCGCCGGCTCCGGGACCGTAATACATCGTCTCGCCGACACGATCGCCGATAACGCTAATACCGTTCATAACGCCATCAACCTTGGCAATCATCTGTTGCATCGGTACCAGTGCCGGATGAACGCGAAGTTCGACTTGATCGCCGCTTTTTTTAGCAATCGTCAAAAGTTTGATGTTGTAACCGAACTCTTTGGCAAAATAGATATCTTCACTGTTAATCTGCTCAATGCCTTCGATGAGAATTTCTTCGGGTTTAACGTCGATACCGTAAGCGATGCTCGCCAAGATCAGCAATTTATGCGCCGCATCGAATCCACCGACGTCAAAACTCGGATCGGCTTCGGCATAACCTAACGCTTGTGCTTCTTTTAAGACGTCCGCAAATTCGGCTTTTTCATTCATCATTTTCGTCAAAATAAAGTTACATGTACCGTTCATAATGCCTTTGATCGCTTCAATATGATTGGCACTTAACCCTTCTCTTAACGCTTTAATAATCGGAATTCCGCCTGCGACGCTCGCTTCGTATCCGATCGGCGTCTCTCCCGCCAAATCTTTCAGTTCGTAGCGATGATACGCCAACAACGCTTTATTGGCGGTCACGACCGCTTTTTTATGTTTAAGGGCTTTTGTTACGATTGCATACGCCTCTTCTACACCGCCCATCAACTCGACGACGACATCGATTTCCGGATTTTCCAAAATGGCGTCTACCGAATCGCTTAAAGGGAGATCAACCTCCCTTGGTTTGTTTAAATCTCTCACGACACCGAGTACCGGAACAATTTTTTTACCGGTGCGTGCGGTAATAATATCTTCGTTTTCACGTAAGATTTTTACCACATGGCTACCGACGGTTCCGACACCGATGATTCCGACTTTGATCATACGTTTGTACCTTCTAAACTTTTCAAATATTTCTTGACATTGCGCGCGGCTTGGCGAATGCGGTTTTCGTTTTCGATCAACGCAATTCGCACGTATCCGTCTCCGGCTTCCCCGAAACCGATACCGGGGCTTACGGCAATTTTGGCTTCTTGGAGCAGTTGTTTTGCAAATTCCATACTTCCCAAATGTTCGGCAACTTTAGGAATTTTAGCCCATACGAACATAGTCGATTTGGGTTTTTCCATCGGCCAACCCGCATGGTTGAAACTCTCAACCAAAACGTCGCGTCTTTTTTTATACGTTGCGCGAATCTCGTCGACACACTCTTGCGGACCGTCCAACGCTACGGTTGAAGCGACTTGAATCGGCGTAAACATACCGTAGTCGAACCACGACTTAATTTTTTGAAGCGCACCGACCAATTTCTTATTACCGACGACGAAACCGACGCGCCAGCCTGCCATATTGTAACTTTTGGAAAGCGTATAACACTCTACCGCCACGTCTTTAGCGCCTTCGACTTGAAAAATAGAAGGTGTTTCGTATCCGTCGAACGAAAGATCGGCATACGCAATATCGCTAATAATATAAAAGCGCTCCTCTTTCGCATAAGCAACTAAAGCCTCGTAAAACGCTTTATCCGTCGTTACGCACGTCGGGTTGTGCGGAAAATTGACGACGACGAATTTCGGTTTGGGTGCCGATTCTTTAAACACTTTTTTGAGTTTGGTAAAAAATTGTTCTTTATCCAGTTCATAATGCTCGTTATAATCCAAGGCAAACTTATGCACGTTTCCGCCCGCAATCATAAATGCATACGCATGAATCGGATAGGCCGGATCGGGAACAACGGCAACGTCGCCCGGATTCATAATCGCTTGAGCCAAGTGTACAAAACCCTCTTTACTGCCGAGCGTTGCTACCGCTTCGGTATTAGGATCAAGCGTAACGCCGTATTTTCGTGCATACCAATTACAGATAGCTAAACGAAGTTTGTAAATACCTTTACTGACGGAGTAACCGTGAGTTCCGTCTTTTTGTGCCGATTCGACCAATTTGTCGATAATATGCTGCGGCGTTCTTCCGTCAGGATTTCCCATCGAAAAATCGATAATATCTTCGCCGGTTCTACGTGCGGCTAATTTTAACTCGTTAATTTCTGCAAAAACATAACCCGGTAATCTCTCAATCGTATTAAATCGAATTTCGTCAAACATTGCTTATCCTTTACTCTTTGACATTCAATGATAACCCGTGCTTAATATTTTCCAGCAAAAAAGCATCGCTTATTTTCAAATAAGCGGCACCGCTTGGAACTTTAAGCTTGAGTATACGCGTCGACTCTTCTGATTTGATATCGCTTAAAAGGTGTAAGTGCTCATCAAAAAAGGCAACATCCGGAAACCATTTGTCTCCCGATTGAACCGTCAAACTGATCTCTTTGAGATTGTGCACGTCGATCCAATAAGGTTTTAAAGGCTTTCCTAAACTTGTCGTACCGACCTCGACTTTGCGTGCCGAAAGATACGCATTGCTTGAGTCGATATCGTAAAACCAATAGTGTTCATCGTTTTTCACGATATTCGTTATAGTACATCCCCTAGCCCCAAGGGCACGGGCGAACGCTTCGGGATCAACGACATGTTCGGTTTGAAGGTAAATTTCCCATACAAATCCGGCACTGTCGCGTAAAGCGTTATTGGTTAAAAAATAGTTATACCCCATCGTCTCGAGCGATTCGTTAATAATTTTCAAAAAAATAAGCGGATCGCTTTGCGTACGAAACGCCAGACGAAGTTGTATCGGTCTATCGTACAGCAATTGCACTAAGCCGTTTTTCTTCAAAACGGAAATGACCTTAACACTGTCCACTTCACCGTTAGGTAAAGTAAAAGCGGCAGGTTGTGCAAATAAGACTTGGATCAAATTGATCTGTTTGTCGTATTGCGTTGCGCCGACAAAACTTTTAACTTTTTCCTGAACGCTCTGTGCGCCGAATAACGAAAGACTCGCTATTAGGATCAAAAATAATTTTTTTACCAATTTTTACCTCGATTCAACTCGATAAACTTCTCTTCGGAAATTTTTTGTATTTTGCCGTTTTCCACCAAGAAACGGGTACTGCCCTGTTCACCAAAATCCTCGGTGCTCCCATCGTAAGAGAGCTTGAAAAAACCGTTACCCGTTTTAATCAGTTGGCGTTTGGTTAAATCGATCGTGATATTTTGATCGCCCGTAGTCTCTTTGCGACTCATATCGTCCAAGGAGACCCTACCGATCCAAATACGCTTTGTCGGTACGATAATCGCTCGGTTTTGAGGAATATTCGAGACCAATGAGACATTCGTATCGACGGGAGAAAGCGGAAGCGGTAACGAAACGTTACTTTCATTGCGCTCACCGCTCATATTCGCTTCTGATGCGCGCGTCAAATTTTCGTCGATTCGAACGACAACCGCACGAACGGTGGCATTGGAACTATTGGTTTCCACACTGCGTTCTTCAACTTTGACACCCAAAGAGCTTGCCGCTTCCTGAACGACGGGAGCGTTTTGAAATGCGGACGTTTGATTGGTTTCGCCTTTGACTTGATCTAACATGTTCCCTAAATCAAAATCGATTTTAAAAATAGAAAAGATACCGAACATTCCGGCAATAAAGGCAATGAATAAAAAAAGAATTGCCGCTTTTTTAGAACTTCGATCGCTCTTGGCACGAACAAAAATTTTTTCTTTTTGCTCGTCTTCTTCCGATTTATGTTCTGCCCAATAGTCGTAGAAACCCTCTAACCAATCGCTCAAATCCAGTTTATACTCGCGAGAAAGAATTTTGACGAATCCTAAAGTATTGATCTTATTGAGCTTTTCGTATTGATTGTTGATCATATACTCTAACTGAGCGACTTCGATATGTGTTCGCTTACAAACTTCTTGCAATCCGATTTTTTCCAATACCCTGATATCTTTATCCATTGGCTATCCTATCACACAGTACCGCAGCTGCCGCACTTACGTTTAAAGAGTCGAATGCTCTTGCCATTTTGATTGAAATAATCTTGTCTAACCGCTCTTTGATTTTAGGAGAAAGTCCTTTTCCTTCACTTCCCATCACTAACACTTTTTTAGAAGGGAAGCTAACGTCTTTTACGTCTTCACCGCCCATATCGGCTCCGTAAAGCGTAAAACCCATCTGTTTCAATTCGTTAAGCATATCACGCGTCGAAGGACACAGCGCGATCGGTAGTTCAAACGCCGCGGCACTGCTCGTACGTAAAATGGCTTCGAGATTACAATTTTTGACGCCGCTGAGAATCAATCCGTCCGCACCGAATGCGTAGGCACTTCGTACGATTGCTCCGATATTTCCGACATCGGTTACCTCATCAAGAACCACCAAAAACGAGCCGTGCTTAATCTCGTTAAAAGGCGTTAAGTTCATCGCGTCGATTTCGGCAATAAACCCTTGATGATTTCCTCCGTGACATAAGGCTTGCGCTTTACGTTCATCGATGCTACAAATTTTTGATGTCACGTTGGCAATGCGTGAAAAAAGTTTCGGATCGCATTTTTTGGACAAAAAAACCGTTTGGAGCTTTGAAGGATAGTGCTCTAACAGATGTAAAAATAGTTGTTTACCGTAAATAATCATGACAATTATTGTATCTAAAATGGCTTAAAATAATACGAGTTTGGCACAAAAAGTAGCGTCGATCGCTAAGGCTTATAGCAAAAAAGTTACTTACTTTTGAAGCGCGTTATACCACTCTTTGACGCTTTTTCCTGTGAGCTTCGAGAGAAGTTTCGCTTTTTGTTTCGGAGGTAAATCGAGGCTTAGAATATCTTCTTTGGTAATTGCTTCTGCATTCTCTTGTTTTTCGGGAGTCACGATCACAACCCATTCGCCTTTTAAATTAGCGTTTTTAAAGGCACTTTGTACCTCTAAAGCCGTTCCTAAAAAGCGTTTTTCATGCAATTTTGTCGCTTCTTTAATCGCAAAAATACTACGCTCTGGCGCAAAATGGGCTAACTCGTCCATTAGCTTTTCGATACGATGCGGCGATTCGTACACGATAACGGCGTAAGGAAGATTTAAAACTTCCGTCAATTCGTTATAGCGGTCATTTCCTTTATGCGCTAAAAATCCGTAGAAAATGAAACGGTGCGTCCCCAACCCGCTTGCAACATACGCCAAAAGTGCAGCATTGGCTCCGGGTAAAATTTCATACGCAATGGCGTGTTCTTGACAGTAACGTATCAAAACGCTTCCGGGATCGCTAATACCGGGCATTCCGGCATCACTTAAATAGCCGACGTTTTCTTGAAAAACGGCCGAATCGATTTCGCTCAAAACGCTTTGTTCGTTGTGTGAATGCATGGAAATAAAACGTTCGACGTGAAACATAACGCGGTGTTTGTCGCTTAAAAGTGTAAGGAGTTTTTTCGTAATGCGGGTGTCTTCGCAAAAGAGCGTTTTACATTCGGCAAGAAGTTTGAGGCTTCTTACCGAAATATCATCTAAGTTTCCTATGGGAGTAGGAATAAAATAGACCAATGTTTTATTCGAGAATTATTTTAAGTTGTATTTTTTCTTAAATTTCTCAACGCGACCTGCGGCATCCACGATTTTCTCACTGCCCGTAAAGAAAGGGTGGCATGCGCTACAAATGTCGATTTTGATCTCGGATTTATTCGAGAGCGTCTCAAAGCTGTTACCGCATGCGCAAGTAACGACACACGGTACGTATTCGGGATGAATATCTTTTTTCATAACGTTTTTCCTTAAATTGTTTATCATAAAAATAAAATCTGTTATTTGGCATGTTTTGCCAAAGGGTGCAAATTATAGCACAAAAGATTGATTATTTCAAGTCATGCCAAGATTTTCGAGACGGCCGCCGTGACCGCTGTTTCGCTTCTTAATATACTCGAGCACGAAAGACCCAAAATACGGTGCGCGTCAAACATCGCTCTCTCTTTGTCGCTAAAACCTCCCTCAGGTCCCACGACGAGCGTTCGAACGTCATCGTGAGCCGTGAGTTTACGTTCGCTAAAATCGATGATCGTCGCTTCGGGATACGCGCTTAGAAACGCTTTCAAGTTCGGGAGCATTTCAAACCGCATCAAACGGCTTCGTCCGCATTGTTGCGAAGAATTGATCACGATGCGCTCCATACGTTCACGATCGAGTTTAAACTGTTTTTGCGAAAATTCGGCGTAAAAAAAAGTCATTTTCTCGACACCCAATTCATTGAGCATCGGTAACGTTTTTTCAACGATTTTCGGATCGACGATACTCCAACCGACATGTAAAGATCGTGCAGAAAAAACGGGAGCGTACGTTGGGTGCGTTAAGCGCAAGAGAGCCTCTTTTTTTCCGATGCTCTCGATGACGTATTCGTATAAAATATCGTCTACAGCATTGCGCCAAAAAAGCGTCATACCGATCCCGATACGCCTAACTTTAAAGAGATGCTCGTAAGCTTTGACGTCTACATGTAATGTTTCCTCACCGGCATGAGAATGATACACAAACTGCATTTTATCGCACCGTGTAAAACAGAAGCGACGTGATAACGATTAAGAGGGCATCGATAAGGTACTTACGAATCGTGAGCGTTTTGTAACGGTTCAGATCCATTTGCGCGATGCGCACCTTTTTATAACTTTTATGGTTTCGAATGCCAAACGCGACGATATAAACCCAAACGCCGATCATTACCCACACTAAAGGCGAAAATGTAAACTGGCGTACCGCCATCACGATCAAGCCCGTAAAAAAAATTGCTGCCAATACGATGTAATATTGCGGTGCCAACAGTTCGAGTCGTTTGGACAACGAAACGAACGAGCGATCGCTTTTAAGCAAATAAAGATTCCCTCCGATTAAACCGACTAAAAGAACAATAAATAAAAGATGCAAGTCGGAAGAGAGTGCGATAAGTTCTTCCATGATGAAAATTCCTTCACAAAAAATAGTCTCAAATTTTACCCGTTTTAGTATAATATCCCGCATAAATCATAAGGTTTTCCCATGCCCGTTTTATACCAAGAAGCACTCAAAACAATTCAAACCGCCGTTGCGCCTTTACGAAAAACACAAACGCTCTCTTTATTGAAGGCGATGCATCGCATTTCGGCGGCAAACGTACACGCCCACTTTGCGCTACCGAAATACCCTATGAGCCTCAAAGAGGGATACGGATTTATTCTCAAAGAGCCGACGGACGATGCTTTATGCATTCCTTGGAGTCAAACCGTCAGGCTTTCGACGGGCGATTTCGTTCCGGCGGGCATTAACGCCGTCGTTGCCGAAGAAGACGCTCATATCGATTACGAAACGAACCGTATGATTTTAAACGCTAAACCTTCACTCTACCAAAATATTAAACACCAAGGCGAAGATATTGCCAAAGGCGAAATCCTGCTTCAACGTTTTGAACGGATTAGTGCCTATAAAATTACCGCCTTATCGTCGCAAGGCATTCATCGCATTAAAGTTTTGAAAAAACCCGTTATCGGTATTATTAGCATCGGAGAAGCCCTTGCAAACGGGCATGTCGCCAACTCAAACGCCATGAGCCTTGCCGGACGCATTATCGAGCTTGGCGGAACGATCGAAACAATGGTCGTTTGTCGGGAGAATACCGAAACCATTTTGGAACACTTACACCGTTTAAGCTCCGTGTGTGATTGCATCGTCACCACCGGTGCGTTAAGCCATAAAGATGCTATGCGCGCGTTGATCAATCAAAACGTCTTTGAGACGCTGTTTGATCGCGTCAAACTAACGCCTTCTCAGCCGAGTGCACTTTCGCTTTTAAACGCAACGCCGATTTTGCACCTTCCGGGCTTGCCTCTTTCGTGCATGCTCGGCTTTGAAATGCTAGGCGTTCCGCTCTTGCGCCACTTGCAACATTACACCTGTATGCTTCCCGATATGATTACGTGTATCAACCAAAAACGTTTAACATGTAAGGCTTCAAGTATGAATGCCGTTCCCGGATTTAGCGACGGTAGGCATTTTCTTCATGCGCCTTATTACGAAGCGGGACGTTTAAATATTTTAAGCGCGTGTAACGGTTATACGTTGATCGAAAACAAAGAGGTGATTGAAGAGGGAGAAGAGATCGCTTTTTTCTATTTTTAATACGAGGCTCGGGCAAAGCCCGAACCCCTACGCTGCGCTATGCACTAAAGCTTGCCTCGTGCGAGGCAGAATATTTGCTTACGCTTTCTTGACATGTAAGCTTTTATCCTTACATGTCAAAGCCTTATCATCCGCCGGTTTCGTAAAAAGCGCGATTGGAAGTCTCGTTTTGGTCGTCTTCGCTCCATTTATTTTTTTCGGGCTTATTGCGTAAAACCTCTTTTAAAATCTCCGTAGCTTTTTCGATATTTCCGTGTTGTACGGCTTCTTTAATGCTCATCGCTTCATCAAAGTAAAGACACGGTATCAACATCCCCTCCGCCGTCAGCCTAATACGATTGCAATCTTCGCAAAAATCGTGTTTATGCGGATCGATAATGCCGAACACGTACCCGTCTTCCAACTCAAAAAGATGTGCCGGACTCGGACCGGAACGACCGATCGCTTTAAACGGATATTTTTGGGCAATAATCTCTTGAACTTCTTGCGCGCTTAAGCCTTGAAGCTTCTCTTTAGCATGCGTGTTTTCCATATATTCGATATAACGAACGCTCATACCGCGTTCTTTGCAGAACTCTAAAATATCGACGACTTCGCTATCGTTCACGCCTCGAATCGGAACCATATTGATTTTGACGGTAAGCCCGACTTTCAAAGCCTCTTCGATACCCGCTTTGACTTTGCCCAGAACATCTTTTTGCGCCATTTTTGCCGCCACGTCGGCTTTAAGGCTGTCTAACGAAACGTTAACGCGCTGAAGTCCCGCATTTTTGAGTTTTAACGCCACGTCCTTGAGTAAAAATCCGTTGGTCGTTAACGCCAGATCAAGACCGCTTTTATGGTGGTTAATCATCGCGATAAAACGATCAAGATCGGCTCGCAAAAGCGGCTCACCTCCCGTGATACGAATCTTGGTAATCCCCTCGTCTATCGCCGTTTTAATAAATAAAAAAAGGTCTTCAAAACACAATAAATTTTCTTTAGGTACCCAAGAAAAGGGCTTTTCCGGCATACAATACAAACACCGAAAATTACACCGTTCCGTCACCGAAACACGCAAATACGTTACTTCCCTTCCAAATCCGTCAATCAGCATCTTTTCCCCATTTGTTTAAATCCGAAGAGGTATTATACATAAAATGTCACTTTGAAGCTATTTATAAAATGTTTTCGCCTACAATACTAAAGTCTACCCTAATTTTTAAGGAGCAAGCACGATGCAAAAAATTGTTCTGACTTCCAAAGAACACGATGTCAAACTCGATGCCTTTTTAGTCTCCAAAACCGATACGAAGGGACATATTACCTATTGTAATCAACCCTTTTTGCAAATCGTCGGTGCGCAAGAGTCCGACCTCTTGGGCCAACCCCATCGCATTATTCGCCATCCCGATATGCCCAAAATTATCTTTAAATATTTGTGGGAAAAAATTGCGCGTCAAGAAGAAATCTTTGCTTATATCAAAAATCTGAGCTTCGACGGAGGCTATTATTGGGTTTACGCCAACGTTACGGCATCGACCGATTCAAATCGGCGTATCGTCGGATACTATTCGATTCGACGCAAAGCCAATCCCAAAGCCTTGGAGATCATCAAACCTTTATACGAAAAGCTGCTTTCGTTGGAAAAAACGGGAGGTATCGATGCCTCTTCGGAATATTTAACGCACTATTTACACGAAAAAGGAGTCGATTATGACGAATTTTCAAACGCTCTTCAACGCTTATAAATTTCCCTTAGCGGGATTGTTCGTCGTTTTGCTGGCACTGAACTTTTTGTATCCGATTCCAAGCGTCGTCGACTCGTCTCTTTTGATTACGGGACTGGTTGCAGGATCGTTTTGGGGCAGTCAAAAAACAATGCAGTGCGATAGCGCGTTGTACGAAAAAACCTTACATGTCATTCGCGAAGCCGCACAAGGGAACTTGGAACCGCGCGTGATTGGGGCGGATCCTAACAAACCGATGGGGAAAATCGCCTTAGAAATTAACGACCTTTTAGATCAAATCGAAGCGTTGATGCGGGAAACCAAAACGTCTATCGAATTGGCGGGTGCGGGAAAAACGTATCGCAATATCTTTAACGAAGGTTTTCGCGGTCTGTTTTCGGTAAACGCGCGTTACATCGCTTCAGGCGTTCAAGGTATTTTAGAAGGACAAAAAGGTAAAGCCAAAGGCATGCTTTCTTCGGCTTTTGCCGACTTGGGCAACGGGAACAACGGTGTCGTAAGCATTCAAAAAGACTTGATGTCAAGCATCGAAGAGATGGGGAAAATCACGCAAATTTCCGATGAAACGGCACATAAATCGGACGAGAGTCTTCAAACCGTCACCGAATTGACGCAAGGCATTCAAGAGTTATTGGAACTTTTAAACAGCTCGAACGAAGCTATTACCTCGCTTAGCGCACGCACTTCCGAAATCTCGTCCGTCGTCAACCTCATCAAAGATATTGCCGATCAAACCAACCTTTTAGCGCTCAATGCCGCCATCGAAGCGGCGCGGGCGGGGGAACACGGCAGAGGCTTTGCGGTCGTTGCCGATGAAGTACGCAAACTGGCCGAACGTACGCAAAAAGCGACGCAAGAGATTGCCATGACGATTCAAACGCTTCAACAAGAGACCAACGGCATCTATGCCAACTCCGAACGCATCAGCGTGATAGCCGATACCAGCGGTCAAAACGTCGTTCATTTCGAAGAAGCGTTAAAAGCGTTCAATCACGATGCCAACCGCACGGCAGATACGTCTTACCGCTTGGAAAATAAAATTTTTACCATTTTGGCAAAAATCGACCATATCGTCTACAAAACCAACGCCTATTCCGCGGTGCTCAACGAAAAAACGGATACGCATTTCGTCGATCATGAAAATTGTCGCTTAGGCAAATGGTACCTTAACCCTTTTACCAAAGAGCGCTTTAGCGTTACAAAATCGTATGCGGCACTCGAAGCACCGCACAAAACCGTTCATAGCTGTGTTTTGAAAAATTTAGAAACCTTGAGAGAAACGGATAATCGCATGCAAAATATTGAAATTTTTATCGACAATTTCAAGCAGATGGAAGAGGCGAGCATGACCTTGTTTAAAACCCTCGATGCGATGATCGAAGAGTGTACGACGCACTGTCGCCATTCCCGCTCTTCGTAAAAAAATGAAGCTTACATGTAGGATTTTACGATCGTCAAAATCTTACATGTAACGCGTTAAATCCCCTCGAACGTTCTACTTGAGGTTGGCCAGTTTGAGCACCAAATCCACTTCGCCCACGCCGATACGCAAATCTTTTGCGATTTCCGCTTCGCTTTTACCTTTGGCAAATAAAGATAAAATTATCTTTTCATTCGAACTGGAAGGTACGACCGAAGCAAAGCTCATCTCTTTGGTACGGCTTTCGATACGATCGATACGTGCACTTTGTTCGTCTCTGAAATGCTGCATGATCTTTTCGACGTCTTTAAGCGAAGCAACGACCGGAAGAAGGCTGTGTTGCACTTCTTGTTTTGCCTGATCGAGAATTCTCTTTTCCAACGCTTTAGGGTCGGTTTGTTCTTGCGCCTTCATCTCCGTGAGCGTTTTATTGAGTACATGGTTTTGGTAGTTGAGCTCTTCAATGCTTTTTTCGTAAATCAAAAGTTTTTTATTGACTTCAACGTCTCGAATGTAAACCATCAAAAAAATAATGACGATCAACGCCGCCAATGCGATAAACGCCAATGTCTCAATACTCATCGTCAAATCCTTTCATCTCTCGAATCATCGCTCTCTCGCATGAAGCCACGTAAGTGTCCCACTCCCGCTCGTCTTCGTGATGCATCGTCGTGATCTTGGCAAGCGTGGGCGACAACGCTTGAAAAAAAAGCGGCGTGACGCGTTTGGGAAAGCTCGGAAGCGTAAATCGTCCGTAGTACGAATATTCCGTTTGCAATACGGGAACGTCGCATTCAAAATAACCGTCGTAACCTACGGCATGAATCGTTGCTTCACCGCGCAAAGGAAGATGCAAAGGCTGCTCTTTTTGTTCCACCATACGCGTTAACATGTCAACCTTTCGATGCAACTCGATGATCAACGCCAATAAAACGGGATCGCTTTCTTGCACCTCTTTGCGCGTTTTCGAAGACTTGAGCCATGCGCCCAAAGCATCGTCGTTTAAAACGGAGAGCTCTTCATATTCGTGCGTAAAACGTTGTTCTTCTTTATAGACGCCTTCTTCAAAAAAGAGCGTTAAGCACGCGTTGACCAAGCGAATCGAATCCATGCTAAAACCTATCGATCAAAATACAGATAAAAAAGAGAATGCCTAAATAACCGTTAAGCGTAAAAAAAGCACGGTCGATTTTCGTAAAATCGCGCGCGACGATGCGGTGTTCGAAAAAAAGCACTACCGCAGAAAGTGCGACACCGACGTAAGCGAAAAAGCCCAACGACGCACTCAGAGCAAATAAAAACCAAAAGAGAATCGTTTGGGCATGAAAAAGCCGCGAGATAAAAAACGTCGCGTCTTTACCGAAACGCGAAGGAATCGAGAAAAGCCCGTTAGCCTTGTCGTATTCCATATCTTGCAGCGAGTACAAAAGATCAAATCCCGCGACCCAATACATCACGCCGATCGAAAGTAAAATCGCCCAAAGCGGCGTCGCTTCTTGTACGGCGATCACGCCCGCGATCGGGGCAAGGCCTAAAGACATACCCAAGACCAAATGGGCATACGGCGAAAAGCGTTTGAACAACGAATACCCGCCTAAGACGATCAAAATCGGTACGCTCAGTCCAAATGCGAGATCGTTAATGAGATAAGCGACTCCAATAAAGACACCTGCATTGATTGCGATAAACAGTAAGAGGTTAGAGCTTCCGATGCGCCCGTCCACGCTCGGACGACCGGCGGTTCTTGGATTGTATTGATCGATATCGCGATCGGCGTATCGATTAAACGCCATGGCAAAATTGCGCGCGCTCACGGCGGCGGCTAGACCTAAAATCAATAATTTAAACCCGAACCAAACCGTATCGTTTTGTGCTTTAGAGGCAACGATCATGGCCGTAAAAATAAACGGAAGGGCGAAGATAGAGTGTTTAAAGACGATCAAATCGCCGATATCTTTCAGTTTTTGCCAAAACGATTGCACGCGAAACCTTTTTAGAGTAAGATAGCTCGATTTTACAACAAAACCCTTTAAAAGTGTTATAATTGCCCATTACCAACCCCTCATACGAAAGAGATATTCGTGAAAACCGTCGCTATTTTAGGTCCGACCGCATCCGGTAAAACCGCCCTTGCCATTGCACTTGCCAAACGCCATAACGCCTTAATCCTCTCGTTGGACTCCTTAAGCATCTATCGTTACATCGATATTGCTTCGGCAAAGCCTAGCCTTCCGGAAAGAGAAGGCATCACGCATTTGGGAATCGACGTTTTATTTCCGGACGAACATTTTGACGTGACGATGTTCTTCGGACTCTACGAAGAAGCCAAAGCGTGCGCCGAAGCGGAAGGGAAAAATCTGATTATCGTCGGAGGAACGAGCTTTTACCTCAAGGCCATGATGGAAGGGCTCAGTCTTAGACCCGAGATTTCAGATTCCGCCCAAGACGAAATTCGACGCTTGATGTGCGATATACCGTTGGCGTACGATCTCATACGACGCACGGATCCTTCGTATGCTTCCAAAATCGCGTCTAGCGATCGCTACCGAATCGAAAAATGGTTGGAAATTTTTATCGCGACGGCAGAGATACCCTCCGTCTATCTGGAACACTCTAAACAAGCGCCTTTAATCAGGGAGCTTGCCCTCTTCGAAATCGACGTCCCAAGAGAAGTTCTCGCGCAAAAGATTACGTTACGCACGCAAACCATGATCAAACTCGGCTTGGTTGATGAAGTTTTCGGCTTGGAAAAACGTTACGGCAGAGCTCCTCAATGCATGAAAGCTATCGGTATTAAAGAGGTCTTGGACTATTTTGACGGAAGCTTGAAATACAACGATCTTGTCGAGCGCATCAGTTTCAATACGATTCATTTGGCCAAGCGCCAACGCACCTTCAACGCTTCACAATTCCCCTTACATGTCAAAGGCGATATTGAACATCTTTTCGATACGATTACACGATATTTTACTTCCGAAACAAGGTCTATTGTCGTATGAAAATTATCGATCACAATTACATCAACGGCGCATTTACGCCTATTCGTTCTCACGAAAGCCTTATCCTTAAAAATCCGACGACCGAAGAAGCCATCGCGCAAATTTACCTGAGTACGCCCCAAGCGATGGACGAAGCGATTACCTGTGCCGCACAAACGTTTGAAACGTTTTCAAAGACGTCGATCGAAGAGAGAATGCAGATGCTTGAACGCCTTCACGACACATTGAGCGAACGCGAGAGCGAGCTGATTGATCTGGCGGTTTTAGAATTCGGGGCAACGATTACGACGACGAGGCGACGAACGAAAAATGCGATTCGCCTCTTTTTAGATATTAAAGACGAGCTTCAAACCTACGATTTTATCAAGCAAGATGCTTTTTCCATTACCCTTAAAGAAGGCGTCGGCGTTATCGGCGTCATTATCCCGTGGAATGCCAATCTTGCCCATCTTTGCGGCAATATCGCTCCGGCCATCGCCATGGGGTGTACGCTGGTCATTAAACCGAGCGAACTGAACGCCCTCGAAACGCAAGCCTTTTTGGAATGCGTTCACAAAGCCGGCATTCCTAAAGGCGTTATCAACGTCGTGCAAGGAACCGGAGAGGGCGTCGGCGAAGCCTTAACTTCCCATCCGCTGATCAATGCCGTCTCGTTTATCGGAAGTACGAAAACGGGAAAGCGTATTTTTGAAAAGTGCGCCAAGAGCGTTAAGCGTATGACCTTAGAACTCGGCGGAAAATCTCCGACGGTTCTTCTAGAAGACGCCTCTTTTGAAAAAGCCATTCCGCACGTTTTAAGCAGTGCTTTTAGCAATAGCGGACAAGCCTGCCACGCCGGTAGCCGACTTTTGGTTCCCAAAGCCAGACTTGCAGAAACGGAACGTTTGCTTCTTGAAGCCGTTGCACGCCTTCGTATCGGCGATCCCAAAGAAGAAGCGACTCATATCGGACCGATGATCACGCAAACACAGTTTAATACCGTTCAATCGTATATTCAAAGCGGTATCGACGCAAAAGCAAGACTTTTGTGCGGCGGACTCGGAAGAGCGGAAGGCTTAACGCGCGGCTATTTCGTCAAACCGACGATTTTTATTTGCGAAGACGAAGATCTCAAAATCGTTCAAGAAGAGATTTTCGGTCCGGTGTTATGCGTGCTTACGTATGAAAACGAAGCCGAAGCCCAACGCATGGCGAACCATACGATTTTCGGCCTCTCGGCATACGTTTTTTCCGACGACGAGCAAAGAGCTTTGGCGTTTGCCAAACAGATACGAAGCGGAAGGGTTTTAATCAATACGGCAACGTCCAACGCTAAAACACCGCCTTTTGGAGGCATGAAACAATCGGGTCTGGGGCGCATGGGAGGAAGATACTCGATGGACGCTTTTAGCGAGATAAAGTCGATCCTTTTTTAGGGCAACAAATCGAGATTTTGTTGGCAAATGCTTTTCCACGAGCTTTGGTCGTTCACCGCGACGCATTGCGTGAAATAAGCTTTTGCTTTTTCGGTATTTTTCAATTTCATACTGAGCTCTCCCGCGTGGTACAAGAGGCGTATTTTATCTTTAGGTGCGACATGGACGTTTAATAGCGGCTCAACAATACTCAACGCCTCTTCGTTACGCTCTAAGCGTTTGAGGGCGTCAATATACAAGAGCTCCACGCTCGGCGTATATGCGGTCGTTTTAAACTGCGCTTGCATCTGCATAATAATCTTGGCGTATTGGCTCAAAAGCAGATCGTTTTTAGCGTCGTTTGCCATTTTAACGATTTCATAATACAGATCGATCGTTTCGGCTTCGTTAGGGTATAAAATGCGAATACCCTCCGCCAACGAAGAAGCTCCTTCTAAATCTTTCAACCCCGTATAAGCAAAAAAGAGATCGCGAAGCGTCGCCAAGTCGATCTTTTGTCGCAGCGAAAACGTTAAGGTTTTCAAATCTTCTTTAAACGCGATCGCCTCTTTAAAGCGTCCCGTTTTCACCAACGCCTGTACCTCTTTTTGCGTCCATTCGTAACGCTTTTGAAGCGACGCGTCTTTCAAATGCGCACCGGATATTTCTCTAGCACGATCAAAGCGCGATTGGCGCATAAAACACTCAAAAAGCTTATCGTCGTGCGTGCCGTCGCTCAATTGCAATTTATAGGTTTCGATTAAGTCGATCGTCGTTGGACATTCGCTTTTTTCCAACGCTTGCAGCGCAAGGGATTTTGCCGCTTCGTAAACGAGTTCTTCACCTTTAAGATCAAAACGATCGGGAACTTTCGCCAATGCGTCTTGCATTCCCAAAATGTCTTGATACCGTTTTTGTTTCATCAAAAGATTGGCTTTTTCCAAAAGGGCTTTTTGACCGATTTCGTTATTGTACTTTTCGATCAATTTATCGTAATAATTTTCCAATTTCGTTTCGTTATTTTCCGGACGTTTAAAGAAGAGTTCGTCCAAAGCTTCGTTCACGTCTTGTAGGTATTCGCCGTTTGTTTTATAGTCGCTTAGGTACTCTTGGTAGCGTCCGTATGCTGCTTCCGTTTCGTTGGCTTTGGCGTGCCAATCGCCGCTTTCTTTTAGGAGCAACTCGCGATTTTCCTCTTTTTTAGACATATTCGCCAATAAAAGATCCGTAATCGACGCCGCAAGATCGTACAATTTATGCTCGTACAACCGCTTTGCCAATTTATAGCTTGCCGACGTATCTTTGAGTAAATACGCCGCGTTGACGTTCAAGACTTTGAGTAAATACTCTTTCGCCTCTTTTAACTTACCCGCATCCATTTGATAATCGCTCAGTCGAATCGCGGCTTCGGAAGCAACGTCGATGTCTTGCGCGCCGTACAGAACGTCTAAGTAAAGCTTCATCGCTTTTTCTTTCTCTTTTTTGGCAAAGAGATGGTCGGCATACAGTAAAATAGCTTTTTTCGTAAAAATGTTATCGGGATGTTCGCTGACTAAAATATCCAAAAAGTAATTGGCGTCCGATTTGGAACCGCTTTTCAGATACGCTTTGGTCATCAGCATTAAGACTTCGGGTAAATTTTCATCGCTCGTAAACTCTTTACTCCAACGTTTGGCGATCTCGGCAATCGTCGTATCGTTAAAGCTAAGCTCCGCCGAATCTTCGCTCCGTGCACTTAATATTTTATCCATAGAGCGCATTTGAAACAACTCGAGTTCACTACGGAAAATCGAATTGGGAAAAGCGTTTAATACGCGCGTTACGTCCTTGACGACGCTTTCGTAGTCGCCTTTTTCGTAGGCTTGTTTAATATCCAAATAGAGGGTTATGTCTTTACTTTGCGCATACGAAATCGGTTTTCCGTTCAGATCCAACGCCCCGACGTAAGGCATCTCTTGTTTGGAATAAACGACGGGAAAATCAATAGCGTCAAGCGGTTTTTTTTGCGTGTATAGCGGTTTTTCTTGAAAAAGAATTGTCCAATGTGCGTAACGTTTGAGTTTAGGCTTACCTAACACCTCTTTCGTTTCGAACAAGCTCTCTTCGACCGCGATTAATTGAGAATCGACCTTGGGCTCGATAGCAATATAAAAAGCACCCTCTTTCTCATAAAAATCGAGCTCGGCAAACTTCATCTTTTTCGGCTCAATCGGTTTATCGATCGCTCTTTCGATTTTGCATAAGTAGCGTTTGTGTTCTAAAGCGTCGGGAATCGTCTCACATGTAAAGGGCGATGCGTCGATAAGGTGTAAAATAGCATAATTGATTTTATTCTCTTTGCCGCTGTTAAATACGATCTCTAAAGCAAAAAGTTGTGCCGATAAAACCCAAAGAAGAAAAATGTATTTCATGCCTACATTATAGCAAAATAAGGGGATTTTCTCCCCTTATCTAAAAGCCGCTGGAAGCGACGTAGTGCGTAATAACTTCTAAAAGCGGTTCCACAAAAGCAATCGAAAATATCGTCACGATAGCGGCAAAACCTACGATGACTTTGAGCGATGTCGAAGCATTGGTCGCATAAAGTCTTGCATCGATCGTGACCGGTTCGTGCAAGAACATGTAAACGACCAATTTCATATAATAATAAACGGCAACGGCACTGTTAAGTGCGATCACGACGGCGAGCCAAATATAGTCGCTGTTAATTGCGGCACTGATCAAATACAGTTTTCCCCAGAAAACCGAAAACGGCGGCATTCCCGCAAGCGCAAACATAAAAATACCCATAATCGTCGCCGTCATCGGCATAATTTTCACTAACCCCGAAAATTTCGTATAAGGATGTTGATAACGCTCGTCCCATAGATTCTCGCGGTGTCGCACGATCCACAACATCGTAAACGCACCCAAATTGGTAAAAAGAAAGAAGATCCAATAGACAAACAACGCCGTATTGGCTTGGGTTGTTCCGATCAAAATCGCCGCCATCATAGAACCCGCATGCGAAATCGAACTAAACGCCAACATACGTTTAACGTCTTCTTGCACCAAGGCCGTGATATTGGCTAAGGTCATCGTCAGCACCACCGCAGCGTACAATACGTATTCCAACCAGACCACGCCCGAAGCAATGAGCATTTCAAACAAACGCATCGCGACGACGAAACCCGCAATCTTCGGAACGATTGACATGTAACCGGCAAGCGGTGCGGAGCTTCCTTCGTAAACGTCGGGCGTCCACGTATGGGAAGGGACTAGCGAGAGTTTAAACCCAAGAGCCGCCACCATAAAAATCGTAGCCGCTAAAACGCCGACCAGCGGTTCGAAGTGACGTTCTTGTAACACTTGTTCGATCTGATGAATTTCGACGCTTCCGGTCAACGCATAGAAAATCAATGCGGACATGCCGTAAAAACCCGCCGCCAAGGCACCCATCGTAAAATACTTAATTGCCGCCTCAAACGCTTTTGCGCGATTGTGAAGAGCGATCAGCGTATACAGTGCAAGGCTTGACGTTTCCAAACCGATAAAAATTAAAATCAAGTTATCGCTGGTCACCATGCATTGAAAGCCGACGATCATAAACATAAAAAGTGCGTAAAATTCCGCCATCTTAAATTCTCTAAAATGGCGATGGCTCATGGAGAGCGGTAAAAAGAGCGCGGAAGCAACCAAAATAATGACTTGCGCGATCAACGAAATACCGTCGATCAAAAGAACGTCGAAGAAGCCGCGTACGTCGCCTTTGTATCCGATAACCGCCCCAAAATCCAAGACAATGAACAAAATCGTAATCATCGTTAGAAAGCTACGATTCAGCCCTTTAACCGCCAAGTCGACGCAAATAAGCGCTAACGCGCCGATCGTCAAAATCGCCATCGGCAAAAGCGCTTGTAAATTTAGCCCTGCGATATCGATTGAAATAGGCTCTAACATTAGTGATTCCCTCCTATCGTATTCGCTTTCATCAAGAGCTCTTTGGTCTTATCTTGAAGGGCTTTTTGATCCATTAAAACCAACATTTTTTCGACGCTCGCATCGATAGTCGTTAAAATCGGTTTAGGGTAAATGCCCAAAATAGCGACTAAAGCGACTAAAGGAATCAGTGCGCTTAGCTCTTTAGCATTTAAGTCTTTGAGGGTTTTGTTTTCCACATGTACGACTTCGCCGAAGAAGGACTTTTTATAGAGCACCAACATATAAACCGCACCTAAGATAATGCCCGTTCCCGCCAAAAGCGTCATCACCCAATTGATACGGTAAAAACCCGCCAAAGAGAGGAACTCTCCGACAAAACCTACGGTCAAAGGAAGTCCCACCGAAGCCATCAGCATAATGCCGTAAATCGTCGCAAAATTGGGCATTACCGAAGCCAAACCGCCGAAGTCTTTCATCATCTTCGTATGACGTCTATCGTAAATGACGCCCACTAGCATAAACAATGCACCGCTCACGATGCCGTGACTGAGCATTAAAAAAATCGAACCGGTAATTCCCTCGCCGTTCATCGCAAACGTTCCTAAAATCACGATACCCATATGCGAAATCGAACTGTACGCGATGACTTGCTTCATATCCTCTTGTGCGTAAGCGATCATCGCCGCATAAATCACCATAATAATACAAATGATCGCAACCGGAATCAGAAAATAGACCGATGCGTCCGGAAAAAGCGGCAGTGAAAAACGCACAAAACCGTAACTTCCCATTTTTAAAAGCACCGCCGCCAAGATGACCGAACCGATGGTCGGAGCTTGACCGTGGGCATAGGGCAACCACGTATGAAACGGGAACATCGGTACTTTAATTGCAAAGCCTACGAAGAAAGCTCCGAAAAGCCATAATTGTGCGTCAAACGGTACTTGTAAAGCGTACCAATCGGGCAATGCGAAGCTCCAAATACCCGTTGCATCGTGGTACAAATACCCCATATACAAAATACCCACCAACATTAAAACCGAGCCGGAGAAGGTGTAAAGGAAAAATTTGATCGCCGCATACATACGATTGGCACTACCCCACGCACCGATGATGTAGAGCATCGGAATTAAGGAGAGCTCCCAAAACGCATAAAACCATACGACGTCCAAAATAACGAAAACGCCGACCATCGTCATTTCTAAGAATAAAACGGTAATGACGAGATTTTTAATCTCTTTTTCAATACTCAATCCGATTAATGCGATCATTGTGATAAACGTCGATAATATAATCAAAAAGAGCGAAATACCGTCAACGCCCAGATAATAATTCATACCGTAACTGGGGACGAAAGGAAAAAACTCGACGAACTGATACCCCGGATTGCTCGTATCAAAAACCATCCATAAGATTAAAGACAAAACAAACTCGATAGCACTCACGCAAATACCGTACGCACGAATACTCTCTTTTACAACCAAAAAGCCTAAAAGTCCGGCCATCGCCGGAAAAAATACCAAAAGGGATAAAATATGCTCCATTACCTCACTCCTACATCATCGCGCTATAGACGATTGCAAACGCAAGGAGAACCAGCATCCCTACGATCATCCATCGTAACATATCGGAAAGATTTCCGCTTTGAATCTTTCTCGCCTCTTGACCGCTTGCATAAATGCATTTAGCGATGATATCTACCGTAAAATCCACCACTTTCATATCGATTTTTTGCCATACGAATTTGGAGAGCACCGTAAACGGTCGCATAATATAGTATTCGTATACCTTAGGAATATAGTATTGATTGCTTAATAATCGATAGCACGCCTTCTCTTCCAACGATTTGGAAAAACCGCCCCGTTTGTATTTGTACACGGCAAAACCGATACCGCTTAGCGCGATTCCCAGCGTTGCGGCAATTAAAAGATACTCGGTTGCGTGCGGAATATGAATATGGTATTCGCTAACCAAGCGGGTAACGAACGCTTCAAACATCGGTTCAAAAAAGCCCGCGACGATTGCCAATAAACCTAAGGGTAAAAGGGCGTAAATGACGAAAGGTTGCGCATCGTGAGGATGAATGCCGTATTTGACATGTTCTTTTTCGCCGAAGAAGACCAACATAACCAAACGAAAGCTGTAAAACGCCGTTAAGCCCGCACCGATGAACAAAGCGAGCCATAAACCGTACGCCCCTTCGTTAAACGCGACTTCCAAAATTTTATCTTTAGAGAAAAATCCCGCAAACGGATAAATACCCGCCAAAGCGACGGAAGCAATGCTCATCAAAATTGCGGTGGCTTTCATGGAACCGTAAAGCCCTCCCATCTTTTTGATGTTCAGCTCGTCGTGCATCGCATGCATAACGTTACCTGCACCTAAGAAAAGCAACGATTTAAAAAAGGCATGCGTCATTAAGTGAAACAGTGCGATCCAGTAAGCACCCAAGCCTGCCGCAACGAACATATATCCAAGTTGCGAAAGCGTCGAATAGGCGATAATGCGTTTTAAGTCGTTATTGACCAATGCCATCGAAGCCGCAAAAACGGCAACGAAAGCACCTAAAGAAGCGATAGCAAATCCTACATGTGGGATTAAACTGTACAACTCGCCGGCACGAATCACCAAATAAACGCCCGCAGTAACCATCGTTGCCGCATGGATCAACGCCGAAACGGGTGTCGGACCTTCCATCGCATCCGCAAGCCACGTATGAAGCGGAAACTGTGCCGATTTACCCATCGCACCGATAAATAAGAAAATGCCGATCGTGACGACGATGCTAACGGGAAGTTCCGGTGCAGCGGCAAAAACGTCGTCGTATTGAAACGATCCGACGTTCCAGTAAATCAAGAAAAGACCCATCAACATTCCAAGATCCGCGATTCTGTTCATAATAAACGCTTCGTTTGCCGCCCAAGATGCGGAGTGTTTGTGATACCAAAATCCGATCAACAACCACGAACAAAGTCCCACGCCTTCCCATCCGATAAAAAGTCCGACGAAGTTGTCGCTCATGACCAAAATCATCATCGAGAACACAAATGCGGAAAGGTACGAGAAAAAGCGGTTAAAGCTTTTATCGTGATCCATATAGCCGATGGAGTAAATATGCACAATCGTCGAAACCAGCGTGACGGTTACCATCATAATGACCGAAACCTCATCGACGACGAAACCGAAAGGTATTTCCAAATTGCCCGCGGCAATCCAATCCATCATCGTTACATGTAAAGGTCCGTAGGTATTGACGTCGATGAGCAACACAAACGAGCAAATCATCGAAACGGCAATCAGCAGCGATGCGACGATCCCCGTAAAAAGCATTTTCGGACGTGCCGCAAACACGGCGACGAACAGGGAACTGACAAGCGGCGAGAAGAGCGCCGTATAAAGATAGTTTTCCATGCCTTATCCCTTCATCATTTGTAAACTGTTTAGATCGACCGAACCGTTGCGTTTATACCACAAAATTAAAAGCCCAAGACCGACGGCGACTTCGCTTGCCGCTACGGCGATAATAAAGAAGGCAAACATTTGACCGCTCAAATCGCCGTAAAATTTAGACACGGCGACAAAACCGATATTGACGGCATTGAGCAAAATTTCCGTTGAAAAGAAGAGCATCAAAAGGTTGGTTCGACGCATCACGCCGACAAGCCCGATCGAGAATAAAATACCCGTCAAAACAAGGTAATGCGTTAATCCTATCATCGACTCTCCTTTACGTTTCCAATCTCTTCGTCTTCAATGTTTAAATGTTCGTCCATCTTTTTACTCGCCAAAACGATGCCGGCAATCATCGCCACTAAGAGCATAATCGCCGCCAGTTCGAACGGAATGAGGTATTTTGTAAACAAAACCAATCCGATCATTTGTACGTTACCGACATGCTCTACGATCGGAAAGTTTGCCTGCACGCTCGAAGAAGCAAGCGGTGCGGCCAAAATGACGACCATTAAGGCGGCACTTAACACAAAAAGCGTGTACGCGATTTTTTTGGAACGCATTTTTTCGCTCACGTCCCTCGTGGTATCGAAAAACATCATACCAAACGCATACAACGCCATAATCGCACCCGAATAAACGACGATCTGCACGACACCTAAAAATTCGGCATCCAAGAGAAAAAAGAATCCCGAAATAAAAATCATACCGCCCGCTAACGCACTCATGGCGTAAAGCGCATTTTTACTCATCACCACAATCGTAAACATTGCGATCGTCAGTGCGGCAAAAAGATAAAAAGCTATCACTTCATACATGCTAACCTCAATACGCTAATGGTGTTTGTTTAACGTTTTCGTCGGCATTGGCACTTAACGCGCCGAAGCCTTGAAACTCTTTTTGTTGTTTGGCTTTGAACGTATCCAAAGGCGTTAACATATCTTCTTTCAATCCAAAATGCGCACGTTGTTCACCGGCGTTTTCATACTCCGCTCCGTGAACGATCGCAAGTTCGGGACAAACCTCCGCACAGTAACCGCAAAAGATACAACGCCCAAAATTGATGCTGTATTCGCTCACGACTTTGCGACTTTTTTCATCCACGTGCGTGTCCATACGAATACAATTGGAAATGCAAATCTTTTCGCATAATCCGCACCCGATACAACGCTCGCTCCCGCTTTCAAACAAGCGTAACAAACGATGAATCGCACGGTATCTCGAACCCATTTCGATCTTTTCCAAAGGATACTGTAAGGTATGAATATCAAAACGAATCATCTCTCGCAAAACGATCCAAAGACCGACGAAAAGCTCGCCTTTGAGCGTTCGCTTAACAAAACGTTTGAACGCTTGCCAGCCGTCGTTAGGCGTCGCTTCGGTCTTTAAAAAAATATACGCGGAACCGACATCCCTGCGTTTGAAATCTTTGAGCTCCATCATCGCCTCCTAAAGTAGCGCAAAGCCGGTAATGACAATATTGACGACCGATAAAGGCATCAACACTTTCCAGCATACCCACATCAATTGATCGGGACGTACATGCGGCCATGCGGCTCTAACCCACAAGAACAGAAAAATCCAAAACGAGACCTTAAGAAGCATCATAAGACCGCCGGGGATAAACCAAAACGCATTGTATCCGCCCATAAAAATGATGCTGACTAACACTGAAATCGTAATCATATTGGCATATTCGCCGATAAAAAAGAGCCCCCAACGCATACCCGAATACTCCGTCGCATATCCGGCGACGATTTCGGCTTCAAACTCGACCGTATCGAAAGGTGCGCGGTTAGTCTCCATAAAACCCGCAATTGCAAATAGCACAAACGCCAACGGTTGCTTCCAAATCAACCAATCGCCGATACCGCCCGTTTGCGCATCGTTAATATCGATCAAGGAGAGCGAACCTATCATCATAATCGGAGCTAAAACGGAGAGTCCGCTGACCACTTCAAACGACAACATTTGCACCACGGCACGCGCCGCACCCAAAAGAGACCATTTATTGGCACTGCTCATACCCGCAAGCAGAGGCCCGTAAATACCGACCGACGCTACGCCCATAACGTAAAGCAACGCAACGTTGATGTCGGAGATAATCGGATGAATCGTGTATCCAAAAAGCGTAAATTCCGGAAAATAAGGAACCGCCGCCATTGCGACGAATGCCGTCGTTGCGGCAATAACCGGAGCAATCATAAAAATCGGCTTGATGGCATTTTGAGGAATAATATCTTCTTTCGTAAACAGTTTAATTCCGTCCGCCGCCAATTGCAATAATCCGTAAGGTCCGACGTGCATCGGTCCCAAACGACGCTGCATAAAGGCCAAGACTTTACGTTCGATAAACGTCGCAAACCCCGCCAATGCCGCGATAACGGCAACGACGATAACGGCTTTTACGACAGTTTCAATGATAACGGCCGTATCAAACATGATGGACTCCTTTGATCGTTACGTCGGCAAATCGATACCCCGTTTTGAAAAACGGCGTCGTATCGATTTTCGTATCAAAACTCGGCAAGTAAGGGATCATTCCGCCGAGTGTTTTATCTTCTTTCACGGCGATCACCAAGCGATCGCCCTCTTTGTTTTCCAGTACGACCGTATCGTTATTTTTTAAATTTTTTGCTTCCAAAAACGCCGCCGAAGCGTACAACGCTCCCGCTTCGTTAAGTTGGTGCGCTTGGTTCGTAAAAGCACTAAATTGGTGTACGGGATTGGCGTTATACACAAAATCGCTTCCCTGACATGTAAGGTTTTCGATCGGCTCGACCTCATCGTGACATGTAAGATCGTGCATCGTTAAAAGATACCCTCTTTGTTCCGTTCCGTCGTTTTCGAAACGATTGGGTAAAGCATCGAATTTTTCGGCTTTAAAGCCCTTTTCGCTCGGTAATAGAGGCGTATAATCAATCGTCCATTCCGCGTCCAGCCCCAAGGCGTTGGCTACGTCGTTCAGACAATATCCGTTAAACGCCAATGCGGCATTGGTCGGAACGACGCGTTTGTTCATCGACGTAAACGTTCCTTCTTGCTGATTTAAAGCGGGCATCGCCAAATCGCCTTTTCCCAAAGCGCTCAACGTGACATCGCCTTGAACGTTGTAGCCGAGCGTAAAGTTACCCTGAGCGTCCTCAAGTTCACATGTCAAGGCAACGCCTAACGTGTTGGTTCGCGAAGGAACGATTAAAACCTCAAACGGCGTCAATCGCTCGATCAGTCCGAGCAGTGCGGCAATATTGTGTGCACGCGGATGCGTGTACAAGTCGGCTCCTGCAATCAAACTGAAACGATCTTTCTTATCCGACAACTTTGTTATCGCCTCGAGAAGGTCGTCTTGCGCTCCGATCATAGCGACCAAAGCGTTGGTATCGACTTCGATCTCTTTTTCGATCGTTTTCGTCACGCTTTTGACGACCTCTTTTTCTTCACCGCTCTCTTCGTCTTTGAGCATCTCTTTGATCTCTTCTTGGACGCTCTCTTGAATTTTTTTCTTTTCTACCGTGTGAAAGGAATTCAAATAGGTTTTCAAGCCCTGCGACATACGCTCTTTATCACCGAAAAGATCGAGTAACAGATACGCGATTGCTTCCTCGGCGCCGATTTTGTGCGTAATACTCAGAAGGTTTTTTGAATAGCCCGCTACGATAGGGTCGAAAATCGGATGAAAATAAAGCCCCGCTCCTTTGTTCATAACGAGCGCGTTGTTCATCGCATAACCGGCGTTGGGACTGTCGGTTTTGATCGCACCGCCGAAACTAACGACGAAATTGCTTGCTTTAACGCTCTCTAAATCTCCGCCGTAGAGGCTTTTTCCCGAAGTGCTAGCATACGCTTTTAAAAAATCTTGATAGGCTTTAGCGTCTTTGTTGACGAGCTTGTATCCGTACTTTTCTTTCAGTTTTTGTAAAATCAACGCTTCTTCGTTGGTAATGTAACTGTCAAAGGCAATCGTATCGACTTTTGTTTTGAGCAACTCGACGACCTTGCGAAATGCCGCTTCGTCTTTACCTTCCGCTTCGTTTTGAAAATCAAATCCGTAGCGTGCCGCCGCATGAAGCGGTGCATAATTGTGTTCGCTGCTCACGCGGTAAATTTTCGGTTTTGCATCGTGAATGCCGGTATGTTTGACGTCGTAATATAAAAGCGAACAATCCGAACTGTGCGGATTTGCCGCAGGGATTTTTTTCAGCTCCCACGCATTGGAAGTGTATTGAAAATCCGTTCCGACCAAAGCGCCCACCGGACAAACAGCCGTACATTCGCCGCACTGCGTACAGTCCAAGCTCTCCGCACCGCTGGCAACGCCGATAATGGATTTTTGCAGTTTGTTCCACATCGCGTATGCGTCTTTTTCGGTTTTATCTTTCCATGCCTTATCGAGTTCCGCTCCGCCTCTTGGCGTCGTTTTCAAAGCCGATTCGCCGATCATATCTTTACAGACGGTCACACAGCGTTCACATACGATGCATAACGAAGCATCGTAATGAATTTTACCCCAGTTTTTAGTCGGTCGATGCGTATCGGCGATACAATGGCGTTGGCTATCGATGCCCATATGCAAAGTATAATTTTGCAATTCACACTCACCGCTTTGATCGCATACGCCGCACTCTAGAGGATGGTTAATATCGTAAATCTCCATGATCGCGCGACGCTCTTTTTCGATCTCTTCGCTGGAGGTCATAATTTGCATACCCTCTTTGGCTCGGGCGTTACAGCTATAGGCTCTTTTGCCGTCGATATCGACCAAGCATAAACGACATGCAAGCGTAGGGGAACATCCCGTCACATAGCATAAAGCGGGAATAAAAATCCCGTTTCGGCGCGCGACACCTAAAACATACTCTCCCTCTTGGGCTTTGCACTCTTTCCCGTCAATCGTAATGACTACTTCGCTCATGGCACTCTCACTTCACTATTTTTGTTACATGGTAAGGATAAGCGTTGTTCGCTTTGGCTAAAGGCAATAAAGCGATGACGCCTTTTAGACGCTCGTCGCGTACGAAAACGCGAGGATACGTTTCGCGCTCGAAAACGACGTGAATCGCCTCGTCGTGTTGAACCTTAGCGGCCGCTTGAAATTGAGAAGAGCCGATTAAAAAACGCTCTTCTTCCGTATCGAGGCACGGACATTCATACACGACGACGCCGTCAAAGCTGGCAATATCTTCCACCTCTTCGACCATCGTCTCTTCCGCAGCGATCCAATCGTATTGCGTTGCCCCCGAAATTTGAAGCTTTATCGGCGTATGGCGAGCGATTAATCCCGCAAAACGTGCGATCTGCTCGGCTCTTGGATGGTAAAAAAGGTCTTCTCCCAAAATCAAAACGCCCTTTGTGACACCGGCGCATAACGTTTCGATCTCTTCGATCTCCTCTTCTCCGATATTGCTCTCGGCACTGACATAACCGTCGTCCAAGGTTGAAAAGTAGGTTCGATAGGCTTCAGAAAGGCTATTCTCGGCTAAAAAGCTTTTGGCAAGCAAGGCCAAAACACCCTCTTCCGAACCGACTTCGTAACGGCTAAAAAACGTGCTTTTCGGGCTTAAAATCGGATCTTCCATCGTAAAAAGATAGATCAATTTTGCACCAGAGTCGACGCACGAAACAATCTCTTGGGCTAAAGCACGATTATGACGCGAAGGCAAAGAGCCGATCAAGAAAATAACGTCGCAATCTTTACATGTCGTCGTAAAACGGGATAAATCGCTTTGACCTAAAGCGCTTAAAAATGCTCTATTCACCGCTTACGACCTTGACTTTTTTAACCACGATCGTCCAATCGGTCTCATTGAATTTCAACGAATTTAAAAGCGTCCAACCCGCTTCCTTAATCACGTCGGCACTCTTTTGTACCGCAGAAAAATCGCCGATTTCAAACATGAAGATAGACACTTCGCCTTCACTCGTTTCATCGATAATTTCGAGCATTCGCCCGTAAAAATCATCTCCTAAATGACGTAAATCGTAACGTTGCATCCTCTCTCCTATCTGTCGATTTCGCCGAAGACGATATTGGCGTTACCGATAATCGCCACCACGTCCGCTAAATACTCTCCTACGAGCATCTCTTGCAAGAGAGCCGTATGAAAAAAGCTCGGCGCGCGAAGTTTTAAACGGTACGGATACGGGTCGCCTTGTGAATTGATATAAAAACCGAGTTCCCCTTTGGGCGATTCGGTCGGTACGTACACTTCTCCTACCGGCGGTCTCATACCTTGCGTTACCAAAACGAAATGTTGCATTAACGAATAATTTTGCGTCATAATCTGCTCTTTGGGAGCCGAAACGTACTGCGGCGCATGCGCGATAATTTCCGGTGCGGTTTCGTCGTACATCGGCATCAATTGTTTTAAGATGCGGATACTTTGACGCATCTCTTCCATATGCAGTTTATACCTTCCGTAACTATCGCATGTCGTACTGACGGGTACGTCGAACTCCACTTCGTCGTACAACTCGTAAGGCTCTTCTTTTCGAATATCCCACGCAATGCCGCTTCCGCGAAGCATCGGACCGGAACAACCCCAACTTTGCGCTTGTTCGGGTGTTACGATACCGACACCCTCCAAACGCATTTTCCAAATACGGTTTTGATCCAGCAAACCTTCGTAATCTTCGATGTCGTACGGTAAACGATTCACGTAGGCGTTGAGTTTTTCAAGCCAGCCCTTAGGCAAATCAAGCGGTACGCCGCCGATACGAACGGACGAATGCGTTAAACGTGCTCCGCAATAGTCCTCAATCAAATCAAGCGCATACTCTCTTTCCCTAAACGCATACAAGAAAATCGTCATCGCTCCGACGTCTAGGGCATGCGTTGCAAGCCAAAACAGATGCGAGGTAATGCGGTTGAGCTCTAACAACAACATACGAATGACTTTTGCACGTCTTGGCACTTCCAAACCGATCAGCGTTTCGACCGCCAACGCAAAGCCGTAGTTATTAGACGTCGCCGCGATGTAATCCATACGGTCCGTCGTCGGTAAAAATTCGTTGTAAATCATATTTTCCGCCATTTTTTCCATACCGCGGTGCAAATAGCCGATGTCGGGAGTGGCTTTGGAGACTTTCTCGCCGTCCAATTCTAAAATCAACCGCAACTGTCCGTGCGCGCTGGGGTGTTGCGGACCAAAGTTGACGATCATATGATTGTCTTCGCGTTCAAACGCAATGTTTTCGAAAAAGGGCTTTAAACGATTAACTTTTTGCATATTTAGGGCCTCTCTTTCACAATTTTACTCTCGCTTTTCTTGAGCGACTTCACGATCGTTACGCCGCCTTCTTCTTGGTAATCATGGAAGGTTTTTTCACGGCTCGGTTCGGCACCGAAAGGCACTTCATGTCCCAAACGCGCAAAGCGATACGTATCGTTTTCGTCCACACGGGCACTATCGCGCTCTTCAGGACCGATAATATCGCGATACTCTTTACCGAAAATCTTATCGATTTCATACCAGCGCGCCGCTTCGTCGCCGTGTAAAGGATAGGTTTTTAAGAGCGGATACCCGAACCAATCGTCCGGCATTAAAAGACGTTTCATGTACGGGTGTCCGTTGATGACGATACCGAACATATCGTACATCTCGCGTTCCGCCCAATCGGCACTTTTATACACGCCGTAAACACTTTGAAGCACCTCTTTTTCGTGAATGAAACATTTGACGCGAAGGCGTTTACGTTTGGAGGTTGAAAGCAGTTGATAAAAAAGTTCGAATTCGTTACTTTTTGCCAACCAATCAATCGCACTGTGTTCGCTCAGAATATTGTAGGCACACTCGTCTTTCAACGTCTGTAAGAGCGCGACATTGTCCCTCGCATCGATATAAACGACCAATTGTCCGCGTTGAATATACGCCTCTTTAATTTCGAATTTCGATTGGAGCACTGCAAGGTCTTGTGCAAAAACTGCGTCGCCCTCTACCGCTTCTTTGGGTATTTGCGGTGCTACGAAATAGCGATCCGAATAGTAAGGTTTTTTTTGTACGTTTTGTTTATCGCTGTACGGTCTCATTACACTAACCTTTTGGGAGCTAATTTGCGTGATGCTTTTTCGGAGCGAATTTTCTTTTGTAACAACATCAACGCATATTGAAGGGTTTCGGGGCGTGGAGCACATCCGGGTAAATAAATATCGACCGGAACGATACGATCGGCACCTTGAACGGTAGCGTACGTATTGAACATACCGCCGGTATTGGCGCAACTGCCCATACTAATAACCCATTTGGGATCGGGCATTTGATCGTACAAACGGCGCATAAACGGCGCGTGTTTTTTGGTCAGTGTTCCGGCAATAATCAAAACGTCCGACTGTCTCGGACTCGCTCTAAAAATCGTTCCGAAACGATCGAAGTCGTAACGGCTTGCACCCGTCGCCATCATTTCGATCGCACAACAGGCAAGTCCGTACGTAAGCGGCCAAAGCGAGTTACTACGACCCCATTGCACCAGTTTGTCAACCGTCGTTAAGGCAACGGGAAGACCTGCTTCTTGAAGGTAATTTATTTTATGCTGTGCCATTCAAGCGCTCCTTTTTTCCATGCATAGACAAATCCGATCGTTAAAATAACGACGAAAAGAATCATTTCGATAAATCCGAACATTCCTAAAACCTTAAAGTCGACCGCCCACGGAAACATAAAAATAATTTCCACGTCAAACAAAATAAAAAGCACGGCAAAAAGGTAAAAATGCGCCGAGATTTTATTGGGTTGTTTGGTGACCTCAGGGCCGCATTCGTAAATCGTCAGTTTCAATTTTTCCGTATCGAGACGTGCCATATTGCGACTGACGCGACGCGCTAAAACCGTAATGCCGTAAAAGACGACCGCACCGAAAACAAAGAGGAAAAACGCTCCGAAATAGGGATGCGCAAAATCCATATGGGTCATACCAAATCCTTCGATAATTTTTCAAAACAACGCTGTTGCCAAACTTACATGTAAGCTTCGCAATAGCACGTTTGACGTGCCTTAACTCATAAAACCGACCGACTTCGTGTCTCCGAAAGCTCCTTTGGTTTCACGATCAATCGAGAGTTTAAAATCTTCATAGGTAAAAAGCGGCTCTTTTTTGATCGCAACGCGCAAAGCCGTATTTTTGAGCACTACGCGAATTTGTCCGCCCGTCAGTGAAAAAGTCGCCAATTTCTCGACATCAAAGCCCTCTTCGTAAGGGGCATTGTCCGGCAAAAGTTTTTTCCATAACAAAACGCGTTGAGCAAAGTCGGGTTTTTCAAACGCGATCTTGTAATCAAAACGCCTTGAAAACGCGGGGTCGATCGTTTCCAAAAGATTGGTCGTTGCAATAAGTAGTCCGTCGAAACGCTCAATCTGCTCTAGAAAAATATTTTGCATTTGATTGTGCATTTTATCGGCACTCGCTCCGCTATCGGTAGAACGCGCGCTTAAAAACTGATCGGCTTCGTTGAGAAGCAACAAAGGTTCGCTTTTCGTTTTTTTACACAACTCTTTATAGGTGTCAAAAATATTGCGTACGTTTTTTTCACTTTCTCCGACGTATTTGGAAAGAATTTTTGAACAATCAAAACTCAAAACTCTCTTTTTCATCGATTTTGCCAAAGAAAGTGCCGTCATGGTTTTACCCGTACCCGGCGGGCCGTATAAAATGACTTTGGCATCGATACCGCTACGTCGCTCTTTGATGCCCCACTCTCGCAACAGTTTTACGACGCTTTTATCGATTTGCTTGAGTAAATTATCGAGCACTTCCTTGGTTTTAGGATGCAAAATCACGTCGTCTAAATTGGTTTTAGGATCGATCAATTCAAAAAGCTCTTGCTCGCCGATGAGCATATCCAGTTTAATTTTCTTGCTTTTCTTTTCTTTATTAGGGTGCATAATTTTTTGCAAAATTTCTTCGGAAATGAAAAAACTTCGCGTTACGCCGCCGAAAGTACTCAGCATCTCGTCGTAATCGATGATCATATTTTCGATAAGTTTGGAACCCTCTTCCAGTAACGAGCGATTTTTGATCTTTTCGTAATCGTCCATACTAATCAAGCTAATCAGCGTATTCATATCGCGCAAACTCTCAAATTCGCCCGCATACTCCTCTTTTAAAAGTGCTAAAAAAATTAACTGTTCTTTGGGGTTTAACTCGTTCTCTTTGAAAATCGACTCGACGATAATGTCGTTTTGCGTTACTTTTAAGCGCTCGCTGATACGGCTTTCCAAAAGTTCCAATTTATTTTTGAGTCGCCCGAGACTCGGAGAACTCTCCGTCGCACCGTGTTTGGTTTGCGTAAACTTTTGATACAGTTCGATTCGGTAAAATTGATCTTTCAAATATTCAAGATGATCGGCATAAGGCGTAACGTCAGGTAACACTACCTCGAGCGTTCCCTCTTCCAACAACTTTAAAAAAGCGGAACTTAACGTAACGCTACTGTTTAGAAGCTCTAAATTCGAAACGTCGACGATCTTTGAGTTTAAAAAACTATTTTGAACGATCCATCCTTGTTCGATTAATTCCTTGACCACGGAAAGATGGTGTAAATGTGCATAGTTTTTATCGCCGAACAGTTTAATCAAAATATCCGAAACAACGATGTCTACGTTACCTATAACGTACTCTTTCGTCATCATTTTTAAGAAATTTAATTCGTCGGGAGAACATTTTAAATGTTCATAAATCTGACACGCTTGTACCTCTTTGTTTTCAAGAAAATCAACCAAATACTGCAATGAATACCCTTTTGAGCCTATGGAAAAAGTGTCGTACTTTTATATAAGGTTTATATAATGACAAGATGATAATAAAATAACCCTTTGACGAGAAAGTTAATTTGGGTGTTTACGTATGAATCCGCCGGCTTCGATTTTCTCTTTTAACACACGTTTTAGGACTTTTCCCGTCGCATTTTTAGGAAGCTCTTCTACGAAATAGATCTGTTTTGGGAGTTTAAAATTTGCCAAATGCGTTTTCAAATAAGCACGTAATTCATTCTCTTTTAAGCTTATACCGTCTTTAGGCTGAATAAAAGCAATGACCTCTTCGTCTTTGGTTTCATCTTTCAGTCCGATAACCGCGACGGCATCCACGCCTTCAAATTTGTAAATTAATTCTTCGATTTCTCTTGGATAAATATTGATTCCTTTGGAGATAATCAAATCTTTTTTACGATCGACGATGTAAATAAATCCGTCATCGTCCTTTTTACCCAAATCACCCGTTAAAAGCCATCCGTTCATAATCGTTTCGTCGGTGGCGTCGGGATGATTCAAGTAGCCTTGCATAACGCAATCGCCTTTGACCATAATCTCGCCGACCGTGCCGTTTTTCACTTCTAAGCGCTCTTCGTTGACGATTTTTACATCATAACTCGGAAGCGGCAAACCGACTGAAAGCGGCTTTTGACGATCCAAACGATTGACACACACCGCAGGCGAGCACTCGCTGAGTCCGTAACCCTCCAAAAGTTTTGCTTTTTTAAATTTAGCGTTAAACTCGTTGAGCGACTGTTCGCTTAACGGGGCACTTCCCGAGATAAAAATACGTACTTTATTAAACCACATAAAATACCACGGAATTTTTGCCTTTAAAAGCGCGTTGTAAAGGGTAGGTACGCCTAAGAAAATGGTCACTTGTTTGAGCAAGGTTTGTTTTAAAACTTTAGCAAACGGAAAAACGGAGCGGACGATCACGATCGAAGAACATGTATACATCGGCAAAAGAACCATGATGGAAAGCGTAAATGAGTGAAACATCGGTAAAAAGACGATAAAACGATCTTTATCGGTAATCTGAAACGACTCCGCTCCGCCGATCGCGTTGGAGAAAATATTGCGGTACGAGAGTTGTGCACCTTTGGGTTTTCCCGTTGTGCCCGAAGTATAGACGATACACGCGATATTGTCCAAAACGGGTCGCTTGGAAAAACGCTCCAATGCTTCCAAAGAGCTATCGATTTCCGCAAAGCTGTAATTACGCTCGTCCAAACCGTCGTTTTTATCGGTCCAAACGATTTTCTGGATCTTCGTCGTATCCAAAAGGGTTTGCGTCTCTTTGGCATACGCCGAAGAACACACCAGCATTTTCGCACCGCAATCGTTTAAGATGTACTCGAACTCTTCTTTTTTCAAAAATGTGTTGAGCGGAACGGCGATCGCACCGATTTTGGTAATCGCAAAGAGTGCGATGAGAAAATCCTCAGAGTTGCCGACGATCATGGCAACTCTGTCTTGGTGCTGAATACCGCTAAATTCTAAAAAGCGCGAAAACGTATCGATGCTTTGTTTGAGCTTCAGGTACGAAATTTTGTGATCTTCGATAAAAATAGCCGTTTTTTTAGGCGCATTTTTTGCATTCGCTTCGATAATCTCGTAAAAATTTTGATACGTATACTGTAACATCGCTAAAACTTATACTTAAACGATGCCGTTAAAAGATGTGCGGAAGAATCGGTAAACGTTCCGTTGACCGTACCGTTTGAAACCGTTCTTTCTTCTTTATCGTCATACAAATAGGCCAAACCGACACTTGTTTTTTCATTGACTTTGTATTCAAAACCGATCGAATAGAGCTTGGCATCGGAATCTGGAAGTTCAAATCCTAAAGTCGAATCGGGCGTCGGGCTTTTATCGATCGCAAAACCGAGCATCATTTTAAGATTATCGGTGCATTGATGCGTCACGCCGATACGATACGCATTGGCGTCTTTCCAATTTTTAGGCTTTGCCGTACCGAAAACCGCGTTGGTAATACTATCGCCGTAATCAAAATCCAACTCTTTATAGCTTGACCAATACGTTCGCTCAAAGACAAACTCGACCGTCGTTTTTGCATACGTATACGCCGTTGCCAACGCAAGCGATGCGGGAAGCGGAATTTCGACCGAAGCATTCGTACTAAAAGGAATGCGTGTCGCCATATCCGCAAGGGAATGCGTTAAAAGGTATCGGCTAATGTAACCGCTTGCATCGCCTTTAACCGTTAAGTCGACTTTAGAGCGATACGTTGCGGCAAAAGTGAGATCTTGAATCGGTTTATAACTCAATGCTAAATTGTAACCGAAGTCAATCGAATCTCCCGTTAATTCTTGCGAATATACGGGATTTTGGATTGCTGCAACCTTACCGTCGGTGTAAACACCCCTTAATCCAAAACCGAGTGCAAACTGATCGTTCACTTTATAGCTTGCCGTCGGATTAATTTCGATGACTTTGAGCGTAAACTCTTCGGCACTGCGCATCTGGTAAGCTTCATTCCAACGTTTCGACAACCCTGCCGGTGCCGTGATGGAAAGACCGTAACGCCAATTACCGACGCTTGGGGAGACATAATGCAAGTTAGGCATTAAAAAATTTTCTTCTTTCGAATCGCCGTCCGCATTGCCGCTTGGCGTCGTTGATGCGGCATCATAGTTGACTTGCGGCAAATTAATATAGGTTAATGCAACTTCGCTGTAAGCACCTTGTGCCATAAACGCCATATTAGCGGGGTTATAATAACTCGCATCCGCACCGTTTGCGCTAGCGACGTATGCCGCGCTCAAAGAGACGGAATTGAGTGATTGCTCGGGAATGCGGTATCCGGAAGCAAGAAGGCTCGCCGCACAAAGGCTTAGAGTCGTAGCGATTCGTAAAGAGTGTATCATGCATGTTCCTTAAGAGGTGATTTCATTAGACGATAAAGCATAGCAATTTCGTTTTCCCAAAGCGATTCGTCAATGGTTTCAAGTACCAAAGGTATATCATCCATCCGCGGATCGTTCATGATAAACGCAAAGGGATCGAGTCCCAATTTACCCTTACCGAGACTCTCATGGCGATCGACGCGCGTCCCAAGATCGGGCTTGGAATCGTTGAGATGCATTCCTTTGAGGTACTTAAATCCGACGATTGTATCAAATTTTTCCATCGTTTCGCTATAGCACTCCTCGGTTCGGATATCGTAACCCGACGTAAAAAGATGACATGTATCGATGCAAACCCCGACACGCTCTTTGTCGATCGAATGTTCCATCAAATAGCCCAAGTGTTCCATTTTGTAACCTAGATTGCTACCTTGACCCGCCGTATTTTCTACAACCAGCGTGACGGACTCGCTTTGGCGCAATACGTCGTTCATCGCGGCACTGATGTATTCCAAACAGGCTTCTTCACTGATTTGTTTTAAATGGCTACCGGGATGAAAATTGAGCTTGTCAAGACCCAAAGCTTCGCATCGCTTGACTTCGTCCAAAAACGCCTGCAACGATTTTTCACGCGCTTCACGTTCAGGATGGCCGAGATTGATTAAATAGCTATCGTGAGGCAAGACGTATTTGGGTAAAATCTCCGCCTTGTCCAATTCGTTTTTAAACCGCAAAATCTCTTCTTTTGATAAGGCTTTACCTTCCCATTGGCGTTGATTTTTCGTAAAAAGGGCAAAGGCTTTCGCATGGATCGCTTTGGCGTTAATCGGTGCGTTAAAAACCCCGCCGCTGGCACTGACATGTGCGCCGACGTATTTCATTGAAATTCCTTTAAGGTAGTGGTTTAAGGCGAAACAAAACGCCGTTTTTCGTATCTTTAAACAGTACGGAATCGTGATCGACCGCATAAAAAATATCCGCCGAATCGAGTTTAAGGGATTGTTCAAAGCCCGAAGCGGTTTTTTTCAATTTTTCACCGTGGTAAATCGGTTCTTTATTGAGCAGTTCTTGCATCAATTCTGCGTAATGTTCTTGCATAAAAAACTGTCGGTTGAATGCCACTTTATCGAGGCATTTTCCCTCTAAACAGATATACTCTCCCATCATTTCCAGATGAAACAACACGTTACCTGCCGCAAAAATTTGAACGCTCGTATAATGAGGACCTTTGTTCACAAAGCCCGTATCGGAAAGTGCAATCGAAGGGTTTTTGACGGTGATCACGTACGCTTGGGAACTCTCAATCTCTTTTTTCACGGCACAACCGCTTAGGATCAACGCCGTCGCAACAATGATCGTCCACAGCCGTTTCATTGATGACACTCCTTGCACAAACCTTTCAAAACGATACTTTTCACTTCCCCTTCAACCTTGCCCAAATCAACCTCCATACATGTAATTTGATGACAGTGCTCGCAAATAAAATGTGCGTGTGTCGTACCGGAGAGCTCAAAATACCATTTACGATCGTCCGATTCAAACTTATGCACGATGCCCGCTTCTTCAAACAAAGCGATATTGCGATAAAACGTCGCTTTATCCATCGAAGCGTTCATTTTATCTTTGATTTGTTCGTAGCTAAGCGGATGCGACGCCGCTTTCAGCACTTCCAAAATCAAAGAGCGCGCGGTCGTCAATTTGATATTGTGCTCTTTACAAAGCGTTTGTATCTGCTCATTCATCTTCAACTCGCTTACATGTAAAAATTATCTTGAATGGTATCTAATTTTTAATTAGAATTTTTGGAGTGCTTCTTTGGAAGACAATCTTAGCAGAAGAGCTCCAACACCGTTTAGCGCAGAGCGTTAAGTCACGACTAAGTTGCAAAAGACTAAGATTCCACAAATTTATGCAACTTAGTCGCAAAGGATCTCTTATGAAACGTTTTCTATTTCTATTCGTCCTCTTCTTAGGTTCGCTTTTATGCGCCAAACCGACCGTTACGGTTAGCATTGTCCCTCAAAAGTACTTTGTCGAACAAATCGCCAAAGATTTTTTACATGTTAACGTGATGGTCACTCCGGGCTCAAGCCCTCATACTTACGAGCCGAAACCTTCTCAAATGAAAGAGTTGGCACAATCGGACGCTTATTTTAGTATCGGCGACGGTTTTGAAAAAGCATGGCTTCCAAAGTTCAAAAGTAGCAATCCGAAGTTGATGATGGTCGATACGATTAAAGGTATCGAAAAAATTCCGATGGCGGAACATCACCACGAAGACGAAGGCAAAGAACATAAAGGTCATGCGCATCACGAGCAGGGCGAACTCGATCCGCACGTTTGGCTTGATCCGATTTTGGTCAAAACCCAAGCACACACTATCTATGAAGCTTTGGTAACGCTTTATCCCGAACAAAAAGCACTCTTTACTCAAAACTATGAAGCTTTCATGACGTCGCTCGATGCGTTAGACGTTTCCATTCAACAGACCCTTGCCGATGTTAAAAATCGCAAATTTATCGTTTTCCATCCTTCTTTCGGTTATTTTGCCAAACATTACGGCTTAGAGCAAATCCCCGTTGAAGTCAGCGGTAAAGAACCAAAGCCGGCAGAGCTTGCTAAAATTATCGACGAAGCAAAAGAAGAAGGTGCCAAAGTCGTTTTCGTCTCTCCTCAATTTTCTAAAAAAAGTGCCGAAACGATTGCGAAACAGATTAACGGAAAAACTTTAACCATCGATCCTTTGGCGTACGAATGGAAAGAGAATATGCTCAGTGTTGCCAAAATCTTTCAATCAGAACTAAAATGATATAATGCTTTATGCATTACGACATCGAAATCAACAATCTTAGTTTTAACTATGAGGGTACGAACGTATTGGAGGGAATCAACCTCCGATACGCCAAAGAAGAGTTCTTGGCAATCATCGGTCCCAACGGCGGCGGTAAAAGTACGCTTTTAAAATTGATGATCGGCCTTTTGGAACCTTCGTGCGGCGAAGTACTTCTCTTTGGACAAAAACCCTTACATGTAAGTTCTCAAATAGCCTATGTTCCGCAAGATACGATGGCAAACAAGGATTTCCCGATCAGCGTTTTAGACGTTGTTTTAATGGGCAGGCTCTCTCCTAAGAGTACCGGAAGGTATTCTAAAGAAGACAAACAAATCGCACGAAGCATGTTGGCACATGTCGGTATGAGCGATTTTGAAACCCATAAAATCCATGCGCTTTCCGGAGGTCAACGCCAGCGTGTTTTTATTGCACGTGCCCTTGCATGCGAAGCCAAAATCATCTTTTTAGACGAACCGACGGCGAGCATCGATACGGCAGGGCAAATCGCCGTTTTTGAGCTGCTTAAAGAACTCAACCGCACCATCGGCATCGTCTTGATTAGCCATGACGTCAACGTCGCGTTAAATTATGCAACCAAAGTAGCACATGTCAACAAAACGCTCTACATGCACGACGTTCCCAGCGCACACGATTTTAAACTTTTCCAAAACCAAAAAGCCCACGTATGCGACATCGAACTGATTAGCGCGACACGATGCAACCACCTTCATCCAAAGCAAAATCTATGAGCGACATCCTTCACTTCGAATTTATGCAATACGCGCTTTACGCTTCACTGATCGTAAGTTTTATCTGCGGCATTATCGGAACGTTGATCGTCATTAACCGTATGGTGTTTATTGCAGGAGGTATCGCGCACGGCTCTTACGGCGGAATCGGATTGGCACTCTTTTTAGGCATATCGCCGCTTTTAGGCGCTTCGTTGTTTGCGCTGGGTTTAGGCGGCATTATGGCATACCTTACGCATCGAAACAATACGAGACTCGACTCTCTCATCGGCGTTTTATGGGCGTTCGGTATGGCATTCGGCATTATTATGACCGATTTGACGCCTGGGTACAACGTCGATTTAATGAGTTATCTTTTCGGGGCGATTTTATCGGTCTCTTTAGAAGATCTTTACGGTATGGGATCCATTCTGGCACTTGTTTTGGTGTTTGTTCTCGTTTTTTACCGCCAGTTGATCGCGATGAGTTTTGACGCCAAATTTGCAAAACTTCGCGGCGTCAATACCGAACTGCTTTATACTTTGCTGATCTTAATCGTCGCGCTTGGCGTCGTGATGAGTATTCGTGCGGTCGGACTGATCTTGGTCATTGCCCTCTTAACGATTCCGCCTTATATCGCCGAAAAATTTACCGCTTCGATTGCGGGGATGATGACGCTTTCAAGTTTTTTGGCACTGGTATTTTGCGGTATAGGACTTTTGTTGTCGTATCATTTCAATCTAAGTGCCGGTGCTTCCATTATCCTTGTCGCGACAAGTGCTTTTTTGCTTCAATTGCCTTTTAAAAAACGCTAGGTTTACTCCGACGCGTTTGATACCATGCGAATGCATACGAACCGACCTCGGCAATCAGCATTCCCGCAAGAATCAAACCCGCGCCGCATAGTTGAGAAAAGCTCAAAACTTCTGCGGCGAACCAATATCCGAATGCACCCGCACTCACGGGCTCCATCGTAAAAATAATGGCGGTTTTCGCCGCGGTCGTAAAACGTTGCATCGCCGTTTGAACCCAAAATGCAAAAATCGTGGCGAATAGCACCGTGATCATCACCGCTTCGACAAACGTATCGTTAACGTGTGGAGGCGTAATGCTTCCTTCTTTCCACAAACCTCCGATGAGAGAGCATACGGCAACGGTTAAAAATTGAATGCTGACCAAAAGATAAACATTGTTTTTACGTGAAAGATGCCCCGTACACACGATATGCAAAGCAAACATAATGGCACACACGAACGCATAAATTTCACCCCAAGAAAAGCCGATCTCGCTCTTAAGCGTCAAGAGGTAAAGCCCGATTGCGGCGATAACCGCACCGGCAAGCGAAAAAAACGATGCCTTGTGTTTAAATAAAAGATACGATCCAAACGGAACGATAATCACGCTTAATCCCGTAATAAAACCGACCGTAGAAGAGTACGTATACGTTAACGCAAAAGTTTGAAACGCATAGCCTAAAAACATAAAAAGTCCGAGCAGTACGCCGGCTTTGATAACTTCGTAATTCAGGTATTTCCATTGCTTATACGAAATCAATCCCATTAAAAGTGCCGCCGAAAAGAATCGCCAAAATAAAAACGTGTATACCGGCGTTTCGTCTACGGCCGTTTGGACGACGACAAAGGTACTCCCCCATGAAATGGCAACCAACAGTAATAAAAAATCGGCTCCCGCTTCTTTCCATCGATAATGCATTAGACTTTTCCTTAATTACATGTAAAGGCGTTATTGTAGCATAAGCGATAGGAAAAAACGTGCCAAAATCCCGTCAATACTTGCTAAAAGGAAATATTTATTTAAATCTCTCAGAATAACATGCTATAATCCTAACTTAGTAAAATATTTTTATACTCATTTAATATTTTGGAGGTTTTTCTATGCTGCGTCTCCTAAGCTATTCATTCGGAACACTCCTTTTTCTCTCCTCAATCGCCTGTGCGCAAGAGCCCTCCGTCGAACACGGGGCACAACTTTTTAAACAATGCGCAGGATGCCACGGAGCCGACGGTCGCAACAAAGCTTTCGGTAAAAGCGGTATCATCGCGGGACAAAGTGCCGAAGATTTGATGGAAAGTATTAAATTTTACCGTGAAAGCGAATTCAAAGCACACGGTACGTCACTGGTGATGTCAAAACAAACCAAAAATATGAGCCTACAAGATATTAGCGACGTTGCGCATTATATTTCTAAACTACCGAAATAAGACGTAAAGAGAGGCTTTGCTACCGATGAAAAGAACGACTTATTTTTGTTTATTACTGGTATCTTTGGTTATGATTCCCTCCTCGTTATCCGCAAGTACCGTAAAAGGTAAAAATTTTTATGCAAAAATCCTCAAACCCGTATGCGGTTTTAACGGCGACGTTATGGGTAAAAAACATACCGTCAGCGAATGGAAGCAATTCTACGAAAACAATCAACTTTCCCTTGCCATAAAAGTGCTTTGTCCGCAAGCTCCCGATATTACGGAACAAAACGATCTTTTAAACCTCTACCACTTCCTCAGTTCGTTTGCAAGCGATAGCGGTAACGTGCCTTCGTGCAATTAAAAATCTTGGCATAGGGGCTTTATCTTACTTTTATATTCTATTGATACAATTATGGTTTGTGCGAGATATACGTAAAGAAAGGTTTGAATGAGCCAAGCAATTGTGCGTATGGAAAACGTCGATAAATACTACGGCGATTTTCATGTCCTAAAAAATATTAATTTTTCCGTTACCGAAGGTGAAATCGTCGTTATATGCGGTCCAAGCGGTAGCGGTAAATCAACCCTAATTCGTTGCATCAATAAACTCGAAGAGATCGATAGCGGCGATATTTTTGTCGACGGATTTGATCTTTACGATAAAAAAGTAAACATTAACCAAGTACGTGCCGAAACCGGCATGGTTTTTCAACACTTCAATCTTTTTCCCCACTTAACCATTTTAGACAACATCACGATTGCGCAACGTAAAGTGAAAGGTGCTTCAAAACACGAAGCAAATGAATTGTCCCTTAAATTATTGGAACGTGTCGGGCTGGTGCATAAAGCGCACGGGTATCCCAACGAACTGAGCGGCGGGCAGAAGCAAAGAGTTGCCATTGCAAGAACACTGGCTATGAAACCTAAAATCATTCTTTTCGACGAACCGACTTCCGCGCTTGATCCGGAAATGATCGGAGGCGTCTTAGACGTTATGCGAGAATTAGCGCATGAAAATTATACGATTATTTGCGTAACCCACGAAATGGGTTTTGCCAAAGAAGTGAGCGATCGCGTGATTTTTATGGACGAAGGGGTGATTATCGAAGAAGCCAGCCCCGAAGCATTTTTTGCCAACCCGAAAACCGAACGTGCTCAAAAATTTTTACAAGAAGTGCTTACCCATTAATCATTAAAAAATCTATTCTTTAAGGAGAGTGTCAATGAAAAAAATTCTTGCCGCATTACTCGTAATGCTCGGACTTAATGCCATGGCTGACGATATCAACCTTTGGCAAAAATCAACCCTCAACTCCATCTTGCAAAAAGGTGAATTAACCGTCGGATTAGAGCCCGGTTATATGCCTTTCGAGATGAAAGATAAACAAGGCAATATTATCGGTTTTGACGTCGATTTGGCAAACGAAATGGCAAAAGCGATGGGTGTTAAACTCAAGCTGGTTCCAACAGCATGGGACGGTATTATTGCGGGATTGCTTACGGGTAAATACGACATTATTATGTCCGGTATGACGATTACGCAAGAGAGAAACCTCAAAATCAATTTTGCAAACCCTTATATTAGTGTCGGACAAACGCTTCTTGCTACCAAAAAGCATGCGGGCAAAAAATGGAGCGACTTGGATAAACCCGAATACACTATCGTGACGAAAATCGGCGTAACCGGCGAAATCGCAACACGTAAAATGTTCAAAAAAGCCAAAATCAGAACGTTCGAAACCGAAGCGGATGCCGCACAAGAAGTTCTTAACGGCAATGCCGACGCTTTAGTATACGACAAGCCGTATAACGCTATCTTCTTTGCCGAAAAAGGTGCAGGCAAACTCGTGCATATGGATGAAGAACTCACGTACGAACCTCTTGGTTTTGCCATTCGCAAAGGTGATCCGGATTTCTTAAACTGGCTTAACAACTTCCTAAACCAAACACAACACGACGGTACGTATCAAAAAATTTACGATCGTTGGTTTAACGACTCTTCATGGCAAAAAAAGGTAATGTAACCAGTGGCAAAAGAGAAACAACCACTTTTACACAATAAAACATTCGGCCACGTCGTGGCCGTTATGTTTTACGTCACACTAGGCTATCTCCTTTTTACGGCTGCTTCCAATATGAACTATATTTGGAAATGGACCAGCGTTCCCAAATATTTTGCTTACGAACAAACCGATACGATTGCTTCACCGATAGACGGTACGGTACGTTTGAGCAACAATACGATCATCGTTCAAGGTACGAGCGATAGTAAAGAAGTCATTATCGAACCAGGATTTTCGTCAAAAGTCCAAGAAGGCGATCATATCTACGAAAACGACGTTATTGCATCTAAAACCTACTTAAAAGCCGGACCGCTGATCGAAGGTTTGATCGTAACGTTGGAGGTTTCGGCATTAGCCGCAATCCTTGCATTTGCCATCGGTGCGCTTTTAGCGTTTATGAGAATTTCCCATTTACAGTTTCTAAAAGATATCGCTACGGTTTACATCGCGATTATTCGCGGAACGCCTCTACTCGTACAAATTTTTATTTTTTATTTTATTATTGCGACAATCTTTGAATTGGAACGCTTTTTAGCGGGAGCCGTTTCACTCGGTCTTTTCTTCGGTGCTTATATCGCAGAAGTATTGCGAGGAGCGATTCAATCGATCGATAAAGGTCAATACGAAGCCGCTAAATCGCTCGGTATGAACTACACGCAAACAATGATTTATATCATTATGCCCCAAGCATTGAAACGTGCTTTGCCTACGTTGGTAGGAGAGATGATAGCACTTGTCAAAGACTCTTCGTTGGTTTCGGTTATCTCCATTACCGATTTGACCAAAGTCGGACGCGAAATCGTTGCCAATACTTTTTCGCCGTTTGAAACATGGCTAATCGTTGCGGCGGTTTATTTTACGATCACATTTACGTTAACGGCACTCGGACACAAAATCGAATCTCGAATGAAAAAACAAGGCGGTATGTAAGCTTTCCCGGCTTTCATACCCGTATTGTTTATACGCTATACGCCTCCAACTCTTGGTTTAAATCTTCCAAAATCTCTTTTTCCCGTTGGGAAATATAATTTAAAATCTTTTTGCTCATAATGCGATCGGGAAAAATTCGCATACAGTAACGAAACGAGCCTTGATAATCGATAATATTGACGATTTCACCTTGCAGTTCAATCGTTTTATCTCCGTCAATTGCGATTGTAGCACTGTTAAGCTCAAACGTTACGCTTACCTTTGCGCCGACATAAATGCCGTTATTTTCGTTGCTAACGACACCCAGACCGTTAATTGAAAGATCGTATAGCCGTCCCGACGTTGGTAGGCTATGGGAAGGACGTAAATAGACTTTCGCCAAAATATCGGGATGAACGCGCACAAATTCTCTTTGAATAGCCGGCATGTTTAAAAGGTAGGTAAAATTACTGAGCACAATCGTATTGGTTTGAAAATTACTCTCGATAATATCGGCTTTGAGGTGTTTACTCAACCACTCATTTTTGACGATAAACGCTTGCGCTTCAAGTTTCATCGCTATTTCTTGCAGTCGATCGATCTTAAACGTAACGTTTTCGTCTTCTATGTCTATAATTTCCGCTTCCGAGCTGATAGGCACGCCTTTATAGAGATTTAAAAACGTGATTTTTTGCTTTTCCCCTCGCATACGTTGAAACACGTCAATCAGAGTGTTACTCGGCGTGAATATACTCTCTTGACTAAAGCCCGTATCAAACGACGCGTCGCAGGGTTGACATGTCGTGCTCTCAAGAAGACCGCTTGGCAGGGCATCGACAAAACGGTTGACGTATCCGATCAAAATCCCAAGTTGCGGACACTTGACATGCCGCTCGCTTAATTCGCCGTATTTTTCAAGAAGAAACAAAAAACTCCTTGCAGCGACATAATGCAATTCACGACTACCGCAACGTAAATGCTCCAAAAGTTCTTGCGGAACTTCGTTTTCGCATTGGAGCAAGCTTCGATACGTCGCCAAAGCAACCTTTTTTGCTTCGAGAGGTGAGACCTTTGTATCGCTATCGGTATAAAGACACGCGAAATAATCGCAAAAAACCGTTTCTAACTCCTGATCAAACGGAGCGAGGTTAATAAGAAAAAGTTCTTTTTCGTCTTGAGAAATACTCTTTTTTTCCATGAAAATGTTCCTCTTACGGTAAATTTAGTGGAGCTATCATTCGGTATCGACGAGACGGGAAATATCTAAAACGACGCTGGTTCCTTCCTCTTTTTTGGAAAAAATACGCAAAGGAATTTTACATTCATCGCAATATGCTTTGACAAGACTCAATCCTATGCCGTACCCTTCTTTGCTCGTATCGGCTTGGTAATAGCGATCAAAAGCCAAGAAAAGTTCTGCTTCGCTCATCCCGATTCCCTGATCCCGAATCGTTAAGATTCCGGCATCAAATACGATAGAGATCGGACGATTATTTCTGTTATATTTAACGGCATTATGCAATAGATTCGAAACGACTTTGCCTAATCCGTGTTTATCCGCATAAAGTTGTACATGTACGTTTTGCGTTTGAATAACAACGTCTTGCGCCATCTCTTTTTGCTTTTCAATAATGCGATTGAGCAAATCTTCCAAGATAAAATGTTCTTTTACCACTTCTTGTATCTCTTTTTTGATGTAATAATCCACTTCTTTGTAAAGCACGTATAAATCGTCGCTTGCCAATGCAATCCGCTCCAAACGCTTTTGCTTTTTCGGATCGTTTTCGTTTTCTCTAATCATTTGCAAATTTGCTTTAATCACCGAAAGAGGAATATTGAGCTCGTGTAACGTATCTTTGAGCAAAATATCCAAAAAACGATTGGTTTTCAAAAGCGTCGAGAGACAATACGTCACGGTTACATAGCCGACGATGCTTGCAAAGAGTAGACTAAGCACAAATATCCACATCCATGAATCGATCCACAAACACAGGATAAAGGTAAAGCTCATCGAAATAAATAAGCTGATGCTCAAACTTATCGCCGTTTTGATGAGAAATTTTCGATCGTTACTTCTCAAAACGATACCCGATTCCTCTGATATTGGAAATGCTCTCTTTACCGAAGATTTTTTTGAGATTGTTGACGTAAACGCGAATCGACCCCTCGTTCATCTCTTCGCTACTGCTCCACAATCGCTCATGAATCATCTCTTTGGTGACTACATAGCCTCGTTCTTTTACCAACAGATACAACAACTCAAAGTCTTTGAGATGCACATCCAACTCTTCGTCGTCGAAAAAAAGACGCTTACGCGCTAAATTGAGCTTATAGTGTTCATCGATAACGAGCCAATCGTCTACAATCCCTTTTGCACGCGTTAAGATGGCGCGAATGCGTAACAAAAGTTCACCCAAATCAAAAGGCTTTTTAATATAATCGTCGCCTCCCAAAGTAAACCCCTGCGTTAAGCTCTCTTGATCGTTTAAAGAAGTGACGAAAATCGCGGGCGTTCTGTCTCCCGAAGCCCTCAGCTCTCGTAAAAAATCAAATCCGTTCATTTCGGGAACCTTCACGTCCAAAAGATACAGATCGAACTTCTCTTCGTAACAACGTTTCAGTGCTTCTTTGCCGTTTTGAACCAACACACAGGTGTAATCGTTTTCGCTCAAAAAATCTTCTAGCGTATTGAGCAAAAGCGCATTATCCTCTAAGATTAAAAGTTTATACGACATGTTGAATACTCCATGCCAATGTTTCGTTTGCAAACATTGGAACAACGTTACCGTAACCGTGTGTTACCTTCATAGGAGTTTTTTCTAAAACAACCTCTTTATGAAGGGCTTTATAGCCGTAAATGGTTTGTGCATTGTTACTTACAAACGCTTGTAACGAAGCTAATGCGTTATGTTTGTCAAAGAGTTCCGTGAGCACTTGCAAAGCGATGGGTGCGGTAAAAACACCTGCCGCACATCCGCAACACTCTTTCTTGTGAATCGGATGCGGTGCCGAATCGCTTCCGAACATCACTTTAGGATGCGCCGCGAGACTGACATGTAAAAGGGCTTCTCGATCTTCGTAACGTTTGGCGATCGGCTTGCAAAAAAGATGCGGTTGAAGCATTCCTCCGGCAACGTCGTCCAGCGTAATCAACAAATGATGCAACGTTACCGTGGCATACAAATTTTCATAGCGATCAAGAAGGGCTACGCTCTCTTGGGTAGTGATATGTTCCATAACGATCTTGAGCTTTGGAAACGCTTCGGCAAGACTTTCGTAAATCGAAGCAAACTCTTTTTCTCGATCCATCACAAAACCGTTCGTTTCTCCGTGAACGCATAAGACGAGTCCCAAGTCGCTCATTGCTTCTAAAACGGGACGCAGTAGCTCGATGTCCATACTCGCCACGCCGCCTTCAGAATTGGTCGTAATGCCGGATGGATAAAGTTTTAAAGCCTTCACATGTAAAGCGGCTTTTTCTAAAAACTCCCGCGTATAATCGCTACGAAAAAAAAGCGTCATTAAAGGCTCAAAATGATTTTGTCCGATTGCGCGTACGATACGTTCCTTGTAAGCAAGAACCGCTTCAATCGTCGTAATCGGAGGAACAAGATTTGGCATGACGATTGCTCCGGCAAAACCGTAAGCACTTAAAGGTGCTACAAGATTAAGCATTTCTTCGTCGCGTAAATGCAGATGCATATCCAAAGGAGAAATCAGCGTATGGGTCATCGAAAAGTCCCTTTTTTGTTTTAATTATAGCAAAGCAAGCCCAAAATGTTATACTTTCAGCAAAAATGTTAAGGTATCGTCATGGAATATCGCTACATCGGTAAGACAGGTTTACGAGTAACCCCTATTTGTATGGGAACGATGAGTTTTGGAAGTTGGAGTGACAAGGCAGAATCCTTTAAAATCCTCGATACTGCGTATGAGCGGGGTATCAACTTTTTTGATACCGCTGAACTTTACCCGGTACCTCCACGCAGTGATTACGCGGGCGAGACGGAGCGTATTATCTCCGAGTGGCTTGCCACCAAACCGCGTGAGAGCATCATCTTAGCGACGAAAATGGCAGGTGCGGCAAACGGTTGGTTTGTACCGCCCATTCGTCACGGCTACACGGCGATCGATCGTTTTCACACACAGAGAGCCGTTGAGGGAAGTTTAAAACGCCTTAAAACCGACTACATCGACCTTTATCAAGTTCATTGGCCTGATGAAATCGTGCCCAAAGAAGAGTCGATGCGTGCACTAGATGAACTGGTCAAAAGCGGAAAAGTACGTTACCTTGGAACATCCAATGACACGACGTATGGACTCACCAAATCCAACACCATCGCACAGTATGAAAAGCTTTCCCGTTTTGAGTCCATTCAAAACAATTTTTCACTGTTAAACCCTCGTTTTCTAGACGAACTTGCCAATGCGTGTCGTAAGGAGAAAGTCTCTCTTTTACCCTATTCTCCCATCGGTGGCGGCGTCTTAAGCGGTAAATACAACCAAGCATTTATCGACCCTAAAACACGTTTTGGTGAATACCTCAATGCAGGCGAAGCGCGACAAAGAGCCATGTATAGCCGATTTGTCAATGAAAAATCACTCGCGGCAACGGCAAAATATATCGAAATCGCTCAAAAATACGGCATGAGCCCTGTAACCTTGGCGGTTGCTTGGAGTATGCATTTTGACTTTGTCGCGTCTACCATTATCGGCGCGCGCTATGCGAGTCAACTTGAAGAGAGTTTCAAAGCCTTTGATCTCAAACTAAGCCCAGAGATATTAAACGAATGTGAGAAAGTTCAAAAAGAGATTTTATACCCTTTGGGGTAAGGAAAGGAGACTTACATGTAAGAAAAAATCCTTACATGTAAGCGTGTGTTTAAGCTTTGGATTTCACAAATTCGGGATAGGCTTCTAAACCGCACTCTTCAACGTCGAGCCCGACGTATTCGTGTTCTTCATCGCTTCGTAGTCCCACGACTTTTTGAATGCCTCTGAAAATAACGTAGGAGAGAGGGAAAACGAACACGCCCGTCACAACGATGCCTTTCAGTTGCGTCGTCAATGAAAAATCGGCAAAAATCGCCACGGCAATCGTACCCCAAATTCCGTTGACCAAATGTACCGACAACGCACCTACCGGATCGTCGATTTGAAGTTTATCGAAAAGCGGTACGGCAAACACGACCAGTGCTCCGCCGATAGCACCGATGAAGATCGGCTCCCAAAGACCTACGACGTCCGCTCCGGCGGTAATGGCAACCAAGCCGCCTAACGCGCCGTTTAAAATCATCGTAATATCCAGTTTTTTATATTGAATATAAACGATGCATGCCGCGACGATCGCTCCGGCAAGTCCTGCGGTATTGGTATTGACGATAATCAATCCTACCAAATCGGCCGCTTCTTTATCGGTTGCAATATGAAACGCGCTTCCGCCGTTAAAGCCGAACCATCCGATCCAAAGTAACATCGCACCGAGCGTCACGAGTGGGATATTCGATGCCGGAATAGCACGAACTTGCCCTTCCTTGCCGTAACGACCTCTTCGTGCGCCCAAAACCAAAATACCCGCTAAAAGTGCCCAGCCTCCCACGGAATGGATGACCGTACAACCGGCAAGATCGTGAACGTCGCTTAAAAAACCTCCGCCCCAAATTGCACGCCCGACGACAGGATAGAGAAATCCACTCATACAGACCGCAAAAATCATAAACGGAATGATGCGAATACGCTCGCTCACGCCGCCGCTCATAATCGAAACGCTTTTACTCACAAACGCCATCTGAAAGAAAAAATAGGCATATGCACTATATCCCTGCGTCGAAACGCCCGAGAGGAAAAAACCGTCTCCGCCGAACATAACGTTGTAGCCCCATAGCAAAAAGACGAACGACGTAATGGCGTACAAAAGTACGTTTCCCGTCAAGACCGCCGAAACGTTTTTACCGCGAACAAGCCCCGCTTCCAACATAGCAAATCCGGGAACCATCAAAATAATTAAAACCGCCGTGAAAAGTAAAAAGAGAGTATCGATAACATACTGAAGATGCGAGAGTTCCATTACACGTGCCCTTAAATAAAATGTAATGGAGGATTGTACAAAAATGCAGGAAGTCCGAGTGATTAAAATTTAATCACTCGACACTCGTTTCTAGATAGCGTCCTCGTTTTCTTCACCGGTTCGAATACGAATAATGCGCTCGACTTCACTTACAAATATCTTTCCATCGCCTATTTTACCGGTCTTTGCGGCTTCGGTAATCGTTGCGATAACTTTGTCTACATTTTCATCAGCTACGACGATGTCGATTTTAATTTTGGGTAAAAAGTCGACCACGTACTCCGCACCTCTGTAAAGTTCGGAATGGCCTTGTTGTCTGCCGTACCCTTTGACTTCATGAACGGTCATACCGGTTACTTCGATGCTTCCCAATGCATCTTTGACCTCTTCTAGTTTGAAAGGTTTAATAATTGCTTCGATCTTTTTCATCCTTATCTCTCCTCGTAACGTTCAAAATTGAGCTATTGTATCTTAAATTATTTTAAATACGCTTTGAGAATTTTTTGTGACTCAAGCGGTCTGTCTTGTCGATCCGTCGCAACGTTTTCCAGTTTTTTGAGTGTTTCTATTCCCTCGACGACCTCTCCAAAAATCGTATGCCTTCCGTTAAGGTGAGGCGTTGGTACGGTCGTAATGAAAAATTGACTTCCGTTCGTATTGCGCCCGGCATTTGCCATCGCTAAAATACCTGCTTTGTCAAAAACGACGTTCGGTTTAAACTCATCCTCAAACGCATGTCCGTAAATCGATTGACCACCCATGCCCGTTCCGGTCGGATCTCCGCCTTGAACCATAAAATTTTTGATAATACGATGAAAGGTGATGCCGTCGTAGTAGCCTTTTTTGACCAAACCCTCGAAATTTTCACACGCTTTGGGTGCAATTTCGGGTTTTAACGCAAAAACGATTTTGCCTTGCGTCGTCTCAAAAACAACTTCATGCGCCGCCGATGCCAAACTCAAAAAACCCAATAACGCCGAAATCACAAATGCTCTTACCATCATAAAGATTCTCCGATCAGTTTCGTATTGCGAAAACGATACATTTTATTTTTGACTTTTTCCAAAATGCCGACTTTAATTAACTGTTGAAACATATGAACCACCGTCGGCTTACTTACGCCGATATTGTCAATAATGTCTTGATATGAACCGTTAAAAATTTTATTTTCGTCCAAGTGGTTAATGATGTACCGTAAGATTTCAATTTTTTTACCTCCGATCAACGCCGCAAGCCCTTCAATAATAAACGAACATCCTTGCAGCTCTTTATTGTGAAGTTTCGGTAACATCGTGGTGTAAATATTGCTAATTAAATCTTTCACGTTAATCGGTTTCATAATAAAGCCGTCTACTTTAAGCGCAATCGCTTCTATCAAATACTCCGTCTCCGTAAATGCCGTCGTGATAATCGCAGGAATCTCGCGTTGATGCTCATTTTTGAGCTTTTTCAGCATTTCGATACCGTTCATATCCGGCATTAAAATATCGGTCACGATAATGTCGATCTCTTTTTCAAGGGCAATTTTTAACCCTTCCGCTCCGTTGTTAGCCAAATAGACTTCTTTGACGAAATCTTTTAAAATCATTTGCGTTTGCGTCTGTACCGATTTTTCGTCTTCGACATACAAAACAACGCAATCTTTTAACCCGTTAAAATCCATTTATGACTCCTCTTGTTTATCTAAAGGGATGACGATCGTAATCATCGCACACTGCTCGTAATGTTGCGCATTTTGAAACGTATAAGCGATGTTCGCTCCGTTGATGGTTCCTTGCATCTGTTTTTCGATAATTTGTTTTGACATGTAAAGCCCGATTCCCGTTCCCGAAGATTTGTGCTTGGTCGTAAAATACGGTTCAAACATCCGGTCTAAAACCTCATCGCAAATGCCGCCGCCGTTGTCGATAACACCGATAAGCGCATTATCGCCCTCTTTCGTGATAGAAACTTCGATCAGTTTCGTAGCAATGCCTCGCTCTTCCAAGGCATCTTTGGCATTGGAGAGCAAATTCATCATGACTTGCGAAAATTCATTAGGATAGCCCCTCACTTCAACGCTTGCACTATCGTATAACAAAATTTCGATCCCCGCTTTTTCGTAATACTCTTTCACGAGATTGATGCTGTATTGAACGATCGATTTGACGCTAAAACGCTCTTCACTGTGATTGGGCTTGAAAAAATTACGAAAATCGTCAATCGTGTGCGACATCAGCGAAGCCAATTCGATACCTTCTTTGACTTGTTTATCGATAAACGCGTCGCTTAGTTCCAATCCCGCCATTCGTTTCATCTGAAAACTCTGAACCACCAAAACGATCGCGTTGAGAGGTTGCCGCCATTGATGGGCGATATTACCGATCATTTCACCCATAGAAGCCAGTCTTGATTGGCGAAACATGATTTGGTCTTTTTTACGGCTTTGTTCGACTTCGTACTGGACTTTGAGTTCCAAATCGCGGTTCAGTTGTTGCAGTTCTTGCGTCTTTTCGTCTACCATCTTGGCAAGTTTCGTATGCAATAAACGAATATTTTGAAGCAACACGATGGCGAGTAAGGCGGCAAAAGCGATCGTACCGATCGTTGCAACCACGATCCATTCAAAAGTATTATCGTAGACTTTTTCAGTTCGAGCGTAACCTTCTTTGGCATTATCAAGATTCATATTGATCAAGCCCGTTAAGTCGATATTAATCGAATAGACGCTTGGATACAGTTCGTTTTGCAAGGTTTCAATCGCTTTAAACGTCTGCTTCGTCTCAAAATAACTGAACATTTTTAATAAAATACCGTCAATCGTGTGGATTTTTTGTTCGATTTTAGACGTGAGAACGTCGTCTTCTTTTGTCGGAAAATGGTTCGGATGGTTTTCTTTAAAAATGCCCCACGAACGCGCCAATTTAATCAACCAATCGCTCTCGTCGATACCCAAACTACTTTTATATTCTTGCAGTTCGATCTGAATCAACTCTTGCGCTAAAGCGATGACGACCTTTCCCTCATGTGCGGAAATATTGCCCTTTTCGATGTCGCGAATCGTATCTAGGATATTGACCGTGTAAATGTCTTTCAAGTTTTCCAATCGAATCGTCGGAAGCATTCGCTTCGTATACAAAATATCGAAATTATTTTTAATACGGTTGATGCTCATATGAGCAAAACTCCCGATAAAAAACATCCCTACGACCATAATCAAAAAAAGAAGCGTTGTTTTTTTAGCAATCGTCATCTCGTCGATGCTACTCATAAAATCATGAAAAGGCGTGCGGGTATCGTTACTCATCGTCTTTTCCTACCGAATAAAAATCATCGTCGACGTATTCGCTCAAATGCACGCGATGCAAGCACTTACAACGTTCGTCCCTGTTTTTAGAGATGCCGTCTTCATCCAGGGTTTTGGAAAACTCCCCCAAAGCCTGAATAAATTGGTCTTTCGTAAATTCCGGCCCTAAGGTTTTAAACACTTCGGCAATCATACGTGCCGCAAAATACCCCTCAAGCGAGACATGGCTTAAACGCTCTTTAGGATAATATTGGCGCATCAACGTACGATAATTTTCAACCTCGTCGACATCGGACGTCCAAGGCGAAGGAACGACTTGCGCGAAGACGATGCCCTCTCCGTTACCTTCCAAAAGATCAATGAGTGGTTTGGGCTCCATAAACGATGAGAGTCCAAAGCGTACTTCTTTTCTGATTTTGTGGCTTTTGCGCGCACGTTTGATAAACTCGGCGGCCGCGTTGGTCGAGCCGATCATCAAAATAACTTCCGGATTGCACTGTTCTATTTCATAAAGCGCATTGCCCACCGAAAGCGTGTTGCGCTTATAGCTGCCCTCTCCTACCAAGACGAGATTGCGCTTAGCAAGTGCGGTTTTAACGCCTTTAAGTCCGGCTCTTCCGTAACTGTCGTTTTGGTAAAAAAGTGCGAATCGCTTGTATTTTTGCTCTTCGGCATAATACTTTACCAAACGTTCGATCTCATCCAAATCGCCGGCGCGTGCGTTTAAGACGATCGGATTGGGAGGATTGCGTAAAAACTCGGCTCCCGAATAAGCACCCACGAACGGAATGCGTTTTTCCACGGCGATGGGAAAAATCGCTTCGGCAACGGGCGTACCGATAATGCCGAAAAGCGCAAAAATTTTCTCTTTTTCAATCAATTCGTTCACGTTTTCCACGGCAATTTTAGGCTCATAACGATCGTCTTTAGCGATAATCTCTATTTTACGACCGTACACGCCGCCTTTATCGTTCAAATTTTTGAGATAAATTTCCGCACCGAGGAGAAATTGGTTACCTACGCTATTAAGCCCGCCGCTAAAAGGACCGCTCATGCCTAAACGTATGATATTACCTTCAAACGTAACATGTGAAAGATAGTAGGGTATAAATAAAAAAGAAGCGACGAGGATCGCTCCGATGAGTCTACGCATCTGGTTTGATGTCCGTAAAAAATATTTTAGCGGCTATAATAGCAATTATTTTTTATAGAAGTGCTTAATTTAGTAAAAAAATATTTACTTAAAGCATTTTTTTGCAAAAAAACATAAAGAGTTAAAAAATGAGATGTAAAATTTGCAATTTCGAAACCGTATTATGGAAAGATCCGCAATACGCGCACGACTATTATACCTGCCCGCATTGCGAAGGTATTTTTCTTGATGCACGGTTTTATCCTTCGTCGGAAACGGAACAAAACATTTACGCGAACCATCACAATTCTTTGGAAAACGAAGGCTACGTGCGTATGTTCGAAAACTTCATCGATTTTTTTTGGGATACTTTACATGCCAAAGAGAGTTTGTTGGATTTCGGTTCCGGTCCGACTCCCGTTTTAAGCGAACTTTTACACAGACGAAACGTCCGCGTCGATTGTTACGACAAATGGTATCAGCCTCAAAAAATCTACACCGATCGAATCTACGACGGCATCACCTCAACCGAAGTTTTCGAACACCTCGACGATCCGATCGCAATTTTAAACGAATTAACTGTACATGTGCATCAAGGCGGAATCGTTGCTTTGATGACGCTGTTTCATCCAAAAACGCAAGCGGATTTTTTTCAATGGTGGTATCGTCGCGATCCGACGCATATTACGTTTTACACACCCAAAACAATCGAAATAATGGCAAAACGGTGTGGCTTTGAAATGATTAAAACTGATGGAAGACGGATAGCGGTTTTAAGGAAAAGGTAGCGTGAGGGCTACCTTTTCCGGTGGTAAATTTTGGATTAACGGTAATAAGGACGATAGTACTCGTCATGATAACGATGAGACGGTCGATCGATCACAATAACTCTCTCTCTGACATACGGTTCTCGATACACGACGGTCGGTCTTGTCTCGTAATAAACGGGACGACTTTCAACGTAAACGGGGCGGTTTTCAACATAGCGAGGTTGTTGTGCGGCATTATTAATCATGCTTCCCAATAAAATAGCGGCTCCCGCACCGATAAGTGCTCCTTGTTCTCTATCACCCCATGCATAAGAGCTTGTACTTGCACTGAGTACCAAAAGGATAGAAACTAAACTCATTTTTACGATTTTCATTGGATACTCCTTTTTAATTTTTACAGTGAAATTCTAGCGTAAAATCGTGAATTATTCGTGAAATTTGAAATTATAGCCGTTGAATCCATCGCCAATAAAACCCAAACACAATGAATCCGACTCCCAAACAACACGTAATCATCCACAACGCCATTCCCCACTCAAAAAGTGCTCCGATCGCAAATGAAACGAGCGTACTCATTCCCATAAAAACCATATCGTTATAGGCAACGACTCTACCGTAATACGCTTCGTGCGTCTCGTACTGTAAAAGCGTATAGGTATACGACCAAAGTGCCGTCGTAAAGAGTCCGCACAAGACGACGCCGAGGAAACTCCAATAAAAATCATGTTGCAACAAACCCCATACGATGATACTTACACCTTGCAACACCAAAGCGTAAAAAAGCGTCTTTTGACTCATCCAGCGTCCCAAGATAAACTGACCCGCTACCAACGAAACGGCACGAGATGCATTGATAAAACCCATCACGAGAGGAATCGACAAAAGATGCTTATACTCGTAATCCGCCAATAAGGCAATCAAAGCATCGTAAGCACTTAACCCGACGCTGGCATGTAAGGCGATCAAGTGCATTAACTTCGGATGCGCTTTGAGATACAAAAATCCGCCGACGATCATCTCTTGAATAGAAAAGAGCGTGTGAACTTTAAGCGTAGGAAGCTTGAGCCCCAAGAGCAGGTAAAATCCGACGCAATACAAAAGCATATCGGCGACAAATGCGCTCGTCGTTCCAAAATAGTGAATATAAAATCCCGCAACAGCCATACCGAGCGCATATGAAATCGACCAAATGATAGAATGAATCTCATTGGCGATTTTAAGGTCGTCGTTTCCTAAGAGCTTCGGCAAAAGCGACATTTCCGTTTGAAAATAGATACTTCCGACGCCCATACGGATAAAAATAAGAGCTAAAAGCCACCACAACATCTCTAAAGAGTCGATAAAGAGTAAGAAAAAAACCGTGACGATCTCAATGATCGTTAAACTTAACATCAATCGTTTCGTGTCGACTTTATCGATAATTGCTCCGCTAAAAGGAGCTAAAAGCATGGAAGGTAAAAACGTAAATGCTGCCGCCGCGCTTAAAGCCCAAACCGGAGCATGCAGTTCGATAAGCAACGTGTAAATCGCCATATGGCTAAACCATGCACCGAAATAACAAATGAGTTGGATCATGCTTAATCGCCGTAATGCCGCATACGAATATAACACGTTAACGTACCGTTTCATTTTTACCTCTTTTTTTCAAAACGCTATTGTATCGCTTTTCCCGCACGAGGGCTATGCCGATTTTATGCTACAATGAAACGGCTAATACCTTCGAAAAAGGAATCGAATATGAAAATTTCAACGCGTATTTTAATCTCTCTGATTCTCTCGTTAAGCTTTCTCGGCGGTTCCATCATTGCTATGACTTACCTCAATACACAAAAAAATGCTCGATTTTTTCTTGAACACTATCAAAAAAGTGCTTATGCGTTTCATGAAAACGAGCTCAAAACCATTATGGATTTAATGCGCCAAACGGCTATGTCTATTTATAATTCCCAAAAAGCCAAGGGCATTAGTGATGAAAAAATCAAAGAAGCTATTTTAGAAAAGCTGAACGATCCTCGCTTTTTTAACGATAAAAGCGGTTATTTTTTTGTCTATCAACAAGACGGGACTAACGTACTTTTACCGACCAATAAAACCTTGGAAGGGAAAAACCTTATCGGATTGAAAGATTCCAAAGGTGTTCCTTTTGTTCAAGAACTTATTCATGCGGCGCAAAGAGGAGGAGGATTGGTCAAATACGAATTCCCCAAAAGCAAAGACGGACAACCTCTTTTAAAATTTGCCTACGCTATGCCTTTTGAACCTTACAACTGGACAATGGGTACGGGTATTTATGTCGATAACGTGGAAAAAGAGATTGCCCTTTTACATAAAGAGATCGACGATACCCTCTCCTCGCAAATCAAAACCTTCTTAGCGATTGCGACCGTCTTAGTGCTTGTAAGCGTTTTTTCAACCGTATTTATTATCAAAAAGACGATTTCAAATCCATTGGTACGATTGATGCAACGAGCCGACAATCTTTCAAGCGGCGAGGGCGATTTGACGCGAAAACTAGACATTATCGGTAACGACGAAATTGCTCAAGCCAGCCGTAGTATTAATGCGTTTATCGAAAAAGTACGCCTACTGATCAGTGAAGCCAAAGGGCTTTCTAACGAGAATTCGTCCATTTCGCACGAACTCTCCTCTACTTCTTTACAAGTCGGACGAGCCGTCGAGACGTCCATGCAAATCGTCGGCGACACCACAACCAAAGCACTCGGTCTTAAAAATGAATTGAGTACGGGCATTCACGAAGCAACAGAGGGGAAAGAGGAGCTTACCAAAGCCAATGCCTTCTTAAAAGACGCAAACCAAGCGATTTTAACGCTCACGCAAGAGATTCAAAACAGTGCCCAAACCGAAATCGAACTAGCACAAAAGATTCAACAACTCAGCCATGACGCCGAACAAGTGAAAGAGGTCTTGGTCGTCATCGGCGATATTGCCGATCAGACCAATTTACTTGCCCTCAATGCCGCCATCGAAGCGGCACGCGCGGGAGAACACGGACGAGGCTTTGCGGTTGTCGCCGATGAAGTGCGCAAGCTTGCCGAGCGTACGCAAAAGAGCCTTCAAGAAATTAATGCGACGATTAACGTTATCGTCCAATCCATCGTCGACAGTAGCGAACGTATGACGAGCAACTCTCAAAAAGTAGAATCGTTAGCGGAAGCGGCAAGCACGGTTGAGGTCAAAATTAACGGTATGTTCTCCGTGATGAACAACGCAACGCTTGTCTCCGATAAAACAACTCAAAATTACCTTAAAACCGGTTCGGACATCGAAACCATGATCGCCAACGTCAATCAAATCAACGATATTTCAAGCCAAAATGCCAGAAGCGTCGAAGAAATTGCCGGCGCGGCAGAGCATCTCAGTCGCATGACCGAAACCTTAAATCTTAAACTCTCGGAGTTTCGAACGTAAGGAATTCCATCGTGCTGAGTGCTGAATTTTCAATTGTTTCGACGGCTATCGTCCTGATCTTCGTTATCGACCCTTTCGGTGCGGTTCCCGTCATTTTATCCATTTTAAAAGACGTTCCTCTTGCAAGGCGTAAAGCCATCATTATGCGTGAGATGCTATTCGGTTTGGCAATTTTAACGCTCTTTTTATTTGCCGGCGAACTCTTTTTAAATATTTTCCACCTTGAAACCGAAGCGGTGCGCATCGCAGGTGCCATTATCTTTTTCGTCATCGGATTAAAGATGATCTTCCCGGGTGATGAGGGCAGTAGCGGGCTGTACGGCTCTTCCAAAGAGCCTTTTATGGTGCCCATCGCCATGCCGCTTATCGCAGGACCTTCCACGCTTGCCACACTTTTAGTGCTGGGTAAATCCCACACCAATGAACTTGGAAGCGTCTTTGCCGCACTGATTTTAGCATGGCTGATCTCCGCACTCATCATGTACCTCTCACCTTTACTCTATAAACTCCTAAGAGATAAAGGACTCTCAGCCCTTGAACGCTTGATGGGCATGCTGCTTTTGATGATGTCCGTACAGATGTTCATCGATGGTATGAGAGGCATTATCCACACGTTTTAGGTTTACATGTAACGCTTTTGCCAGTGCACAAAAGGTTACATGTAAATCCATCTTGACAAAACGGGTACAGGATTTGGCTATTTCACCAAATCCTTATATTCATGTTTGAAATGCTCAACTTTTGGGGAGACAACAAACATGCAATAACCTTGATTGGGGTTGTTTTTAAAATAATTTTGATGGTACGCTTCAGCTTTGTAAAAGACTTCTAAGGGTTTGATCTCCGTTACGATCGGCTTGGTAAATTTACTAGCAAACGCCTTCATAGACGCCTCGGCTTGCGTTTTTTGCGTTTCATTATGGTAAAAAATGACCGAACGGTACTGGGTTCCGACATCGTTACCTTGACGATTCAGTGTGGTGGGATCGTGGATCAGCCAAAAGATTTTCAAAAGTGCCTCATACGAAATGAGCTTAGGATCAAACGTGATTTGTACCACCTCGGCATGCCCGGTATTGCCGCTACACACCTGTTCGTACGTTGGGCTTAACGTTTGTCCGCCGGCATACCCACTGATCACATCGACCACGCCACGCGTCTCTTCAAACACCGCTTCCAAGCACCAAAAACAGCCGCCGCCGAATGTTGCTTTTTCATAAACCACGCTATTCTCCTGTGCATAAAGTATGTGACACATGCCTAAAACAAAGGCTACGACTCGGAACCATTTCATAATGCGCTCCTTTTTGGTACGATTATAACACGGTGCGCTGAAACTTTTCCTCTTACGACCGACATAATCGATTTATGTTATAATACTTCAAAAAAAGAGGTCGTATGAAACAAAAACCCTCTTTGCGCCTTGATATCCAAGAACAAACCGCTCTTGTGCTCTTACAAGGCTCTTGGGTTAAAGAGCGTATAGCCGCTTTATGCAAAACCGACATACCGATCGCACCGTCTCAAACAACGCATTCGTACACGTTTGACTTTTCTGCCGTTACCGATTTTGATACACACGGTATTATGCTGATTTTGCACTTCGCTAAAACATTGGAGAAACACGGTAAAAGCGTCGTTTTTCAAGGCGAAAGCCCTTCCATGCAACAACTCCTACACATTTGCGACACCCATTATCCCCTCGAAGAGATTGAAGACAAAAAAGGCATTTTCATCCTTGATTCTCTTGAAAACGTAGGACGACAAAGCGTCGAAGGATACCGCACGCTCGCCTCGTTTTTTTCGTTCACGGGAGAGCTTATGCATGCATGCGTCGCCGCCGTTCTCAAACCGCTTTCTATTCGATGGAAAGCCACGCTCTATCACATCGAACAAAGCGGAGCCGGAGCTATTCCGATCATTTTACTCACCTCGTTTCTGATCGGTATCGTCATCGCCTACCAAGGAGCGACGCAGCTTGAAAAATTCGGAGCCAATATTTTTATCGTCGAGATGGTAACGATCTCTTCCGTGCGCGAATTAGCCCCTTTACTTACCGCCATCGTCGTAGCGGGGCGAAGCGCATCATCTTACAGCGCGCAAATCGGCGTTATGAAAATTACCGATGAAGTCGATGCCATGCGTTCAATGGGTTTTTCGCCGTGGGATTTTTTGGTATTGCCCCGATTGTTCGCACTGGTTGTTTCGCTTCCTCTGCTTGTTTTTTTTGCCGACATCGTCTCGGTTTTCGGCGGTATGGTCATCGCTTCCACCAAGCTTGACGTGAGCTTTGTCGAATTTATCGATCGAATCAAACAAACCGTCGCGCTCAAACATCTCGTGATCGGATTCATCAAAGCACCTATTTTTGGAGCGATTATCGCGACGATCGGATGTTTTCGCGGATTTCAAATCGATAGTAGCACCGAAAGCGTCGGCAAATACACGACGATTAGCGTCGTTAACGCTATTTTTTGGGTTATCGCCGTCGATGCGTTAATTTCGGTTTTACTGACGGAGATGGGATTGTGAAAGAGCGCATCGTCGTCGAAGCCAAAGATATTATTACCCGCTTTGGGGAACATACGATCCATAACGGCGTGAGTTTCAAAATCCAACAAGGCGAAATTTTCGGACTTTTAGGCGGTAGCGGTAGCGGTAAAACGACGTTGCTTCGAGAGATGATTATGCTTCAAAAGATCCAAGGCGGGCAGATGAAAGTGCTAGGCGTCGACGTCTCCAAAGCCTCACATGTACAAGCACAAAAGCTCATGCGTCAATGGGGCATTTTGTTTCAATTCGGCGCACTCTTTACGTCACTAACCGTGTTAGAAAATGTTATGATAGCGATGCGCGAATATACGAATCTTCCGGATTGGATTATTCAAGAATCCGCACGCATGAAACTTTCTATGGTGGGACTTCCGACAAAAGTCGCTACGATGTTTCCCTCCGAACTGAGCGGAGGTATGAAAAAAAGAGCGGGTTTGGCGCGGGCGTTAGCCTTAGACCCTAAACTTCTTTTTTTGGACGAGCCGACGTCGGGGCTAGACCCTAAAAGCGCACGCGCGTTTGACGAACTCATCGCAACCTTGCGAAGAACGCTCGGTATCAGCGTCGTCATGGTCACACACGATAAAGATACGATTAAAAACGTATTGGATCGTTTTATTATTTTGGGCAATCAAAAAGTACGGTTCGAGGGTTCAATGGAAACATTGCGTCAAACGACCGACGAAGAGCTCAAAAATTTTTTAAATTGAGGGGAAGATGGAAAATCGCTTAAGTTATATCTTGGTAGGTCTCTTTCTGTTTGTCTTGCTGATCGGCGGCGTCGTTTCTATTTTGTGGCTGGGAAACTATTCGGAAAAGGGTAACTTTAAATTTTACAAGATCGCAACGAAAGAATCGGTATCGGGACTCAACGACAAAGCCCCCGTCAAATTTAAAGGTGTTCAAGTCGGAGAGGTTCGCGGCATCGCTATTAACCATAAAAATGCCGAAGAAGTCTTGGTCACGATTCGTATTCAAGAAGACGTTCCCGTCAAAGAAAACACCTACGCATTGATCGAAGCGCAAGGTATTACGGGCTTAAGCTACATTCAACTCCAAGGCGGTACGAACGACGCCAAAGAACTTAAAACAAACTCCAATCCGGAAGAGTACGCGCTCATTCCGTCGTATCCTTCCACTTTTTCAAGGCTCGATAAAACCGTGACGTCTTTAAGTGAAAAAGCCGAGGTTATTTTTAGCCGTATCGAACAAGTTATGAGCGATAAAAATATTAAAAATATTGAAGCCATTATTGAAAACAGTGCTAAAATTACCGAATCTACCAGTAAAACCTTAGCCAATCTCGAAGCGCATAACAAAGAGATCAATCGTCTTTTAGCAGAATCCGTCGCAGCGGTTCAGGGGATTAAAGAGATGTCCTATTCGTTAACCCGTGCGGTCGATACGACGGGCATAGAAACGATGAAAGGCATTAAAGACGCCTCTATAAGCGTCAAAAACGTGATGGGCGGATTGCATCAAAAAATCGATTCGGGAGCGTTCGACGTTAAAGAGACGCTCATGCCTTTGCAAAGTACGTTATACGATTTAGAAGTCGTACTTGCCGAAACAAAAGAGCTGATCGCAAACTTAAAAGACAGTCCGAGCGATCTTTTATTTAAAGCCGAGACCGTTGCTCCGGCACCTCACGAACGCTAAACCAAAGGAGTTAATATGAAAATAGTCGGATTTTTGAGCTTAGTCTTCATGCTCTTAGGCCTCAGCGGTTGTAGCCTCAAAGAGACGAATCTAAAGCCTTACACCTATTCTTTAGAACCTATGCTCAATCTTACGCGCGCCAGTACCCCTACGCACGACGTTTTAAAGATCGCGCGCATCGATGCTCCAAGCGGACTGAACAGCCGTGCGATTCTTTACAAACAAGAAGGGGCGATGCTCCCTTATAAATACGGTACGTGGAGCGAAACGCCTCCGCTCAAACTCCAATACCTCATCGCCGAAGCCCTTCAAGATCAAAATCATTTTGAATCGGTTATCTCCGGTACCTCAATGGCATCGAATAACTTGGTACTTGAATCCGTTTTACAAAATTTCGAAGAGGTTTTCGATGCTAACGATAATTCTTATGTTTACGTCAATATCCGCTTCCGCTTAATCGATATTAAAAGCGGTAACGTACTCGGTACGACACGTATCGCTTCGAAAAAAACCGTGACGAAACAAAACGGAGCCGAAGGTACGGTCGAAGCCTTTAATCTTGCTACCAAAGAGCTTATCGAGCACCTCGCCGCATGGATCAATACGGTACGGTAAACACGATGAAACGATTTTTCTCTCTTCTCGCGTTGAGCGTGTCTTTACTCATCGCAAAAGCCGATTTTAGCGAGATGAGCACCGAAGAGCTCATTGCGCTGATCGGTTACGTCGATGCGGAAAAAGAAGAACCTTTCTACCGTGAACTTGAAAAACGCGTTTCGCAAATGGACGAAGCGCAAAAAACACTTTACGAAAACGACCAATCCCAAAGGCGCAAAGATGCCCAAAGCCAAACTCCTACTCCTTGAAGACGATACCAGTCTTAGCGAGACCGTATGCGAATTTTTAGTCTCAAAAGACTACGACGTCATACCGGTTTACGACGGCAAAGAGGCGGAAGTTGCAATTTACGAAACGCGTTTCGATCTTTTATTGCTCGACGTGAACGTTCCTTTGCTAAACGGTTTTCAGCTCCTCTCTAGGCTCCGCTTGGAAGGTAAAACGACACCGGCTATTTTTCTCACCTCGTTAAATGCGATCGAAGACGTCGAAGAGGGTTATGAAAGCGGTTGCGACGATTATCTGCGCAAACCTTTTGCGCTTAAAGAACTCTTGTTTCGCATCGAAACCTTGTTAAAACGTGAATTTTTTCATACGCCTCAAGCACGCTTACGCATCGATGAACATGTCGAGTACGATACCGCGACGCATCAGCTTTATATCGATCAAAAAATCGTACAGTTGCAAAACAAAGAAGCCAAACTTCTAAAGCTTTTTTTGCAAAAAAAGAACGAAATTATCAGCCATGAAACATTGATGGAACATTTATGGGATTTTGAGGAAACCGGCAGTGACGAAACCCTTCGCACCTACATTAAAAACTTACGCAAAATTATAGGGAAAGAGCGCATTGTTAGTCTTAAAAAACTGGGATACAAATTTACGCTCGCGTGAGAAAAAGACGCTTTGGTCGTTTCTTTTTCTCTATGCTTTTTTGGTGCTTATTAGCCTTTTTTTTGTTGCATTTTTGTACTACGACCTCCAACGAGAGCTCTTTTTACAACACCAAAAAGAAGCCCTTTCCAATCTGACCAACGAACAGATTAACCGTTTAAAAACCTTACATGTTAACTTTGACAAAGAGCGTCTTTATCCACGCGACGAACGGTTTAACTCGGCCATCTACGACAGCGGTTTGCATGAAATCTTTTCGACTTTACGTTCGCAAAACGTCAATCTTTACGACGATATTTATATCAAAGAGCATAAAATCTACTTTATCAAAGAGCTAGAGTCTTACTACCTCGGCGCACGTTACATCGCACTGGAAGTACCCGAGCCTGCACATTGGGATAAGAAGATTTACCGCACGCTTTTTCTCTACGGCGGTATTATTTTTGCCCTTACGGTATTGATCGGTTATTTTTTATTGAAACTCTTATTGCGCCCAATGCGAGATGCTATCTCGTTACTGGATCGTTTCATCAAAGATACGACGCACGAACTCAACACGCCGGTCAATACGATTCTCTCGAATATCGAGATGATCGATCCGAAACAACTCGATCCGTCACTTCTGAAAAAAATTAACCGTATTACGATCGCATCCAAAACCATCTCAAATTTATACGACGATTTAACCTACTTAATCCTTTCGCACCGCTTATCGTCTCATGACGAAACCGTTGATCTTAAACTATTGCTTGAAGAACGACTGGAATACTTCTCTTTGCTCTGCGAATCAAAAAAAATTCGTGTCGGCACGTGCCTAGAAGCAAACGTCGTTATGTCGATCGATCGTAAAAAAATCACGAAATTGCTCGACAATATTCTCTCCAATGCCGTTAAATACAATAACATCGGCGGAACGATTGACGTCGAGCTCCACGATAAACTGATCCGAATTAGCGATAGCGGACGCGGTATGGACGCATCAAAAACTAAACATGCGTTTGAACGTTACGTTCGATTCGATCGAAGCGTGGGCGGATTTGGCATCGGACTGAGTATCGTAGCCGCGATCGCTAAGGAGTACGGACTCAACGTCGATATCGAATCCAAACGCAACGAAGGTACGAAAGTGAGTATTTCATGGTAAAAGGAGTCGGTCTCTTTTGCATCTGCATCGCATTAGCTTTTGGCAGCGAAAGCGTCTATGAGCGTCATTGCGTGCCTTGTCATAAAGAGATGCCGGTCAAAATCGACAAATTTTTTTATCGCTATTTATTAAAATACAGCAGTGAAACCGAAGTCAAACGCGCTATGACGCACTATCTCAAGAATCCCACAAAAGAGACTTCGATCCTCACCGACGGATTGATTAACCGTTTCGGCGTCAAGAAAAAAACGACGCTCAGCGATGCAGCCTTAAGTGAAGCTTTAGATACCTATTGGGAAACGTATAAAGTTTTCAATAAATTGAAATAGTAACACTTTTGTTTCACTATAAATTCACTTTTTTTGTATATAATAACGTTAATTATTTAATAAGGAGTCACTATGAAAAAGGTCTTAGTCTTGGCTAGCATTTTATGCGCTACCTCAATTTTTGCCGCCGATGGGGCAACACTTTATAAAACCTGTGCTACATGTCACGGTGCAAAAGCGGAAAAAGCCGCTTTGAACAAATCTCAGATTATTGCCGGATGGAGTGCCGATAAAATCGCCGCTGCGCTCAACGGTTATAAAGCGGGTACTTACGGTGGTCCTTTGAAAGCAACGATGGTAGGACAAGTTAAAAATCTTGATGCCGATGCGATCACTGCACTATCCAAATACATCGAAGGTCTTAAATAACATTACATTGTGCCTTCTTTGTCTTCCAAAGAGGCACGTTTCTTCAACGAAAGCCGATACGCCGATTTATTTTGAATCGGCGTATCGTATGTTTTAGAGAATATTTTTAAACAAAGTTGTAATTCCCCACGCAAAATAGATAGCCATCCACGCAATCATAATATAAAGCGTTGCTTGACCCAATTTCGTGACTACGACATCTTTAGAGCCGTCAAAAACACCCTCATTTTTACCGACTTTCCATGCCATCGTTAAAAGATATGCCACACCGACAAATCCCATAATCAAGAATGTCGATAAGAACATCACGATGGAAGGAATTTCCAAGTTCATCGGATAGTCGTAAATGCTGTATCCTAAAGCCGACATAATATCAAAACGAATCAACTCTCTCATGGTAGAGATCAACAGTGCAACCACGACTAAAACCAAGGTCGTATAGTAGCTATTGCGATTCGTTTTTGCCATAACAAGCAAAACCAATACGCCGATAATCGTCGCGATCGATACGGGATGAAAAAGGTATTTGATTTGCAACATCCACAAAACGAACAAGACCGCGCTGATCAAAAGACCTACAACCGCAAAATTGGTTCCTAATTTTGCGCTGTAGCTGATAAACGAAGCGTCAAAATCTTTTCGCGTCGATAAAAAGCGGCTGTAGTTTTGCAAGAAAATACCTACGACGGGAATCGATAAGCTTACCATAAACGCCAATCGGATTATATCCATATTAAACGTCCACCCGCTCGTATTGACGATACCGTTAGGTGCGTACATGTTCATCCAATCGTGCGGCATAATCGACGTAACCGCAAAACTATGCATTAAAATTCCGGCAAATACCAAGATACCGAACGATACGAAACCGATCAACGAATGTCCCGTTCGTTGCGCTTTGTGCGCATAATAGTACCAATAGTACATACAATAACCGACGATCATCGTATACACGAAGATAAAAATCCACATACCCGATAACGTATTGGTGACATACCAGTTCGGATCATAGATGACTTGCGTAAAAAGAAGCGGTGCTACACCTAAAACGATCAAGATAGAGACACTGATCTTACCCGTTTGAATCAAATGCGGCGTAAGGATACTCCAATGTTTGTCCTGATTTCCTTTTGCCGAACCGTAAAGCGACAGACCCATAGCACCCAATGAAAGCAGTACGAATGCCGCATGCAACGCCCACGTTAAAATATAAAGTATTTGAAAAACTATGGGATAAAATGGAACTCCCGCGGGATCCCTAAGCGCTAATAATACTGATGCGTCCATTATTTCTCCTTAGTAGTGTAACGATGCAAAATATTCCGCGATCGCATCGTATTCTGTTTCTGGTAATTTGAGTGTCGGCATATATGAGAATGCACCCTCACCCATCGCATACAAGATGGATTTGATACCCTCTTTGTCCATACCGGTCAATCGATCTTTCAATGGTCTAAATACGCCTGTTTTTTCCAAAGAGTGGCAATTAGAACATGCCATTTTGGCTAAAAGTTCACCGGCTTCTCGCTTGTTTTCATCGGTAATCGTTTTAAGACGAGCGGGGACGAAAGGATTGAGATGTAAAAGTCCTTTCTCGGCAATAATCGGAAGCTCGCTTTTGATGTTTTTACCGGGAACGTCTCGACTGATAATTTGATTGGAATAGATGTATTGTCCAGCAACGTAAGGCTTACGCATGGACTCTCTTAGCTTCTCTCCAGACCATAAACCGGAAATCAAAATAACACCGATCATCACGCTTGCAATAACGGGATTGATCAATTTTGGCTTAATAATCGCAATGGCAAAGTAAGCAATAAATACCATCGTCAAGATAATTCTATTTTGAATAATGGCGTCTTTTGAGAAAGCAAAAACCGCATGAGCGTTTTCGGGAAGCGTACCCATATACCAAACAAAGAAAAACATGGTTATGAAGCCGCCGATAATGCTGATATAACCCATCTTTCGGCTGAGCTCGTTGGAGAGTTCTTCATTTTCTTTGCGCATCGAACTGGAAATAACCAAACCGATAACGCCCGACATCATAATCATGAAGCCTATACGTAAGAACATATGCGGGAACGTATTGATACCGAAGAAGGCATCGCTTGCGCTTCCCGTTGCATAGAAGGCTTGCGTTCCGGGCCACATCATAAAACTGATAATACCGATGATAAGCGCCAAAGTTCCAACCGAAGCTAGCGCAAACGTATAGGTAAGTTTGAGGTGTGTTTTTCGATCGATTCTATCGATAAAGTAGACCAGCACGAAAACACCGATGACTTCATAGATAAAAAAGACCCATTCCGTTGCCCATACCCATACGAAGTTATGAATAAGCGCACTAATACCTCTCGGGCTTGCCGCCGTTGCGGTATTCCAAATACCAGGTCCCGTGATGGAACCTAAAACATACGAGAAAATCAGCAAAAACATACCGTATTTTTTCATATACGGATAATAATCGCTTCGATTCTCTTTGTACGCTTTGTGCGCTAAAAAGGCAAAAAGCATCGCCGCACCGACCGACGTATGCGAGAATAAGATGTGTATCGTACCCGTTATACCCATCATCCAAGCACTTCCATATTCAGGAAAATAAAACAACGGGAATTGCCCTATTATATCCATGAAGTCTCCTTTGTGTAAAATTTTTAACAACTAGGATTATAGAAGCACCGTGTTAAATAAGTGTTAATTTTAATTTTTTTTAATTTTTTATATCAATAATGAAACAGAATATTTTCTTAAAGAATCATTTTTGGAAGCTTACATGTGAAGAACTCTCGAGAAAGAAGAAGGAAAAAAGAAAAACATTTGCGCCAAAGTGCAACCTTAGCGCATCATGAAGAAAGAGTATTTTACGGATTATTCGGACAACGCTTGTTTGACCTCTTTGCGCTTAACATGTAAGATAAATTCCGTATAGCCGTTCGGCTGACTTCGACCTTTAAAAATAAGTTCGCATGCGGCTTGAAAAGCGATGCTCTTACCAAAATGCGGTGCCATCGGACGGTATTTCGGATCGTGCGCATTTTGCACATCGACGACGCGTGCCATTTTTTCCAAGATCTCTTTAACCTCTTTCTCGTCGATGATACCGTGGTGTAACCAATTGGCAAGATGTTGACTCGAGATGCGAAGCGTCGCTCGATCTTCCATCAACTCGATATTATGAATATCGGGGACTTTGGAACAACCGATACCTTGCTCGACCCAACGCACAACGTAGCCTAAAATACTTTGGACGTTATTTTCGACCTCCTGCATCACCTCTTCGCGTGAAAGCGTACGATCCAACAACGGCGGCGTTAAAATATCTTCGACGCATGCAATTTTGCGCGTTCGAATTTCTTCAAGCTTTTTAAAAACATTCACGTCGTGATAATGCAATGCGTGTAATGTCGCTGCCGTCGGGGAAGGAACCCACGCCGTCGTAGCACCTGAGCGCAGATGAGCGATTTTTTGCGTTAGCATTTTTTGCATCGCGTCGGGCATCGTCCACATGCCTTTGCCGATTTGTGCATGCAAAGCAAATCCGGATTCAAGTGCGATATCGACGTTACGGTTTTCATACGCTTTGAGCCAAACGCTTTGTTTCATCTCCTCTTTGGGTAAAACCGGACCGTACTCCATACAACTGTGAATTTCATCGCCCGTTCGATCTAAAAAGCCCGTATTGACAAAAAAGACACGCTCTTTCGCTCGCCGGATGCATTCTAAAAGATTGATGCTCGTGCGTCTTTCTTCGTCCATAATACCCATCTTAATCGTATATGCAGGTAGTCCTAATACCTCTTCGACGCGTGCGAAAACTTCATTGACGTAGGAAATTTCTTCGGGTCCATGACATTTGGGTTTGACGATATAGATATTAGCGGCAACGCTATTACGCAATCCGCTCTCTTTTTTAAGGTCGTGAAGCGCGCACGATGCCGTTACAAACGCATCTAATAATCCTTCGGCTATCGGTTTTTCGTTACATGTAACGCAAGAACTCATCATATGAAGCCCGACGTTTCGCACCAATAAAAGAGCGCGTCCTTTGAGAACTATCGGCGTACCGTCTTTGGAAAGAAACGTCTTATCGGGATTGAGAACGCGTACGATCGTTTGAGCTTTATGTTCAAAACTGACGCTTAAATCACCCTTCATCATTCCGAGCCAATGGCGGTAAATGCGGATTTTATCTTCCGTATCGACTGCGGCAACGGAATCCTCGCAATCTTGAATGACGCTCAACGCCGATTCGAGTATTATATCTTGAATACCCGCAAGATTCGTCTGCCCTATCGTGCCGTTACGATCCAAACGAATTTCGACATGTAAGCCGTTATTTTGCAATAAAAGGCTGCTCGGGTCACAACGCTCTCCCGTATATCCGACCCATTTCTCAGGTTCACGAAGCGAAACGTCGTTTCCGCCTAAACACCGTGCCGTTAGTGTATTCCCATCCAAACGAAAGGCTTCGACGTCGGCATAACTGCCTGAATTTAAAGGAAAGATCCGGTCTAAAAAAGCATAAACGAATTCAAAAACTTTTTCACCGCGCTTGGGATTGTAGGCGAAGCGTTTTTCGTACGGTTCGGCATCTTCAATGACATCCGTACCGTACAACGCATCGAGTAAACTTCCCCATCGCGCATTGGCGGCATTAAGCGCATAACGCGCATTGTCTGCCGGAACGACTAACTGCGGTGCTGCACTATCGGAAATTTCCGGATCCATCATGCCGGCGGTAATTTCAAACGGCTCTTTTTCATCCAAGTAATAGCCGATCTCTTTAAAAAAAGCGATATGTTCTTCATGATCGAACGTTTTTTGATGGTTTTTATACCACATGTCAAGTTGGGACTGAAATACATCTCGTTTTCGTAGTAGTTGGATATTACGAGGTCCAAAATCCAACACTGCCGTTTCAAAACCGTTCCAAAAAGCTTCAACGCTTATGTCGGTGCCGGGGAGAACTTCGTTACCGATGAAATCGTACAATGCCTTATCGATCTGCAATGTTCCGTACGCGATGCTTTTCATTTTTATTCCTTTGAATCCATTAAGATGATTACAGCGTTAGTATCCCTAATCGATCGTTCAGTATTGCGACCATTGCCATAAACCGAAGCACCAAATCACTATGCATACGCAGATGCTCAAAAAAACGACGGTACTGCCCATATCTTTAGCGCGTCCGGCCATTTCATGATGCTCGAGCGTAACCAGATCGGTTACGCGCTCAATCGCACTGTTAATCGCTTCGGCGATCAATATGCCCGTCAGCGAAGAGAACATGAGAAGTTTATACCACAACTCCAACGAAAAAAACCATAAAAGCGGAATCAAGACGCACACGGCAACCAATTCGATTCGAAACGAAGTTTCCGTTAACAAAAGATCTTTAAGCCCTTTAAGCGCATACGAGGTATTTTTAATAAAGTGGTATTTGGGTTGATTTCTCACGTGTATCCTTTGCATCGATATCCAAAATAAAAGCAATAATTTCAATTATTTTTTTTAATATTACGGTACGAAAACGTATCGTATAATAACGCCATCTTCAACCATAAAGGAGCCTTCAATGAAAGCATCTCGTTTATTTTTAGCCGCGCTGGTCGCCGCGCTTCCCTCGTATCTTTTAGCCTCGGAAATCAAAGGCTTAAACATTTTAATGACCTCTGCCGATGCCCAAACCCAAATGATGGGAATGGTGCTTTCCGCCAGCGTCCTAAACGACCAGAAAAAAGCGGTTACGATCACGCTTTGCGGACCTGCCGCCAACTTGGCTCTTAAAGAGTTTACCTCGCCGAATGTTAAAAAACCCGACGGAAGCGAAGCCAATCCGAAAACTGCGCTTCAAGGCTTGATGAAAGCCGGTGCTAGCGTTTCCGTTTGCCCTCTTTTCTTACCGAATGCCGGTAAAGAGGCTTCATCTCTCATCGAAGGCATCAGCGTCGCGAAACCGCCGATGGTAGCGGCCGGTTTGACAAATCCGGAGTTTCATACCGCCAGTTTCTAACATCCTAACTTGGTCGTAACCGCATCAATGCGTTTACGACCGTTCCTCAAAACAAATATTTTTTGCCACATACCATTTGACGATAGCCAAAGTCGAATAATTCATCTCCCGCTGCACCAGAGGAATGGAAGCAATACGCATCTTGGAACTCACGATGCCGCTAACCAGCGTTAAAAACAGAAAAAAAGCAATGCCGATCCATACGTTGTACGTATATCCCAACCAACCGCCTAAAAGAAGCGGCATAAAACTGATTGCCGTATACACTACAATCATAATCAAACGACACTTAAAACCTCGAACACGAGGAACCAACTCGATCAGAGGCGGTAAAGAATCGTCGCTCATCTATTTTAAGTTGGTAAAATTAACCGGAAAATCAAAATCGCATGCACGAATCGCCTTAATCGCTTCTTGCAAATCATCGATTGACTTACCTTCGACCCTTACGACGTCGCCGCGAATCGAAGCTTGAACTTTGAGTTTAAGCTCTTTGATCTCTTTAACGATTTTTTTGGCATCGTCGCTTGAAATCGCATCGACAATCGCAACCGTTACTTTCGTATTGCCGCCGCTTGAAGGTTCGCGTTTACTCTCTTTTAACGCTTTAGCGGAAATATCGCGTTTGATCGCTTCAGAAACCAAGGCATCGACCATAGCGTCGGCTTTGTTATCGCTGGTCGTAATCAGCGTAAACGCTTTGTTCTTTTCGTTATAATCAAACTCACATGTAATCCCTTTAAAATCCCAACGATTGGTGATCACTTTTTTTGCTTGCTCGTAAGCGTCTTTGAGTTTTTGTTTATCGATCTCGGCCGTAATATCAAAACTGTGTTCTTTTGCCATACGTTCTCCTTATCGGTTTAAAAATGTTTGAATGTTTTGAACAACCAAGTCCATAAGCTTTTTGCGTGCTTCCATGCTTGCCCACGCAATATGCGGTGTGATGATGAGGCGTTCTTGATGTTTGACATGTAAGAGTGGATGATGCGCTTGCATCGGTTCGATTTCTAAGACGTCAAGCCCAACGTACAGCTCTTTTTCATCGATAATTTTTGCTAACGCCGCTTCATCGACGATACCGCCGCGACCGACGTTCACAAGTACGCTACCCTCTTTGAGTATCGCTAACGCGTTTGCATCGATTATATTTTTCGTTTGAGGGTTCAAGGGCGCATGAATCGTGATAATATCGCACGTTTTAAGCATTGTTTCCAGCGACAAACGCTCGTACACGGCATCGTTGTTTGCACCGCTTGTCGAATAATACGCCACCTCAGCGCCAAACGCCGTCGCAATTTTGGCAACCTCTTTGCCGATAGTTCCAAGACCGATAATGCCCCAACGTTTTCCCTTGATTTCCCAAAACGGTTTTTCGATATGCGTAAAACTTGCGGCTTTCACCCAACCGCCATTTTTGACGAAATCGTTATAATATGCGCTTTTGCCGATGAGATCCAACACTAACATAACAGTCGTTTGCGCAACCGAAGCGGTCGAATATCCTGCTACGTTTTTGACCTCAATGCCTTTGACCTTAGCATATTCCAAATCCACGTTGTTCGTTCCCGTTGCGGTCACGCAAATCAGTTTAATATTGGGACATGCATCCATCACTTCTTGATCAATCACGACTTTATTACTCAAAACGATCTGCGCATCCGCAATATGGGCTATTCGCTCGTCCGTACGCGTCGTATCAAATGTTTTGAACTCGCCCAATGCATGAAATGCGCTTAAATCGATATCGTTTCCCAATGTTCCGGCATCTAAAAAAACTATTGTCATACCTTAATCCTTAATACGATGTCCTACGAATTTCGAGAAATTTTCCATAATGAGTCCACCGCGTCTAAAACCAAGACCACATCCCTCATATGCGAAGAAAACACCCGCTTGATAAGAACGGTTTTCGTTGTCTTTGGGAAGTTCGACGTATTCTTGATAAATCGGTTTAAACCCTTTATACTCGCCTTCCGTTTTTTCGATGACGTTCATCGCTTCGTCAAAAATGACGGTATTAGCACCCTCACGTCCAAAAGCACGTTTTTCGACCTGTTTTTTACCTTTAAGCGGTTCAAACGACGTTTCTAATAATAAAGGATGGTTCGGGAAAAGATCCCAAAGAATTTTCATAAATGCTTTACTTTGAAACAGCAGGGTATAGGCAGGATTGAGAATAATCGCTTGTTGTTCGCGGACGATCTCGTCTAACAATAACGCCAAGTCGCCTTCTTCGATCGCGATATTTTCCCACGGAACGAGTTTAAACCAATACTCGAAATTTTCGTCGCCTTTAAAAATACCCTCTTTACCGTTGAAACCGACTTCGTCGACATACGCAAAATCGGTATGAAATCCTGCCTCGTTGGCGGCGATTTGTAAAAAACGAACCGTATTTTCATCTTCGATACTTCCGCGAATCGATGAAAAAAGGATTTTCCACCCTTCGTAATACTGTGCAAAATCTTCCGTATCGCCGCCTAAAACGACCAAGCGTTTGAAATTTTCTTTAAGCGCTTCAAATACGGTGTTAAACTGCTTGGCTTCGTCCATCCCGTTTGCTTTGAGCATCGCCCACTGAATAATCGCCGTTTCATACAACGAAGTCGGCGTATCGGCGTTAAATTCAAGCAACTTAATCGGTTTCCCGTCCACGCCTCCTGCGAAATCGAAACGCCCGTAAAGATGCCAATGCACGTCGTTTTCCCACGAATTTTTGATCAATTCCACCAAATTAAAAGGGATATTGAGTTCATGAAAAAGATTGTTATCGATAACGTACTGCCCTGCTTCCGCGTACATGTCGTACAATTCGTTTGCCGCTTCGTAGTACGCTTCCGCCTCTTGCGGCGTAATCACGATTAATTCGTCCGCAACATAAGACGTTTGATCCTGATCCGTATGCCAATAAAAACCGATGGATTCTAAAAACTCTTTGCTTAAAGGTTTAATTTTTTCTACATGTAACATGATTAACTTCCATAACTGCTAGGGGTACTTGAACTTGACGTTCCGCTAGACGACGAGCCTGACGTTCCGGAACTTCCGCCGAAAAATCCGCTGCTTTTCGTCGCACTGCTGCTCGGAGTCGTCGTAGCGGCAGGCTTGTTAAAACTGGTACTGCTTCGCGTATACGCTTGGGGCGTTTTATACGTCGTGGCACGCTGGTTTTGATAATTGGCATTACCGAAAAGTTTGTTACCGATCCAACTGCCAATCATCGCTCCGGCAATACTGGAAAGCAATACACCGCCAAGACCCATACCGCCGGAACTCATTTGAGGATTAGTCAATGCCGAAGTGTTGTTGTCGATTTTTTTGGCTTCATCTTGAACTAACGCGTCGATTTCCGCTTGAGACAACAAACGCTCGGTTCCGTCCAGCCCTCGAACGACGACTCGCGTACCGCCGGAACTCGGATACTCTTCGGCAATTTTATACACGCCCGGAGCCGTTTCGTCGACAATCACGGTTGCGCCCTGCGTTTTCGCCGCTTCGGCTAACGCGTTTTTATTGTCGTCTTTGCTATCGCATCCTTGTAATCCTGCAACAACAAGGACACCGAGCCCCCCTGCGATCATATAATCGGATATTTTTCTTACGTATTTCATTCGCGTTTTATTCTCCTAAAATTTCTTTGAGTTTCTTACCTTTTTTAATAAAGATTTTTCCGTTTTTATCTAAAACGTCATTGAGCTGATTCGCTTTTTTTGTTAATACGTCGTTGATTTGCTGCTTTTCTTTCTTTGAAAACCCTTTTTCCTTTAAATAACTTCTCAAATCGCGCCAATCGCTATACGACTCTAAAAGTTCTTCTTCCTCTTGCACGCTCACATCGTCTTCTTCATCCGTCACATCGACTTCTTCCACGTATCCATGTTCCGCCGACGCGCTTTGAAACGTATTTGATGAGGGCGAAGTAACTCCCGAAACAACACCGATTTGCCGATTGGCGAGTGATAGAATTGCTTTGAGCTGCTCGTCTCTTTCTTTATAAATCATCTCGATTTTTTCTTTCGACTCGATCAACAAACGCTCTTTGTCTGCAACCAAACGCTCTTTATCGCTTTCTAACTTCTCGTTTTTTTGTTTGAGTTCTTCGACTTGATTTTTGAGCAGTTCGATATAAGCACTCTCCGCCGCATTATTCTCCGTCGCTTTACGCGAAGAAAGAGTCTCTTTTGAAGACGTTTTCGTTAGTAAAATATATTTCACACCTTCTTCGACGACACTTTGTAAAGAACCTCGTCGCAATCGGTTGTATATCGCCTCTTTACTCACGCCTAAAAGTTTCGCCGCTTCGGTAACGGTTAGTTTTTTTTCCATAAATTACGACCTTTACTAACGAAAAGAAGTTGATTGGTACTGTATGGTATCATAGCTTTAATTAGTTTTATTTTAGACAGAAGATTTGAAGCAATAAAGAAGAAGCCAAGAAGCTAACTTCTTGGCCGTGTGTGTTAGAGTCTTGACTCGTAACGGCGAAGCATATAAAGTCGTTTAAGTTGTTTTTTACGAGCACTGATTTTATCTTTTTTGCGCTTTTCAGTCGCAGTTTCATAAAAGCGTCTTGCACGTACTTCCGTAACAACTAAGTTACGATCAACTTGTTTTTTAAACTTACGATACGCCTCGTCAAACGATTCATTAGGATGTACTTTAATTCCCGGCATACTCTATCCACCACCTTTCTGATGAATTTGAGAAGGTATTCTATCTAAATTTATGTACATTTAAGCTTAAAACATCGTGTTACGATTAATTGATTTAAAAAAGTAATTTTTTAGAAATTTGACGATAAAAATCGAAAAAGGCTTGACTTTCTACGTCAACATTGAGTATACTGTTGCTATTTTAAAATGATAAAAAGGTGACAATTTTATGATTATCGCGCTTTTAAAAAACAAAAATGACAATTCGCATATTACGATTCAGCAAAAGCAAATCTTAAAATATGCCCATCACAACGATCTCAAAATCGATACGACCGAGATTGAAAATTCAAATCCGAATTTGGATTTGGAGGAACGCAAAGAGTTTAAGGGCTTTTTACGCTCTTTATCCCCCAATGATCATTTAATTATCTTTGACCTTTCAACGTTTTCGAGCAACGTCGAAGAACTCGTCAAAGTGTTAGAATGCCTTCTTACGCGCTCTATTTCGGTTCACATCGCCGATGAAAGTATGCGTATCGACCTTCAATCCAGCCCTTTATCCTTATTACAGCTTTTGGTCAAACAACGAGAACTCAATAAAAAGCTTGAAAAAGAAAAAATGCAAGGTCGCCCTAAAGGCAGGATGTCTAAATCCAAATTTGACATGCATCGCCCGTATATTATCGAACTTTTAGAACAAAAAACCTCTATTAGTGAAATCTCGAAAATCTTACATGTAAGCCGTACCTCTTTAAAAGACTATGTCAATTCCAGAGGACTGAAAGATCTTGTAAAAGCTAAAATTTCATTGCTTAAAACACCTAAAAAGGAGACTCAGCCTTTGAAAAACACGCCACTTAAAGAGTGCTCTTTGATTCAACAATCTGAATCTTAAAATATTTACTATAAGGAATTACATAATGAATTGCGATACGAACTCTTCCGTACAACCTGTTTATTACAGGTATAAACGCTATGTTGTTTTTGCCGTTATTACGCTGGTAGCGTTATCGTTACCGTTTATTCGCATTGACGGCAATCACTTTTTTCTACTCAGCTTTGATAAAAAGCAGTTGCATCTCTTTTTTACGACGTTTGACATGCAAGAGCTTTATTTGATGCCTTTCGTCTTGATGCTCTTTTTCTTGAGTATTTTCTTTATTACGACACTTGGAGGCCGTGTTTGGTGCGGTTGGTCCTGTCCGCAAACGATTTTTAGAATCATATTTCGTGACTTTATCCAAACCAAACTCCTCGGTATTCGTAAAAGTATCGCCAATAAACAAAAAGCACCTGAGGGCGATTTCTTCAAACGTTTTATCGCCGTTTTGATTTGGGCGTGTTTAGCACTTTTAGCCGCATCGAATTTTATGTGGTATTTCATTCCTCCGGAAGATTTTTTCGTCTACATCCAAAATCCTGCGGAACATACCGTATTGTACGGTTTTCTTATTTGTGTCACGGCATTTCTCGTTTACGATATCACGTCTTTAAAAGAGAATTTCTGCGTTTACATTTGTCCGTACTCTCGTATTCAATCCGCACTTTTTGACGAAAATACGATTCAAACTATTTACGATGAAAAACGCGGCGGTCAAATTTACGATAAAAAAGGCACTAAACTCGGAAGCAAACCGCCTTTAGCAACCGACGATTGTACCGGATGCGAAGCATGTGTTCGTGTCTGTCCGACACATATCGATATTCGTAAAGGTATGCAATTAGAGTGTATTAACTGCTTGGAATGCGCCGATGCATGTACACCGATTATGGCAAAACTCGGTAAACCTTCTCTTATTACGTGGACCAGTGCCAATGCGGTGGAAAAAGGCGATAGAACACACTATTTCCGCTTTCGAACGATTGCCTATATGGTTGCATTGACGATCGTACTGATCGGACTGTTTGTTATGGGCAGTAAAAAAGAGTATATGCTCTTAAACATTAACCGAACAAGCCAACTCTATAAGATGGCCGATGACGGTAAAACGGTCGAAAACGTTTATACGTTTCTTTTCCAAAATACCGATACCAAAGACCATGAATATTATTTTGATATTTCCAATAAAGAGATCAAAATCGATCAACCGAGCGAACCTTTTATGCTCAAAGCCGGTGCAAAACTCAAAAAAGTCGTTATCCTCTCGTCTGTTCCGAAAGAACTCAAAGTGGAAGGAGAAGATTTACCGATTACGGTTAAAGCATACGCACTTGACGAAAAGAGCAGAATCGTCGTCGATCGCAAAACTATCTTTATCTATCCTAAAAAAGGCGATATTCAGCCTTAATCCATCACCATTATTCTCGGGTGCTACGCAACTCTTTTTGATTGCGTAGCGTCTTTCTTAAGGAGCTTTGCCGATGATTCTATCGGATCGTATTAAAAATTTTCCTATTATGATGTTTGCAATCGTGATGGGACTTTCGGGTTTAACCATCGTCTACCAAAAAGCCGCTTTATGGCTAGGATTTCCATCATTCATTGCTACGTTATCGGTTGTAATCGTTACTGCTATTTTTGCCATTATCGCTACGCTATACGGTCTTAAATGCCTCTTCTTTTTTGAAGAAGTCAAACACGAGTTTGCACATCCTATTCGAATTAATTTCTTTGCCGCTTTTTCGATCTCTTTATTGCTTCTCTCCATCGTATATCACGATATACAGATCGAAGTAGCCCAAGACTTATGGTATGCAGGTGCGCTTATTCAAACGTTTCTGACATTTTATACGATTAGTTTTTGGATCACAAAAAATATGGAGATTACCCATTCCAATCCGGCATGGTTTATTCCTATCGTCGGTAACGTTATCGTTCCTATCGGAGGATTTGGATTTGTCGATTTGCATATCTTGATTTATTTCTTTTCAGTGGGAATTTTCTTTTGGATCATTTTACTACCGATTATCGTCAATCGTATTATTTTTCACCATCAACTGGCACAAAAGTTTCTACCTACACTGTTTATTTTAATCGCGCCTCCCGCCGTCGGCGTTATTTCGTATCTCAAAATTACCGAGGCATTTGATCTTTTCGCAAGTTTTCTTTACAGTATTGCTCTCTTCTTTTCATTTTTACTGCTTTTTATGATCAAAAATTTTCTCAAATTGCAATTTTTTATATCATGGTGGGCTTTTACTTTTCCGCTAGCCGCTATGACCATCGCGTCTTTGGCAGTTTTTCATACGACGCACATACCGTTCTACGGTATTATTGCTTCGTTTTTACTGATCGCTACGACGTTGGTTATTGCTTTTGTCGGCTACAAAACGCTCTATTATGTTTCCAAAAAAGAGATTTGTATTGCAGAATAATTTTCTGCAATACGTTTCGCTTTTGTTGATCTTCTCTTTCCTTATTGCTTGCGACGGTTCGCAACACTCTTTTTCCCGTAAAAACGATCCTGATTTCTACATGTCGCTCCATACGCCTTTGGCATTACAAAATCGTACCGCCTTTTGCGAAGCGGTCGTCATTCAAAGACTCTTCGAACAAGCAGGTTTTATCTTAGATGCTTCCGAAAAAACCGGCATCATGCTTGAAAGCAATTTAGATGCAAATCTTACATGTACGCTCTCTAACATGCCGAAAGAATCTTATATTCGCCTCACGCTATATCAAGACCGACAAGAATTCTATAAACTTCAACTTAACAAAACCGGAACGATGAACTGCGAGGATATAGAAACATTAATTGCAAAATTGAAAAAGGAAGTATTTCAAAAAAAGTAGTGGCATTAAGACGGTTGTTTTTTAACCGTCTTAATGTTAAAAAAGTCTATTAAAGAGCTGCTTTTGCTTGTTTTACGACAACGGCAAACGCTTCAGGGTCATTCATAGCCATGTCGGCAAGAATTTTACGATCTAACTCGATATTGGCTTTATTAAGTGCATTGATAAAACGAGAATAACTAATATCGTTTAAGCGGCATGCCGCATTAATTCTAGTAATCCAAAGTCTTCTAAAATCTCTTTTTTTCTGTTTTCTATCGCGAAACGCGTATACGAGACTTCTTTCTAATTGCTCTTTCGCTTTTCTAAAGTGTTTTCTTCTTGCACTGTAGAAACCTCTCGCCATTTTTAAAATTTTCTTATGACGTCTTCTTCGGACGATACCTGTTTTTACTCTTGCCATTGTGTCTCCTTGACCAATATATTAATGTCGGTGTCTTGTATCAATACAAAAACTTGCCCTCGTTTGAGGGGTACGCTGCATATAAACGATGAATGACTTTTTGTCAAAAACTTTAGCTGTAAATTATGCTTGGCAAAGCATTAATTTAACGGATTTTTCGTCGCGAGCATCTACGGTTTTAGCCACTTTTAACCCACGCATTCTTTTGGTAGGTTTTTTCGTAAGAATATGACTTCTAAAAGCTGCGCCTCTTTTAATCTTATTTTTACTTGCTCTAAAACGTTTTGCGGCACCGCGTACCGTTTTCATTTTCGGCATGCTATCTCCTTAATATTGACTCTAAAAACGAGGAAAACCCCTCTATTTTCTAGAAACCGGCTATTTTAGCAAAAAATTTCTTAGAGGGGATTAAAATGGAAGAGAAAACGCTATTTCTTAGGAGCTTTCGGTGTTACCAACATATTAATATATCGACCTTCAAGCTTCGGTGTTTTTTCACGCTCGGCAATATCTTCAAGCAACGGCCAAAGGGTTTCTAAAACGTGCTCGCCGATTTCTGGATTGGACATTTCACGACCTTTAAGAAAAACTCTAAAACGTACGTGTTTACCTTCTTCAAGAAACTCCCTTGCATGTTTCACTTTATAGCTAATATCATTAGGAGCAATCTTGACCGAAAGCTTAATCTCTTTGATCTCAATGATCTTTTGATTCTTACGTGCTTCTTTAAGTTTTTTCTCTTGCTGGTATTTGAACTTACCGTAATTCATAATCTTGCAGACCGGCGGTTTCGCGTCCGGTGCAATCAGAACTAGATCGAGTCCCAGTTCATCGGCTTTTGCAAGAGCCTCTTTACGAGAGATGATACCGTATTGCATACCATCGTCTCCAATACATCTAACCTCTGCTGCTCTTATCTCCTCGTTTAGTATAACCTCTTTGTCTTTACTCAAAAGTGTACCTCACTCAGTTTCTCCTTTAGGGTTTTAATCAATTCAACTTTACTCATATTATACTGTGTTCTTTCTCTTCTGTCACGTACGGCAACGCTTTGCGCTTCCACTTCCGCATCTCCGAGAACTAGAATCATCGGAACGCGCATCGTTTCCGCATTGCGAATACGTTTGTTAAGGCTTTCGTTTTTCGATGCAATTTCCACATCGATTCCTTCATCGATCAACTCATTTGCCAAAGCTTTCGCGTAAGCGACATGTTGGTCGGAAATCGGTACGATCACCACTTGTGTCGGTGCAACAAAAAACGGTAGTTCTCCGGACGTATGCTCGATTAAAATACCGATAAATCGCTCAAATGAACCTAAAATAGCTCGGTGTAACATCACGGGGCGTGCATGTTCGTTGTTTGCATCGACATATGAAATATCAAAGCGCTCCGGCAAGTTGAAGTCAACTTGAATCGTTCCACACTGCCATTTACGCTTTAGGGCATCGGTAATTTTAATATCGATTTTCGGACCATAAAATGCTCCACCGCCCTCGTCAATGCCATATTGGATGCCATTTTCATCCAGTGCGTTCTTCAAACCCTCGGTTGCCGCTTCCCAATACCTATCGTCACCGATAGACTTCTCAGGACGCGTCGAAATTTCCATATCATAATGAAAGCCGAACGTTTTCATAATAGAATCGACAAAACTCAAAATTTCTATAACGTTTTCTTTAATTTGATCCGGTGTACAGAAGATATGTGCATCATCTTGTGTAAATTCGCGCACACGAAATAATCCGTGCAATACTCCGCTTTTTTCATGACGATGCACTACGCCGTATTCAAAAAATTTCAGCGGTAAGTCACGATAACTTCGAACTTCACTTTGAAAGACTTTAATATGACCTAAACAGTTCATCGGTTTGATACCGTATTCGGCTTCGTCAATCACGGTAAAATACATATTTTCGCCGTAATTTTGGTAGTGACCGCTTATTTTCCATGCATCCGATTTCAAAATTTCAGGACCGCGTACGGGCTGGTAACCGCGTTTTCGGTGTGCCGTAAATAACAATTTTTCGAGTTTTGAGCGAAGGCGTCCGCCATTTGGCAACCAAATCGGAAGTCCTGCGCCTACTTCATCATCAAATGTAAAGAGCTTGAGTTCATTACCGATTTTTCGATGATCCCTCTTCTTCGCCTCTTCGATCATGGTGACATAATCTTTAAGACTCTCTTTATCTGCAAACGCTATTCCGTAGATGCGCGTCAGCATCTCACGTTTTTCGTCGCCACCCAAATAGGCACCCGCGACTTTAATCAATTTAAAAAATCTGAGATATTTCGTATTAGGGACGTGAGGCCCGCGACATAAATCTTCAAAATCGCCTTGTTTATAAATAGAAACTTCGCCCTCAGGGATACGAAGCAACACTTCTTGCTTTAAGTCGTCATGGCTAAAATGCTTGAGTGCTTCCGCTTTGGTTGTATAAATCTTTTCTATCGGAAGTTTGGCATTGGAAAGTTCCGCCATTTTTTTCTCGATCTCTTTTAAATCGGCATCGCCGATCTTTTCATTGACGCGAAAATCGTAATAAAAGCCGTCTTCAATCACGGGTCCAACAAAAAATTGGGCATCTTTATAGAGTGCTTTAATCGCTTGTGCCATTAAATGCGCACAGGAGTGACGAATCACTTCGATTGCCTCTTTAGAGTTGTCAAATACGATTTTGTTTTCGTAGATTTTAGAAGAATTAGCAGCGGTTTGCGTGTCGATGATGAGAGCACCTTCTTTGTAGGCTATAACATCATTCATCATAGTAGATCCTTTACTTGTATGAACTCCCAAACCAACGGGAGAACAAAAAAATGGTGGCCACGAAAGGATTCGAACCTTCGACCACTACCATGTCAAGGTAGTGCTCTACCAACTGAGCTACGCGACCGACTCATTTAAGAGCTGAGATTATACCAAAAAAAATTAAAAATGCAACTCTTTTTTGAAAAAATCTTTTGAAACCTTATTATTTCGTAGAATTAGGGTGTTTCCACGTACGATACAAAATGCAAAGTACGCCCACGTCTATCATCACGTCGGCAAAATTAAAAACGGCAAAATTAAATCCGTAGTGCCAAAAAAAATAATCCACGACGCCGCCGTGAATAAAACGATCGTAAATATTACTCAACGCCGCACCTGCGATCATACCGATCGCCGACGCATGCCCAAGGAGAACGTCACGGTGCATGGCTAGATAGATTCCCAATGCCGCGATCAATACGATTTGAAGGTATTTTAAATACTCTTCCAAAAAAGCGAACATCGAAAAAGCGACTCCCTTGTTAAACGTTAGGATAAGTGAAAAAAAATCGCCTTCCCAGCGAAACCCTTCCAAAAAGAGAAGCTTAATTGCCTGATCAACTCCAAAAACAAGGAGTCCAGCAGCACATAAAAAGATCCACGCTTTATTCATTTAATGCACTTTTGAAAAATGCGACGGCTTTTTCCATGGATGCTTCCAAGACCTGTTCGTCTTTACCTTCCAAAAGAATGCGTAAAAGATTTTCCGTTCCGGAATAACGAATCAATACCCGAAGTTGCTTACTTTGGAATTCTTGAATCAAGGCATCGTAGCCTTGGAGTTCTAAAAGCGGTATTTTGTTGTCGACTTTAAGATTGTGTTGCAACTGGGGATAGAGAATAAAAGGGTTGAAAAGTCGGCTGACTTTTTGTTTTTCCGTTAAAACACAGTGCATCACGGCAAGCGATGCGACGAGTGCATCGCCCGTTTTAGCAAAATCGGAAACAATAATATGCCCGCTTTGCTCACCGCCGAAGTTAATATTTTGTCGATACAGACACTCTAAAACGTTTTTATCTCCCACATCGCAGCGATACGTTTTGATGTTCGATTTAGCCAAATAATCTTCTAACGCCTGATTACTCATAACGGTAACGCAAACACCGTGATTCGTCAACCTGTTTTGGCTTTGTAAAAATGTTGCCAGTTTGCCGAGTAGCATATCGCCGTGGATCGGATTGCCGTTTTCGTCTACGACGACCAAACGATCTGCATCGCCGTCAAACGCAAACCCGATGTCGGCACGAAGTCTACGTACTTCCTCGCCGAGTTCTTCAGGATGCAACGCACCGCAATTGAGATTGATATTGCTCCCGTTGGGGTCGTCGTTAATCATAATAACATCAGCCCCAAGCTCGCTAAAAACGGTCGGAGCGACTTTGTAAGCGGCTCCGTTGGCAGGATCTAGGACGATACGAAATCCTTTGAGCGTCAAGTGTTTTGGAAAAGAGTTTTTGATTTGAACGATGTAGCGTCCGATCACGTCATCGATCCGTTTGGATCTACCGATTTCAAATTCCGTTTTTTGGTTCTTTTCAATCAATTCGTCGTCAAAATAGATTTTTTCGATTTCTGCTTCTTCCGCCTCACCGAGTTTATTGCCGAGACTATCGAAAAATTTAATTCCGTTATCGGAAAACGGATTATGCGACGCACTAATCATGATACCCGCGTCACACCGCATATCTTCCGTTAAAAACGCGATCGCGGGCGTTGGCATCGGCCCGATTTGTCTTACGTCGTATCCCACTGCGGTCAGTCCGGACACAATCGCATTTTCGATCATATATCCACTACGTCTGGTATCTTTACCGACTAGGATTTTATTGGTAATCGAATTTTTACGAAAATAGATACCCGCCGCCATCGCTAAACGCATTGCTAAAAAAGCACTCAGTTTTTTTCCCGCTTTTCCCCGAACGCCGTCGGTTCCGAATAATTTCATAATGGATTCACCTTATACGATAAACTCTTAGGCGAATTGTAACAAAACTTTTTTAATCTTGACATGTAAACGGTATAATAACCCTATTACATTGGGAGAATAGGACATCACATGAACTTGGACAAAGTAATTTCCGGATTTTTTTTCATTCTGGCGATGACGCTCAATTTCGGATTTTTCTACGGCGATTTGTCGGATTTAGAACTGCATAGCAAATACGAACTCTTTGCGGCATTGGTCGTGAACATCATTGCGACAACGCTCAAAATCGGTGATAAAACGCAATTGGGTTCGGTAATGCTCGCTACGAGTCTGGTCGCGGATATTCAGCTGATTGCCTCGGCAACCGTTTGGACCGTTGCGGCGTATGCGTATACGATCGATCGAGAAATCACTTCGATTATCGTCAGCTTAAGCGGCGGAGCGTTACTGGCCAACATAACCAGTGTTTTACTCTATATCGGCGATACGCTTAAATCCAAACGTTAAAGGGCTCTTTTTGAGAAGCAGTTCCTTATGGCTTATTTTACAGCGTATGCGTACCCCTTTCCTCATTATTATTATTTTAACGTATACGATTTCTATTATCGGATTACTACTGATTGAGGGCGTCGACGCAGAGGGAAGAGCTTATCGGCTCTCTATTTTTGACGCATTTTATTTTATTAGCTATACCGCAACAACGATCGGGTTTGGCGAAACGCCTTTCACGTTTACCTACCCTCAACGCATCTGGGTCTCAATGTCTATTTTTTTTACCGTCACGGGTTGGTTCTACAGTCTTGGATCCTTAGTCGCCCTCCTTCAAGACAAACTCTTTTTGGAAGAATTTGCGCGCGCAAAATTTAGGCGTAACATTGCTTATTTAAAAGAAAAATATATCATTATTCTCGGCTACAACTCCATTACCAGCGAAATTATTAAAAAAGCCAACGAATACGGATTGCGCTCCGTAGTGATCGAAAAAGACGAAAGTAAACGCAACCATCTTTTGTTGGAAAACTTCACGCCGCCCGTTTATTGTCTTAATGCTGACGTTCATAATCCCGAGGCATTGGAAACGGCAGGAATCAAATCCATTTATTGTCGTGCTATCGTGAGCCTCTTTGAAAACGACGCACTCAATCTTCGCATCGCGTTAACGTCTAAAATTCTCAATTCCAATATCACGATGGCGATTAAAGCGACGACGAAAAACCAAGCCGAAAATCTCCAAGATTTAGGCGTTCAAATTATTGAAAATCCGTTTGAAATTATCGCAACGCATATTCATTTAGCGATTAATGCCCCGCACTCTTTACGTCTGATTCGATGGCTATACGGTCTAGGGCATTTGCACGATCCTCTTCTACGCTTGCCGCGCGGGAAATACCTTGTATGCGGATACGGTCGTATGGGAAAAAGTATTTACGAAGTGCTTAAAGAGAACCATTTCGAAACCGTTTTTGCCGAAATCGATTCGCAAAAAAAAGAGCCAACACCAAGCGAAGCACATCCGAAAATTGTTATCGGCGACGGCGACGATAAAGAGATGTTAAAAGCATTGGGCATCCAAGAGTGTGCCGCGATCATCGCCGGAACCAACGACGATACGACCAACCTTTCTATTTTAGCGACGGCCAAAAAACTAAACCCATCGATTATTACCATTGCGCGTGAAAACGAATTGGAAGATTTTTCGATTTTTCAAAACTCCGGCATCGATTCGGTTTTTATACCCGCAAAAATTTTAATCAATAAAACGGTACATGCCATCCTCAATCCGGCACTCGATCAGTTTATCAAACACATTTATGCGTTAGACGAGACAGACATCATCGCTTTGACCAAAACGCTCTTAAACATCTCGATGCATCCGTCGATTTTCGCACTGAAAATCGACGCAACGCAAGCCCCGATGCTTTTAAAACATACGAACAATACGCTTCCGCTCTCTTTACTCAAAACGTCTCTTAAAAATAGACGCATCGATAACAATCTGATCGTGCTCATGCGTTTACGGAACAAAGAAGTATCGCTTTTCCCTTCCTGGAACGAAACGATCGCCATCAATGATCTTTTTTTATTTGCCGGCGACGAAAATGCTCAAGATCACCTCGAGTCGATTGCACAAAATTATTATGAGTTTTATTATGCTCTTGAGGGTAAAGAAAAAAGTATTTTCGGCAGATTACGCACGCCTTAGCCTTCAAAGCTCTTTGAAGGGATGATTTTAGAACAAATTTATTTTAAAATGCCCTTAAAATAAGTTGCGTTTAATATTAGTTTTTATATAATCTACGCCTAAATTTAAAACGAAAGGCTTATCTATGGCAAATCACAAGTCAGCAGAAAAGCGTATTAGACAAACCAAAAAACGCACCGAAAGAAATAGATTTTATAAAACTAGAATCAAAAATCTAACACGTGCCGTAAAAGAAGCTGTTGAGGCGGGTGATCAAGCAGCTGCCGCCGTTGCGTTGAAAAATGTAAACAAAAGCTTTCACTCTTATGCCGGCAAAGGTATTTTGACGAAAAATACGGCTGCTCGTCGCGTAAGCCGTCTTGCTCAACTTGTTAATACGCTAGGTAGTGTTGCTGCATAACCTGCGGCAACTCCCTCTTTATTTTTAGTTTCCCTTCATGTTAAACGAAAAACTTGTCCCCTTCGTCGAGCGCTATAATGAGCTTTCCGCTCTTCTTAGTGATCCTAATATCGCTAACGATATTAAAAAAATGACGGCTCTTTCCAAAGAGCAATCTTCTCTTGAAGAAATTAAAGACAAGTCGCTTGCCTATCTTTCGACCTTAACCCAAATCGAAGAAAATAAACTCCTTTTGGACGACGAAGAACTCGGAGAGTTGGCAAAAGAAGAACTCAAAAGTTTAGAACTTCTTAAAGAAACGTTGGAAGAGGAAATTAAACTTCTTTTACTTCCCAAAGACCCTAACGACGAACGTAATATTTTCCTTGAAATTCGTGCAGGAACCGGCGGAGACGAAGCTGCCATCTTTTCGGCGGATTTATTTAAAGCTTATTTGCGTTATGCCGAAAACCGCGGGTGGAAAGTTGAAATTGTCTCATTAAGCGAAGGGGTTTTAAACGGTTATAAAGAAATAATCGCGTTGATTAAAGGGCAGGGTGCTTTTTCACGACTTAAATACGAAGGCGGCGTTCATCGTGTTCAACGTGTACCTTTAACCGAATCGCAAGGCAGGGTTCATACGTCTGCTGTGACGGTGGCCGTGATGCCCGAAGTCGACGACGTCGAAATCGATATTCAAGAAAAAGACCTTAAAATCGATGTAATGCGTTCATCCGGAAACGGCGGACAATCGGTCAACACGACCGACAGTGCCGTACGTATTACGCACTTGCCGACCGGGATAGTCGTCGTAAATCAAGACGGTAAGTCTCAGCATAAAAATAAAGACGCCGCTATGAAAATCCTAAAAGCGAAGCTTTACGATATGGAGATGCAAGAGCGCAACGCCAAAGAAAGTGAAGCACGTAAACAACAAGTAGGTTCCGGCGATAGAAGTGCAAGAATTCGCACGTACAATTATCCTCAAAACCGTATTACCGATCATAGGGTAGGGCTCACGCTTTACCGTTTAGATGCCGTGATGGAAGGCGGACTTTTTGATGAGATTATCGAGCCTATTATCGCGCATTACCAAGCCGAGCTGATGAAAGAAGCTAACTTTTAATACCGCTTATTGATCGTAAATACTTAAATTGTTTTGCTCGATCATCTCTCGAATCATTTTAATGTACTCCTCTTTCAGTTCGGAATAATTAACCATCGTTTTTGCCGATTCCATACCGTTGAACGTTCGACCTTCGAGAAAAGCTTGATAACGCCTTTCGCGAAATAGCGAATAGGCATCGTTGGTATTGAGGTTGAGCATATACGAAGTAACCGATTTTTGTAAAGAGCTAAAAACGCGAATCATATGTGTTTTACCCGGTAATCGGTTCTGAGGCATTAAACCGATGCCAGAATACGTCCAGTGACCAAAAAGGTTATTGGCTTCCCGTGCGAACCGACTCTTCCCCCAACCGCTCTCCAATGCTGCTTGTGCAAGTGCCATCGAAACGGGAACCGTATTGATTCGTTTGTAATATTCGTCGCGATCGAAGAGGTTTTCGATCCCGTATTTATTGCGTAATGCGATCAGGTAACCGACATTTTTCTGATTTAGCCCCCGAAAAGCTCCCGGCATCGCCTTCGCAAAAAAGTCGGTAATAAACTCACGGTCTTTTTTAATTTCGTCGTTACTTTTATCGACTAACGCTTTCATATGAAGAAAAAAAGCCTCTTTTTGTTTGGTATTGTCGTCAATTTGATAGTAGTCGTTCGGAAGTCCTCCGGCATAAAGCGTACCGGAGATACTTAAGAAAAAAGCGATAAAAGAGAAGAAAAAAATCTTCACGAATTTAGAGTTCCAGCGTCGTTTCAAAGACCTTTTGTACGAGACCTTTGAAAAAAAGTTTGTTGCCTTCGATGCGCAATTGCAACTCCTCTTGACTCGTCGGATAGACTTTGGCGCAATCCTCTAGAAACTTTTCGCGATACGCACTGTAAAAACACGCCGCCATACCCGTTCCACACGCCAATGTTTCATCCTCGACACCGCGCTCGTACGTTCTTACATGTAAGGCTTTTTCACGAATCATGGCGTAATTGACGTTGGCGTTGTATTTAAATCTCATTTGGCGTGCAATCGTTTTGTCAAAACAACCGATATCCTCCACAAACGTTACCAAATGCGGTACGCCCGTATCGCAAAAATACCATACCAAACCGTTTTCTTCAAACGAATCTCTCAATTTTTTCGGCTCGGTTAATTCCGTCTCTACGACGTCGCCCTCCACACAAGAATGAATCACGCCGGCACCTGTCATAAAACGCATTTGTGCGTCGCAGAGCCCGTTGGTATAAGCATAATGCGCGCATGCGCGCGTTCCGTTACCGCACATAGACGCAACCGAGCCGTCGTTGTTGTAAAATTGCCATTTAAAGTCATGTTCGTTATCGGGCAACAAGACGATCAATCCGTCTGCACCGATTCCGCTTTGTCGATTGCATACTTTTTTGGCAAAATCGCTTCGGTCTTTCTCGATAAACGTATGTAAAATAACAAAATCGTTTCCGCTAGCGTTATATTTTGCAATCTGCATATTTTCCTCTTACAAATTTGATAAATTTTTCAATTTCGCTCTCTAAAAATTTCATATCGAACGAGTTGTTAATCAGAAAATCGGCCATAACCCTCTTTTCTTCAATACTAATTTGTGCATCGATACGTTTTTGAGCCTCTTCTTTCGTAAAATCTTCACGTATCATAAGCCGTTTTCGCTGAACTTCGACCGGAGCATAAACGACGACGACGACCTTACACTGATACCCTTCGCTTTCAAAATAGAGCGGAATATCGATAATATAAGGTCTTTTCCGCTCCTCAAGCACTTCGCTACGTTTGAAGATTTCGGCGCGAATCAACGGATGCAAAAAAGCATTCAGTTTTTCACGTTCCGCTTTATCGTTAAAAATCAGAGCACCCAACGCTTTACGGTCGATCGCGCCCTCTTTGATCACGCGATCGCCGAAAATCGCTTCCACTTCTTTGACATGTAAAGGCAAAATCTCTTTGGCGATTTTATCGGCATCAATGACCTCAAACCCTTGTGCGTGAAGCAAAGAAGAAACCGTACTTTTACCCGTTGCAATGCCGCCGGTTAGGACGATCGCGTGTTCGTATGCCATGAATTCTTTCAGACCTTCAATTAGATTTTATAACGATTTTAACATACTTTTGTTAAAATCTTTTAAACAACCTCCTAAAGGCTTATTCATGAGTACAGTCAGCTACAAAGACGCCGGTGTCGACATCGATGCGGGAAACCAGTTTGTAGAAAATATCAAACCTATCGTAAAATCAACGTTTGACCGCAACGTTATCGGCGGAATCGGCTCTTTTGCCGGCGCGTACGAACTCCCTTCAGGCTATCGACAACCCGTCATTCTAGGGGCAACCGACGGTGTGGGTACCAAGCTCAAATTAGCTATCGATTCGGGTATTTACGATACGGTCGGTATCGATCTCGTCGCAATGTGTGCCAACGACCTTATTTGCAACTTCGGAACACCGCTTTTCTTTTTGGATTATTACGCGATGAGTAAACTCGAGATCGACGCATCGGTTAGCATTGTTAAAGGTATTGCGGAAGGTTGTCTCCAAGCCGAATGCTCTCTCATCGGCGGTGAAACGGCGGAAATGCCCGGAATGTACCACGGTAAAGATTTCGATCTTGCCGGATTTGCGGTCGGAATTGCCGAAAAAGACGAGATGAATCGTTTGCCGCATGTGAAAGCGGGCGATATTTTAATTGCACTTCCCAGCTCGGGTGTGCATTCCAACGGTTTTTCCTTGGTAAGAAAGCTCTTTTTTGATAAACTCGGTTATACGTTTGAAACGGAATTTAACGGTAAAACGTTGATTGAAACGCTTTTAACGCCGACACGTCTCTACGTCAAACTTTTTAAAGCACTCAAATCGCACATTAACGCTTTAGCACATATCACCGGCGGCGGTATCGTCGAAAACCTTCCGCGCGTTCTTCCCGAAGGCTTGCAAGCACATGTCTACATGTCAAAAATCAAAACATTGCCGATTTTTGATTTTATGAGCCGATACGTCGACGAAAGCGAAATGCACCGAACGTTCAATATGGGCGTGGGTATGATCTTAGTCGTGAGTCCCGAAAACGTCGATACGGTCTTATGTAACAGCGACGGCTATGTTATCGGCGAACTTAAAACCGGCACGCGATGTGCACTCATGCTTCCATGAGTAGCGTTTATATCGTTTCTAAACTCTTTACGTACCTGTTTTTACCGCCGGGTATTTTTGCTCTCCTTTTTGTCGGCGCAGCGTTTTTCGTCAAACGCTTTCGCCTTTTTTTCTTTGCCAACGGCATTATTCTATACTTTTTAAGCACGCCTTACGTTGCCGATTGGCTTTTAACGCCTTTGGAAGCACCTTACAATACCTCCTTCGAAAAAAGAGCCGTAGATGCGGTCATCGTACTGGGAGGAGGGCATACGCAAGGCGTTGCCAACCTACCGCTTAGCAGCGACGCGTATAAACGCATGATGTGGGGACTTATGGTTGCCAAGTCCAACAACCTTCCGCTCCTATTTAGCGGCGGCGGCAATCAAAAAGAGTATCTGGAAAGCGATGCTTTTTTGGATAGCCTTAAAGAGATCAAATCGTATCTCGACATCCAACCGCCAAGTTCCAAAAGCCTTGCTAGCAAAGAATTTTCTTTACATGTAGAAGATAAAAGCATCGATACCTACCAAAATGCGCTCTTTAGTAAACAAGCTTTCCAAGCGGTAGGTATCTCCGAGCCGACCGTTTATCTGGTAACTTCGGCGTATCATATGAGGCGTGCCGTGATGCTTTACGAGCATTTCGGTTTCCACGTGATTCCTGCGGCAACCAATTTTAAAATTAACCATCGAGCCCGAGATATGTGGGATTATTTTCCCAATGCGCATGCTTTTTATAAAAGCTTCATTGCACTCCATGAATATGCCGGATTGCTCAGCTTGAAAATCAGAGGCATTTAAGCGTTATTTACGTTTATCGTTCGTAATTTTATAAATAAAACTAAAGACTTCCGCCACGGCTTTATAGAGCATCGGCGGAATCTCTTTATTGATTTCTATCTTCGAGAGCAACTCGACCAAATCAGCGTCTTTTTTAATCAGAATATCGTGTTCTTTCGCAAGTTTGATAATATGCTCTGCAACGTTTCCTTTACCGGAAGCGACGACTTTAGGAGCGTTATGTTTTTCGCGTTCGTACTTGAGTGCGACGGCTTTTTGAATTTTCGGCTTTGGATCGTTCATATTTTTAGGTTAATCCCGAATTCAATTTGCTCACCGCTAAAATAATCGTTTTTAACGGCTGAAACGTCTTTGTATTCCAACATTTTTATCATACCCGTTATCAACCCGACTTCATTCAAAGCTCGTTTGAGTTTTGGAAGTTGATCGCCGATTTTCTTTTTGAGCTCGCTTTTTTGTACGGCAACGTTCATATCTACGTATTTATCGTTCGATAGAACCAACATCATATTGATTTTACCGTAATATTCCAAATCCAGATCGATTTGGCAATGAAAGCTCTCTTGCGTACTTTGTTTCATCATCATAGAGCCGTTTTTCATCCCTTCCCAACTAAAAGGAATATACACGTGCGTCGAACTGCTGACGTAAGAAAAGAGCTGATGGTATTCGATTTGCGTTAACAGGCGATTTGTAATTTCATATGCTTCTTTATTCTGAGGCGACGTCGCAAACGCTTCGTTGAGCTTCGTTAAGACCCCTTTTATATCACTCAAGAGTTCTACGTCGCTTGGATCGAGTTGGAGTTTTTGCGCCAATGTTTTACCGACGAAGAGTTCCGGCTTAATCAGTGCATGAATCGTCTGATCCAACGTGCTACTTTTAGTGTTAAACTCGGCTTGACGTACGGTCTGAGGATCGATGACTTCGATTTGCTGCTTAATACGATTAGCAAGCATTTTTAAAGCTTCTTCGACGCTTTGAGGCATCGCGGAAGAGGAGGGCAGAGGCATCGCCGTAACCGAGGAATTTTGTACCGAAGAAGCTATGACCTCTTGATCGCTCATCGGCTCTTCTACCGTATGCTCTTGAAGTAATGCACCTTCTTGCATTGCCGATACGGGAGTTTTCGGAATAGACATCGTATTTGCGGCATCCAGGAGTGAAGATTTGAGCGACTTGACGATTTCTTGGAGAAAGTTTCCTTTCAGAAGTAATTCATCGATCTGAGGCTCAAGATCGTTTAAACCGAGCTCGCTTAAATTTTCTTTGAGCTGTTCTACTAAAACTTGGACTTGCGCATTAAAATGTTCCTCGACTTTCATCGATGCGGGATAATTTTCGACTTTAGACGCAATTAAATCGGTTTGTTTGATCGCATATTCAAGCTTTTGCACCGTTTGATACGCTTCTTTAAACATAGAAGGCTCTGCTAAGACTTGCTTAACGCCTTGCCGAAAAAGATCGAGTAGGGTTTTTAGGTTACCTTGCGCCTCTTTAGATGAGAGATCCTGTGACGTCGCCAATAAATCCAAAACGGCAGAGATCTCTTTGGTAATCGGCGACGATTGAAGCAACGGCGTGTCTAAATGCGTTTGAATATGCGTACGAAGTGCCTCCAACGTATCCGATGCGCCTTGTATCTTAAGCGTATTTGCCAATTTCGATTCAAAGAAAATACCGGAATTTTGTATCTGCGTTTGGAGCATCTTCGTATCGATTTGATCGATATTTTTTGTAAACAATTGCAATAAAGCCATCGGTTGAGCTATCGTAGAATCGAGCTTAACCGTTGTCGTTAAGGTTTTAATATCGTCGGCAAAATTACCCATATTTTTAAAAAGTTGGCTCTTTTGTAAAACCTCATAAATTGCACTTTTCGATTTTGCCTCGCTGATCGCACTTCCTAGAAGTTGTGCTACAACCTCTTTTGCATCACTCGGCGTTTTCGCATACGCTGTTTTTTCGCTACTTAGTTCTAACGGTAATTGCGCACTTTTTTGTATAAGCGCATCGGCTTGCCGTGTGAGTGTCTCTTTAGTCTCAAGCGACGTTTTCGTATCGAGCGTTTGCAGTTGATTGGCAAGAAGCGAAGCCGTATTGACGTCCATAATGCATCACCTTATAGGGTAAATAATTCGTATGTTAACGGTGAACCGATTTGATTTTTTCCAACCACTCGTTTAAAGTCTTTTCAAACCCTATCGGCAAATTTCGATAAAAATGAAGCGGTTTTTCACTGTAGCTTTGCTCGACCCAACCGCCAAAATCGTGCGGATACAAATACCCTTTAGGTGAAGGACTTTTAAGATGTTCCGGAACCGTTAACGCTTTTTCGTTTTTGACATACGATAACGCATCGTTAATCGCCTGATAGGCACTGTTCGATTTAGGACTACATGCAAGGTAGATCAAGCATTGCGATAAAATAATACGCGCCTCGGGATAACCGATCTTACTTACGGCCGTTAGCGTACTGGCAGCGAGATTTAAAGCGTTAGGATTAGCGTTACCAATATCTTCGCTTGCAAGAATGATTAATCTCCGCGCAATAAAGTCGGGACTTTCCCCGCCGTCTATTAAACGTGCTAGATAATAAAGTGCCGCATCGACATCTGAACCTCTCACGCTTTTAATCATGGCGCTAATGAGATTATAATGCGTATTATCTGAACTCACGCCGTCTTTGAGCGCACTCGGTCGCAACGATTTTAGCGTTTCAAGGCTGACATGTAAATCGACTTTCAGTGCAAATTCTAAAAGGTTTAAAAGCGATCTGCTATCGCCGGCACTGGAACTTACGAGGTAATTCAACGCATCTTCGTCAATCGTACATGTCACGACATTTCGTACGCGCTCGACGATAACACGCAAATCCGATTCTTCTAACGGATAAAACTCAAATAACATCATCCGTGAGCGAATACCAGAGCTTAGGACGAAGTATGGATTTTCGGTTGATGCTCCGATAAGAATCATCTCGTGGTTCTCCATCGGCAATAACAAAACCTCTTGCTGTGTTTTAGAAAGACGATGAATTTCATCGATAAAAATTAACGGTTTTTGCAAAGCGTTTTTATACTGTGAAAGAATTTTACGAATTTCTTCGACTTTAATACTGGTGGCGTCGAGCTCAAAAAAAGGCAAATCCAACTCATTCGCGACGATACGCGCTAAGGTCGTTTTTCCTACTCCTGCAGGACCAAAGAAGAGGGCATGACTCATCGAGCCTGCTTTTAACAGTTTGAAGAAAGGGCTACTTTTTGCACTTAAGTGTTTTTGTCCGGCTAACTCTTCGATGCGTTTCGGGCGAAAGAAGAGGGCAAAGTTATTGATCATCGCCCTTGGTATCCTGTTTCACGTATTCAAGATAATCGCGCAAAGCATTATATTCGCTTGCATTAAAAAAACGATGTTTTCCCGGCTTTAGCGTTCCTAAATCGACTTTGCCGTAGCTCACGCGTTTGAGATCTACGACATCCACGTCGAAATATCCGAAAAAGCGTCTCAGTTCTCTGTTTTTTCCTTCGTTAATTGTCACTTTAAGCGTCGAAAACGTCGGCGAATTTTTAATAATACGATACGCTAAAAACGGCGCAAACTCCATGGAATGAATCTCACTCTTGGCATGCCCGCCTTTTCGAGCATCGTCCAATTTCAATCCCTCTTGCATCGCTTTTTCCATCGCTAACGTAATCGCTCCGTTAATCTTAACGTAATAAACCCGCTCCAAATCGCCGTGCATTAACGCCGAAACCACGGTGGGAGAATCACACAGAAGCAAAAGTCCTTCGCTGGCGAAATCAAGTCTTCCGACGCTTAAATAATGCCCGAATTTCGACGGAAGCGAATCGTAAACCGTCTTGCGTCCGCGATCGTCTTTTTTACTTACCAATTCACCTTTGGGTTTATGGTACACGATAACCGAATAACCATGCTTTTCAAAAAGCGCATTACCTTTAATTTCAATCCTGTTTTTAAAACTCACTTGCATCGAAAGATCGTCTACGACTTTACCGTCGACTTTCACTAAGCCGTCTTTGATCAATTGATCCGCTTCACGTCGCGAATAGTGCGTATTGTGGGAAATCATCTTATTAAGTCGCATTAATTCTATCATTTTATCCCCGCTTCTACCAATTGGTGAATGTGCAATACGCCCTCTAGCTTACCTTGTTTATCGGTAATCGCAAGTAATTGTATTTTATATTTTTCGATCAATGCTAGCGCATCGCTTGCAAGGATCGTCGCGTCGTCGATCGTTTTGGGTTGCTTCGTCGCATATTCGTACGCATACGCATCCATGCGAAAATCGTCTCGCATTAACGCACGTCGTAAATCACCGTCGCTTAAAACGGCTAACAACGTATGGTCGCAATCCGTAATCAGGACATTGCCTAGACGCCCTTCGCTCATAGCAATAATCGCCTCTTTCAATTTTGTTTTTTCAGAAATAACGGGTAACTCACTCGTGAGCATCAAATCTTTTACTTTGACAAACAAACGTTTGCCGAGACTTCCACCCGGATGGAACGACGCAAAATCCTCTTTTTTAAAATTTTTCTGCTTCATAAGGCAAACGGCTAACGCATCTCCTAGCGCTAACGTCAGCGTTGTCGAACATGTAGGAGCGGCATCGAGAGGGCATGCCTCTTTTTCGATGTGTAAAGGAATAAAAATATCGCTGTAACGTCCCAATGACGACTCTTTTGAGCGCGCCATACCGATCAGGGGAATTTCGAAACGTTTGATATGCGGCAAAATTTTAATCAATTCTTCACTCTCACCGCTATAACTGATGGCTAACACGGCATCTTCTTTACCGATCATACCCAAATCTCCGTGCATGGCTTCAGTCGGATGTAAAAAGAAACTGCTCGTTCCCGTACTCGCAAGCGTTGCGGCAATTTTTGCACCGATCAATCCACTTTTTCCAACCCCCGTTACGATCAGCTTTCCTTTAATCTTTGCTATCGCAGACGTCGCTTCATTGATCTCTGGCCCGATATGCGCCGCCGTGTTTAAAAGCTCTTTGGCTTCCAATTCTAATACTTCTTTGGCTATTGCTTGAAAATCTTGCATCGGCGATCCTACATCATGAAAATCGTCGGAACGATTGTCGGGTATTTTTTCATCTGGCGATAGATATGTTTACGAACGACTTGTCTTACTTCGTTTTCAAGGGCACGCGCATTTTCGAGTAGCTCTTTTTTAGCATTGGCGATAAACTGATCGATTACGCCTTCCATCTCTATCGAGAAAGCTTTGTCGTCTTTATCCGGCACAAGTCCGTAACTGATAATTTTCGGCTTTGCAATCAATTTGTGCTCGCTTTTATCGATTTGAATCACAAGCATCACGAGTCCGGCTTCCGCTAACTTTTGTCGATCGATAACGACATCATCGGCAATTTGCTCATTGACTTGGTTATCGATAAAGACCTTACCCGTTTTAATCGTTTTGATTTTTTTCATATATTTGCCGCACAATTCCACTTGATCGCCGTCACTCATCAAATAGATATTACGCTCCGGAATACCGCATTGCATTGCCGTTTCTTTGTGTTTGGTAATATGATTGTATTCGCCGTGAACCGGAAGGAAAAACTTCGGTTTGACCAAGCGGAGAATCAATTTTTGCTCTTCTTGCGCAGCATGTCCGCTCACGTGAATTTCGCTAAAATCTTGGTATGCTACGTTTGCACCGCTTTTTAATAAAAAGTTTAACACCTTAGAGACGCTGCCTTCGTTACCGGGAATCGCTTTAGCGGAGATAATAATTTGATCGGTCGGTTTAATCTTTACATGTCGATGTTCATCTGTCGCCATACGATACAAGGCACTCATCGTCTCGCCTTGGCTTCCCGTCGTAACGATTAAAACGTCTTTATCGTTATGCTTATTCACTTCATGCGGATCGATAAAAATACTTTTATCCAACTGAATATACCCTAGATCAATCGCGGTAAAGAGGTTGCGTTCCATCGACCTTCCGATCACACAGACTTTGCGTCCGTATTTTAAACCGTAATCAATTGCTTGATAAACCCTATGAATATTCGATGAAAACGTAGACATAATCACCCGACCCTTTGACTTTGCAAAGATAGAATCAAACGTTTTCCCAACCGTACTTTCGCTACGCGTAATACCTTCTTTATAAGAGTTGGTACTATCGCTCATTAAACACAATACGCCTTTTTCACCGTATGCCGCAAAACGGTTCAAATCGGTTACATACCCGTCAATCGGAGTATGATCGATTTTAAAGTCTCCCGTATGAATAATCGTTCCGGCTTCTGTCGTAATTGCCAATGCGGAAGCGTCGATAATCGAGTGCGTAATATGGATCCATTCGATTTCGAATTCGCCGATTTTATAGAGTTTACGCTTTTCGACCGGACGAAAATACTTCTTATACGCTTTTAAACCGTGTTCGTCAAATTTGTTTGAAATCATTCCCAACGGCAACGGCGTTGCGTAAAGCGGAAACTGCATCTCTTTAAAAAGATACGATATGGCTCCGATATGATCTTCGTGCGCATGTGAAATAATAATTCCGGCTATTTTTTTCTTAATTTGTCTCAAATAACTAAAATCTGGCACCAAAATATCTACGCCGTGCATATCTTCACTGGGAAAACTCATACCGACATCCAGCACGATTGCCGAAGTGTCAGTCTCAAAGACACAAATATTGCCACCGATTTCGCCGAGGCCTCCCAACGGAGTGATTTTGATCTTTCCTTTGGAGTTTTGCTCAACGACGGAGGCTTTATTCAAGCGTTCTTTGTGCATTTTTTGGTTTGCATCAATCGCTTTTTTTATATCGCGCTGCCACGGTTCGTTACCGTCGATCGAAGGCGTTTGCGTTTTCACTTTATTGCGTCTACGGTTATTGGTTTTCGGTTTGTTTTCGCCGGCATTTGGCTGTGCAGTACCGTTGTCGGTTTGCTCGACTGCCGTTTGGTCTTCCCCAGAGTGCATTGGCGCCGCTTTCGGTTTCGAACGTCGTCGTCTGTTTTTATTGGGTTTTGGCGGCGTTGCCGCGTTGGATTGCTCGTTATTCGTGGATGGAATCTCGTTTTCTTGCATCATTCAACCTTAAATGTTTAAATAGTAGATGATGAGACGAGACGCTGAGTTCATGAGGTCGAATCGTTACGGGAATAGCATGAATTTGCATCACTTTTTCAACAAATTCTCTATTATATTCACTCGAAATATTTTTTAACCACGTCTTACGCGGACTTTGAAAAGAGCATCGCAAATACTTTTTAAATTTTTGCAGAGTCTTTTCGTCTTCAAATATTCCAAGAAATTTATCCTGTATAAATTCTTGTTTTTTGTCGATTCTCAAAATAGAAGATGTCACTTTCGGTTGCGGCTCAAACGATGTCGGAGCTACGTCAAAAAGCAGTGTTGCCGTTGCGATACTTTGCGCTAGAATAGTCAAAGAGCTAAACTCTTTCGTTTTCGGTACGGCCGCAAACTTCTCTGCGACTTCCTTTTGCACCATTACCGTCATCGATCGACAGTAAGGATCTTCTAGAGCGTTCAAAATAATCGTCGTCGCAATGTAATAGGGTAAATTCGCCACTAAATCATAAGGCTCGCTTTGCAACGAACCGTTATTAAACTGATCAAGCACATCGGTATGCACCAATGTTAAGCTTCCCTCTTCTATCTCTTTTGAGAACTTCTCTCTCAAATAAACGCACAAGTCTTCATCGACCTCATATGCTACTAAAGGCTTTACCTTAAGTAGTTCTTGCGTCAAATCACCTAAGCCAGGTCCTATTTCAATAAGTTTAAATTCATTGTGGGGCATCGCTTGGATGATTTTGTATAGAATATTTCTATCTTTTAAAAAATTTTGGCCAAATTTTTTCTTTGCCTCTATCAATTTGACTCACTCTTTTTAAAATTTTATTGATTTTACTCAATTTTTACTTACAAAATTGTTAGGAGGCAAAAGAAGCAGGTTTTTCAGAAGTTTTTTTTAATACTTTTGCTATCATAAACACTCAACATTTCCCTTCTAAAGAGACTTTTATGGACTACTTTGCCAAACGTATTATCCCATGCCTTGACGTTAAAAACGGTCGTGTCGTTAAAGGCGTTAATTTTGTCGGCTTAAAAGATGCCGGCGATCCCGTTGAAATTGCCAAACGTTACAACGAAGAGGGTGCAGATGAAATTGCTTTTTTAGATATTACGGCAAGTCATGAAGGTCGAGGAACCATCGTCGAAATTGTCGAAAAAGTTGCACGTGAAGTTTTTATTCCGCTGACGGTTGGCGGAGGGATTCGTACTTTAGAAGATATTTACCGCCTTCTCAATGTAGGATGCGATAAAGTCAGCATCAATTCTCCAGCCATTGCAAACCCTCATTTCATCGACGAATCGTCCAAACGTTTCGGTTCTCAATGTATTGTCGTCGCTATCGACGTCAAACGCACGAACGATAGATGGAACGTTTTTATTAACGGCGGACGTATCGATACGGGCATTGATGCTATAAATTGGGCAAAAGAAGCAGCGGATAGAGGTGCCGGTGAAATTCTTTTAACATCTATGGATTGTGACGGTGCAAAAAACGGTTATGATCTTTCCATTACCTCACAAATCAGCTCTCTGCTTGATATTCCTGTCATCGCAAGCGGTGGAGCAGGGACGATGGAACATATTAAAGATGCTTTTACAAGCGGTGCCGATGCGGCGTTAGCCGCTTCTATTTTTCACTTTAAAGAAATCGAGATCATGGCACTCAAACACTACCTTAAACGTCAGGGAATAGCGGTTCGCTTATGATACTTTGTGCCGGCAACAATGAACATTTTGATTTTGCTCAACCCATTGGTGTCGGGCTTATACAAAGTGCTATACAGCTTACCCGATACATTCTAGAGCAAAAACCTTCTTTTGTGTTTTTTGTAGGAACGGCAGGCAGTTATGGACGATATAAGCCGTTCGATCTTGTTTTGAGCCATAGTGCTGCCAATGTAGAACTTAGTTTACTGCAAAATCAAAGTTATACACCGATTCAAAATACCGTTCATGCAAAACATCATTATAATGTTTCACGTGGAACAAATTACCCTTTTGAAACCGTCAATTCTAGCAATTATATTACAACGGATTTTCAGGTATCGCACTCTTTCAATGAGAAAAATATTGCTTTAGAAAATATGGAATTCTTCTCCGTTATACAAGTAGCCAATACCTTTGATCTTCCATGCCTTGGCTTGTTTGTCGTTACCAACTATTGCAATGAAAATGCCCATCGTGATTTTGTCTCCAATCAAGCGAAAGCCAAAGAGTTAATTACCTTACATGTAGAAAAAAATATGAAAATTTGAGGGCATATGGAACAAATAAATATACTGGATTTGTCAAAAGAAGAGTTGTCAAACGCGATAAAACCTGCTTTTCGAGCAAAACAAATTTATCAATGGCTGTATCAAAAATACGTTACGTCTTTTGAAGAAATGAAAAATCTACCGAAAGAACTTCAATTGGCGTTAAAAAAAACGTACTATCTTGATCCTTTACGCATCGTCAAAATCGAAGTCAGTAAAGACGGTAGTAAAAAGTACCTTTTTGAATTGAAAGACAAAAACACGGTTGAGTCGGTTCTTTTACCCATGAAGCAAGAACAAGTCGACGAAGAGGGCAAACGCGTGCATCATACACGCTATACCATCTGTATTTCGTCACAAGTGGGTTGTAAAATCGGCTGTACTTTTTGCCTTACCGGTAAAAGCGGATTCAAACGCAACCTCTCTGCCGGAGAGATAACATCACAAGTTTTAATGATTAAACGCGATAACGCTATTGCCGAAAACAGACGCGTTAACATCGTTTTTATGGGTATGGGCGAGCCGCTCGACAATTTAACTAACGTGAGTAAAGCCGTTCATATTTTCAGCGATATCGACGGTCTTTCTATTTCAACGCGACGTCAAACAATTTCAACGAGTGGACTTAGTTCACAAATCGAAAAATTAGGGCAACTTGACTTGGGCATTTTATTGGCAATTTCGCTTCATGCCGTCGACGATACTTTACGCCAAAAGCTAATGCCGATCAATAAAGCTTACAATATCGAATCTATCATGAATGCCGTACGTGCTTTTCCTATCGATGCACGCAAACGCGTGATGTTTGAATATCTTGTGATGAAGGGCATTAACGATGATCAAAGCAATGCCAAAAAACTGGTCAAGCTCTTACACGGCATTAAAGCAAAAGTTAACTTGATCTATTTTAATCCGCATCACGGAAGCGATTTTGATCGTCCGAGTGAAAAAGACATGTTAGCTTTTCAGCAATATCTCGTTGATCACGGGGTATTGTGTACGATTCGTCAATCCAAAGGCATCGATATCAGTGCGGCTTGCGGACAATTACAGGATAAGGAAAAACATGACATCGCTTGATATGGTACAATTAGGTTTTTTAATCATTGTCGTCATCGTAGGTGTAGGAGGAATGATTAACGTTCTATTTAGAAAAAAGTAAAGAGCTTCTCGCTGCTCTTTACTGCACAATCCACTCTTGCGATACGATTTCTTCTGAACCGATAAAAATTTTTCCGATAAATTTATCGTTTGAATGAAAAGTCCCGACACCTTTTGGAGTTCCGGTCATAACAATATCGTTATCTTCCAAAGCGCAAAAAGTCTCAATTTCTTCAAGGATAGTAAACGGTTTATAAATCATCAAATCACTGCTTCCTTCTTGAACTAACACATCGTTAATCCATAATTGCATCGCAACTTTATGCAGATCTGAAGGTTCAATACCGACAAACGTACTCATAACCGCAGCCCCGTTAAAAGCCTTTGCACGTTCCCACGGTAAGCCTTTTGCTTTCAACTCACTCTGCAATGTTCGGTTAGTTAAATCTAAACCGAAACCGACTCCACAAATTGTTTTATTTCGGATGAGAAATGAAATTTCTCCCTCATAGTGTAACGTTGTTTGCGATTGTGCCGTTAGCGTATGCGCAATAGCAGAATTGGGTTTCATAAAAAGAACCATCGACGTTGGAAGTTCGTTATGAAGCTCATAAATATGCTCTACATAATTACGACCGACACAGACGACTTTACTTGGCACAATATCTTCGCCGTTAAAATGAATCGTGTTCATTCGTTGACCCTTTCTTGGAGTAAATTGTAAAATTCACTTTTGGCATTAAAAGTAGATTCTATTGCATAATCAATCCCTTTATAACAAAATGCCAAAGATTGTGCATGCAATAACAATCGCGGACTCAAGGTTTTACGCGTTTGTTCTTCATGCGACATACTACCGTCTAAAAATCTTTCTGCATCTACTTCGTCGATACCGTAAATCGGATCGCCGACGATTGGATGTTTCACGTGGAACAAATGAGCTCTGATTTGATGTTGCCTTCCGGTATAAGGAATTGCCTCAATAAACGTTGCATGTTTATCTTCAAAGTAGCATACGGGAATGACGCGCGTCTGAGAAGGTTTCCCCGTTTCATCGACATGTACTTTCAAACGTATTTGACTTGTTACAATATCACGCTTGAGTTTAGCATCAATCAAAAATTCATCGGAAATTTTTCCGCGAACCAAAGCAAAATATCGTTTATGCACTTTACGTGCGGCAAAGATAGCTTTTAACTCAATTTCCGCTTTTTTATTTTTTCCTATCAAGACAAGTCCGCTTGTACTTTTATCGATACGATGCGCGGCATTAGCATCCTTGCCGTAACGCGATTTAATTTCATCGTTGAGGGTGTAACCATCTGAGCGTTTTCGAGGATGGATCATGACGCCGCTGGGTTTATCGTAAACCGCAAAATCTTCCGTTTCAAAAACAGGGATAAGCCCTTTAGACGTTCCTTCAAAAACGACTACGGCAATTTCTCCAAAAATGCGAGCCGATTTTCGCGTCAATAGCTCATCGTTCACGTACACACGCTTTCGATCAATCGTTTTTTGTGCCTCACTCATCGTTATACCAAAAGTATCCATTAAAAAACGAAATGCAAGAACGGGTGTTTCTACCGTAAATTTCTTAGTCGTATAAGACAAGTTTCAACCCTTTTTTAGTCCTATTTTGTTAAAATTTTATCTTCAAAAATAGAATCCATTTTAGATAATTTCATCGTATTTTATCATAGAAAAATCATAAACGAAGAAGGAAGAAGATGGTAGAGCGCTACGCTAGAGAAGAGATGAAAAAGCATTGGACGATCGAGGCCAAATACAACGCTTGGCTTAAAGTGGAAAAGGCGGCGACCAAAGCGTGGAACAAACTCGGACTTATTCCGGACGACGATTGTGAAAAAATCTTAACAAATGCAAAATTCGATATTGACCGTATCGATGAAATCGAGAAAGTTACCCGACACGACGTTATCGCTTTTCTTACGAGCGTCGCGGATAGCTTAGGCGATGAGAGCAGGTGGGTTCATTACGGTATGACCAGCTCTGATTGTATTGACACGGCCGTTGCACTACAGATGCGCGATTCCTTACATGTCATTATTGAAGACGTCAAAGTTTTAATGGAATCGCTCAAAAAAAGAGCAATGGAACACAAAATGACTTTGATGGTCGGCCGCAGTCACGGTATTCACGGCGAACCGATTACCTTCGGGTTAGTGCTTGCCATTTGGTACGAAGAAATTAAACGAAGTCTTAAAAATCTTGAAAACGTCATGGAAGTGATCTCCGTAGGGCAGATTAGCGGTGCGATGGGGAATATGGCACACTCACCGATCGAACTCGAAGAACTTGTATGTGAAGAATTAGGACTTAAACCGGCTCCCGTTTCCAATCAAGTCATTCAACGCGATCGTTATGCCGCACTGATGAACGCACTTGCGCTTTTGGCTTCCAGTTGCGAAAAAATTGCCGTTGCAATTCGACATTACCAACGAACCGAAGTCTATGAATGCGAAGAGTTTTTTGAAAAAGGGCAAAAAGGAAGTTCGGCAATGCCGCACAAACGCAATCCCGTTTTAAGCGAAAACATTACGGGTCTTTGTCGAATGATTCGTTCGTACGCCATCCCCGCTATGGAAAACGTTGCATTATGGCATGAAAGAGACATTAGCCACAGCTCGGTCGAACGCTTTATTTTACCGGACGGTTTCATTACCGCCGACTTTATGCTAACCCGTTTAAATAGCGTCATTTCCAAATTAGTCGTTTATCCCGAAAATATGATGAAAAACCTTAACCTCACGGGTGGGCTGGTCTTTTCACAACGTATTTTGCTCGAATTACCTTTATGCGGCGTTTCCCGTGAAGATGCTTACAAAATCGTCCAAAGAAATGCCATGAAAGTCTGGGAAGATTTACAGCAGGGTAAAGCGGCTCTCAACGCCAAAGGCGAAAGCCTCTATCTTCAAAATCTCCTTAGCGATGAAGATTTAAGAGCGAACCTCAGCGAAGCGCAAATAAGAGAATGCTTTAATTACGATTACTATACAAAAAACGTCGATAAAATCTTCCAAAGGGTATTCAAATAATGCTAACCGTTCAAAAGCGTAATGGTCGTACCGAGCCGCTCGATATTTCAAAAATACAAAAATACACAAGTTCTGCTATCAAAGGCTTGGAGAATGTGTCACAAAGCGAACTGGAAGTCGATGCAAAAATTCAATTTCGCGATCAAATTACGACCGAAGAAATTCAAAAAACATTGATTAAAACCGCAGTCGATAAAATCGATATCGATCGACCGAACTGGACCTATGTCGCCGCACGTCTTTTTTTATACGACTTGTACCATAAAGTCAACGGTTTTACGGGATACGGTAACTTCGGCGAATATCTCGAACGAGGCGAAAAAGCGGGACGTATTGCCTTAGGACTTAAGGAAAAATACGACCTTAAAGAATTGGAAGCGTACATTCAACCCGAGCGCGATTTGCAATTTACCTACCTTGGAATCAAAACTTTGCACGATCGCTACTTGATTAAGGACAAACAAGGAAAACCGATCGAATTGCCGCAACATATGTTTATGGCAATCGCAATGTTTTTGGCACAAAATGAACTCAACTCGATGGATTGGGCAAAAAAATTCTACGATGTTATCAGCAAATTCGAAGTTATGTTGGCCACGCCGACGCTTTCCAATGCACGAACAACACGCCATCAGCTAAGCTCGTGTTATATCGGCAGTACACCCGATAATATCGAAGGCATTTTCGATTCCTACAAAGAGATGTCGCTTCTAAGTAAATTCGGCGGCGGTATCGGTTGGGATTGGAACTTGGTTCGCTCGATGGGAGGTATGATCGACGGGCATAAAAATGCCGCAGGCGGTATTATCCCGTTCCTCAAAATCACCAACGATATCGCGATCGCCGTCGATCAACTCGGTACCCGCAAAGGTGCTATCGCCGTTTATATCGAACCGTGGCATATGGACGTATCCGACTTTTTGGATTTGAAGAAAAACTCAGGAGAAGAGCGTCGTCGTGCCCATGATCTTTTCCCCGCCTTGTGGATTAATGATCTGTTTATGAAACGCGTCGAAACAAATGCTATTTGGACGCTTTTCGATCCGGCGGAAACATCCGATCTTTCCGAGGTCTACGGAGAAGAATTTGAACGTCGCTATCTAGCCTACGAGCAAAATGAGTCCATCTCAAAAGAACATATTCCGGCGAAAGAGCTGTGGAAAAAGATTTTAACGAGCTATTTTGAGAGCGGAAGTCCGTTTCTTTGCTTCAAAGATAACGCCAATAAAGTCAATCCAAACGACCATGTCGGCATTATTCGTAGCTCCAATCTCTGTACGGAAATCTTTCAGAACACCGCACCGAACCATTATAAAATCAAAGTCGTTTACAATGACGGCAGCATCGATACGTTTGAAGAGACCGACAGAGTAACGGTCGATAGCGGGCTTAGCAAAGAAGCAAAAAAAATTACGGCACTCGATTCAATCAACGGAAAAGATATTTTTATCGTTGAGAAAGAGATGGTCGAAGGTAAAACCGCCGTATGCAATTTAGCTAGCGTCAATCTTTCCAAAATTCATACAAAAGAAGATATCGAGCGAACGATCCCCATTGCGATTCGTATGCTCGATAACGTAATCGATCTCAATTTCTATCCGCACGCCAAAGTGAAGCACACCAATATGAAATCGCGCGCTATCGGATTAGGAGTTATGGGCGAAGCGCAAATGCTTGCCGAAGCACATATCGCATGGGGAAGCTACGATCATTTTAGCAAGATAGACGAAGTGATGGAAGCCATTAGCTATAACGCCATTCTAGCCTCGTCCAATCTGGCTATCGAAAAAGGGGTTTATCCCGAATTTCAGGGATCGAAATGGAGCAGGGGAATTTTCCCTATCGACACGGCAAACGAAGAGGCGAAAAAGCTGGTTGATCGCGGAGGCCTATTCGGTTACATGTACGATTGGGAAAGCCTGAGAGAGCGCGTGAAGAAAAACGGTATGCGTAACGGTTACCTCATGGCCATTGCACCGACGAGCTCGATCTCCATTTTGGTCGGAACGACACAAACGATCGAACCCGTTTACAAACGCAAATGGTTTGAAGAAAACCTATCGGGCATGATTCCGGTCGTCGTACCCAACCTCAGCCCGGAAACATGGGGATTTTATACGCCGGCATACGATTTGGATCAAAAAGTCCTCATCAAAGCGGGTGCCATTCGCCAAAAATGGATCGACCAAGGGCAAAGCCTCAATATCTTTATGACCTTAGATAAAGCCAGCGGAAAATACCTAAACGATATTTACATGTTAGGCTGGAAACTCGGTATTAAATCAACGTACTATCTCCGATCGCAATCGCCGGAGAGTAAAATTGAAGTTGCCGATCGCAGTATTGAATGTGAAGGATGTCAATAGACGTGATACCGCAACGTTCGTAGGAAAAGGTATTTTACGCAACGTTGCATTTTGCACTAAAAGGATTTAACATGAAAACCATCGGTTTAATCGGCGGTATGAGTTGGGAATCGACCCTGTTGTATTATAAACTTCTAAACGAAGGGGTCAAAGAACGTTTGGGAGGGCTTCATAGCGCACAAATTATTTTACATTCCGTGGATTTTGCCCCGATCGCTCGTATGCAAAACGAAGGACGCTGGGATGAGGCGAGCATTACGTTGACGCAAGCCGCTCTTTCATTAGAACATGCCGGTGCCGACGTCATTTTACTCTGCACCAATACCATGCATAAAATGGCACCGTTTATCACACCGTATCTTAAAACACCTTTTTTACATATCGCGGAAGCGACGGCCAATACGCTGAAAAAAAACCGCGTCAAAAAAGCACTTTTATTCGGAACCAAATTCACGATGCAAGAAAGCTTTTACAAAGATATTTTACATTTCCACGGTATTGACGTACTGATACCGAATGAAGAGGAAATTCAAACGATCAATCAGATTATTTTCTCCGAATTATGTGTCGGCAAAATTGAAACACCCTCTTTGAACTTTTTTGTAACCCTGATTCAAAACTATCAAAAAGAACATACCGATTTAGATGCGGTCATCTTAGGATGTACGGAAATCGGTCTACTCCTTCATCAAAAAGACTCGACGCTACCGCTTTTTAATACGACGACTATCCATGTCGACGAAGCGTTAGAATACGCTTTGAAATCTTGAAATATAAATAAATTATATTAATTTATTTTTTTAATATAAAATAGGAAAAAGTCCTTTTAAGAGCTTATATAAAGGACTTTTATCTTATTAAGAAACAATGGCATAAAAACTCATTTTTTAGAGTGTGACATATTTGTCGCAGGTTAATTATTAAGTTTTTTTAAATTTTATACTTACTATAATCTTTCATACTTTATTCTACTTAGGACAACCATGCTAACCAAAGTACTCAAACGTGACGGCACAACCGAAGAGTTCCTCCCTTTTAAGATTGAAGATGCCATCAAAAAAGCATTTAAAAGCGAAGGGGTTACCTACGATCAATCTATTTTCGACGAAATTATCAAACGTATCGAGAAAAAACGCGTTGCAGCGGTTGAAGACTTTCAAGACATGATAGAGCAAGAACTCTATAAGGCACGTTACTTTGACGTCATGCGCTCTTTTATGCTTTACCGCCATACGCATAAAATGCAACGAGAACACATTTACGGACTCAGCGAAGATACGACGTACGTCAATTCGAGCCAAACGATTGAAGAGTACATCGGTAAAAGCGACTGGAGGATTAAAGCCAATTCCAATACGGGATATTCCAACGCCGGACTCGTCAATAATACCGCGGGTAAAGTTATCGCCAATTACTGGCTCGATAAGATATATTCCAAAGAAGAGGGATTGGCACACCGAAACGGCGACTATCACATTCACGATCTTGATTGTTTGACTGCGTATTGTGCGGGTTGGAGTTTGCGCGTTCTTTTGGATGAGGGCTTTAACGGCGTACGCGGACGCGTAGAGAGTCGTCCTCCCCAACATTTCCGTGAAGCCTTAGGGCAAATGGCAAACTTTTTGGGAATCCTTCAAAGCGAATGGGCCGGTGCACAGGCATTTAGTTCGTTTGATACGTATTTAGCACCGTATGCGTTTAAAGATAAAATTTCATTCAAAGAAATTAAAAAAGCGATTCGTAGTTTTATTTATAACCTAAACGTTCCGGCGCGTTGGGGACAAAGTCCTTTTACGAATATTACGATCGATTGGACCGTGCCGAAAGATTTAGCGGATCAAATTCCGACGTCAAGCCAAACGCATCTGTTTAAAGGCATTAACGACGCCGAACTTTTAAGTGAAGCAAAAAAAAGAGGCGTAAACTCTTTGGAAGCAATGACGTATAAACACTTTCAAGCGGAAATGAATCTTATTAACAAGGCTTACTACGAAGTTATGACGGAAGGTGATAAAACGGGTCAACCGTTTACGTTTCCGATTCCGACCGTTAACATTACCGAAGATTTCGACTGGGATGGAGAAAATACCGATTTACTTTTTGAAAATACGGCTAAAATCGGCTCTTCTTACTTCCAAAATTTTATCGGAAGTCAATACGTGCGAGACGAAAACGGAAAGCTCGTCGAAAATCCTAAAGCGTATAAACCCGGACATGTACGTTCCATGTGTTGCAGACTCCAATTGGATTTAAGAGAGCTTTTAAAACGAGGCGGAGGGCTTTTCGGAAGTGCCGAAATGACGGGAAGCATCGGTGTCGTTACGTTAAATATGGCACGTTTGGGGTATCTCTATAAAGGCGATAAAGAGACCTTAATGGAACGCTTCGAATACCTGATGGATTTAGCCAAATCAACGTTGGAGAAAAAACGAGTTTTTGTCCAAGAGATGTACAATCGTGGACTCTATCCGTATACGGCACGCTATTTACCGGGATTTAACAGCCATTTTTCTACCATCGGCGTAAACGGCATCAATGAGATGATTCGTAACTTTACGGGCGACAAGCATAACATAACCGATGAATTCGGAATGAAATTTGCTCATGAAATTTTAGAGTTTATGCGCGCAAAAATGGTTCAGTATCAAGAAGAAACCGGCAATCTTTACAACCTTGAGGCCACACCGGCAGAGGGAACGACGTACCGCTTTGCGAAAGAAGATAAAAAGAGATTTGCCGATATTATTCAAGCAGGGTCGGGAAAGAACGTTTATTATACGAACTCTTCTCAATTGCCTGCCAATTTTACCGACGACCCGTTTGAAGCACTCGATATGCAAGACGATTTGCAGTGTTCTTACACCGGCGGTACGGTTTTGCACCTTTACATGAAAGAGCGCATTAGCTCTAGCGAAGCATGCAAGAAATTGGTTAAAAACATTATTACCAATTATCGTATGCCGTATTTGACGATTACACCGGTCTTTTCGGTTTGCGAAAAACACGGTTATATCAGCGGGGAGCATGAGTTTTGTCCGAAATGCGACGAAGAATTATTAGCACAATACCACAAAGAGGAGGGTGAAGCAGCGTCATGAGTAAAACGGAAATTTTAGAGAAATTGCAGGAAAAACGAACAAAATGTATCGTTTATACGCGCGTTATGGGGTATCACAGGCCGGTAGAGAGTTTTAACGTAGGTAAATTAGGCGAACACAAAGAACGTGTCCAATTTGTTGAAAAATGTGCTTGCCGATAAGGCGATCCACAGTATCACGAAATTTACGACGCTGGATTTTCCCAATCATCTAGCGTCGATTTTTTGGTTTGCCAAATGCAATATGGCATGCCCTTACTGCTACAATCCGCAAATCGTGCGGGGAGAGGGTCTCGTTAGCCTCGAAGAAGCACTGAATTTCTTACAATCCCGACAAAACAGACTGGACGGTGTTGTCTTAAGCGGAGGCGAATGCACGCTTTACCCGCACCTTGAGGCCTTGACATGTGAAATCAAACGACTAGGTTTTCAAATCAAAATCGACACCAACGGTTCAAACCCGACGTTATTGGAGCGATTGATCGAAAACGAAATGATCGACTACGTTGCACTCGATTACAAAGCACCGTTAGAAAAATACGAAGCACTCGTTCATTATCGACATGTCGAACGCTTTGAACACAGTTTAGAGCTTTTGATACGCTCCGAAATACCTTTTGAAGTCAGGACGACGCTTCACAATGATCTTTTAAGCGTCGAAGACATTAATGCCGTGATTCAAGACTTACATGTCAAAGGTTACCGCGGTACGTATTACCTGCAACGCTACTTACATGTCGAAGAGACGATGGGAAATACGATGCCGCCTCAAAACGTTTTCGACCGTACGAAACTTTCAAACTTGCTTCCGATTAGCTTTCGAAATTAAGTCGATCGAAACGCTTCGAATCGCGAAAATCACTCCTGCGATCGGTACAAATACCACATCAAAAAAAGAGGCTTTAATACATTTTAAAATCGGTTTGGGTATAATCTTCAGTTCTACTAGATTATGAAACACAAAGGACATCTCAAATGACCACCGTTTTATTGGTTTTACAATTTGTTTTAACCGGTATATTAACCGTTGCCGTATTACTTCAAAAAAGCTCTTCTATCGGACTTGGCGCGTATAGCGGCAGTAACGAATCGCTTTTCGGAGCAAAAGGACCTGCCGGATTTATGGCAAAATTTACGTTTGTCGTCGGTATTCTTTTTATCGCAAATACGCTTGCGTTAGGCTATTTTTACAATCAAGATAAAAAAGTTTCGATTGCCGAAGATATCAAAATCGAAAAGAGCGTCGTTCCGAGCACTCCTGCACCGATGCCCTCAGCTCCAAGCGCACCTGAAGCTCCCAGCACCAAATAATCGATGAAATTTTTTTGGTGGTTTTTGCTTCTTAGCGTAACGGTATGGGCGGATGCCCATATCTTTATCTATCATCGATTTAACGATGATCGCTATCCCAGTACCAATACGTCGTTGCAAGAGCTACGGTATGAATTTGAGTATTTTAAACGCAACGGGTATGAAGTCGTTCCGCTTGAAAAACTCGTTCAAGCACTCCGGGCAAAGGAAACGATCCCCGACAACTGGGTCGTCCTCACGATAGACGACAATTATAAAAGCTTTTACCGACACGGACTTGCACTCTTCAAAGAGTACGGTTATGCGTTTACGATGTTTGTTTACGTCGATGCTACGGAGCAAAAATACGGTGATTATATGAGCTGGGACGAACTCAAAGAACTTGCGAAATACGGCTCTTTAGCGTTTCACTCTATGCATCACCCGCATATGACCGAACTGAGCGACGACGCTCTTAAAAAAGATTTCGACGAAGGATTGGCCTTATTTGAAAAACGTTTGGGTATTAAACCGCGCTACTTCTCGTATCCTTTCGGAGAGTTTAGTCCGCGCGTTAAAGCCATTGCCGAAAGCTACGGCTTCGAAGCGATTTTAAACCAAAATATGGGTGCGGTTGCTTCCTTTAGCGATCCCTTGGACTTAGACCGTTCGGCACTTGTAGGCAAAAGCGATTTGAACGCCTTTTTAAAATACAAAGCCTTGGAAGCGACATGGATCGAACCTCAATACCTTCTCAAAGACGCTAAAGTCGGTACCTTACATGTCAAAGCTAACACAAGCGCAACCAAAGGCGGTTTGTATATCAGCGGTTTTGGCTATCAAGAACTTGAGCTTCAAGAAGGTGTTTTTCAAGCGAATATCACTAAAATTTTGACCAAAGAGCGCACGAGGTTCATCGTCTCCGTGGGCAATAAAATTTCAACGAAACTACTCGTAAAGGATAACTATGGAACTAAATAAAGTATATGCCGAACAAAAAGAGCATATGGAAAAATGCATCTCTGCCCTTAAACGCGACTTTATGACGATTCGTAGCGGAAAAGTCGCTATCTCGATCTTAGATAACATTCATGTCGATTACTACGGAACGCCGACTGCTTTAAATCAAGTCGCAACCGTTTTAGCAACCGACGCTACGACGATTAGCATTACGCCGTGGGAAAAAAAGATGCTACGCGAAATCGAAAAAGCAATCATGCAAGCCAATATCGGCGTCAACCCGAATAACGACGGCGAAAGCGTCAAACTCTTTTTCCCTCCGATGACGAGCGAGCAACGAAAAGAGAGTGCAAAACAAGCCAAAATCATGGGCGATAAAGCCAAAGTTGCCGCACGTAACGTACGTAAAGACGCCAACGACCAAGTGAAAAAGCTCGAAAAAGATAAGCTGATCACCGAAGATCAATCCAAAAAAGCGCAAGACGAGGTTCAAAAAATTACCGATGCGACGGTCGCAAAAATAGACGACTTGGTCAAAGAAAAAGAAGCTGAATTGCTCAAAATTTAAGGGTTTTTATGCAAATCGAAAACATTTATAAAGAAGCTAACGCGCTTTTAGAAGGACATTTTTTACTTAGTAGCGGCAAACATTCTCGTTTTTACCTTCAAAGTGCCAAAGTTTTAGAAGACCCTAAAGTCGCTGAAGAACTTGCCGTCGCACTCGCAAAAATGATTCAAGCCTATGGACTGGAAATCGACACCGTCTGTTCTCCCGCTCTTGGCGGCGTATTGGCGGGATACGAGCTAGCACGGGCACTGGGCAAACGTTTTATCTTTGCCGAACGCGTCGGCGGAGAGATGACGATTCGTCGCGGTTTTGACGTGAAAAAAGGCGAGAAAATTTTGGTCTGCGAAGATATTATCACGACAGGCGGTTCCGCACTTGAAGCGGCAAACGTCGCTCAAAGTATGGGCGGTATTATCGTCGGATTTGCAGCCCTTGCCAATCGCGGTTTTTGCAAACGCATCGGAAGCGATTTGGAAGCGAAACCGACATGTAAGCTTCCAAACGACGCACCGTTTTTTGCCTTGGCCGATTTTGAGTTCGATATCTACGATCCAAGCGATTGTCCTTTGTGTAAAGAAGGAAGTATCGCATACAAACCCGGCAGTCGAGGAAACTAAGCATTTATGCGATGGCGTGAGGCGAAAAAAGGCGGCTTAAAAGCACCGATTGCGAAACGGCAAACCGATCGTATCGCACCTTTTTCCAAGCGCGCCAAGGCATTTATCGTCGATTCGTTTATGCTTCTCATGCCGATTCTTTACGTTGTATTCTATCTCGTTTTCGGTTCACGCGAAGGCTTTGCGCAACACTGGGGATTAGGATGGCTGCTCGTCTTAGTTCCGTACGGCCTCGTAACGACGCTCTTTTTTTCCAAAACGGCACAAACACCCGGTTTTAAAGCTTATGATATCGAGCTTAAAGACCCTCAAACACTTCGTACGCCGTCTCTTGCGATGTTGCTGATACGCTATCTTACGGCACTGCTTACATGTATAACGCTCATCGGACTTTTGCTCCCTTTGCTACGCAAAGACCGCCGTACGCTTTACGATCTTCTTAGCCGTAGCGTGCCTCTTTGCAAGTAAGCCCGTGATTTTTACTAAAATTTCGAGTTTCTTCTTTTTCTATTTCGTCGTGACCGGCGTGTATGTCATTTTTATGCCTAAAATGCTTCAAACCATCGGCTATAACGCTTTTCAAATCGGTGCCGTCTTTGCGCTCGCCCCGTTGATGCGCTTCATCGTTCCGTTTTTTTTCCTAAAGCATTTTGAACTCTCGCGTACGGTTTTTTATACCGCTTTACTCGGCGCCATCGGTGCCATAGTGCTTTTTTATCCCACAATCGAGCATTTTTACCTTTTCATGCTTCCCAATATGCTTTTAGGAGCGTGTTTGGGTATGATCTTGCCTTACGTTGAGACATACGCAATGGAACATCTTAAAAAAGAGCGTTTCGGACGTGCTCGACTTTTCGGCTCGATCGGCTTCATGGCAATCGGCATCATTCTTGCGCGTCGCTTGGAGCATTTCGACAACGCTTTGCACTACCTTTTGGCGGCGATCGTACTTACGGCGGCATCCGCCTATTGGCTTACGCGCCGTAACGCTCTTTTATCGGCACCGACCGTTTCAAATACGACTTTCCGATTTTCGCATGCTACGTTTTTGTGGATCAGTTTCTTTCTGATGCAAGTAAGTTTCGGCGCGTTTTACAACTTTTTTACCATTTACGAAACCGCTCACGGTATCACTTTAGAGACAACCAGCTATTTGTGGGCTTTCGGCGTCGTTTGCGAAATTATTCTATTTTATTTTCAAGCACCGCTTCTCAAACGTTTTACGCTTTTAAGCCTTCTGAAATTCGGCGTTTTAAGTGCCGCCGTTCGATGGTTTTTACTCTTTTTATTTCCCTCGTCTCTTTTGGTTTCTTACGCAACGCAATCCTTGCATGCGTTTAGTTTTGCACTGCACCATACCGCAGCTTTGAGCTTACTCTATACGCTCTACGCACACAAAAAGCTTGCAGCACAGTTTTACTACGGGCTTTCTTTCGGATTGGGAGGATTTGCGGGTGCATTGATCGCGGGTAATTTTTACGGTCCAAGGCTTTACATGTACGCCGGTTTGATAGCGTTACTTTCGCTTGGAAGCCTTTTCTTTTTCAAGGAGAAAGAATAAAATTCTTAAGATAAATCGTCTCGACTTCGTACCCGAAATTCTCTTCGAGCATACCTATTAATTCGCTTTTTAAACGCTCTTTCCCCTCTAAGGTATCCAGCCCGTTGGAGTCCATCGTATTGAGGTACTGCAAAACGGCGTTTCGAACGTTTTCCATATTGCCTTTAAGGGCTTTTTTGCCGTTAGCGTTTTTCATAATCAGGGCAATATCGGCTTTCATTATTTTGAATTTTTGCGAGCGGATATTGATATAAATCGTATCCAAGTTGACCTCATTGGCATCAGTGCTGACGTTCGTCGCTTTGGTTGTTGAAGCAACGTTTTCGTATGAAGAAACCGATGAATCTTCTTTGAGCATATAGCGAATCGTCCAAAAACCGATACCGATGAGCAAAATGATAAATCCCAACGTAATTTTGAGCAATTTTTCATTGAGCATTAGCGTTTACTCCATAATTTTTCATTGAGTTTGAGTTCTTCAACGATCCCGACGACCGTATTGAGAAGTTGAAAATACTCTTTAATATACGAAAATTCCAATAATGAACGTGTTAATATCGGCTCAAAAAGAGATTTTGTGTAGGCAATAGCAATATAAATTCGCGAAGCGACGAAAGAGAGATAGATCGGTCGGTTAATTTTTCGTTGAAGAAGCACGATTTTTTCCATGAAGGAATGTGAAAGAATATAGCGGCTCTCTATCGGATCGTCCCCGTAAACGACGAAAATTTTTTCAAATTCGGCATGATCGAGCTTCATCAGCGATCCTCTGGCGACGTTCATACGTTGAAACCATGTTCCTAAAACACCTAAAGTTCGCTCCGCCGTGTCGGGTAAAACTACCGTTTTACTTTTAAAGGCTTTGTTAAAGTCGGCGCAAAAAAACAGCCCTTGAAAAATCGTCTCCCACCGTTCTCTTCCTTTACTATCACGCTCTTTTTGTTGCGTATGTAAAAAACTGAATCGCACGTCGATTTTCGCAATCGAACCGCTTACCAGATCGCTTCCTTCAAATCGATCGTAATCTTCCAAAAAAAGCTCGCTTCTTCGGTATGCTTCTTCATCGATGGCACTTTCTTTGCGATACGAAAGCGATGCATCGATTTGATAAAGCAGCTTTTCGATCACCTGATCTTTAAAGAGTGCCGTAAAACCCGCTTTTTCGTGACGGTAAACAAACATAAAAATCAAAAAGCCGCTCATAGCGCTGAGTAAGCCTGCCTGCAAAGGTGCAAAATGCATGTGTTGATGTAAAACGGTAAAAAAAACGACCGCTCCTATGCTCATAAAAAAAGCGACCGTTTGGAGCTTTTTGACGATGCGCTTGCGTTCCTCTTCCAAAGGGAAGAGTGCTTCTTGCATCGTTTCGTAGTAGTATTCAAGCAGCGATGAAAGCGTCGCCATGATACGAAGGGGGGCGTTAACTAACGAAAAAGATTTTTGACGTTGACGTTCTCACGCTCCGTAACGTCAATACGCAACACTTCTTTTTTCTCTAAGTGCATAAAACCCGCAAGTACATTGGTAGGAAACATCTCAAGCGCATTATTATAATCGGTAACGCTTTGATTGTAAGCACGACGTGCGGCGGAAATTTGCTCTTCGACCTCATGAAGCGTATGTTGAAGATGTAGAAAATTTTCGTTTGCCTTGAGTATCGGATAGTTTTCAACCGTTACCATCAACGAACCCAATGCGGACGAGAGTGCTTTGTCCAATGCCATCTTTTCCTGGGCATTAAGGCTCGGTTGAAGGGCTTGCGAACGTAAAGAAGTGATTTTTTCTAAAGTTCCCGCTTCGTGAAGCATATACTCTTTGAGCGTCGCGACAAGATTGGGAATCAGATCGTAACGTTTTTTCAAAACCGCGTCGAGTCCCGCAAAGATATTATCGACTTGATTTTTTTTAGAAATTAACGTGTTGTACAAAACGATAAAAATGAAAAGCAGTGCACCGCCGATGATCAAAAACGTTTCCACGATAAACCTCCTTATGACATGGGCTCTGTCAAGTCTACATGTAGATTCGGCAGAGCCCTCGATCAAGCTATATTAACGACTCATACGTTTACGTTGCGTCGGATCTAAGTATTTTTTACGAATGCGAATATTTAAAGGCGTCACTTCGACGAGTTCATCGTTTTCAATCCACTCAAGTGCTAGCTCAAGGTTCATTTTTCGAGGCGGAACCAGTTTAATCGCTTCATCGGCACCGCTACTTCTAACGTTGCTTTGCGGCTTGCCTTTAATCGGATTGACGTCCAAATCGTTCGGACGTGAATGTTCGCCGATAATCATACCCGAATAGACTTTAACCTGCGCATCGATAAACAAAACGCCTCTTTCTTGCAAGCTAAAGAGTGAATAACCCATTGCCGTACCCGTTTCCATAGAGGTCAACGCACCGTTTTTGCGGTGTTCGACTTCGCCGCTCAGCGGACGGAACTCTAAAAACGAATGGTTCATAACGCCTTCGCCTTTGGTATCGGTCAAAAACTGTCCGCGAAAGCCGATAAGACCGCGCGCGGGAATTTCAAACTCGATTCTCGTCTGTCCGTCACCCGTCGGATTCATCGTTTTCATTTCCGCTTTTTTGCGGCCGAGTTTTTCGATAACCGTTCCGGTAAACTCGTCAGGCACGTCAATTACCAAGTGCTCGTAAGGTTCCATTTTGACACCGTTTTCTTCCCTGATGATAACTTCGGGACGGCCAAGGGAAAACTCATACCCTTCGCGGCGCATATTTTCTGCTAAGATCGTAATTTGCAACTCGCCACGGCCGGAAACTTTAAATTTACCTTCGCCCTCTGACTCGTATTTCATCGCGATATTGGTTTTCATCTCGGATTCTAAACGCTCGGATAGTTTATTGGAAGTAACGTATTTGCCGTCAAGTCCCGCAAACGGAGAGTCGTTAACCGCAAAAACGACCGAAAGCGTAGGCTCTTCGATATGCAAAGGATCAAGCGGCATCGGATTATTCGGATCCACGATACTATCGCCGACGTCAAGCGTCTCAAAACCGGCAACCGCAACGATATCGCCGCTTTCGGCTTCGTTAATATCGATACGATCTAAACCGTGAAAACCGATCAATTTAGAGATACGTCCGCGCGTTTGTTCTCCGCTCGCTTTGGCAAGCATGACGGTTTCGTTCTTTTTAATCGTACCGTTAAAAATACGCGCAATACCGATTTTACCGACATAATTATCGTAATCAAGGGTAAATACCTGTAGTTGAAGCGGATTTTCGGGTTTGCCCGAAGGTGCGGGAACATGTTTGATAATCGTCTCAAACAAAGGTTCTAAGTTTTTGTTTTCGTCGCTCATATCGTACTTGGCGTAACCGTCGCGTGCCGCGGCGTAAACAATGGGAAATTCCAACTGCTGCTCGTTCGCACCGAGCGCAACGAGAAGGTCGAACACTTCATCGACGACGCGATCGGGATCGGCGGCAGGCTTGTCGATTTTATTAACGACGACGATCGGGCATAAACCCAAACTTAACGCTTTTTTGACGACAAACTTGGTTTGAGGCATAACGCCCTCTTGTGCATCGACTAACAATAAAACGCCGTCGACCATTTTTAAAACACGCTCAACTTCACCGCCGAAATCCGCGTGGCCCGGAGTGTCGATAATGTTGATTTTCGTCTCTTTATAACGAATCGCCGTATTTTTAGAAAGGATAGTAATGCCCCGTTCTTTCTCAAGATCGTTGCTATCCATCGCTCTTTCTTCGACTTTTTGGTGTGCGCTAAAGGTCCCCGATTGTTTCAACAACTCGTCGACTAAAGTAGTTTTGCCGTGGTCAACGTGCGCGATTACGGCAATATTTCTAAACTCTTGCAAAAAATTCTCCTCGTTATCTTAGCTTTTACATCTCTTAATAAAACATACGTGGCAGGTGTAGTTCGAAGAAGTAATATGTTTCATTATACCATTTTCTCGCTAAATTTACATGTAAAGCTTTGTTACCGATGTGGAATGAAGATTGCTTGTTAAAAGCGTGGAATTATCTAAAATTTGAGTATAAGGCAATGAACATGCAAGACATTTTCTCTTTTGTTCAAACCAAAAGCAGTCCTTTATCTACAGCGTCTAATAGCGTTAACACCGACGTTTCTGGTACGCAAACGCCTGCGCAAGAAGGAGCGTTTGCCGAAAGTTTTTTTGCAATTATTTTGGGAAAATTGACGCAAGAAGAAAACCCTCAAACGATTGAAGAACTTCCGATCGATACGACGACTTCTGCCGCTACGGAGAACCTTTTGACGACGAGCAATACGGATGAAGCAAAACCTATCGACGAACATCTTTTAGAAGATCTTTTAAGCATCGTCAATACCTTGCAACAAGATTCACAAACAACGAATTTCCCAACGTTAAAAGCGTCTTCAAATCTTGAAAAGATTCTTAACAATGAAACGGCTCGCCAAGATTTTGCCAATGTTAAAAACGTTAGCGACTTGCTTGAACTCTCCAAAAAATACGACTTAGGACTCGAAAAACTCTCGATTTCAAAAGAGAGCGTCGAAAGTTTACAAACCAAATTCCCGAAGCTAACGCAAAATAACTTTTTCGACGAGATTACGACAGCACTCAAGCAAATGCAAACCGAACCTCGACCAACGGCGCAACAAACAACGATTCCGACCCAAGTAGGGCTCATGAATCTTTTGGATAACCAACAGCCCAAAACCCAACCCGTGCCGCAGACGCAATCCATTTTGGGAGAGTTAATTGCCAAAGAGAGCTCTAGCGAAGCAACGCATGCGCAACAACCCATCCCAACGTCGTCTAATCCTTTAGAAGAGACGTCAATCGTAAACGAAAAGCAACAAACGTTAACGCAAAAAATAGTAAACAACGCCGCATCGGAAACTAAAATTACCGACGCTTCTATGCAACAAACGAATGATCCACACACCGACGATGCGGTAAAATCTTCTATCGAAGTATTAACAAAACCGTTGGAAACCGTTATTCAAAAAGCATTGCACGACGTCAAACAAGAAATAAAAAAATCTGAAGTTCCGACACAAGCAATTAACGATAACGACGCAACAACGCAAGAAACTCCGATAGTAAAAACCAATGACCTCAAAGCAGAAGCTATTCAAAAAAGCGATGCTAAAAATGACGAATCGTTGGTAAAACCTTTGAAACAAGAAAAAACAATCGACGTGTCAAACGATGAACTTTCTTCCGTACAGACGACAAAGCCGCTCGTATCGGAAGAGGTAAAGTCATCGAGCGAAGATATACAATCAACACCCGATATTAAAACCGATAGCACCGTAAAACTAACAACAAAACAAGATTTTAACACGACGAATAAACCGACTACGACCAAAGAGAGCCTCTCACAGTTTGCCAGCGATTTAAAAGAGCAGATCGAAACTTACAAACCGCCCATTATGAAAGTGGAACTCTCCTTAAGTCCAAAAAGCTTAGGCGATGTCGACGTAACATTATTGACGCGAGGCAATAATCTACATGTCAACATTTCATCCAATGCTACGACCATGAGCCTCTTCACCCAAAATCAAGACGAAGTCAAGAGTGCTTTGGTCAATATGGGTTTTACCAACCTTGAAATGAACTTTAGCGATCAACGTAACAGTGAACAATCGCAACACAACCAAAAACAAAGCGGCGGAAACTTTAAAGAGTTCGGCGCGGAACAAACCGAGGACGATACGGCACTCTTAGAAATCGTCATTCCTCAATACGTTTAAAAAGGATACAACATGGCAACAGGATATGAAAATCTTATTAAAACGGGAAGCTCTACAACCACTAGCGGTACAAGTTCAAGCACGAGTACGGCAAAAACAGGCTCTGCCGATAGCTTAAATAAAGATGATTTTTTACAGCTTTTGCTCGTTGAGCTCCAACATCAAGATCCGACCGATCCAATGGATAGCGATAAAATCTTGACCCAAACATCACAATTAGCAACCCTTGAAGCTTCCGAAAACACCAATAAAGCTTTGGAAGATTTAGCGGCACAACTGAAACAAAGCGTGAGTGCCGGAGCAACTTCGGTTATCGGTAAAATGGCAAGCCTCGGCTATAACGCTATCACGTTAAAAGACGGCGAAGCGGCGTATGAAGTCTATTTTCCAAATGAGATTAAAGACGGAACGCTTACGATTAAAGACGCTAACAAAAATACCGTGCAAACCATCGACCTTGGAGACGTTGCCGCCGGTAAAAGCGGCGTAGTCGCCTTTAAATGGGACGGTACGAATCAATACGGCGATAAAGTTAAAGACGGATATTACAGCGTTACGGCGGATTACGTCGATGCAAACGGCAAATCGCAAACAACGCAATTCGGTGTTTATCCCGTAGAATCCATTCGTTACGAAGACGGCGAAACTTATGTCAAACTCGGTTCAACTTATTATCCGATGGGTGACGTAACCGAGTTTTACGAACAATCTTTAATTTCATAAGAAACGGCGATGAACAGTTCATTATACAATAGCGTCTCGGGCGTTAAATCGTTTCAGTTCGCGATGGACGTCCAATCCAACAACATCGCTAACATCAATACCATCGGATTTAAAGGAAGCACTCCGGAAATTTCATCGCTTTTTTCAACGACGCTGGCAGGTACCTATGCCGCATATGCTAATGACGACAGTTTAGGTGCTTCTAGCCAAACGACGGCGTTTAATATGAACCAAGGTATCCTTCAAAACACCGATAATGCCTTTGATTTGGCGATCGGAGGAGAAGGCTGGTTTGGGGTTCAAGGGCTTAACGAAAAAACCTATTTTACGCGAGCAGGACAATTTTCAATCGATTCTAACGGCGATCTAGTCGATATAAACGGCAATTATCTTCTAGCAACGTCGGGAGACAATATCACTCCGACAACGCTTGATGAAACAACCCTCTCCAAATTCGGTACGTATTACAAAAGCACCGCAAAAACACCTGCGCAACCGTATGCAATTAGTGCTACGGGAGATGTGCCTCTTGGAAGCGTCGGGAAACAAACAAAAGTGCATTTACCCGATTTATTGTACTATCCTCCGACGGCAACAACGAGTGTTTCTTACAGTGCTAGCTTAAATCCAAAGGTCACGACAGGTTCCGTTAGCGTTCCTCTGAACAGCGATGACTACACGCAAACCGTTACCGCCGCTTCCGGAAAAATAAGCCTAAACGGAACGACGACACATACGAGCGCACTTCAAAATCCTCAACCGGGGGATCAAGTGCTCGTTACCGTTACGGATAACGCCGGTAAAAAATTAACGACGACTACCCAATTAGATGCGTCAAATCAATGGAGCATTTCCAATGTTAATGTCAGCGAACTCGATACGAGTAGCCCTTTAAACGTTTCGGTCTCCGTGACTTCCAACCAAGAGGTTGCCAATCAAGACCATGCATCGATCGGTATTATTGGTCCAGACGGCGATAAAGATACGCTTGATATGACTTTTACGAAAAGAGTTCCTCAAGCCGCTTCGGGAACGACATGGGATGTTACCGCCAATATTTACAGCTTTTATGAAAATTACGACAGTACAAAGACCTATGATCCTTCACTCTATTACGTTAACCAAAAAGACGCCAAAGTCTATGAAATCGTCGACACCCAAACGGGTACCTTAGAATTTGACGGAGCCGGTAGACTTCTTAGCAACTCTTTGCCCGCACTTTCCAACGGAGGGACGACTCTAAACGTCAATCTGGGAACACTTAATAGTTTTGACGGACTTGTTTCCAGTACCAGTATTACTAAAACGAGTAGTTATCAAACAAACGGTACCGTCGAAGGGTTTTTAAAAAACTACGGAATGGACGGCAACGGCAATATTATTGCCGAATTCGATAACGGAAAAAGCTCCGCTATTGCTAAAGTTGCCGTATACCACTTTCAAAACGACCAAGGTTTAACGTCTGCATCTTCAAACCTCTTTGAAGAGTCTTCCAACAGCGGAAAAGCTATTTTTTATACCGATAAAGACGGAAATGCTTTTTTAGGCTCCAATGTTTTAAATCACCGACTGGAAGGAAGTAACGTTAGTATGGCAACGGCATTGACCGAACTAATCGTGATACAAAAAGCATTTACCGCAAGTTCTAAAGGCATTACGACCAGCGATGAGTTGCTCCAAAATGCTATCAATATGAAACAATAGTTTTTGACATTATATGGAATAAAAATTGCTTTTGATTTTAAACACTATTCATTACACTAAAAAGTAACTTTAAAAAGGATACGCTATGATGAGATCACTTTGGGCCGGCGTTACCGGATTACAAGCGCACCAAATAGCCATGGACGTAGAAGGTAATAACATCGCAAACGTTAATACAACAGGTTTTAAATATTCTCGTGCTAATTTTTCCGATCTTCTCAACCAAACAGCAAAAATTGCTACAGCTCCTCAAGGTGAACTTGGTGGTAAAAACTCTATGCAAATAGGTCTTGGAACACAAGTCAGTTCCGTTACTAAAATGTTCAAACAAGGATCTATTCAAACCACCGATAAAAATACCGACCTTGCCATCAGCGGAGATGGCTTTTTCGTTATATCTCCTGATGGTGGAAATACGTATAAATACACCCGAAACGGTGACTTTACCTTTGATGCCAATGGTAACTTTGTCGATGCCAATGGTTACATCGCACAAGGGTGGCTCAAAAACGATGAAACAGGTGAAATTGACTCAACCGCTCCTATTCGAAACATTACCATTCCACCAGGACTTACCACACCTGCAAACGATACAGGCTATATTACTCTTAAAGCGAACCTCAACTCAGGCGATACCACAAAAAATAAGAGTGCTATCTATTCGTTGGACCAATACAAGGGTTGGTATGACAAAGACACCAATAATATCAAATCTACCACAGAAATTCATGATGAAAATGATACCTCTTTAAACACATTTAACACAGATAATGACCTCGTTGAACGTGGTGTTGATATGGGTGTTTTATTCGATGCAACAGGTAAAGCATTCAATCTTCGTGAAGGGCAAGGTTTATGGGTTAGTTATTCTGATGCTATTTCCAAGCAGGCAAATATTCAATCAAATGGTTCAACATCACTGAGTATTTCACTCAATGGTGTCTCTATTTCAGGATCACTCACCGCCGCAGCCATTGCTGGTAGTCCAACGGCCGACGAAAATGCACTTCGTGCCACAGAAATTGCAAACTTAATTAATGCAAAAACAAGTGATACGGGTGTTGTTGCAACGGTTGAAAATGGTAATAACCTTATTTTAAAAAATACCAATAAGCTAGGCACCGATGAACAACATAAAAATATTAATTTGATTGTAACATCTCCCGCAGGTACTGGTTTAACAACAACCAATATCATTACAGCGTATCAGTACGTCTATTCTAATTCTTCAGCCACAACAAATTCCGTCTATGATGCTGGAACCGCTAGAAAATTTCACACCACAGAAGATTTACGTGCAACCATGCAAACAGATGCTAGGTCATACGTCAATTATACAGGCGTTGCCGTGACGGATGGTGCCGATGCTGGAACAGATTGTATTACTGAGTGGAGAACAGTCGTTGCGCCTGCAACAACCTCAGCTCAAGCACAAAATAAAAACGATGGTGTTGAAATCACAGTAAATAGCGAAGGAAAATACATCATCAAAAACCCTAAAGGGGACGCATTTAACGTTGATGATGACACCGATACAGGTGCCATAATGGGTGCTTATAATAATGCCATTAGTGGAACAGATATTACTGCTATTTTGAGTGCACAAAGCATTTTATTTCCAAGTGGGTCACAAATTCTTCAAAACTTTGTTCCCTCAGCAGATATTATTATCAATGGAACAACCTATTTAGCAGGCAGTACTGTTACAGCTCCGATTACCTTATCAGCAGATGTTACGCTTCCACAAGGAACAACCTTTTCAGGTGCGGCTGCGGCTGCCGTTGATGTAACAACGTCTGGTATTACATATAAAAGCTACAATACAGATCTTGATGACCAACCAATGTACATTTCCGTAACAGGATTAACCAATGCAAGTGGCGGTATAAGTGAGAATCTTAATTTTACAACAGCATTCTCAGCACTCCAAGGATCCTTGCCATCAGGAACCGCTGAAAGAGCCACACAAAATATCTATATGGCAAGCCATGCCTCTAGTATTGACGTATTTGATTCCTTAGGTTCAAAGCATACTGTACGTTTTGAATTTAGAAAAACAGGTCAAACAGATAATGGTGGTACAGAGTGGTCAATGTTAATTACCGTACCAGAGCCAGGTCAAATTAACTTTTCAGCAGGTAACCTACCTCAAAATATTATCACTGGTTCAATTTCATTCAACAGTGATGGCTCTTTAGCAACCTTTTCGCCAACCAATTTAACCTATACTGCCAATAACGGTTCAACACCCAATCAGAACATTGAGCTTCATTTTGGTACTTTAGGACAATTTGATGGTATGACATCGTTTGATAAAGAGTCAAACACATCTGGTATTTCACAAGATGGTTATCCAGGTGGTGATTTATCGGGTATTAGGGTAGATGAAACAGGCACACTCATCGGTAGTTTTACCAATGGACGAAGTTTTGGTCTTGCACAAGTTGCCATGGCAAAATTTACCAACAATGAAGGCTTAGAAAGCGACGGCGGAAATACCTTTATTCAAACATCAAACTCTGGTGATCCTGTTATTGGCCAAGCTTCTGTGGGTGGTAGAGGCGCTGTTCAAGCAAGTTCACTTGAGATGAGTAACGTGGATCTTTCACGTTCCTTAACGCAATTGATCGTTATCCAAAGAGGATACCAAGCAAACTCCAAAACGATCACGACTTCGGATGAAATGCTCAATACGCTTCTTCAATTAAAATAGATTTTTTTAGCTTACATGTACTACAATGAGTCCCAAAAAACTTGGGACTCAACACATGAAAATTACACTGAATCACTACACTCCGTTACTTATTTGTGCAGACGCTATTCGTACATGTTGGCAAAGTTTTGATAAAAGCGATAACGGCGGCGAAAAGGATAAAGAGCTGATCGATCGCGTCGGCAATAAATTTAAACACGCTTCAACGTTGGAACATCTGGTTTACAATTTTTACATCGAAGGCGTTTCCAGAGCCTTGCTTCAAGAACTTGCGCGTCATCGTATGGCTTCACTTTCGGTAAAATCCACCCGTTATACCCTAAAAGAACTCAAAAACGAAGCACTCTTTACATGTAAGGATTTTGAACGCGCCCAAAAGTACCTTGTCCTAACGGGCGTCGAAATGGTAGACGAAATGAGCGTCAAAGCACTTGAAAACTTGCGTTTGGTACTCAACGAAGGCATTAGCAACGATAAAGCCAAATACTGCCTTCCGGAGAGCTATAAAACCGAACTTACGTGGACGATTAACGCGCGAAGCCTTCAAAACTTTTTAACGCTTCGAAGCGATAAAAGTGCTCTGTGGGAAATTCAAAATTTAGCCCATGCCCTTTACGGAGCACTTCCCGAAGAACACCGATACCTCTTTAGCCTCAAAGAAAACGTATCACTTTAAGCCTTACATGTCAAGACTGACATGTAAGCTTTTAGCGTCAAAAAACCGATTAGTATTGATTAAAGCCTTTGCGCATGCGTAATCGCTATTGCTATGGCATCGGTAATATCCAAAGGCTTAATTTCTTGTTGAATGCCTAAAATCTTCTTCACCATAAACGACACTTGTTCTTTTTGCGCTTTACCGTTTCCCGTAACCGCTTTTTTAACCTGCAAAGGAGTGTATTCACTAAAGTTGCCCTTGAGTTGCAAAATTTTAAGACTTAACGCTCCTCGAAATTGCGCCAATTTTAGTACCGTTTTGGGGTTGTATGCATAGAAAATATCTTCAATTGCCACTTCGTCTATCACATGGGATCGAAAGATCGTATCAAGCCCTTCGACCAATTCCACAATCTGATGCTGTAAAATTTTTTCCTTAATTTTGATCAGTCCGGCTTCCACTAAAATAAGTTTGCTTTTTTCTTTACGGAGCACGCTGTAACCGCAGTTTCGAGTACCTGGATCTATACCTAAAATCACCATATTTTTGTCCTTTATTCACGTCTTTTGTCACAGTGTGAATAACTTTTTTCACATTATAGCGGCACTTGCTTTAACAAGGAACTAATAATAGTTTGGTTAAAATAAAACAAACTTATTCACATGTTATTCACGATGTGAAGACTTTTTTAAGGAGATTGATTGTTAGCCGACACCGTTATTGAACTCTTAAAAGAAGAAATCTCTTCTTTAGAATTTGAACGCTACATCAAACAACTTAAATTTAACGAAAAAGCATCCAATTCAGACCAAATGGTTTTTGTCGCTCCCAATATTTTAATTTCCAATTGGGTTAAAACCAAATACGCCGAAAAAATAGCCCATCTTTTTGAACTCAAAACGGGAAAAAAACCCGAAATTAAAGTCGTACTCAAAGAACACCTCAAAACATCCAAGGTTAAATCAAGCTCCGTAGAAATGATCGAAGCGATCAAAAACGTCAAAAATACGATTTTAAATCCTTCCTACACGTTTGACAGCTTCGTCGTCGGAAGTTCTAACCAATATGCTTATACCGCCGCAAAATCCATCGCCGAAAAACCGGGTATTATGTACAATCCCGTTTTTATCTACGGACCGACCGGTCTTGGTAAAACCCACCTGATTCATGCAATCGGCAATTATTGTCAAACCAAAGGAAAAATCGTTATTTACGCAACGATCGAGCAATTTATGAACGATTTTACCTATAACCTTCGCAACCAATCGATGGATCGATTTCGCGAAAAATACCGCAATTGCGATGTTTTATTAATAGACGATACCCAATTTTTATCCAACAAAATTCAAACGCAAGAAGAATTTTTTCATACGTTTAACGAATTGCACTCGGCCGGTAAACAGATCGTTTTAACGTCCGATAAACCGCCTAAAATGATTAACGGTTTAGAAGATCGTCTCAAAAGCCGTTTTGAATGGGGGTTAATCGCCGATATCGGACTGCCCGAACTTGAAACGAAAATTGCGATTATCAAGAAAAAGTGTGAGCTTGACGGCATCAATTTAAACAGCGACATCGTCAATTACATCGCTTCCAATATGGGCGACAATATTCGTGAAATCGAAAGCGCTATTATTAACCTCAATGCCTATGCCTTATTGATGCGCCAAGAAATTACGCTTGATTTTGCGAAAAACGTTATGCGCGAACAAATTAAAGAACGCCGCGAAAATATCAGCCTTGAAGATATTATTCAAATTATTGCAAAAGACCTAAATATCAAACCGAGCGAAATCAAATCGACCAAGCGCAGTAAAAACATCGTCGAAGCCAGACGCATCGGCATTTATTTAGCCAGAACCCTAACCCCCAATTCCATGCCTTCCTTGGCATCGTATTTCGGTATGAAAGATCATACGGCGGTTTCGCACAATATTAAAAAAATTAACGAACTAATCGAAACAAACGAAGCCTTTAAACTCAAAGTTGAAGATCTTAAAAATAAAATTTTGACCAAAGAAAAATAAAAAGTTTTAGAGAAAAACGTGATGACATGTGAAAAACAAGAACCAAAACTTTCACTACAAAAAGCCCTATTTTTAGGTATAATGTATCTTGTTTTCACTCATTCAACCCAAACTACTACTTCAACTATTTTAATAAATAATTAAAGGAGACTCAATGAAAGTTTCGATTAAAAAAAGCATTTTAGAAAACATTCTTCTCAATACTCAACCTTACCTTGAGAAAAAAGATTTGAGTCAAATCACTTCACATGTACTTTTATCGACGGAAGAAAATCAACTCGTTATCAAAGCAACCGACTATGAGATCGGTTTGAGTTACCATACTCCCGAAGTTTTGATTAGTGCATTCGGTCAAGCCAGTGCGAACGGAAAAAAACTCTTGGATATTATTAAAAGTTTGAAAGACGATGATATCGTACTTGAAACGATTAACGATTATCTTCATATTCAACAAAGCCATTCCAAATTTAAACTTCCGATGCTTAATTCTTCCGATTTCCCGACTTTTCCGGCAATCGACAATAAACCGAAATTTAATATCGACAGTGCAACCTTGGTACGCGCAATTAAAAAAATTGCCCCTTCCATCGATACGAACAACCCAAAATTTGAACTTAACGGTGCATTGATCGATATTAAAGACAATACGATTCATCTGGTTGCTACCGATACGAAACGTTTGGCAGTTATGAGTATTGAGCAACAAACCGAACACAATTTTTCGTTAATTATTCCTAAAAAAGCCATTTCGGAAATTCAAAAACTCTTTTTCGACGAAATCGAAATTTTCTACGATGAAAATACGTTGATTGCACAATCGAGCTATTTTACCTTCTACACAAAGCTCATCAACGGTAAATTCCCCGATTACGCACGTATTATTCCTAAAACAAAAAATTATTCACTCTCGCTTAGCCGAGAGTTGATGATCGATGCAATCAAACAAATTGCGATTATTTCGGCGGAAATTAAACTCACGTTTCAATCCGAAAAGATTATTTTTGAAAGTTTAAACGATGATAACATTGAAGCAAAAACGGAAATCGATTTTCACACGGGACTTGAAAACGAAATATACCTTGCGGTAAATAGCCGTTACGTTTTGGATTTTCTATCTCACATCGAAAACAACAGTTTTACCTTAGGTTTTAACGATAGCGGTCTTCCTTTTACCTTAGAGAGTGAAAATTTTATGACGATCGTTATGCCGATTATGATATAAGAATTATTAAAGAAGCGGAGAAATTATGAGTACTTACGGTGCAGACAATATTAAAGTTTTAAAAGGCCTTGAAGCGGTTCGTAAACGTCCGGGTATGTATATCGGCGATACGAATATCAACGGCTTACACCATTTAATTTACGAAGTCGTCGATAACTCTATCGATGAGGCAATGGCGGGCTATTGTGATTATATTAAAGTAGAATTGACGCGTGAGGGATCGGCAATTATTACCGATAACGGACGGGGAATTCCCGTCGGTTGGCATGAAGGCGAAAATATGTCCGCCGCAACGGTTGTTTTAACCGTCTTACATGCCGGTGGAAAGTTTGATAAAGATACCTATAAAGTGAGCGGCGGTCTTCACGGCGTGGGTGTTTCGGTCGTAAATGCGCTTTCGTCTAAACTTGTTGCAACGATTAAGCGTGAGGGAAACGAACATCGCCAAGAGTTTGCGTGCGGTATTCCTCAAACGCCCTTAGATGTTGTTAAAACCACAAACCGAACGGGAACGACGATTGAATTTTGGCCCGATGCTACGATTTTTGAAACCGTTGAATTTCAATTTGAAATTTTAGCGCAACGATTTCGCGAACTTGCCTATTTAAATCCTAAAATTAAAATCGAACTTAAAGACGGACGTGACGGACGCGCCGAAACGTACCATTTTGAGGGCGGTATCAGACAGTTTGTTCTCGATCTTAACAAAAAAGAAAAAGTTGCCGAAGCGGTTCACTATACGGCAAGCGTGGAAGACGTAGAAGTCGATATCGCGATGATGTACAATTCGACCTACAGCGAGATCGTGTATTCGTTTGTCAACAACATTAAAACCATCGACGGTGGAACACACGAAAGCGGTTTTCGTGCCGGCTTGACGCGAGCTATTACCAATTACATCTCTTTAAACGCAGGTATCCGCGAAAAAGACGCCAAAATTACGGGTGATGACGTGCGTGAAGGTTTGATCGCTATTGTGAGCGTTAAAGTTCCCGAACCGCAATTTGAAGGTCAAACCAAAGGAAAGCTCGGAAGTTCGTACGTTAAACCGATTGTTCAAAAATTGGTTTATGAGCAATTAGTTAAATATTTTGAAGAAAATCCGATCGAAGCTAAAGCCATTATGAATAAAGCTCTTATGGCGGCACGCGGTCGCGAAGCGGCTAAAAATGCCCGTGATTTAACGCGTCGAAAAGATGCTATGAGCATCGGTACGCTTCCTGGAAAATTGGCGGATTGTCAAAGTAAAGACCCTTCTATTTGTGAACTTTACCTCGTTGAGGGCGATAGTGCGGGCGGTTCGGCAAAACAGGGACGTGATAGGGTTTTTCAAGCCATTTTGCCGCTTAAAGGTAAAATCTTAAATGTTGAAAAAAGCCGCTTGGATAAAATTTTAAAATCGGATGAAATCAAAAATATGATTACTGCTCTTGGATGCGGTATCGGCGATGAGTTTAACGAAGAAAAATTACGTTACCACAAACTCATTATTATGACCGATGCCGACGTCGACGGTAGTCACATTCAAACGCTTCTTTTAACGTTTTTATTCCGTTTCTTGCGACCGATCGTCGATAACGGTTACGTCTATTTGGCACAACCGCCTTTGTATCGCTATAAAAAGGGTAAAAAAGAGATTTATCTCAAAGACGATACCGAAATGAATGCTTTCTTAATCGAGTCGGGTTTGGAAACGATGGAAATAGAGGGCGTCGGAACACCGGATTTAATCGATTATTTTAAAATTATCGCAGCGTATCGCGGTATTTTAAAAGAGCTTGAAAAACGCTTTTCGATGATCGAAGTGGTTCGTTATTTAATTGAAAATCCAGATTTAATTTCTCTTTCTTCACACGAGCTTTTCGAAGCGATTAAAGCGTATATTCAAAAAGTCGGATACAATTTATTAAACCATTATATTACGCCTGAGAGTCTTCATCTGTTTATTCAAACCAATGACGGCTTGGAAGAGTTACTTTTAGACGATACTTTTTACGGCAATGCTTTATACGAAGAGGCACGTTATATTTACGGCAAAATTCAAGAGCGCGATTTTGACGTTTTTGAAGGACGCGATCCGATTGAAATTTTAGACGAAATTGAAAAAAATGCTAAAAAAGGCGCTTACATTCAACGTTATAAAGGTCTGGGTGAAATGAATCCTGAACAGCTTTGGGAAACGACGATGAATCCCGAAAACAGGCGTTTATTGCAAGTTAAAGTCGAAGATGCCGAACTTGCAAGCGAAACCTTTACGCTTTTCATGGGCGATGAAGTCGAGCCGCGCCGACAATACATTCAAGATCACGCCAAAGACGTTAAACACTTGGACGTTTAATGCTCTATTCGGAGAAGAAAGAAAGAGAAAATCGATTTATTACCGCCTTAAAAATCGCTTTTCCTTTTCTTCTTCTCTTGGGTATATTTTTTCATGCATCACAGCTTTTTAAGCACGATACGCTCAATTTTATTCTTCTGATTTTATTAATTCCCGTTTACGTGTATTACACGGTTTATTTAATTTATTACGGTTTTCAAACGACGCTGATCGATCCGATTACTAAAACATTTAATCGAACAAAAATTCTCTCAAAAATTGAAAAGATCAAACAAAAAGATCAAACACTGATTGTTTTATTACATGTCAAAAATTTGAGTGATATTAACGATCGCTACGGCTTTAATAACGGTGATAGCGTTTTGAAAAAATTGATTGAAAAATTACAAGCGTTTTTGACTGAACATCATTTAAAAAACGTACCGATCGGTCGTTACAGTAACAGTATGTTTCTTTTTTATACGCGTTATCCTTATTTAAAGTTAAAACATTTTATGATGCTTTTTACGAAAAGCATTCAAAATGCCGGTATCGACAATATCGAAGTTAAGATCGATTTTGCGATGATCGGAGCACATTACGACGAATCGACGGAAAATATCATTGAAAAATTGATTTTATTGAGTGAAGAAACCGATAAAAAAGAAGAAGAAAAGGTAGTATTAAAGCCCGATGCAATGAATAAAATGATTGTTCATGCCATTCAAGAAAACCGTCTTTTTTTTAAATATCAACCCTGCGTAAAATACGACGACCGTTCCCAAAAACTGTATGAAATTTTAACGCGTATCGATTTACAAGAACAAGGCATCCTTAGTAAACAGCAAATTCAACGTATCGTCAACCATGCGGGATATGAAAAAGAGTTTGACGAAAAAGTTTTTGGGTTGCTTTTAGAAGAGTTAAAACCGCTTTTAGAACAAAGTGATGCATTATTTTGCATTGAAATTTCGCCGGTTTCGCTGCGAAATACCGCTTTTAAGCGTTACCTTCAAACGCTTTTTAAACGTCTCAAAATCGATCCGAATCGTTTTATTCTTGAAATTATCGAAAAAAAAAGTTATGAAGAGATGGGGCGTTTTAATGAAATTGTTAAAAGTTACCGAGAACTCGGTTTTAAAATTGCACTTGGAAATTTCGGCGGGAATAACGCGAGTATCGAGTATTTAAAATATCTTACGATTGATTGGATAAAATTTGATATTGAATTTACTAAAAATATTGAAGCGGATACGTACCGTGTTTTGCTCAAGCATTATATTGAGTTGGCAAGGTCGCTTCACATTCGGACTATGATAAAATTTGTCGATAAAAAAGCTCTTTTTGAAAAAGCAAAAGCGTATGAGCCTGATTTTATACAGGGGTTTTATATTTCAAAGCCCAAAACCATAGGAGAAATAGATGAAATACGGTGAAAAAATTATTAAAGAGTTCGATGTTGAAAAAGATTTGGAAATTTGGCCGAATCAACACAAAAAAAATTACGTCATTAAATTGACTTTGCCGGAGTTTTGTTGTTTGTGTCCACGAAGCGGTTATCCTGATTTTGCAACGATTTACATCGATTATATTCCAAACGAATGGGTGGTAGAGTTAAAAGCGATCAAACTTTACATCAACAGTTTTATGAATCGTAATATTAGCCATGAAAATTCGGCAAATGAAATTTACGATCTTTTAGACACTAAACTCAAACCCAAGTGGCTCAAAGTCGTTGCCGATTTTAATCCGCGCGGAAACGTTCATACCGTTATCGAGATCGATTCTAAAGTCGTACGAAACGAGAGCACATGTTAAATCCAAAACTCATCGAACAATTTTTCGGCGCGGCGTCTATTCAACGTTGGAATGACTATCCGCGTATGGTGGAGCTGGTGGAACTCGATAAACAAGCACACAAGTTTATTATCGCTTATTTCGTGGCGAAAATGGAAGGCGACGAAAGTATCGATATGCGTTCATTGATTGAAGCGGGTATTTTTGAATTTTTACGCCGTGTGGTCGTGACCGATATTCGTCCGGACGTTTTTCGAAGAGCGCTTCAAAAAAAAGAAAAAGAGATTAATACGTGGGTGCTTTCCCAACTGTACGATTCGCTCAATGAAATTGAAAACGGAGCGTTTTACCGACGGTTTGAGACGTATATTAGCGATAGTTCTATGTATAAAAAAGAGCGTTTTATTTTGAAAGCGGCTTCTTACATGTCAACACGTTGGGAATTTTCGATCGTGTATCAAACGAGCCAATTTTTAAACAATATCGACCGTGTTAAAGAAGCGGTCGAAGAGGAAATCGAGGATTATTACGAGCTGATTAGCATTCGAAAAATGGCGATGAATAAGAAAATTTCGAAAGTAATCGATCTAAGCGGACGTCTTCGTTTTCAAAAACGTTGGGCGCAAACGCCGCGCATTCCCGAAACGTCCGTTTTGGGACACATGCTCATCGTTGCGATTTTGGGTTATTTTTATTCGCTCTCTGCCAAAGCGTGTGACACCCGTTTGGTCAATAACTTTTTTTGTGCCCTGTTTCACGATCTTCCCGAAGCTTTGACGCGCGATATTATCTCTCCGGTCAAATATTCCGTGAGCGGTTTGGACGACATTATCAGCGAATTTGAAATTAAGATGATCGAAGAAGAGATCCTGCCGAATTTACCCGAGGGTTTGCTCAAAGAGTTTAAGTATTTGCTCGGTTTGTACGGCGACAACCATAAAGACGAATTTATGAATCGCATTTTCGAGCATGAAATAACGGCGATCGACGATCCTTGCGAATACAACGAAGACCGATTTCAAACCATCGACGGTAAAGCACTTAAAAATTGCGATAATTTAGCCGCATTTATCGAAGCCACGCTTTCGATTTCGCACGGCGTCAAATCCAAAGAGTTAATCCAAGGTAAAGAACATATTCGTCAAAAGCTCAAAGAAAAAGGGAAAATGGGCAATGCCGATTTTTACGAGTTGGCATTGGAAATTGAAAATTATTTTGGAGCGTAAAAGAAGTATAAAATAAAAAACCCTCTTCCAGATGGCTGCGGCACACACCTTAAAAAAGTGCTCTGCTGTGTTCCCACCCTGAAGCGATGCTCTTAGAAGACGTTGCACAGGTCTAGAAGAAGGCGAAGCGTATTTTACCCAAAAATTCTTAAAAAACATAGAGGAAGCGTATGGTCGATCCTAAAATTGAAACAAGTTGGAAGAAGGTTTTATGGGACGAGTTTCAAAAACCTTATTTTGAGACCTTAAAAGCTTTTTTAGCCGAAGAAAAAAAACGTTTTACGATCTATCCGAGCGGTGCTAATATTTTTGCGGCGTTTGATCATACGCCTTTTGACAAAGTCAAAGTGGTTATTTTAGGGCAAGACCCCTACCACGGCATTCACCAAGCGCACGGATTGTCTTTTTCGGTGCAAGAAGGCGTGCCGCATCCTCCCTCTTTGCAAAATATTTTCAAAGAGCTTCACGATGACTTAGGATGCCCTATCCCTCAAAACGGAACCTTGAGCGCATGGGCAAATCAGGGCGTTTTTTTGCTCAACACCGTTTTAACCGTACGTGCGGGCGAAGCTAATTCGCATCGCGGACAAGGATGGGAAATCTTTACGGACGAGGTTATCAAACGTCTAAGCGCGCAAAAAGAGCATCTTGTTTTTATTCTTTGGGGAAGTCCCGCCGGTGCGAAAGCTTCGCTGATCGATGCAAAAAAACATCTCATTTTACGCTCCGTTCACCCTTCGCCTTTATCAAGTTACCGTGGTTTTTTCGGCTCAAAACCGTTTTCTAAAAGTAACGACTATTTGATTCAAACCCGACAACAACCGATTCAATGGTGTCTTTCTTAAGCGTCGTTCACGATCGCCTTTACGCATGGTATCAGGCTAACGGTCGTCACGATTTGCCGTGGCGACAGACCGATGATGCGTATCGCATTTATCTCAGCGAGATTATGCTTCAGCAAACGCAAGTTAAAACCGTTTTGGAGCGGTTTTATTTTCCGTTTTTAAAGCGATTTGAAACTCTTCAAAGCGTAGCCGAAGCTCCTTTAGACGATGTTTTAAAAGCATGGGAAGGTCTTGGATATTACACGCGGGCTAAAAACCTTCATCATACGGCGCTGACATGTCAGGGGGTTTTGCCGAAAACTCCCGAAGAACTCGGTGGACTTAAAGGAATCGGGAAAAGTACGGCACATGCGATCTGTGCGTTTGCCTATCGCCAAGCGTTGCCTATTTTGGATGCCAACGTTAAGCGTGTTTTATGCCGCTATTTTGCCTTACATGTCAAGAATGAAAATGTATTGTGGCAAAAAGCATGGGAGCTTTTGGATACGAAACGCCCCTTTGAGTATAATCAAGCGATGATGGATTTAGGCTCGATGGTTTGTACGTCTAAAAATCCTACATGTAATGCGTGTCCGATGAAACTGACATGTCAAGGCAAAACGAATCCCGAAAGTTATCCGCAAAGCGTTAAAAAACCGAAAATTCCGATTAAAAAACGGTTTGCTTCGGTTGTGATTCAGGAGGGAAAATTAGGATTGATTCAACGTAAAGAGAGGCTTTTACACGGACTTTGGGGTTTTGTGCAAACGGATAAAAAACCCGAAGGTCGTTTTTTAGGTATTGTCCGTCACACCTATAGTCATTTCAAACTCGAACTCGAAGTGTTTCAACCGCGATATTGCGGCAAAGCACTCGACGGTTGGTTTGATGAAGAGGCAATAGCCTCGTTAGCCCTCTCGACGGTCGATAAAAAAATACTACGATGCTGGCGTAGTATGATGATGAAAAGCATCATTTCGAACACCGACTAAAAAGAGCGTCACGCTGCAAAGACTTACTCCCATCATCACGCCCATAACGGGTAAAAGCGTTCCATCATGCAAAAAGCTTGCGACAAAGCCCATCAAAGCACCCATACTGTACTGTAAAACGCCGATAATCGCGTTCGCGGACGCACTGATGTTCGGGAAAAATTCCAACGTCAGTGAAACCGAGTTGGAAAAAATAAAACCTAAAGAGCCGATGTAAAGCATAATCAACGGGAAAATAAAAGCAATGCTTTGATCGCGAAGTATAAAAAGTAAAAAACCCAAAAATGCTTGCAAAACCATACCGAAACGCAAGAGGTAAAAAGGCTCGATACGTTTGACAAGATGGGCGTTGAGCCTACCTGTCAGCATCAGTAAGATGACGTTACTTGCGAAGAAAAACGAAAAAAGCGTCGCTCCGATGTGAAAATGTTCCATATAAATAAACGACGAAGAGGTAATGAACGTGTACATCCCGGATGAGCACAATATTTGCGATACGATCAAAACCATCGCCGTTTTATGGCTTAAAACGCGTTTGTAATTTTGAAAAGGAGTTACTTTCGTGTTGGTTTGCATGCCTTTGGGAAAGAAAAAAAAGTAGATCGTAAGAATCATAAAGGCATAAATGCACAAGAAAACAAAAATACTTCGCCATGAAAAAAGTTTTAAAAATAAAGCACCGAGCGTAGGTGCGATTAACGGCGCGGTTAGCATAATCATAGCAATCAGTGAAAAGACGCGCGCACTCTCTTTACCCTCGTATCGATCGCGCACAGTTGCAGAGACGTTGACCGTAGCGATGCCGCCGCCGAAAGATTGAATCGCGCGTAAAATCCAAAAAAGCGTAATATCATGCGTAAAAATAAGCGCAAAGCTACTGAGTCCGAAAAGAATCAATCCGATGCTAATCAGCGGCTTTCTTCCGTAGGCGTCCGAAATAGGCCCGCCGAAAAGCTGACCCATCGCAATACCGAAGAAAAAAAGACTGAGGCTAAATTCGACATTGGGTATGGAAGTATGAAGGTCGCTTGCGATGGAGGGAAATGCCGGTAAATACATGTCGATCGACAAAGGAGAAATTGCCGATAAAGAGGCGAGAATAAGGATCAACTGACGTTCGCTTAAAGAGTGGTGCATTCTTTTTTTCCGTAATTTTTTAAAAGATTATAGGCGATTAGGTTAAATTGAATGTTAATAAAATCCTTTTGAATGCTTTAAGTCGTTGCGTTATACAATAAAGTCAAAGGTGTAAAGGAGCGTCTATGTTGCGAAAATGGTTAACCCTTTTGATCACGGCGTGGCTTTTGCTCGGTTGCAATGATAAAGCGGCGAACCATGCGAATGTTACGGTCGAGGGTGTGGACGCAAACGAGCAAAATGCTATTAAATCGGTTATTTTGAACGGGAAAAACCCTCCCAAAGAGTACCGCGAACTTGTATGGAAAAAACTCAAATGCAGCGATGCAATTAGTCAAAGAATCGGAAAACGGGCAGTTTTTATTGCACATCGATTTCAAGAAAAACAGATTTACGGCGGAGAAGTAACGCGCGAGGCGATCTTTTTTATCGGAAACGATAAGCCGAGCAAGATTATCGATTTTGATGTTAAAACGGCATTTAGCGCATTTTTGGCGACACCGAGTATTCAAGAGATTTTTGCACCTTCGATTTGGGATTTGAAGCGGTTGCACGAATTATTTCCAACAAGTGCAAACGATGCTTCGGCTAAAGAGACGATCAAAGATTTTATTTATTCGATCAAGCGGTTTGCCAAAGAAGATCAAAGTTACCTCGATCAAGCGATTTCCACGGCAAATACGCCGATGTCGATTGCTAATAATACGGCGTTGTTCATTGTTATGCGCCTTTTCCCCGAACTCTTGGAAGAGCTGTTGTTTGACGAAATAACGTACAAGGGCAAATATTATTAAGGAGATACGATGAAAGCTCTTATCTTTAAAATCGCGATAGGGTTTTATTTCAGTATCGGTATGCTTCACGCCGATGCTTTAAGCGAAGGACTCGGTGCCTATGAAAAAGGAAACTATATGGCATCAAGCCTCTTTTTTGAAGAAGCCTGCGATAATAACGTAATGGAGGCATGCTATAACCTTGCGCTGATGTACGACGAAGGTGTAGGCGTTTATAAAGACGATCAAAAAGCGATGAGGTTATTGACAAAAGCATGTGAGGGGGGATTTGTCGATAGTTGCTATAATCTTGGCATAATGTACGAAAAAGGCGAAGGTGTTACGCAAGATACGGTAAAGGCGTTTACGCTTTATTATCAAGCTTGTGAAAAAGGGCATACGCGAGGATGCTATTCGACCGCACTTATGTACTATAAAGGCGAAGGCGTACGAAAGAACTTTGTTGAAGCCGCAAAACTTTTTCAACAAACATGCAATGAAGGTTATGAAAAAAGTTGCTTTAATCTAGGCGTGATGTACCGTGACGGACAAGGCGTGGTTCAAAACAGGCAAAAAGCAATCGAGTTGTTCTCTCAAGCATGCACGATGGGTTTTGATCTCGGATGCAAAAACGCTCTGTTGCTCAAAGAGTGATAGAAAAATTATAAGCGTTAATGTTGCACTTAAGAATTGAATTAGCATTTTAATAAGGCGTATTTTAGGAGTTTAAGGATTGGTGGCCGGGAGAGAGGGATTTTAAAGGCACTAATTTTCTATATTATACATTTTGTAAAATAATCATCAAAATAGCGTATTTCAGGCCTTTATAAAACTTTCTCAATTTCCAATAATATGTTATTATTCCAATAAAATATAAATTTATGTTGGAAATAGGTTGGAATAAATTTATATAAAGTATAAAAATAAACTGCTACAATAATCAATATTATATCGTTTCTCGGAGTAAAGAATGGCACATGATTTAACATCATCGACAGTCGGTAGACAAAACATTCTAAACAATAATTATGCATTGGAACAAATAGAATCTAATTTGTCGCTTGGCGGTACATATTGGCATGATGAAACCGTTTTTACGAAGGTGCAAGTGGCGGAATTATTAGAAATTGATATAAGGACTGTTGAACGATATTTGGAAAATCATTATGATGAATTAACACAAAATGGATATAAGGTTTTAAAAAATATCGATTTAAAACAGTTTAAGGAGGATGTCTCCGACATTGATGTCGGTGACATCTCCAGGATCCCTTCATTAGGGCTTTTCCCGTTTAGAACAGTTTTGAATTTAGCTATGCTGGTAACCGAAAGTGAAAAAGCAAAAGCTATCAGAAATAAGATACTTGATATCGTCATTGATGTTGTTGCTCAAAAAGCCGGTGGGCATACTAAGTATATTAATCAGCGAGATGAATCTTATCTCCCATCTGCATACAAAGAATATAACTATCGTCAAGAATTTACGGATGCACTTGATTATTATCTCCAAGCAGATAAATGGAAATATGGGAAGTATACAAATAAAATATATGAAGTAGTATTTTTAGAAAATGCAAAAGAGTATAAAAACATCCTTGATTTAAAAAAGAAAGATCAAATTAGAGAAACTATGTATTCTGAAGTATTAAATGCTATCGCTAGCTTTGAACATGGATTAGCTGTAGAAATGAAGCAACAATATGACGAACTCGGTAGGAAATTAACAACAAAAGAATTGGATACTTTAATTGAAAAAGCAGCAAAAAATCCTTATCTAACACCACATATTAATGATGCCAGGGCAAAGATGGCAAGTCGTGATTTATGTTTTAGAGATGCTTTGCATCAAAAGCTTGAGAGTTACATACAATCGGTGCCAACAGTAGATTTTGAGAAGTTCCTTGGTGAAACAAGTAAATCTTTAGAAGAAAGGTTATCTGATCCCGATACCTTAGCCGTTTTAAAACGATTAAAAGATCGATAATGGAACAGCAAATATTTTATTTTGATACAAAACACGCGATTTCCGTTCATGATTGGATTATAGATAATAGCGGTGGGTTACAAGGGTATCGTGAAATCGGTCTTTTGGATAGTGCATTAGAGCATATTCAAAATGATGTATATTATCCGACATTTCAAGATAAGCTCAAGCATTTAATCATCGCAATCAACAAGTTTCACCCTTTTAATGATGGCAATAAGCGATCGAGTCTAGTGCTAGGAGCTTATTTTTTAAAGCTTAACGGATATGACTATTGTATTGATAGATTTATATTAAAAATGGAAAATATCGTTGTATGGTTGGCCGAAAGTAAAATCAATGACGAATTATTGCTTAATATCCTTCACTCAATTATAGAAGAAGATGAATTTAACGAGTCGTTAAAGTTGGCGATTTTTGAAGCTGTACGGTAAGTATCCTCTATGAGCCGCATCAAAACTAAATATCAAGGTGTTTTTTATCGTGAAGCTGTCACGAATGGTAAGCCTGATAAGACGTATTATATCGTTTTTAAAGACGTGCATAATAAAACCGTTGAGACAAAGATCGGCAAAGAAAGCGAAGGTGTACGTGCAAATTACTGCAATCAAAAGCGAAATGAGATTATCACAAAGCAACGCTTAGGCGAAGATCTTCCGGCAATTGCCGTTAAAAAGAAAAAGCATATTATCACGTTAGATACGGCCGCAGAAAAGTTCTTCAAAGAACGTGAGATGCAAAATAAAGATAATGCTCATACGCAATCAAAATACAATAATTGGATCGCGCCGGTACTTGGCCAGATGGATATCGATTTAGTTGGGCTAGAGGAAGTAAGAGGATTACAAGAGAGCCTGGTAAAAAAAGAGTACGCGGCAGCCACGATTAACTTTACGATCAATCTTTTACATGCCATCGTCAACTACGCAATTGAAAATAAACTATCAACGACTGTTCATAATCCCACAAAAAAGCTCAAGCAATTGAAAGTCGATAATGCTCGAGATCGATATTTGACGAAAGAAGAGTGCCAGAAGCTCTTAGAAGCCGTTGAAGATGAACCGGTACTCAGACTATTCGTGCGCTTGAGTTTGAGCACTGGAGGGCGATTAGAGACGATTCTGAGTATATGCAAAAAAGATATTGACTTTGCTAACAAAACAATCGCTCTCAAGGATCATAAAAACGTTTCTTCGTATCGTGGTTTCCTCAACGATGATCTCACAAGTTATTTGAATGAATACTGTCAAGATCTAAAGCCAAACGATAAGCTGATCACAATGCCGGTACGTACACTCAGAAGACAATTATCAAATATTTTTGTAGATCTCTTTAATGCAGATTTAGACAAAAACGATAGAAAAAACCGAGTGGTTATTCATACCTTGCGACATACGTTCGCAAGTCTTTTAGCAATTCAAGGAACACCAATATTTACGATTCAAAAGTTGATGAATCATCAGGATATTAAAACTACGCTTCGATATGCTAAATTGAGCCCGGAGAGCGGTAGAAATTTTGTTGAAAATTTATATTCTTAGGCCACATAAATATACGAAATAAATCTTAATTTGAACTAGGTTCTAAATTCAATAGGTCATCAATAATAAAAAAATACTATTTATATGGGTACTAAATATGATTATCTTGAATAAATAGCCCAACTTGAATAAAAAGGATAGATTTTCAATCTCAACTTTCGCACATAGATTTCAAAGATTAATCGATCTATAAAAGCCCATAAATAGGCACTTTTAAGTATAATTTAGTCGACTAAAACACGATTATACGGAGCTTTTTTATGGGCATGGACAAT